>JAZOOH010000028.1:0-1824 GCA_045654905.1 Acutalibacteraceae bacterium | reverse complement strand
AAGTTCTTACAGGCGAAGAGCTCCAGAGCCTCGACTTCACAGAGGTCCGCGGCCAGGGCATCAAGGAAGCAAGCTACAACGTTGCAGGTCTCGACGTTAAGGTTGCAGTTGCCAGCGGTGCTGCAGCAGCACACGAGATTATGGAAAAGGTCAAGAACGGCACAGCAGACTACCAGTTCATCGAAATCATGGGTTGTCCCGGCGGCTGTGTAAACGGTGGCGGTCAGCCGATTCAGAACGCAACAGTTCACAACTTCGTTGACCTTAAGGGCAGACGTGCAGCAGCTCTCTACGAGGCTGACAAGAATCTTCCCAAGAGAAAGTCACACGAAAGCGAAGCTGTTAAGAGAATCTATGCAGAGTTCCTTGGTGAGCCCAACAGCCACAAGGCACACGAGGTTCTCCACACAAGCTATGTGAAGAGACCCAAGTATCAGTAATTATAATCATTAAATAAAAGCACACAGCCCGTGAGGTAATTTGCACAGGTCCGTAAAAAACGTACAATGAAAAAAACAGCCTCCTATGGTAGAATTAAAGAAACTACCATAGGAGGAATTTTTATGCCAAGAGGATACAGACATATGCAAGATTATGAAAAAGAAATAATCGAGTTAATAAATCAAGGAAATACGTTACGAGAAATAGGTAACAAATTAGGATTTACTCATAAGCAAATGAGAGATTTCAAAACAAGATACAACAAAAAGCAACGAAAGGTAGAAGCAGGAAAGACTATTCACAAGAAAGGCAGACCCTGTAAAAAAGATGGCGAACTACCACCGTCTATACAGAAATTAGATAAGCTTGCTCAAATGAGATATGTAATGGCAAGTAAGGAGAGATATATTAAAAAGTTAGAGATGGAAATTAAGTTGATGCAGGATTTTCTCTTGCTCACAGAAAGGAAGTGAAGCCATCGGTAAAATACAGAGTAATATATCGTCATAAAGACAAGTATTCAATCAGTTAAATGTGCAGGTTCTTCGGAGTGTCTCGCAGTGGATATTACGATTTTGTGGCAAGAATGGATATACCGGATAAAGATTTACCTATTGCCGAAAAGATAAAAGAGTGTCAAAGTAAATGTGGTAAAACATACGGTTACCGCAGGGTTCATCTGTGGCTCGAAGGCGAAAATATACATCATAATCCCAAAACTGTTTTAAGAATCATGCAAAAATATGACTTGCTGTCGGTAATCAGGAGAAAGAAATACCGCAAATATACAGATGTTATCCATAAATATCCTAACCTTCTGAACAGAAACTTTAAAGCCGACAGACCAAATCAAAAGTGGGTTACCGATATATCGTATATACATACTTCTCAAGGTGTTCTTTATCTTTCTATCATCAGAGATTTGTATGACAACAGTATAGTTGCATACAAAACAAGCACAACACAAAACGTTGCTCTTGTTTTAAGTACAATAAAAGCTGCTAAGAAAAAAGAGAAGGTCACTGCAGAGCTGCAACTCCACAGTGACCAAGGCTTTCAATACACTTCCAACGGGTATTTTAAGCTAACTCAATCTTACAGCATAACGCCTTCAATGTCAAGACGTGGGAATCCTTATGATAACTCTTTAGCCGAAAATTTCTTTTCGATTCTCAAAACAGAATGTATTAACAGAGTTAAACTTAAAACTTTTAACGAAGCTCGTTTGCTGATTGATCAATATATCTATTTCTACAACAACCAACGAATTCAACTTAAAACAAAACTGACCCCGCTTGAAAAACGAAGTCAGTTCATTGCTTAATTAAATATTTCTGCCATTAGGCTGTTTTTTGTAATGTCCGTACAATTTGGGGCGGTACA
>JAZOOH010000027.1:0-2325 GCA_045654905.1 Acutalibacteraceae bacterium | reverse complement strand
ACAAATTGGAATTTGTCTGATTCTATGATATATCCTTAGGTTTCATATATATAATGACGATTAATAAAACTCACTGATTTGCATCAGAAAAAAACATAATTATCCATTGACAATTATCTATATGTCGCATATAATACATATAGATAAACATCTATGGGTGGTGAGATTTAAAATGGATGAAAGAAAAATGGCATTGATATTCAAAGCCTTTTGTGATGAAAACCGTATCCGCATTTTGAAGATGCTGACAAGCGGTGAAAAGTGTGCCTGCAAAATTCTTGACGAACTTAATGTTACACAGCCTACTCTGTCACATCATATGAAAATACTTTGCGATTCGGGTATTGTGGTTGGTCGCAAAGAAGGTAAATGGATGCACTATTCCATTTCATCTGAAGGCGTAGAGTGTGCAGTTAAATATCTGCAAACCCTGACAACTCTTGACGGCACAGATGAAAGCAAGCCGTGTTGTGAAAAGTAATTCGATACTTTTCCGCACGGCATATTCTAAAACTTATGTATAGATACATTTCTATATGTTTATATGAAAGGAGATTTTTATGAGTGTATTAAAAACGACTTGGGATTTCTTTCAAAATGAAATCCTTGGAATGCAATGGCTGAACAGGCTTATTGCAACAATCTTAAATGCTTGCGGTTTAGATACTTCAAGCAGAATCGGCGGAAGTATTCAGTTCTTTATCTACGATACCATAAAAATTATGGTGCTACTCGGTGTTCTGATTTTGATTATCTCGTATATTCAAAGTTATTTTCCGCCCGAAAGAACGAAAAAGATACTCGGCAGATTTCACGGCATAGGAGCAAATATCATAGCCGCTTTGCTCGGTACAGTAACTCCGTTCTGTTCCTGTTCGTCTATTCCGTTATTTATCGGATTTACAAGTGCAGGACTTCCGCTTGGCGTAACATTCTCATTCTTGATTTCTTCGCCTATGGTTGACCTTGGAAGCCTTGTTTTGCTGATGAGTATTTTCGGTTGGAAGGTTGCCGTTATTTATGTAATCATCGGTCTGATTATCGCTGTTGTCGGCGGTACACTGATTGAAAAACTTCATCTTGAAAATCAGGTTGAAGAATATATCCGAAACGGTAAATCACTTGATGTTCCGCAGGAAGAATTACACTTCAAAGACCGTATCAAATATGCGTGGGAACAGGTTGTTTCTACTGCGAAAAAAGTTGCTCCCTATGTTCTTGTCGGTGTAGGTATCGGTGCGATTATTCACAATTGGATTCCCGAAGATTTCATCGTTAAGGTACTCGGTGACAATAATCCGTTTGGTGTAGTTCTTGCAACGGTTGCAGGTGTACCGATGTATGCTGATATTTTCGGTGCGATTCCTATTGCCGAAGCGTTGCTTGCAAAGGGTGCGTTGCTCGGTGTTGTACTCTCCTTTATGATGGGTGTTACCACTCTGTCCTTGCCCTCAATTATTATGCTCCGTAAGGCTGTAAAACCGAAATTACTTGGTATTTTTGTTGCGATATGCACCATTGGTATAATCATTGTCGGTTATTTCTTTAACGTAATACAAAACTTTATTATTTAATTTTGGAGGTATCATTATGGCACTGTTTAAATTCGGAAAGAAAAAAGAAGAAAAGAAATCATCTTGCTATTGTTGTTCATCGGAAAACACTGCTGAAATTCGCTGTAATTCTGACGGTGAAATCAAAAGCATTAAAGTTTTAGGTGCAGGCTGCAAAGCTTGTCATGAGCAATATGAATACACAAAAGAAGCTGTTAAAAATATGGGGTTATCGCTTGAGGTTGAGTATATAACCGATATGGCAAAAGTTATGGAATACGGCGTTATGAGTATGCCTGCCATTGTTGTGAACGAAAAGGTTGTTGCAATGGGAAAAGTTTTAAAGGTGGCTGAGGTCGAAAAATTGTTATATAAATTGATTTTTTAAATTAAAGATATTCAATCATAATATTTAGCGGCAGGGAGATTCATTCTCTCCGCCGTTTTTGTCTTTTTATGACGTAATGTTGCACAATTCAGATCATTATATATTGTGTAAAAAGTAGAATATTGGAAAAACTTAAAACTTTTTGCGTAACAAATTGCAAATTTCGTCATATATATAATGGAGCATCTGATTAGCTCTTATTATTATCGCTTCTAAATTTTAGAGATTTTAAATATAAATTTAGTTTTCGCTTTATTTTTTGTTGCAAAAGCTGTTCAGAATTGGTATAATATATGGGTAAAATTTTATCAGTTCTGAGGTGTACTTATGGCTGTAAGTTATAAAAAATTATGGAAACTCCTGATTGACCGTGATATGAAGAAA
>JAZOOH010000026.1:0-64007 GCA_045654905.1 Acutalibacteraceae bacterium | reverse complement strand
TTTCCACCTACTGTATTTTGTTTTGTTATATAAATATAAGCTAATAGTTAAATTTCAAATCGCCTATAAATAATATAATAAAACATTATAAATTGCAATATATAAAAGATTAAAATTAAATTAAAATTTCCAAAGTGAGTGTATTTACACAAAAGAAAAACCCGACGCACATTGCGACGGGTTTTTCTTGAATAGAAGAGATTTTACTCTCTTGCGTACTCGTATTGGCAACTATATAGTAACCGCTGCTTTCTACTGATATGTTGCGAAAAAATGAATAAATTGTTAACAATAAATTTTTAGTTAAACTTTTTCTGAAAATTTTCCAACTTTTCGTTAAATACCACACAATATATTGTGTGTATTTGTGTATTTTACCACTATTAAAAATCTTTTTTTCTCTTGAAAGAATTGGCTTTATGTGGTAATCTTAATATGCTAATTAAAATCTGTAAAACAGATTCAGGAGGTCAATTATGGCAAGTATTTTAGACGCTTTTAAAGAAAAGCAAACAGAAGAAAGAGTTTATACCGGCAAAAAAATTAAGGTTGGTATTATTGGTTGCGGTTGGATTGCTGAAGCTCATGCAAAAAGCTACATGAAATGCGACGACGTTGAAATTGTTGCACTTGCAGATATTGTTCCGGGCAAGGCAGAAGCTTTTGCAAAGCAATACGGCGTTGAAGGTGCAAAGTACTACAACAGCGACAGAGAGCTTATAGACAACGAAAAAGACCTTGACGCTGTTTCTATTTGTACCTACAACAAGCAGCACGCACCTTGTGCAATTTACGCTTTAGAGCACGGCGTTCACGTTCTTCTTGAAAAGCCAATGTGCGTTACTTTAGAGGAAGCTGTTGAAATTTGCAAGGCTGAAAAGAAGAGCGGTAAAATCCTCTCTATTGGTTTCCAGCCTCGTTTTGACGAAAACATGAAAATGGTTAAGAAAATCTGCGAAAGCGGTGTTCTTGGTAAAATTTATTACATTCAAACCGGCGGCGGCAGAAGAATGGGTATTCCTACTCCTTTCGGTACATCCTTCATTCAAGAGGATACAGCAGGACTTGGTGCATTAGGTGATATTGGCTGCTACTCACTCGATATGGTGCTTAATGCTATTGGTTACCCGAAGCCGCTCACAGTTACAGGCTTTAAGGCAGGTCTTTTCGGTAAAAAGCCCGAATACCTTCAAAAGCCTGAATATACTGAGGTTTTCGGTGTAGATGACTTTGCTGCTGCATACATAAGACTTGAGAACGATATAGTTCTTGACTTCAGAATTGCATGGGCTATGCACTGCGACACCCCGGGTGACACAATTATTATGGGTACAGAGGGCGGTTTAAGAATTCCTTCAACAGAGTGCTGGAATGGCTCAATTGGTGGCCCAATGACAATTTACCACAACATTGCAGGCGAATGTGTTGAAACAATTATTCCTGAATGCCAAAATGATGAAGACAACTTTGACAAGAAAATCCGTTCCTTCATTGATGCTATTGAATTCAACCTCCCTTCACCTGTTCCAACAAGCCAGATTATTTACAACCAGGCAATTATTGATGGTATTGCTCGTTCCTCAGATTTAGGAAAAGAAGTTGAGATTGTTATTCCTGAATTTTAATTAAACAAATTAGGTAAACAAAAAAGTTGTTGTAGTTTCCTACAACAACTTTTTTATTTTTATAATAAATTTTCATTATAATTGGCTCTTGCGCCACCAATAAATTTTGGCCTTGTTCTTGCTGCCAGAAGTAACGCCTCGCCTATTTTCTTTTCAGAAAGCTTTACCGGCACCGCAACGTTTTTTAAGTGCATACCAATTAAAACTCCGCCTATATCAAGCCCTGCATCTGCATTTATGCCTTCAACTGCAACGGGATTTTTTAAGTGCTTATAAGCAGCTGTTGCAAATGAGCCACCAGCCTTAGGCACGGGAATTACGTTTACCCTTTCAAGATTTTTTGCAGCATCTGCTTCGGTTATAATTGCTCTGTTCAGGTGCTCACAGCATTGTGCAGCAACAAAAATACCTTTTTTTGCAAAAACCTCGTTAAGAGCTAAAAACACAGCCGCACCTAACTCAGGGCTGGAGTTTGTGCCCATATTATCGCCAAAGATTTCACTTGAAGAGCACCCTATTACAACCACGTCACCTTTTTCGAGCTTCGCTTTTTCTATAAGCTCCTCAGCTGCACCCTTTAATTGAGATTTTACTTTTTCTATAAATTCCATAAATTATCTTTCACCGTATCTTGTAAGCAAATCTATTGCCGTAACTCTATCCTCTTCTAACTGAATGTTTGTTTTGCCATACAGCTCAAGCTGCAAGGTCTGCGCTGCAAGCGGATAGTCAACAGCCCAGTACCACATAGAAGAACCGCTTACACCCTTGCAAGCCGCTTCCTCAGGAACTAAAACCTGCTTGAATTCGAAGGTTGGCCAATTTTCTTTAATTGCCCTTGTACCTAAATCTAAAACATCTTTTGTATTATAGTTTGTTTGAATATACGGCAAGAAGGTTTTTACGTAATCATCAAGCTCAGAAAGCTTAATATCCTGCGCCTTTGAAAGTACTGATTTAACTACGTCGCGCTGACGGCGTGTTCTGCTTACGTCACCGTCACTATCGCACTTACGACTGCGGCAAAATGCAAGAGCCTCGTCACCGTTTAAGGTAACAGCATCACCTGCTTCAACACTGCAGTTTGGATAATTGTTGTTAATATAATTAGCCTCATATTGCTGTACAGGTACTGTTACGCCGCCTAATTTATCTATAGCAGCCTTAAAGAGTGAGAAGTTGATAAGTGCGTAACCGTCTATTCTTATTTTGAAGTTGTTTTCAATTGCAGGAATAAGACCGTCTACACCATAGAATGGGAATGCAGCATTAATTTTATTAAAGGTACCGCCCTCACCGTCAGGATTCTGAATATATGCAAAGGAGTCACGCATAATTGAGGTAAGCGTAAGAGTTTTTGCCTCTGTGTTTATAGACAAAATAAGAATTGTATCTGTAAGACCTGCAATAGCATTCGGATTTCTTGTATCAACACCACAGCACAAAATATTTATTACGTGGTGGCTGTACATAATTTCACCGCCGTTTGTAGCCCAATCCCTTACAGCAGCCTTATAGCTTTCTGCCGTTCTTTCGTAAATAGTGTCAAAAATAGGGTCGGACTGCAACGTTTCAGGTACAGTTTCATCAGCATCAAAATCGTATGTTAAGGTATCCTGAACAATCTCGTCAGGAGGGGTTATAATGTCCTTATATTTAAAGAACACTAAAGTACCTGCTACAATAGAAATTACAAGAATCACCGAAAGAGCAATTAAAAAGCCCTTTTTACCGGATTTTTTATTTTTTGCCATTTAAAATATCTTCTTTCTCATTTAATTTTTCAAAGCGTCTAAGCACTCGGGACAATCACACAATACGGTGCCGTCACTAAAAATATAGTATGTATATTCCTTGCCGTCGGGCTCCTCAAAAGCACATTGCGGAATCTCACTATTTGCCAGATAGGTGTAAAATTTAACACTTGCTAAATCTCTGCGCTTTAAGTAGTGCTTGGACTCGCAGCCCTGCTCATAGGTACCCTCGCTTCTGTAGCCGCCACGAATATCACCAAGAGTAAACGCCGTATTATCATCCTTTGTGAGAATAAAGCATTTTACGTTAGCGTAGCCCTCAGGAAAATTTAACGGTGAGTTAACAACGTGTAATTCGTTTGCAAACTCCATATTTATTTCTGTTTGCTTTTTGCCGTTGTCACGCATACCAAACATTGCTTCCTGCAAAATGTTTTCGATTATAATTCTGTTACCTAAGCAATCGTCTATTCTTCTTGTTTTAGACACAGCGTTGTAGGTAGGCACAGCCACTACAACAAGCACTGCCATAACTGCAACAACTACCATAAGCTCTGTGAGTGTAAAACCTTTTCTGCTTTTTAAAAACCTCATAATTTTCACCTCTAAATTTTATAACGATTATAGTTAGTCGAAACAGTGTAAAAACACACTGTTTCGATACCAAATATATGATTTGGTATCGAATTTCAAAGAAAATTCGACTATAATCCTTTCAATGACTGTAATGCAAAATTGTATTTTCGTAAAACAATTTTGCTAAAAGCCGATAAAATCGGCTTTTATGAAACGCTACTGCGTTTCGACAGATTACAATCATTATAATAGCACAGCTGTATGAAATTTTCAATAAGATTACCTTTTCTTCACTTTTTGTTAATATTTGTAAACGCTCTTTAAAAACGCTATTTCCTTTTCGTAGCCGTCAATATCATTAGGTGTTTCTAAAAAGAATGGTAAATCCCTTAGCTTTTCGTGGTTTATAATGCGGGTAATCGCCTCAGCACCCAAAAAGCCATCACCTATTTTTTCGTGTCGGTCCTTATGACTTTCGAAAGGATTTTTTGTATCGTTCAAATGAATTGCCTTTAGTCTGTCAAGGCCTATTACCCTGTCAAATTCGTTTAAGACGTTGTCTAAGCTGTTTACAATATCGTAGCCGGCATCATAAACGTGGCAGGTATCAAGACACACGCCTAATTTCTCATTGAGATTAACCTTGTCTATAATAGCCTTTATTTCCTCAAAGTTTCTTCCTACCTCGCTACCCTTACCTGCCATTGTTTCAAGTAAAATTATAGTTTTTTGGTCCTTTGTTATTACCTCGTTAAGCATTGAAGAAATGTAGTCTATGCCTACCTCTGCACCCTGGCTAACGTGACTACCCGGGTGAAAATTATACATAGCACCGCTTACGTTTTCAAGGCGCGATATATCGTCAAGCATAGTGTTTTTTGCAAATTCGCGAAGCCCCTCATCCTTTGCACAGGCATTCATTGTGTATGGGGCGTGTGCTAAAACCGAGACAATTCCGTTTTCGCTTCTATACTCCTCAAATGCTTTAATATCCTCTAAATCAAGCGGCTTTGCTGCGCCACCGCGAGGGTTACGGGTAAAAAACTGAAAGGTGTTAGCACCTATCCTTTTTGCCTCCTTACCCATTGCCAGGTAACCGCCCGAGCTTGATAAATGACATCCTATTTTCAACATTTTCTCACCTGAAATTTATTAGTCTAATTTATGAATAAACAATCCGCTTAAAAGCTTAGGCTCAAACCAAGTGGATTTTGGCGGCATTATTTTATTTGCATCTGCAATATCCATTAAATCGTCAAGCGTTGTAGGATACATAGAAAACGCTACGGTCATATCATCATTAACTCGGCGCTCTAATTCCTTAAGACCTCTTATACCGCCAATAAAATCTATTCTTTTATCTGTCCTTGGGTCACCAATTGCAAGCACGGGACTCAAAAGGTTGTTTTGAAGAATTGAAACGTCAAGTCTTTCAACCGGGTCAGCCTCGTTAAAGGTGCCCTCCTTTGCCTTTAAAACGTACCATTTGTTATTGAGATACATTCCAAAGGTGTGCTTTTCTGTTGGCTTGTAGGGCTCTTGTGAGCTACTTTCCGTAACGGAGAATTTTTCTTCTGTCTTTTTAATAAATTCAGCCTCAGTATTTCCGTTTAAATCCTTTACAACACGGTTGTAGTCCATAATCGAAAGAGTATTTTTGGGGAAAAGCACTGCAAGGAAAAAATTAAACTCCTCATCACCGTTAAAGCCCTTGTTTTCTTCGCGGCGTTTTTTGCCTACATTTACCGCAGAAGCGCAACGGTGGTGACCGTCTGCAATGTAAAAATCACCTACTGTGGTTAAAAGTGATGACAGCTTGCTTATTATAGCTTCATCCTCTATTACCCACACAGTATTTGAAACGCCGTCCTCGGTAACAAAATCATAAACAGGCTTATTGTTCTTTTTGAAGCTTGTTATTATTTCATCTATCTGCTCATTTTCCTTATAGCAAAGGAAAATAGGTCCTGTATTTGCATTGCAGGTATCCACGTGACGGATGCGGTCTGCTTCCTTATCGGCACGAGTAAGCTCGTGTTTTTTTATTTTATTGTTAATATAATCGTCAATTGAAGCACAGCCGACAAGACCCGTTTGCTCTCTGCCGTCCATAATTTGACGGTAAACGTAGAAGCAGTTTTTTTCATCCTGCACCATAACGCCGCTTTTTTGGAGTAACTCCAAATTTGCCTTTGCCTTTGCGTAAACCTCATCAGAATAAATATCGACACCTTTTTCCAAATCGATTTCTGCCTTATCTACGTGAAGAAACGAGTACGGATTATCCTTAACCATTTCTCTTGCCTCTTCACTATTCATAACGTCGTACGGTAATGCCGCTACGCGGCTTGCATATTCCTCTGCGGGGCGTACTGCTTTAAAGGGTCTGAAAATTGCCATAGCAAAAACTCCAATCAAAAATATTATTCAAAGCTGATAACCGTATTCTTTTCAGCAGATTCAAAAATCGCCTCCATAAGACGCATTAATCTTACCTGCTGAGCGTGAGTAATGAGCTGCTTGCCGCCGTTTCTTAAGCAGTCATAAATATTATTATAATAATCTGCCCATTTAACCTCTATTTTTTCAAGCGGGAATTCCTTAATTGTTTCATCTGTTCTTGGTGCCATAGTTTTTGTAATACCTGCACCTGCCTGAATCGGTACTGCATCTAACTTTTCCCAATCCTTAATTTTCACGATTTTTCCGTTTAAATCCCAGTCGGTAATAATTGCAGTGCCATTCTCACCGCAAACGTACCAACGCGGTGCTTCAATAAAGTTGTTTGTAAGCACCTCTACAAGGCATTCGGGGCCGTCCGCAAATTTAATAAGAGCCTTAAAGCCGTCATCAACCTCATCATTTGTTATGTGAGTAGTTGTAGCATAAACAGACTCAATTTTTTTGCCCTCGTTTATCATAAGCATCTGGTCAAGAAGATGAACACCCCAGTCGAATACCATTCCGCCGCCGTGCACCTTTTCCTGACGCCAATCGCCCGGGATACCGCGGGAGCCGTAAACTCTGCTTTCAATTGTGAAAATCTTGCCTAATTCGTTTTTATCTATTACGTTTCTTATAGTGCGGTAGTCGTTATCCCAACGTCTGTTTTGGTGCACTGTAAAGAGCTTGCCTGTTTCTTCAGAAGCCTTTATCATTTCTGCTAAATCTTCTGAACAAAGTGTAACAGGCTTTTCAGAAATAACGTTTTTACCTGCCTTCATAGCACGAATAGCAATATCCTTATGAGAATCGTTATAGGTAGCACAAACAATAAGCTCTATAGCCTCATCCTGTAAAACAGCCTCAAAGCTTTCGTAAGCCTTAACACCGTTTTCAATTGCTAAATTACGTCTTTCTTCTTTAATATCATATATACCTACAAGGTTAAAATTTTCAAATTTTAAAATGTTGTCTGCGTGGTATTTACCCATTCCGCCATAACCGACAACCGCTACGTTGATTTTTTCCATTTATATATCCCTTTTCCTTTAAAATACAAACACAAAAACCACCACTTACACCCAAAGCAAAAACTAATGCCTTGGGTGTAAAGGGGTTAATTCAAATAAACTTAAATCCACCAAGCGTCCTTAAGGTCTTCCTTAATGATGCATTTTTTAAGAAGCTCAACAGCCTTTTCAAGGCCCTCGTTCTGACTCATCAATGAATCCTCGTGCTCGATTGAAATTGCATAATCGTAGCCAACCATACGAAGGTTACTCATAACGTCCTTCCAGAAGAGCTCGTCGTTGCCGTAGCCAACTGAACGGAATATCCAAGAACGGTTGATTTCATCTGCATAAGACTTTGTATCTAAAACACCGTTTACCGCTGTGTTCACCTTATCAATACGTGTATCCTTTGCGTGGAAATGGAAAATAGCATCTCCTAAAGCACGGATTACCGGAATAGGCTCCATACCCTGCCAGATAAGGTGTGAAAGGTCAAGGTTTGCACCAATTTCCTTACCTACAGCATTACGAAGCTTTAAAAGGCTTTCTGTGTTATAAACACAAAAACCGGGGTGAAGCTCAAGTGCAATTTTATCTACACCGTGAGCGGTACTGAATTTAACAAATTCCTTCCAGTAAGGAATGAGCACCTCGTTCCACTGCCACTCTAAAATCTCGCCAAAATCATTTGGCCAAGGGCAGGTTACCCAGTTAGGATGCTTTGCTGTTTCGCAATCACCCGGGCAGCCTGAGAAGGTGTTGATTTGATGCACACCTAATTTTTCAGCAAGAAGCACAGCCTTTCTTAAATCGTCGTCAAAGCTTTTTGCAATTTCCTTATTCGGATGCACCGGATTACCATGACAGCTGAGTGCGCTTATTTCTACGTTGTATTTTTTAAGAAGCGCCTTGAAGTTTTCCAATTCTTTTTCGTCATTTAAAAGTATATCAGGATTAGCGTGAGCGTTACCGGGGTAACCGCCGCAACCAATTTCCACCATTTCGAGACCTAATGAGGAAAAATATTTTAATGCTTCCTCTAAGGATACGCTGCCTAAAAGATTTGTAAGTACGCCTAATTTCATTTTTATTACTCCTTAGAGTGAGTGTATTCGAACAAAATATGCCTTAAATGTCCGAATTCACGCACCTTTTGTATTTTTTTATCTTGTAATACTGCCGTATTTCAAGAGTTTTAACGATGTTACGGGGAAAAGTGACTGTATTAAACCATATCTGGTTCGAATACACTCACGCTAAAAGTTTTCTTTAAGCCATTTATAGCTTCTTGTAATATCATCAAGACCTGTTGGTACCGGGTCGTCATTTTCTAAAATTACCCAATCAAGGCCAATTGCCTTAACGCCCTTTACGATATCTGAAAGGTCGTTTTCACCCTCGCCTAAGGCTGTAGGTTTTCTGCCCTTACCATCCTTAATATGTATTAAAGCAATTTTATCCTTATGCTCAGCTAAATAAGCAGAGTTTTTAATTCCTGCGCAGAAGCTCCAGTAGGTATCTAATTCAAGCTTACATTGCTCACCTATAATATCCATAGCGGTTTTGCCGTCCTTTAAGTCTGCAAACTCCTCTGTATGGTTGTGGTAATATGTATTCATACCAATTTTTTCTGCTTCAATATTTGCTTTACCTAATACGTCTGCTGTGTTTTTAGCTTCCTCGTAGGTAGAGTGCGGCGCACCGCCTACGCCTAAATATTTTGTTCCGAGTGTCTTGTGGAATTCTAATGTTTTACTGAGATTTTCTCCCTCAAAATCGCCAAGACCTAAGTGTGTACCAACTATTGTTAAGCCTAATTCGTCACATTTTTTCTTTAAGGTCTCTGCAGGAAGATCACGGTAGCCTGCGAACTCAACGCCCTCAAAGCCGATTTCCTTAACCTTTTCTAAAACGTTTAATAAATCGTCACCGTTTTCAACGTGGTCACGTACTGAATATAACTGAACTGCAAATTTCATTATTATTTACTCCTAATCATTAAAATAAACGGGCTTGCCGGTCTTAGCAGACTCGTAAATACCTTCTAATATTTTTGTTACGCAAAGCGCCTGCCTTGGTGGTACGGGCACCTCTGTATCATTAAGAATTGCGTTAACCCATTTTCTGGCTTCAACGTCCTTAGGACTATCGCAGCTTATACCGTCAAAAAATGCGGCGCCGCCACTCTCAAAGCTTGGGGTTTCAATAACCTGACGGTCATTTTTAACGTAATTTATAGTAACCTTGTCGTTACGGGTATCTGCGCCACCCTTGTCACCGCAAATTGTGTAGCAGGCTTCATCAGGGTCAGCAATATTGAGTGCCCAGCTCGACTGAAGATTTATAACCGCGCCGTTCTTCATTTTTATAAATCCGAAAGCAGAATCCTCAACAGTAAATTTTTCAGGGTCCCACGGGCCCCAGTCGTTTGCCTGCTCCCTTTGGTCGGCAAGCTTTCTGAAGGTTTGACCTACTACCATTTCAGGCTCGTAGTTGCCCATAATCCACAAGGTCATATCAAGAGCGTGTGTACCAATATCTATAAGCGGACCGCCGCCCTGCTCGTATTCATTAAGGAAAACGCCCCAGGTAGGAACTGCCCTACGTCTTATAGCGTAAGCATTTGCAAAATACATATCTCCAAATTCACCGTTTTCTGCACATGCTTTTACGTATAAATTTTCCGCAGTGTTTCTGTTTTGGTAGCCAATACAAAGCTTTTTACCCGTTCTTTCTGCAGCCTCACACATTTTAACTGCTTCCTCATAGGTTTTTGCCATTGGCTTTTCACACATAACGTGCTTACCGCTTTCAAGTGCATCTATTGTTATGAAGCTGTGTGAACGATTTGGTGTGCACACGTGAACAACGTCAATTGCTTCATCCTTTAAAAGCTCCTTGTAATCCTCATACGCTTTTGCATTAGGAGTGCCGAACTCCTTAACAGCCTTTTGAGCTTTTTCAAGAATAATATCGCAAAAAGCGACCATTTCCACCTCTTTAATTTTCTTTAAAGCAGTCATATGCTTACTGTTTGCAATGCCGCCGCAGCCTATGATGCCTACTTTGAGTTTTGCCATAAAGCGCTACCCCCTACATATAGTTTTTAAATACCCTTTTATTATACTACAACTACAATATATTTCAATAGAAATTATGCTTTTTTTGCATTATTTATTGAAAAAATAATGCGAGTATTGTATAGTATTCTCATATGATTTTTGAAAGGATTTTTAATATGGCTGAGAAAAAAGTTTATGCTGTCGCAACCTCACACTTAGATACTGTGTGGAGTTGGGATTTAGAGGAATCTATAAGGGAATATCTGAAGGCTACCTTGGATGAAAATTTTCTTCTTTTTGAAAACTACCCGAACTACACCTTTTCCTTTGAAGGCTCATACAGATACGAGCTTATGGAAGAATATTACCCCGAGCTTTTTGAAAGAATGAAAAAATATATAGATGAAGGCAGATGGAACGTTTGCGGCTCTGCTTTTGAAAACGGTGACGTTAACGTACCCTCTCCCGAAGCACTTTTCAGAAACATTCTTTACGGTAACTCCTATTTCGAGGAGAAATTCGGAAAGCGCTCTGTGGATATTTTCTTACCGGACTGCTTCGGTTTTGGCTGGGCGCTACCAAGTGTAATGCACCACGCAAATTTAAAGGGATTCACAACGCAAAAGCTTACATGGGGCTCTGCTTACGGTATGCCGTTTAACATAGGCAGATGGCGCGGCGTTGACGGCAACGAGGTTTTCGCTGTATTAAACCCCGGCTCATATTCACGACCATTTAAAAAAATACGTGACTGGGATTTTATTTCAAAGAAATTAGAAGAAAACGAAAAATTCGGACTCGACCTTGAGTACCAATTCCACGGCACGGGTGACCGCGGCGGTGCAACAACAAAGGAGAGTGCCGAAATTTTAGAAAAAGCAATAAAGGCAAATGATGACATGCTTGAAATTCACGCTGCCGCTGCTGACGAAATTTACCACGATTTAGACAGATTCAGCGACGAAGCAAAGGCAAACCTTCCGTTATGGAGCAACGAGCTTGTTATGCAAAACCACGCTGTCGGAGGCTACACCTCAAGAGCAATGAGCAAGCGCTGGAACAGACACACTGAGGAGCTTGCCGATATGGCGGAAAGAAGCGGTGTTATTGCAAGCTACCTTGGTACGGCGGAATATAACGGCAAGGCTTTAACCCGTGCTTGGAAAAGGGCTATAGCTCACCATTTCCACGACGATATGCCTGGTACCTCCTGCCAAAGAGTTTACAAGCGCTCCTGGAACGATTTATTTGTTTCTATGAATCAATTCAAGAACGAATTAAACGCCTCCCTTGCATCACTTACCTCTATTATGAAAACAGATTTTTGCCAAGGACGTGCAATTACCGTTTACAACTCTGTCGAGGTAAGCAGAAAAGGCGCGGTTGTTGCAAGACTCGAAGGCTTTAATTCAAAATATGTAAGGGTATTTGATGAAAACGGCAACGAGGTACCTGCACAAATCAAATGCAAAAACGAAAATGCAACTGAAATTATTTTTATTGCAGACGTAAAGCCTCTCTCCATGAAGGTATATGACATCAGAGAAAGCGACACTCCCTGTGGTGTAAGCACAGCCTTAAAAGTAAGCACAAAGGTTTTAGAAAACGAAAAATATTCAGTAAGGCTTAACTCTAACGGTGATATTGAAGCTATATTTGATAAAAAGCTTAACAAAGAGCTTTTAAAGGAGCCAATAGTTACAGGCTTATTTAATTACACGGGCTCAAAAGTATGGCCTGCCTGGGAAATGAACTACGAGGAGGCAAACAAAAAGCCCGACCGAATACCGCAACTTTCAACAATAGAGATATTTGAAAACGGTCCTGCAAGAGTTGCTCTCAGAGTTGTACAAAAAGACGACAGAAGTGAATTTGTTAATATTATTTCACTTGCAAACGACAGCGGTATTGTACAGGTAAACAGCGAAATTGAATGGCAATCACTCCGCACAATGGCAAAAAACATTTTCTCGTTTACAGCTACAAATGATAAAGCTACCTTTGACTTGGGCTTGGGTGCTATTGAAAGAACAAATATGAGCGATAAGCTCTTTGAGGTGCCTGCGCAGAAATGGGCAGACATTACAAACCAGGATGACGCCTTTGGTGTTTCCGTTTTAAGTGAATGCAAATACGGTTGGGACAAATTCAACATTAACACGCTCCGCCTTACAGTTGTTCACACACCGCAGAAAAACTACAGAATTGACTCTATGCAGTCTATGATGGATTTAGGTCTTAACAGATACTCCTATGCAATTTTCAGCCACGAGGGCAAGGTTGCAGAGGGAACACAAACAGAGGCAAAGCTTTTCACACAGCCGCTTGTTGCTGTTGAGTGTGAAAAGCACGACGGTATTCTTGGCACAAGCTACTCATTCATAACCACCTCTGACAATGCTGTAATTGTCCGTGCTGTTAAAAAGGCAGAAAAGAGTGACGAGATTATTATACGTCTCAACGAAAGTGCTAATAAGCACGTTGAAAATTACATGCTCACTCTCGGTAACGGCATTGAGTCTGCTACGGAAATGTTTGCAAGCGAGGAATACATAAAGCCTGCTAACGTAATTGACGGAAAGCTTGTTACTTCATTTAAGCCGTACGAAATTAAAACCTTCGCACTAAAGCTAAAGCCTGCTCAATGCAAAGGGAGCGCCGCTGCTTCAACGGCTATTGCTATTGATTTTGATAAGAACATTATTACAAAGCAGGGTGAAAAGGCTGATTTTGAATTTACGCTACCTTACGAAATAACCCCCGAAGGCTTTACAGCAAGTAATACAGAATTCAAAATTAACAAGGATGGTAAAAACGCTTTAGTCTGCAACGGACAAAGACTTGATATTCCTGAAAACGCCAAAAGAGTTACTTTGCTTTGTGCATCTCTTAAGGGTGACAAAAACGCAAGCTTTAAGCTTGATGGTGAAAGCGTAGAAAAATACGTGCCGGATTGCTTTGAAAGAATTGCCCGTTGGGATATGTATGATTTTAAGGAAACTGCACGAATTAAAAACTGCGAGGTTGCCTTTGAAAGCACACACTGTCACAAGGACGGCAAGGATGAAATTGCAAAGCTTATGTATTTCTTTAACGTAGCCTTTGACACAGCAGGCAAAAAAGAGCTTGTTTTACCTGAGGATACCGACATAGTTGTTATTGCTGCAGCAGCAACAAATTGTGAAAATGCAGAAATAAAAACACCTCTTCTTGAAGAGGTGCCCGAAAGAAATTTCAGCTTTAAAATGACAATAAAAGAAAAGCATAACTACAGAGTTGAAAGACGCTACAAAAATATGGGTGACAAAAACTGCCACGAAAGAAAGAACTGGGGCAAGGACTACTAAGCAACAAAAAAGCTTCTACCATTTGGTAGAAGCTTTTATTTTTACTTTTTAATTGCTAATTAAAGAATACCGCCAAGCAACATTTTAATATATGTAACTATAAGGCTTGGAATAGCAACAATAAAGTTAGCAATTGTCTTATCAATTGTACCGACCGGGTCAGTTGGAAGATATGTATCTTCAATATCACCTGCTAACTCAGTCTTTTTAATTGCGTATGAGTCAATTTCTGTTATAACCTGCTCTTGATTTGGGTTTTCCTCATCTCTGTCAGATAATACGTAAGCATTGTAGATGAGCTTGTCACCATCAATTGTAATACCTGCGAAGCAGCCACCTGCATTCGGATTTGTTTCGTTACCCTCTTCATCCTTTTCTGAGCGTGTTGTGTAGTAAACGTCTGCACAGTCAAAAATAGGAGCCATAGCGTCGTTGTTTACGCCGTATCTCTTAGTACCTGCTGTACTTGGAAGAGCATAAACCGTGCCTTCCGGATTTAACGCGAAGGTTCTTTCAACACCGTTGTAAACCTCTGTTATAAATTCCGTTTCACAAACAGCATCACCTTTAACCTGCTTTGTTCTCATGTACATATGGTCGTGACCTGAAAGAACTAAGTCTACGTCAGTTTTATCCATAATCTCAATAAGAACCTCACGTAATAAAACGGTGTCAGGCTTATTGATGTTTTTACCTGCAGAGTATGGTGCACGGTGTGTTAAAACTATTTTCCATTGTGCATTTGAAGCTGTAAGGTCGTTAATAATCCAGTTCCTTTGAGCCTCGGTCATTGGGTACATATCATTTGTGTTAAGCACGCAAAAATGAGCATTGCCGTAGTCAAATGAATAGAAGGTACCGTTTGTACCGTTTAAAAGACCGTCTTCTGCTTTAAGATTGAAGGTTGTATCAAACCAGCCAACGTTTAATTTATTTGTAATGTTACCCTCGTGGTTACCTACAACAGGTGCAAGTGTAAGCTTGTCGTTATACTTGCTGAAGGTTTCACTGTAATATTGCCATTCCTCGTTAGTACAGTCGTTAACAAAGTCACCCATATTAACAACTAACTCTGCCTTTGGATACATCTGAACAGCAGCATTCATAACAAGTGAAGCCTCATAGAAGTTTTCGTAATTGCTTGCCTGAACGTCTGTAAGAGCAATAAATGTAAAGCTGCCGTCACCGTTATCTGTAAAGAAACGACCTACAGGGCCCCAAACGCCGTACTCAGCGCTACCTAAACGATAGTAATAAGTAGTACCCTTTTTAAGTCCTGTTGCTAAAACCTTGTGGTTATAGTAACCCTGGAAGCTTTTTGATTCACCTGTGAATTCAACAGCGTTATCAAAGCCTGAAACAAGGTAGTCTGAAGCCTTAACAACCTGAGCTACTGAGTCACAGTCATCCGGTGTAAACCAAGAAAATCCCCTTTGTGTTTTTGTATCACCGTAAACTGTACAGCTTTGACGCTCAACCTGGTAGCCTGAAACGTCAACAGCCTCTTCCGCTGAAGCTGAAAAAACAAAGCAGGAAAGAAGCATTACAACAGCAAGTACAGCTGAAAGCGACTTTTTAACTGTATTTTTCATAACAAACCTCCAAAAATAGTACACATAGTACATCTATTATGATTACCCAAGTATTATACACCTGTTTCCATATATTTGTCAATGAACAATATGCACTTTTTAAATAAATTTTATTGTGCAAAATGATAGCGGCGGCATGGAAAAAATCCGCCTGCCGCTACCCCAAAACACAAAGCATCCTGCCGCCGAAGCAGCAGGATGCTTTTTATTTTAATCAAGTTTAATCAAGCTCAACAGAAAGGCAGGAATATCCGCAAAGCTCGTTGCTTAACTCGTCGGGCTGGTGACCGCCTGCAAAAAGCGTTACCCTGCCGTCAGGGTCTACTCTGCTGCCATCCTCAAGGACAGCCTTAACAAAGAATTTATCCACCTCAATTTCAACCGTTTTGGTTTCACCCTTTTTAAGCTCTGCCACAGAAGCTCCGCAAAGCTGATATATAGGTGTAGAGGTTCTTGAGTCACTGAATTGTGCAAAGACAAGCACCTTTTCCTTACCGTCAAAAGCACCTGTGTTTTTAACGTCAACAGAAAGCTTTACAAATTCATTATCACTTGCAATAACCTTAAGATTACAATACTCAAAGCTTGTGTAGGAAAGTCCAAAGCCAAACGGATACAAAGGCTCGTCCTTATAATAGCGGTACGTTCTGTTTTCCATGCTGTAGTCTTCCATAGAAGGAATTTCCTTATCTGCATAGTAGAAGGTAAGCGGTGTTTTTCCGCATGGTGAATATTCACCTGTAATAAGCTTGGAAACTGCAAGACCACCCAAGGCGCCCGGGTACCACGCATGTATAATTGCTTTAGCGTGCTTTCTTACCTTTTCACCTAAATCTATTGCGCTGCCGCAGGTTATTACCACAACAAGGTTTTCTGTAACGTCACAAATTGCTTCAGCCAGCTTCATTTGGGTAGCAGGAAGGTAAAGTGTATTTTTATCGCCACAGCTTGAAAACTCGTTAGAGTGGTTTGTATCCTCACCCTCAATAGTTCTGTCAAGACCTACACAGAGAATTGTAAGGTCTGCCTCAGAAGCCGCTGCCATACCCTCGCTGTAAAGATACTCAAAGCCGTCCCAAGAGCTTTTAACCTCACTGCAAAGATGCGAGCCGTCTGCAACAAATATTTTCGACTCCGAAAACTCGCGGCGGATACCGTCGGCTAAGGTCACGTACTCCGAAGCGTGTCCGAAGTAGTTGCCCTCAAGCGCCAAATGCGACATAGAGTTAGGCCCTACAACAGCCACCTTTTTAAATGCTTTTTTGTCAAGCGGTAAAAAGCTGTTTTCGTTCTTAAGAAGCACCATTGATTCCTTTGAAGCCTTTAGGTTAAGTGCTTTATTTTCATCTGAATCAAGCTTTTCGTAGCCTATGTCTGAGTATGGTCTGTTTTCCTCAAATTCACCTAAAGCAGCACGAATTGTGTAAAGATACTCTGCCGCTTCTGTAATTTCCTCATCAGTAATTAAATCTTCCTCATAAGCCTCAATTAAATATTTATATGACTCACCGCAGTTTAAATTACAGCCTGTTTTAAGAGAAACCGCTGCGGCGTTTTTCATATCCTCCGCAAATTTATGAAACTCCCAGATATCTCGTATAGCTCCGCAGTCGGAAACGTAGTAGCCGTCAAACTGCCAATCTTTTCTTAAAATTTGTTGCATAAGAGTTTTGCTTGCGCAGCAGGGCTCACCGTTTGTGCGGTTATATGCACCCATAACACCTGCAACGCCTGCCTTTTTTACTGCATAATAGAATGCAGGAAGGTAGGTTTCGTACATATCCTTTTTTGTTGCAACAGCATCAAAGCCGTGGCGTGTTTTTTCGGGACCCGAATGTACGGCAAAGTGCTTTGCACAAGCCGTTGCCTTGTAAAATTCACCGTCACCCTGAATACCCTTTATGAAGGCTACCGCCAACTGTGCTGTAAGGTAAGGGTCCTCACCAAAGGTTTCCTGACCTCTGCCCCAACGCGGGTCTCTGAAAATATTTATATTTGGTGCCCAGTAGGTAAGACCTTTGTAAATATCACGGTCACCAAAGGAAATGCTTTTGTTATATTTCGCTCTTGCTTCTGTAGAAATAGCGTCTGCTACGGTGTTAACCAAATCCTTATCAAACGTTGCAGCCATACCTATAGCGTGCGGAAAAACCGTTGCAACGCCTGCTCTTGCAACGCCGTGAGATGCTTCATTCCACCAGTTATACTCGTTTATACCAAGCCTTTCTATAGCAGGAGAGGTATAAAGAAGCTGACTCATTTTTTCCTCCGCAGTCATTTGTGAAACTAATTCTTTTGCCTTTTGCTTTGCTTTCTCAAAATTCATTTTTACGACCCCTTAATATTGCATATACTTATCAACAATAGCCTTTACGGTACCGTCATCTATAAGTTCGTTTACAGCAGCTGTAATTTTATTTTGCTTTTCCGCATCCTCACTTACAACCGCAACGCTGTACTCTGCGCTGTAAAATGAAGACTCTAAAATTTTCAAGCCGCTTACGCTATCCACAATTTCTCTCGCAATAGCGTCATCTATAATTATTGCTGTAATCTCATCATTTTTAAGAGCATTTACCATTTCGTTATTTGTTGTAAATTCTTTAACGTTTGTCTGCTCAAAGCCCCACTCCTTAAAGCCTGCGGAAGCAAAAATATCGGCAGTGGTGGTTTTCTTTACGCCAATTTTAATACCATCCTTTACGCCTGTAGGATAGCCATCCGCATCAAACTCGGAATAAAAATCGTCGTACACTGCATAATCGGCAGTAGCTTTTACAATTACAGATTGCGTGTCTGTAAGGTAGCTTTTAGAAAATACGGCGTTTTCCACCTCAAAATTATCGCTGTTATATTGATTTATATAAGCATCTACCTTAATGCCCTCGTGCTGACTGCTTAAGGTTACCGTTTGTACAAATTCAACTTTCATATTTAATTTTTTCGCAACGGCATTCATAATCTCTATATTTATACCGTTTAATTTTTCTCCGTCCTTGTATTTAAACGGAATATAGTCTATATCGGGGCCAAGACCCACTACAAGTGTTTCCTGTTCCTTTTCAGTTTCAGTCTGAGTAGTACTCTCCGTAGTCTTTTCTGTTGTTTCAGGCTCGGTAGTCGGTTCACTTACACAAGCTGAGAGCAAGCCGAGACTAAGCAATACCACAAGAAAAAGTGAGGTTATTTTCAAAATTTTCTGCATTTAAAAAACTCCTTTCGGATTTATTTATACACTTAATTCATAATAGCATTTTTATCTATATAAATCAAGATGCTTTTACTCGAACACACTAAAAAAGCTCTGTTGCTTTTACAACCAAAAACAACAGAGCAGGGGTATATTATTATGTTATTTTAGATAAGCACCTTACTAAGGAAGCTTTTAAGTCTTTCTGTTTGTGGGTTTTGGAAAATCTCCTCAGGAGTACCCTCTTCCTGAATTACACCCTCGTCAAAGAAAATTACTCTTGAGCCAACCTCTTTTGCAAAGCCCATTTCGTGAGTAACAACAACCATTGTCATGCCTTGTGCTGCAAGGTCCTTCATAACCTCAAGCACCTCGCCCACCATTTCGGGGTCGAGTGCAGAGGTAGGCTCGTCAAAAAGCATTACCTCGGGCTCCATACAAAGTGCTCTTACAATAGCAACTCTTTGCTTTTGACCGCCCGAAAGCTGACTCGGGTACGCATCTGCTCTATCCTTAAGACCGACTCTGTCAAGAAGGTCGAGTGCTTTTGCCTCTGCCTCCTGCTTTGATTTTTTTAGAATTTTTATGGGTGCGCTCGTCATGTTACCTAAAACCGTCATATTAGGGAAAAGGTTAAAGTGCTGAAACACCATACCCATTTTTTGACGGTGCTTGTTTATGTTTGTTTTGGGTGCGGTAATATCGGCACCGTTAAACACGATTTGCCCTCCGGTAGGAATTTCTAAAAGATTAAGAGAACGAAGGAAGGTTGACTTACCGCTGCCCGAGGGACCGATAACAACTACAACCTCGCCCTTTTGAATTTCGCAGTTGACTCCGTCAAGAGCTTTAACCTCACCGCCGTTATAGTGCTTTTTGAGGTCTGTTACTTTAATTAAAACGTTATCGCTCACTCTTACGAAGCCTCCTTTCAAGCTTTCCTACCAATGAGGAAAGAATCATAACCATTACAAGGTAAACCAATGCAACCGTGAAAAGCGGAATAAAATATTCAAACGTTCTGCCCGCAATAACGTTACCTGCTTTTGTTACGTCCATAACACCAACGTAGCCTGCAACTGAGGTTTCCTTTAACAATGCAATAAACTCGTTACAAAGTGTAGGTAAAACAGCCTTGAACATTTGCGGAATTATTATGTAGCGCATAGTTTGAAAATAGTTAAAGCCAAGGCTTCTGCCCGCCTCAAACTGTCCGTTATCAATTGACATGATGCCTGCTCTGAAAATTTCCGCCACGTATGCACCCGAGTTTATACCGAAAGCAAAAATTGCAACGGGCACACCGTCCTGCGAGCTTACAAAAATTACAAAGTAAGAAATCATAAGCTGAACAACAACGGGAGTTCCGCGAATTACCGTAAGGTAGACCTTACAAACTGTATTAAAAAAGCTTAACAAAACGTAGCCTAAGCCGCCACGAAGCTTCATTGATTCCTTGTTTTTGTCGTAAGAGGAACGAATCGCCGCAATAATTATACCGATTATGATACCGACAACTAAAGAGCCTGCCGTAATTTTTAACGTATTTAAAAAGCCCTTTATAAGAAGCTCGTACCTGTTATCTCCTGCAAAAACGAATTCAAGCTCATCTACAAACGACAAAGCCGCTGCTTTTATAAGCTCTATAAATTCAGTAAACTTATTCACAAATAAAATCCTTTCATTTTAAAATAGATAAAACAAGCTGATTTTCAGACTGTTTTATCTACTCTAAAAGTGTATAAAGTTACATAAAGGGTGGGTTGCCCCACCCTTTAAATCAAATTATTCAGCTGTAATGTACTTATCAACAACTCTTTGAACAGAACCGTCTGCAATGAGCTCCTTAAGAGCTGCATCAACCTTTGATTGAAGTTCAGTGTCTTCTTTGTTGAAGCAAATAGCGTAATCCTCTACAGCGTATTCTGTTTCGAGAATTTTAAGACCTGCATTTGCAGCAACGTAAGATTTTGCAGGCTCGTTATCTATAATAACACAGTCTACCTTACCTGCTACGAGAGCCTGAACAGCTACTGCACCGTTGTCGTAACGGGTGATTGCTTCCTCACCGAAATCACCTGTTGCATAAATGTCACCGGTTGTTGAGGTCTGAACACCGATTTTCTTACCTGAAATATCATCAAGTGATTTAATATCACTGTTTTCAGGAATGATAACAACCTGAACGCCTTTTGCATAAGAAGTAGAGAAGTTAACCTTTTCGAGTCTTTCATCATTAACAGTTAAGCCAGCCATACCCATATCGTATTTACCGCTTTGAACACCCGGGATGATTGAATCGAAAGCAACGTCTACAATTTGGAGCTCCATACCGAGCTTATCTGCAATGAGAGCTGCGATTTCTGCATCAATACCAATAATTTTGCCTTCCTCAACATACTCATATGGAGGGAATTCAGCATTTGTTGCCATGGTAAGTACAGTTTTTTCCTCTGTTTTGTCACCGCCGCAAGCAGCAAAAACGCCAACTAAAGCAATAACAAGTACAATTGAAACTACTTTTAAGAACTTTTTCATTACTAAAACCTCTTTTTGATTTTTGTTTTTGCAATACACACTTTATTGCAATGAGTGGATTATACACTATATTCATAAAAATTTCAATAGATTTTTACAAAAATGTAATTTTATGCATAGAGTGGGTAAAGTATATCCAAAATTTGATTCAGATACGCTTTACCTGCTCCGTAAGAAAAAATATAAAAAGTGATATACATTTGAATATTTTTGTAGTATAATATACTTAAATTTTAATTCACGAGGTATATTATGAAAAAGCTTATTTCAGTTTTACTTGCGGTTGTTATAATCGCATTAGCTTCACCCTTGTGCTACGCAGCCGTTTATGAAAGCTACAGCTACGAGGTAAACAGCGACAATACAATAACCATTACAAGCTTTAACAGCTTTCACATTTCAGACGTTACCGTGCCCGACTCTATTGACGGCAAGCCCGTTACCGCTATTGGTGACAACGCCTTTAAGGGAAAATCCTCACTCAAGACGGTTAAAATTCCCGAGAGTGTTGTTTCAATAGGCAGCTACGCTTTTTACAGTTGTAAAAAGCTCACCTCAGTAACACTCGGCAGCAACGTAAAGACCTTAGGAAACAGCTGCTTCAACCTTTGCGAAGCGCTTACAAACATTCATTTAAAAAACGTAGAGTCAATTGGTGAATTTGCTTTTTACGGCTGTGAAAAGCTTACCTCGCTTAATTGCGGTAACGCTCTTAAGGAAATTCCCAAAAGAGCATTTTCTGATTGCGAGCTTTTAACCAACATCACTTTCCCAAAGCTTTCACTTACATCAATTGGTGATTACGCCTTTGCAAACTGCATAAGCATTACGTCGCTTACCTTCCCTAACTCTGTAAAAAGCATAGGTCTTAGCGCATTTTCAAATAACGCCGCATTAGAAAGCTTAACTCTCCCGCGCGGCGCTTTAACAATTGGCAGCTACGCTTTTGAAAATTGCCCGCTATTGCTTAACGTTACAATTCCTCAAAACACTGTTTCGGTAGGAAGATATGCCTTTGCCTCAAGAGATGACAACGTATTTTCACACGTTCAAGGCTTTAGCTTTTCTTGCTACTCCACCTGTTCTTCTGCAATTGTTTATTCCTCTGAGGCAGGTGTTGACCCTTATCTTATTGATTTAGGCAAAGCTGTAAAATTCGGCGACGTAAACGGTGACGACAAGGTAACAACCGAGGATGCCCGTATTGTGTTAAAGGCTCACGCAAAGCTTGATGTTTTAGATGAAAGCAGAACGTATTACATAGATGTAAACTTAGACGGCATTTGCGACAGTACAGATGCAAGAATTATTTTACGTAAGGCAATAATGCAGGAATCACCGCCTGAAACGGAAAGCACAGGAAAATAAATAACAAAAAAGCATCCTATCACTAATGACAGGATGCTTTATTTTTATAAGTTACGCATCATAAAGACCGAGCACAACTATACCTGCAACGGCAATTAAAATCATAGCATAGTGCTTCCATGAAAGCTTTTCCTTTAGGAAAATTCTGCCCCAGATAACAGAAACAGCACAATAAGCGGAAATAATAGGTGCCGCCATAGCAACGTGCTCCTCGTCGCCTATTGCATAAATATAAGCAAACTGACCCGCTGTTTCAAAAAGAGCACCAACGTATTTAGGACCTTCCTTTTTAGGTAAGAAGCGTTGCTTTTTAATAAGCTTAACGTAAATAAATGCTGCAATACCACAAACTAAAAATGTCAATTCGTAAGCAACGTTTGCTACGTCCTCATCAAGAGTTTCTAAAACAATGCTGTCCGCAAAGGTTCCCAAAGCATCTAAAAGACAGTAAAGCAGCGGCAGCACAATTGCTAAAGCACTTTTTGCATATTTGTAATTAGCTTTATCTTGTCTTTTCTTTCTTAAATCCTCGTCCTCTCTTGCTTCAACAAAGCCAAGACCTATAACACCGAGGCAAACAAGACCTACTGCAATATATTGCGGAACGGCAAGTGCCGTACCTGTAATAATACAAAGAATTGCAACTAAAGCACCGGAGGAGTTACAAATTGGTGAAGAAATAGAAAGCTCTATATATCTTAAGCCAACGTAACCTAAGGTCATGGAACCTATGTAAAGTGCAGAAACAGGTAAATACCTGAGCATTGCCTCAAGGTTAAAGTCTACCTTTGAAACAAAAATCTCGTAAAAGGCATGGATACCCATTACAACACCGACTGCAGTTACCATTTTAAAGTGACTGTACTTGTCCTTTGCATCTGCACAGCCTATTTTTGAAAACAGGTCTGAGCCACTCCAGCAAAGCAAAGCTATAATTGAAAACCAAAACCACATAAATAACACCTTTTTTCAACATTTTTTGCAAAAAGAAATATAACACATTATTTTTCCGCGGTCAATAATTCTTTTGATGAAATTTTTAATAAAATATAAAAATTTTACAGTACAAAAAAGCTCTGACATTAAAGCTTTTTAATGTCAGAGCTTACTTTTTTATTGGCGTCTTATTATAAAATTTCTACTGTACCGTCTTCATAAACCTTGATTGTATCACCGGTTTTAACGGTTTTTAAGAATTCCTCGCCAAGGCAGTCTACTGTTGGCATTGGAGAATCTGTCCAAACAGCTGCTAAAACTGCACCTGCTGCTGCAAGTGAGTCAATATGCTCAGAGAAAAGCATACAAGCAGGAGCTCTGTCCATAGCCTTTGCACAGTAAAGAACCATACCGCCTGTTGTTGAGCCGATTGTCTGTGGAAGACAAAGAGCTGTACCAACCATTGGCTTTTCGAAAATATCTGCATTGTTTTGGTCACCGCATTTTGCAGTTTTGTCACCAAATTGAAGAGCATTCTGGAATGAAGCAAGGGTATTGAAACCATTGTGAGATACAAGAGCAGTTGCTTCAACTGTACCCGGTACTACCGGACGACCTTTAAATGTTTTCATCTTATTTTGCCCCCTTTGTGATTATGTCAAGAATCTCTTCACTTGTGTAGTAACGAGATGTTGTGTAAGTTCTTAATTTATTTGAGTTTGTAATAACCGGCATCTTTTTTGCAAGCGGGTTATTCATATACATAAGCGGGCAAATGTAGCTGAGTGTTACACCTGTTGCCTCAAGCTTTGCAGCGTATTCTGTTGCCTTAAATTCTTCAACAACAGCAGGAGCTGCTGTAAACACTGTAGGAATAGCAACCTTGCTTCTGCCGCTCTTCTTCAAGCCTTCAACAACGTTATCTGTCCACTCTCTTAACTGTGCGTGAGAAAGGTGTGGGCAACCAATAAAGCAAAGCTTTGGAGTTGCATCCTTTTTCTTCCACATAACAGGGTAAGAAGCCTTAACTCTTTCAAGCTCAGCATCATCTACAACGTAAACCTGAGCGCCCTCTGTAATGAGTGATTCACCCATTTCTACAGCTTCAGGTGTAAGACCTTCAATGTGGTAAAGACCAACCGCACCGTTAGATGCTGTTGCTGCACCAAAGTCCTTAAGGTATGCTTTTGCATCATCATTTAATTCTGTGCCAATCCAGTTTGTAAGACCCTTAACAAAAGGTACGTCCTCCATAACCTTCATACCAATAGCACTACCTAAAACCTGAGCCTCAGGCTTTTTAGTTGTTTTAACCTCTACAATCCAGGTAGCCTTTCTGCCCTCGTCTGTTACAAGACCAAAGTAAGGTACAAAACCAACAATTGAGCCCATAAGCTCAATAATACCTGAGTTACGGTTACAACGAGCACCTAAAACAGAGTTTGCATAAACAACTGCGCTTGACTCTGCCCATGAAAGAACGTCGCCCTTTTTAGGAATGTTGCCTACCTCGTTCATGTAGCAAGTACATGTGTAAGCATCATCACTTACAAGACCTAACTTTCTGAGCTGCTCATCATAACTGTCCTGCTTTGTGTACATAAACTTCTTGAAAACAAAGTTTTTAAGAAAATCTGCAGGCACGTTCGGATCAAGCGGCTTAGGGTCAACACTAAACTTTTGTTTAGATGCAACACCTGCCTCAATAAGTTGTTCCATAAGGTCATAAACAGGTGTCATAACCTTAAGACCGAAGCTTGTTACTAAATGTCCCATTTCACTTGTAACAGGAATCATTTTTGTAGCACCAAATGCTTCGCCGTACATAACGAGGGTTTTCATAACCTTCGCCATGGTTTCCCCTTGAGAACCATCAAGAATGGCTTGTTGTTCAGGGGTAAGTTCCATTTTTGTATTCATTCTTTTCAACCCTTTCAGCTGATATTTTTTACAAGTTTACTGCACAGCGATACGCTGAGCGGACAGCCTCAAACACTCTGGCACCTTTAAAGCTGTCACCAATATTATAAATTTCCTTAGCGGCACGCAGCTTAACACAATCGTAATAAAGCAATGGTGCAGGCACTACGCCCGTTGCAAGAACAACCTTGTCTGCAACAAGTGTTCTCTCTTTATAATCTTCACCGATTTTATGGAAAGCGTCAAGCGGATTTTCAACGTTTTCGGGTAAAATCGGGTGCCATGTAACGTAAGGATTAGGTACGTTTTTGTGCACATTCTGAAGCACGTTAACGTATTTACCGTTAATTGAAACAAGCTTTGTGCAGTTAAGCAGCTCAACGCCCGCTTCCTCAAGGTAATGTATTATATGACCACGGTTTGCCGTACACGCATGATTCATTATGTACTTATCCATTTCGACAACCGTAACGTCTTTTCCAAGCTCATATTTAAGGAAATATGCCGTTTCTGCACCGACAACGCCTCCGCCCACAACAACAATGCTTTGAGCATCTTCAACGAGTGACGGCATTCTGAGAACATCTACGGCAAAAACAACGTTTTCGCTGTCTATGCCCTCAACCTTCGGCTTCATTTTCGTAGTACCCGTTGCAACTAAAATAGCGTCATAATCCTTTGCCCTTAAGGACTCTGCCTGTGCATTTGCCTTAATAAGGGTAAAGCGTTCGTTTTTCTTTAGTTTTTCAATGGTATTTTTAAGGTAATCAAGGTAATTTCTTACTTCGTACTTAATTATTGCCTTGCTGCCCGGAATAAGGTTTCCGCCGATTTCACTCTTTTCGTAAAGGTCTACCGTATGACCTCTTTTTATGAGTGTTTCTGCTGCAACCACACCGGCAGGACCGCCACCTATTACTGCAACGTATTTTTTTGTTTGTGCTAAAGGTATTTCTCTCGAAAACTCTTCCTCGAAGGCTGTTCTCGGGTTAACGGCACACTGTGGGTGACCGCCCTCAACAAACTCGTTAAGGCACGCCTCCTGGCAGCCTATGCACGGACGTATATCCTCAACCTGACCGCTGTACGCCTTATTACACCACTCGGGGTCTGCAAGAAGCGGTCTACCAAGCATAATCATGTCGCACTTGCCGTCGCGAAGAGCACCCTCTGCCAAATCCGGATAACCTAATTTACCGACTGCAACAATCGGTACAGGCAAGCCCTTGTTTGTTTTAATATCAAAATCGAAGAAAAATCTTTTTACAATTGAAGCAACACTCAAGTAACAGCCGGACGGCATTGATGACGGCGGATGCGGAAGCCACCAGTTATCATAGCAGCCAAGGTCAACGTCAAACATATCGACACCGGCCTCTACAAGGTTTTGCATATATCTTAAGGTTTCTGCAACAGTTCTTCCCTTTTTAAACTTTTTAAGGGAAGGCTCTGTATTCATTCTTTCCTTATAGGTTTCGTTAAGCACAAGTGATAAATCAATTCTGTACATAATAGGGTAATTGTCCCCTACACGTCTGCGAATTTCTTTAACCATATCTATGCCGAATTTTTCATAATCGGCATATCTGCCCAATTTCCTTCTGTTAAAAGCAGGGTTTGTAAGCTGCTCAAGCAAGTAGCCCTCGTGACCGTGAAGATAAACACCGTCTATGTTACAGGCCTTTGCATCTGCGGCACCCTGACCAATATTTTTTATTATTCTTTTAAGTGCTAAATCAGACATTCTTAAGCACGGAACGGAGCTCATGTACCAGTTAGGATTAAACGAAGCACTCCTCGGGAATTTATGCTGATTTGTAAGACACTGCGGGTTACCCACTCTGCCAAGTCCCGGTGTTAACTGAATAAATAAGGTTGAGCCGTAAGAGTGACACATTGCAGCCAAATCTCTCCACGGAGCGAAAACAGTTCTGCTTCTGTCTATTCTGGGAAAATATGAAAGCTCTCCGTTTTCAATAAGAGATTTATCAATACCGAAGGAAACAGGCACAAGACCTGTTGTAATGAGTCCCACACCGCCACGGGCACGCTCCTCAAAATACTTGAGCATCTTCATACTCGGCTTACCGGTTTCATCACACATAGAAATGTTACCCATAGGTGCCATAACAACACGGTTTTTAATAATTACATCATTTACCCTTATAGGTGAAAACAAGCTGTCGTAAGGGTATAGCTCCTTTGTCATTTCAGGAATGTCGAAGCCCTTTTTCCACCAGTCTGCAAACTGGTCGGTAAGCTGCATTAATTTCTTATCGTATTCCAAAAGAAGCACCCCCTTAAAGCATTTTATTAATTATAACACACTGTGTAAAAAAATCAAATAGTTTTCGTGAAAAAATTATCAAAAATCAGACTAATATAAAGTCCTGCGGAGATAAAAGCAAACCGTCTACCGTAACAACAGATTTGTTGTAGTTAACGTAAACAACCTTACTGTGTCCGTAGGTTATTTTATAAACACCGTTTAAAAGCTGCTCGTGAGAGGTCATGGAAAGCCCTTGAATTGCTTTTAAGGTTTTAACCTTTGAGTAATACTGTGCAGTTTGCGTTGCGTAAGCACCGTAAGATAAATCGTTACATTCCTCATAGGTGAAAAGGAAGGACGGAACCGAGCCGTATTCGATAGATTTCAAAACAGAATTCCAACCGCCCTTTGTAGCGTTAACAGGCTCACCGCCATAAACAACGGAGCCGTGTATTACCATTTGTAAAAGAGGCACGCTTTTCACGGCAGGAGCACCCTCTTTAGAGGATGACTGAGGCACCACCGCCACTGCAGAGGCACTATTCATAAGCCACAGTGCAGGCTTTGAAAGCATAAGACTTGAATTTACGGAAAGTGATTTTACGTTTTCTCTTGTAAGCTCAAGCATCTGCTGACGGTCAAGATTTTCATTGCCGTCGGTAAAAAGTAAAAACGAAGCGTCGTTAAGATTCAAATTGAGATTTTCAACAGAACTTGTAAGGTAATATGCGTTAGAAACGTTTTTGCCTAAAATAGAGCTGTCTGAAACCACGGTGTTCACCTGCGGCTTAGCCATATAAGTGTAAGTGCTCTCGTACAGGCACGCCTTAACCAAGCCATCCAAATTACCAATAGCAGAGCCGCCCGCAAATACGTTTACGTCTGCCCACACAGAGCTTCTTGCCTCAGTAGCAAGCTCACAAAGAGATGCCAATTCTTCACTACCGCCGAGTGGCTTTAAAACAGGGTTTTTTGAAATGGATTCACCCTCAAGACCGCCACCCAAGGCACCGGAATATCTTAAAGCAACATTTCTTACGCCCTTTGAGTTAAGAAGGCTCACAATTTCAGAAGCATCCTCAAAGGTTGTGTAGTTATTATTGCTTTTACCCTTTTCGCTGCCTATAACGTTTATAAAGAATGGCAAGTCACCAAAATCGTATTTAAGCGAATCGGAAAGATAGCCTTTTTTAATAAAGAAATCTCTTGCAATAATTGCAAAGGTGTTGTAGGAATTTTTCTCAACATCCGCAAATCTGAGGGTTAATGATACCTCACCCTCGTATTGCCCCGCCACCTTAAGAGCAGTTTTTTGACCTGCAACAGCAGTAAGAGTAAATTCCGAGTACAAATTGCCGCTGCCCACCGCCTTAAAGCGGTTGCAATGAATTGTTGAAAGAGCATCACCGTCTGAAATAAATACACTCACCAATTGCGTGCCGTCAGATACGGCGTAGCAAGGCAAGGATGCTCCTGCGTTGTATTCCTTCACAGCAACATCGCTACCGTAAACATCAAGAGAAAGCTTTATATCCTCAGGTGTTTCCTGCGATAAATCCACCAATGCACCCGAGCCGTCGGGCACAATAAAATGCTCACCCATTAAGGCATCCTTTAAAGAGAAAAGTCCCGGGAGCAACGAGATTTTCTCAACATACAAGCCATTTGATGCTTTAATGTTTTTGCAGTCAACACTCACCATAAGGTTGCCGTTTTCAGTTGTGAATACAACGGGAATTTCTACAGAAAAACCCGTTAATTTAAAACCCTGTTTTGCGCTCGACTCATCTTTAAAAAGCGTAAACAGCATAGTAAGAGCATTTTTTTCTTCCTTTATTTCAAAGGTCTTGAAAGCTACGCTGTTTGCGGTAGAATTCATTACGTAGGAATTACCTTTTTTATCCCTTACTGTAATGTTAAAAAGTGCAGAATTTTTATCGCGTGCAGCAACTTCGGTATGTGATGACAAAAAGCTGCCGTCACTTGCTTTTTTTATAGCAACAAAGCCGTTTTCGGGGTTATAGTAAAGCGTGTTTCCTACACTGTCCTGGAGTAACGGCTTGTAGGCGCCAAAAGCATTTTCAAAGCTTGCCTTGTCACCTGTTAAAACATATTCTTTTATTACTCCGCCGTTAAGCAAAAATACGCCTGTCGCAACAGCTCCGGCAAGCAAAACACCTATAACGGTACCTAATATTATTTTATTTTTTATTTTCATCTCTTTAAGCTTTTTCATTGTTTATACCTATAACCATCTTCCGAAAAATCATATTACAACTACAATATCATACCACGCGCAAACAATACTGTCAAATGCAAAAAAATTGTACATTTTCTTAATAATTTGTAAAATATATATACATATATCACAAAAATCGCAAATAGACTTGTAAATTTTAAAGTTTTGGTATAAAATAGGCGTGTTATGTGTGTTTCTTTACATACAAAAAGCAAAACAGTAAAGGATTGAATACTAAAATGGCTAACAAAGAAATTAAGACAAACGCTGAAATTTATCGCGAGCAGCGTAAAGAGCGTCTTGAAAAAGCAGCTAAGAAAAAACACTCTGCAAAAAAGGATAAGGCTATAAGAATTGTTGTAAAAACAATTGTTACCTTACTTTGCATTGGTCTTGTAGGCGGCTTTGTAGGCAACCTTCTTCTTAACGTTTTCAACGTACCGCAAAAAATAATCCCGGTTGCAACCTACAACGACACTAAGCTTTCTGCTGCAGAGTACAACTACTACTATATGACACTTTACAACCAGATTTACCAAATGGCTTACCAGTACGAGAACGCTTATGCAACATACGGCTCAGGCTATGGTAAATATTTTACCGGCTTTGATATGGCCCTCGACCCTGCAGACCAGGAATATCAATACGATGATGCTCCTGAAGGTGTTGAAACCTGGGCAGACTATTTCAGAGCAATGGCTACAACAAGAGCCTTCCTTATGGACGAAATGTACAAGAAGGCTACAAGTGCAGAGGCTAAAGAAGCAGGCTTTGAAATAACCGAAGAAATGAAAAAGGAAACAAAGGATTCTATTGATGAATCCATAAAAGAGCTTGAGGATGCTGCAAAGCAGAGCCAATTCTCTTTAGATAACTTTATTGCCCGCACCTGCGGTGAGGGTCTTACAGAAAAGACCTACAGAGCAATGCTCGAAAAGGATGATATTGCTCAGAAATACCTTAACTGGTATCAGGAAAATGCTGTTAAAGAATTCACCGAGGATGAGGTTAACACATTCTTCAATGACAACAAAACAGATTTCCTTCAGGTTTCAGCAAGAATGTTTGAGATTTCTTACGCTGAACAAGAGGAAGGCAGCACAGACAAGGCTTACACAAAGGCCGAGGCTGAAAAGACAGCAAACGAATTCAAAAACAGAATTTCAAACGAAGCAAGCTTTGCAACACTTGCAAAGGAATATGCTCCGGAATCATTAAAAGCAAATTACGACTCAGATACAGCTACACTTATTTCTAAAGCAACAGGCTCTGATATTGGCGCAGGCGAAAAGGTTGTTAACTGGCTCTTCAGCGCAGACAGAAGCATTGGTGACACAGCTGTTATTGAGGATGAAGCTGCACAGGCATTCTACGTTATTTACATTGTGAGCCCTGCCGCTCGTGATGAAAGCGTTGCAAATGCATCTGTTCGTCACATTCTTATTTCTGCAGAAACAACAGATGCAGAACAAAAAGCCCTTCCGCAAGACCAAATTGATAAGAACTTTGCAGATGCGCTTGCTGAGGCTGAGAAGCTTATGCAAACCTGGAAGGATAACGGCGCTACAGAGGATGCATTTATTGCTCTTATTGCAGACAACACAGACGACACAGCTTCAATTCAGACAGGCGGTCTTTACGACGACGTTAAGCTTGGCGGTCAGTACGTAGAAGAGTTTACAAACTGGGCAATTGACCCTGCTCGTAAACCGGGTGATGCAGACCTTGTTAAAACACAATTCGGTTACCACTTTATGTACTTTGTTGAGGCTTCAGATTACACCACTTGGGAAAACAACGTTCGTACAACAATGGCAAGTGATGCTTACAACGAATTAATCGACGGCATTTACGAGGATATTGAAGAGAATGCAGAAAAAACAGAAAAGGTTCTTGACTTCTTCGCAGACAGACTTCAAAAATCAATCTCTTCAAGATATTAATTAAAAAAGCATATTAAAAGGCACCTTCCAAAAGGAAGGTGCCTTAGTTTTTTATAAAATTCTGCTTCTGAAAAACCGCTCTGCATTATTGTAAAAAATATTGTTTATTAAGCTTTCGGAATATCCACTCTTAAGTAAATCGTTGTATACGCCCTCCATAGACTCAATACCGCTTACGCCTTCTGTAACGGTGCAGCCGTCAAAATCCACGCCCAACGCAAGTACGTTTTCGCAACCTCTTTCTAAAAGATAGTCTATATGTCTCTTAAGGGCATCTGCCCCCGTTTTACCGTCAACATCAAAAAAATCCTTACAGAAATTAAGCCCTATAAGTCCGCCGCGGTCTTTTATAACAGCTATTTGCTCGTTAGTCAAATTACGCCTTCTGCCGAACTCGTTATCAACAATATCAGCATTTGAGTGACTTGCAATAAAAGCCTTTTCGGTATTTTCAGCAACGTCAAAAAAGCCCCTTTGGTTAAGGTGAGAAACGTCTGCAACCATATTGAGCGCTTCCATTCTTTTTAAAACCTCTTTGCCAAATTGCTTAAGACCGCCATCTTTACAGTTTGCACCAAAACCAAGCTCATTTTCTGCATTCCACGTAAGAGTAAGTATTTTTACGCCTCTTTCATAAAGGTTGTAAAGCCCATCTATTTTTCCGCCTAGCGCAGCACCACCCTCTACCGCAAGTATCGCCTTTACCCTGCTATCCTTTTTTTCGGCGGCTGTGTATGGTGTTATCAACGACTTGTTTTGCTTCAACTCGTTTTCATAGTAATCACAGACCTTGTTAAAATAATCTACCGCGTTTTGCTTTCTTAACTCATCCGGAATCCATATAGCAAAAACCTGCGTATAGCTTTCTATGCCCTTTGCTTTTTCAAGAGATATATGAAAATTATTTTTCCGTAACGACGCCCTGCCTTTACAGCACTCACCAATTGTGTCGCAATGTAAATCAAAAAGCTTAATAATACCACACCCTAAAAAGCATTCTCAATATGATTAAAGCTCACCACGGATTTGTCCTTAACTATGATTTCTATAATGTCGTAGCGCGGTTTGAGCTTAACGTCATATCGCTTCATATATATTGCAGCGGAGCCTTCAATATTCTTTTCCTTGTGGAAGCCTACGGCACTTGAAGGCGGAAGCATAGCACCCTCAGTCCTTGTTTTAACCTCAACAAAGCAGATATATCCGCCCTTTTCCGCAATTATATCTATTTCACCTACGTTTGTTTTATAGTTAGCACTTTTTATTTTATATCCGTTTTTTCTTAAATGCCTTGCGGCTATTTGCTCTCCGTATGCGCCTAATAATCTACTATCCATATCACTCGCCTAAAATCTTCTTTAAAAACGTTCTTCTGTGCACCTCAGATACGCCGTACTGTTCAAGCATTTCGTAATGCAGCTTTGTACCGTAGCCCTTGTGCTTTTCGAATTGATATTCAGGGTATTTTTCTGCTATCTCGAGCATAAATCTGTCACGGCTTACCTTTGCAATTATAGATGCCGCCGCAACGGAAATACATTTACCATCACCCTTTACTATGGTTTCCTCAGCAATACCCGTTTTAGGGTACTGGTTACCATCAATATAGGCAAAGTCGGGCTTTATACTTAAGCCCTCCACAGCTCTTCTCATTGCTAAAAATGTAGCGTTCAAAATATTGATTTCATCTATTTCCTTTTCGGTTGCAATTCCAACACTGAAAGCAACTGCATCCTTTATAATATCCTCATAAACCTCGTCACGCTTTTTTTCCGAAAGCTTTTTAGAGTCATTTAATACGGGGTGAGAATAATTTTCAGGTAAAATTACGGCAGCAGCAAAGACAGGTCCTGCAAGGGGGCCTCTACCTGCTTCATCTATACCGCAGACTACCTTGTAGCCTTTTTCGTGCGCTTGAATTTCGTAAGTGTAATCGAGCATAATATTCTCCTAAAAATTGAAAGTTATAAAAAACAGGGGCTGTAAATACTTTTACAGTCCCTTTTATTTTACTCGTATTCTCTTGGATATTCAAGAGTTAATTTACCTAATTTTCCTGCTCTGTATTCATCCAGTAAAATTACAGAGGCCCTTTCAGTATCAATTTCACCGCCTGAAATTAACATACCGCGTTTTCTGCCAATCATTTCTAATATTTCGTAATCCTCTTTATCGGCAAAATCGGTAATTTTAAAACGCTCCGAAAGTCTCTCGGTGTAATCTGTTTTTAAAACGTTTATAAGCTTTAAGGCAAGTGTTTCACTGTCAAGCACCTCGTCCTTAACAGACCCTATAAATGCTAAGCGGTCACCAACCGTAGGGTCGTCAAACTTAGGCCACAAAACGCCGGGGGTATCTAAAAGCTCTATTCCGTTGCCTACGGCAAACCAGCTGTTGCTTCTTGTAACACCGGGCTTGTCCGCTACCTTTGCACGGTTTCTGCCTGCCATTTTATTTATAAAGGAGGATTTACCCGTATTAGGTATACCTACCACCATTACTCTTAACGGCTTGCCTACCATACCCTTTTCGGCATTTTTTTGAATCTTATCCTTTAAAATATCGCGTACTAACGGCAGGTATGCATTAAGTGCCTTACCCGAACGGCAATCCACGGGAAGGGCATAAATACCCTTCGATTTATAATACTCAACCCATTGCTTTGTTGCTTTTTCATCTGCTACGTCACACTTATTAAGCAGCACTATTCGCGGCTTATTACCAATAAGCTCTGAAAGCTCGGGATTAGCAGAGCTCATAGGAATTCTTGCATCTACTATTTCTGTTACCAAATCCACAAACGGCAGGCTTTCCTTAATAAGCCTGCGGGTTTTCGCCATGTGACCGGGAAACCATTGCACTATTTGCTTTTGTGAATCTGTACCCCTGCTCTGCTCGTTATTTTTATTATTCTTTTTATTGTTTTTGTTCATAGTCATAAATATCAGCGTCACCGAAAGGTAAAACCCTTATAACCGCTTTACCTAAAATATATCTTTCATCTACCGCGCCTATGAGCGTAGAGCGTGAGTCTGTTGAGTAGTTTCTGTTGTCACCCATACAAAAAAGCTTGCCCTCGGGCACAGTGTAAGGAAATTGTATAAAATCTGCCTTTTCAAGCATAAAGCTTTCGTTTATATATGGCTCAACTAAAGCCTCACCGTCTACGTAAACAGTAGAGGTAGAAAAATCAATATCTATTGTTTGCCCACCGGTTGCAATAACTCTTTTAATGAGCGGCTCGTTAAAATAATTGGGCTCTGTTATAACCACTATATCACCGCGCACGTATTCTTGCTTTTGCATAGTAATGAGCCAGTCGTTACCGTGGAGAGTGCTTTCCATAGACTCACCCTTTACGCCAACAAGACGAAATGCAAAAATAAACACAAATGCAATAACAACAAATGCAGACATTACTATAGAAACAAAGTCGTACACGTTTAAATGCAATTTTTGCTTTGCTGTAAGATTAGCCGTTGGGTCTGCTTTTTCTTGTTTTTCTGCTTTTTTGTTCTTTTTGATTTTCTTTTCTTTTTTTTGCTTGCTAACCTCTGTAACAAGGCTTGCTTCATTTATTGCTTCTGCAGGGGATGCTTCTTGTGTTACTGCTACAGCCTCTGCTGTTTTTTCGTTTTCAGACATATTACTCAACCTTTCCGAAAGGAACAATACTGAAAATAACCTTACCTACTATATAACGCTCGTCGATACAACCGATTTCTGTTGAACGGCTGTCAAGAGAGTCGCTTCTGTTGTCACCCAACACGAACACACAGCCCTCCGGAACGGTTATAGGGAAGGCAATGTCGAACTGTTGAAGGGTTAACTCCTCAGCATATTCCTCCTCAACGCCGTTTACTGTAACAACACCTGTTGTAAAGTTAATATCTACCTGGTCTCCGCCTAAAGCAATAATTCTTTTAACAATTGTCTCCTTTATGCCTGAAGCACCTGAAAGAACGACAACGTCACCAACCTTAGGCTCATATCCTCTTGCAGAAATAAGAATTTTATCACCGTTATTGAGGGTTGGCATCATTGACGGCCCGCTTACGTTTACTATTCTTAAGAATAAAGTAAATATAATTGTAATTGCAAGTAAAGCTGCAACAATCGGCTCAAGAACGTCAAAAACCGTCATTTTGGTTTTATCCTTCTTAGACTTTTTTCTTTTTTTCTTTTTACCCTCTTCCTCGTAATTAAAGTTCAAGGTTGTTTCTTCTGCTTTACTCATCTTAATACCACCCTTCTTTTAGGTTATATAATAAAATACGATTTAAATATTAAACAATGTGGGGCAGATTTTCACCTGCCCCACGCTTTGTTTGGCATTAGCCAATTTTTTCTTTAACCTTAGAAGCCTTACCAACTCTGTCACGAAGATAATAAAGCTTTGCTCTACGAACTTTACCGTAGCGAATAACTTTAACATCTGCAACGTTTGGTGAGTTTACAGGGAATACTCTTTCAACGCCTACGCCGTAAGAAACACGACGAACAGTGAATGTTTCTGTAACACCACTACCGTTGATAGCAATTACAGTACCCTCGAAAACCTGAATTCTTTCTCTGTCACCCTCGCGGATTTTAACGTCTACCTTTACGGTATCACCAACAGAAAAAGCTGGTTTTTCAGCCTTAAGGCTGTCCTGTGCAATAAGTTTTAATGCGTCCATAATAAACCTCCGATTTTTTCAAGCGTTCTTGCTGCAAAGCAGTAGCGGACCGCCAGCTTTAATGTTGCCATTAACTGCCGTTGCAACCTATCGATTACAACGCACACATAGACTTTAGTATAATATCATATTGCTTAACAAATTGCAAGAGAAAAATTTAAACAAATAAGAATTACTCTTTGCCCTCTTTTTCCGTTATTTTAACAATAGGAATACTCATTTCTGTAGTAAACTTGTCTTTTCTTTCCAGATAGGAGAATTCTATATTTAAGGATTTGCAAAGCCTTTCGCAGGTTTTGAGCCCTATTTTAGAGCTTTCAACATGGTCGGAGGCTTCTTTAATATAGTTAACAAGCTTAACATTTACGGCATTACCATTCTTAGTTACGGATGCCATAATGGGTTTTTCTAAATCGGCATACTTATTTATATTGGAAAAAAGATTGTCAAACACTCTTTTTAAGCTTAACGGGTCAACTGAGATTGTTATATTGCTTATCATTACGGCGAGTGCAACCTGACAATCCGCTGACTTAAGCTCAGCCAACGGTTCACCTATTAACTGACCTAATAAAATGGCGGCATCCGCCTCAATGCACTTTACCTGCACGTCAGGAGAGCCAAAAACAAGAGAATACCTGAAAAGCTCGTCGGTTAATTCCTTAAGACGATATATCTTTTCGTGACACTTATTAAGATAAACGTCGTGCTCCTCGGCTGTTGAATACTGTCCATTACAAAGCATATCTGAATAGCCCACAAGCGAGGTAAGCGGATTTCGTATATCGTGAGAAATAGATGTAATAAGCTCCTGGTTTGTTTTCCACGCCTTGTTTTCGCTCCGGATTTTATCAACAAGGGTGCTTCTCATTAACTCTATATCCTCTGAAAGAATTGTAATTTCATCATTACCGTCAAGCGATATAGGCTTATGAAGATTACCTGCAGTAACCTCCGACACCTGCTCTGAAAGATTTACGGTTCTTGTTCTTAAGCGGTTGTTGAAGGCGCTTGTAATACTAAAGAAAACCACAAAGAAAACAATCGTTGTTATGGTAACAACAATTAAAAAATATGCACCTGCATACTCGTGACCTATTGTAACAGCACAAACCCCATCCTTAAATGCAACGGAATAAATTGTTCTGTCGTAGTTACTGTAGAGGTTACCCTCTTCACCCAAGGCGTTTTCCACAATAGTATCGTGAGCGTTGCCGCCGTCATTCTCAACAGTTGAGTCGACCTTATCACCGCTGATTTCAAAATCCTTTAAAAAGACCTTGTCCTCTCTGTAAACGGTTAAATAAACCTTATCCTCGTATTGATTTATCCATTCATCAAGCTTTTTAGTATCGGTTGAGGCTACGTCGTTTTCTTCAACAAAGGTTATAAACGACTGGTAAAGCTCGGCATCCTTTTCCGCCTCCGCTTTTTCACTCAGAAAAAACTCATCTACTACAAATTCGCCTACCCAAAGAGTTACACCCGAGGAAATCAAGCCTATAACAAGTGCAACAAGCACGCAAAGCACGATTCTTGTTTTCACGGAAATAATCTTTTTGCCACTGTTCAATTTCTTTCTGTCAGTCAAATTGGTACCCCTTTCCCCATATTGTTTTTAAAAGCATAGGGTTGGTATGGTCATCCTCTATTTTTTTGCGAAGATTTAAAATATGCACCATAATTGTGTTTGCTGCAGATGCAACGTATTCTTCACCCCATATAGCCTCGTAAAGAGTCTTTGTATCTATAGGCTTGCCTTTATTCTGCATAAAAACCTTAAGCATATCAAGCTCTGTATCCGTAAGGTTTAAAAGCTCTCCTGATTTATAAGCCTTTCTGCCGGTTGAGTCAACGGAAATTATTTCTGCATTACTGCTTGCACTGTAATTCGAATAATCTCTGTAACGTCTTATAAGAGAGCTGACCTTCATTAAAAGCTCGTTTTGCGAAAACGGCTTGGTAAGGTAGTCATCACCGCCGTTCTGGTAGGCATCAAGCTTATCACTTTCCTGAATTTTTGCAGTAAGAAACAGCACGGGCACCTTACTGAATTCCCTTACCTTTTTCAAAACAGAAATGCCATCCTCAACAGGCATCATTATATCAAGTATAATTAAATCAAGGTCATCTTTTTCTGTTGCAAGCTTTAAAGCTCGCTCACCGTCTGCCGCAGAAAAAACCTTGTAGCCGTTGGATTTAAGCAACAGCTCTAAAATCTCTCTTATATCCGGCTCGTCGTCTACAATTAAAATTTTTCTTTCTTCCATAACATTGCCCTTCTTAATTTTTTTAGCAAAAAATACAAAACCCCGAACTCATCTGACGTGAGTCGGGGAAGTTCTTATATTATTATACGATATATTGTCATTTTATTCAAGTGTTAAACAGATGGGATAAACAACATCTTCAATTCACCCGTTGTGTCACCCTCAAGATTGTTTTCAAGTGCAATGCTTTCTACCGTTGTATTGTAGCTTTTTGCTATGCTCCAAAGTGATTCCTCACGCTTGGGGAAGTAAACCGTTATGGCGCTTTTCCTTACTTTTTCCTCGGGAGTGCATTCTGTAATATCTGTAACGACATCTATTTCTGTTTCACCAAAAACAGAGCAGCTTATTTGCATTTCCGCCTTTACATCTACATGCTCCTTGTTTTTTACCATACATTCAAACGAGGACACAATCACGTTTGGTACACAATTTGTTTCTACGCTTTCACAGTCGCTTTTTCTTTCGTAACGGTAATCGAGCATTTTTTCAAGAGTTACTATATTCCCCGTGGAATCCTTAAGAAGCAACACCGCCTTAAGCGTACCGATTACAGCAAGCACACCGTCCCCAAACGAGAGTGACGGCTCAGAGGGCTCACAAAAGGCATCTAAAATACATTCAACTCCCGTTTTTGAAGCATCTATTTCCGATTTGAAAATATAAGTATCTCGCAAAGCATCCACAGCAGAATAAAGCTTCATTTTTTGATACGTTAAATCCACCTTACCGTTTATTGCATAGGCATCTGTTATAAGCTGCAAATCCTTTTGCTCCCACATAGTAATGCTTGCATTTACACAAACGGAAGCATCAAGGCTTCTGCCCTCTCCCTGCGAATCATTTTTTATAATGACGTCTACCGCCGTAACCTCTAAAGTAATATCCCCGGTAAAATGCTCCTCCATACCGTCAAATTCAAGAATTTGATTTATGGGCAAAATTCTTTTCACAGTACGAATCACGCTTTTATCCTCATTTGGCACGTAAGCAATTTCTACTATGGTTTCACCCTTAAGCATTATTTTGTTGCTTATTTTTCTTGTTTCACCAAGCACACAAACAGCGTTGGCTCTTACTAAAAATCCTGCCGTATCATGCTCCAGGCTGAAGGTATCGCTCATTGAAAACATTTTACTTTTTTTGCAGCCCAAGGACATAGCGGAAATTTCCGTTTTCTTTTCCTCTATACCCTTTCTGTTGCCTGAAACCAAAATGCTTTCCTCTGTTTTCTCGAAAGCTGCCGCGCTTATTAAAACGCCCGCCTTAATTTCTGCTCTTTTTGTATTTGTAGCTCTGCAATTTACGTAATTAAGCGAGGTTTTCACCCTTACGTCCTCCGCAGAAATAAACGCTGAACTTTCGCAATATCTTGTAAAGCTCCTTGTTTGTGAAAAGGTGTAAATGCAGTTATCTTCACCAACGTAAATCATTCTTAACTCGCAAGAGCCGTCTATGGTTACCCTCTCACCAACAGTAGTAAAGGAATTTATTTTTGGTGTAGCCTGCGATTTTATTATTCTTAAAATTTCAGGCATATATTCAGGCAAAGAAAGCTCTGCTTCTACACTCTCCTCAACAGTCCAGTCGTAAGATTTTTTTAAACTACAATATTTTTCGTTTTCTAAAGAAATATCCATAAAATATAAACTCCCTTCATATATTCTCTACCAAAATATATGAAGGGGGTTGTTAGTTTATTCATTTGTTGTTTCTTCTGTTTCTTCAGTTATTACAGGCTCGTAAATAGAAGAATAAAGCAGTTCACGGTTTTCAGTTAAATCTATGGCAATTGAAGAGCCGTCCCACTTGCTTTCAAACCACCAGGTATCTTCAAACGGTAGCTGCTGTGAAACAAGCAGCTCGTCCATTTCCAATCCAGTTTTAGAAACACAGGAAAGCATACTGAAAATAAGTGACGTAAACTCCGCCTTGCTTAAAGAGGTTTCTATGTTTGGCGCAACCTCCTTAGCGGTTGCAATAAGACCGAATATATTACCCGTCAAAAGCTCTTTTTTTACGTTTTCAGCTATTGCTGCTATAACCTTTCTTTGACGATACGTTCTCATAAAGTCAGAATCAAGCTTTCTGATTCTTGCATACCACAACGCCTGGTAGCCGTTAAGGTGAACGCTTTCACCACTTTGGAATTCATCCGGCTTTTTCTCACCCTTGTAGTTGTGTCGGTTATTTATGTAGTCCGCCTCGTTTTCGGTAACCTCAATATCTATACCGCCTAAGCCGTCTACAAGCTCAGTAAACATATTAAAGTTAACAACCGCATAGCCGTCAATTTTAATATTGAAATTTTCTTCAATAGTCTGAATAAGCAGGTTAGCACCGCCCCAGGCGTAAGCTGAGTTAATTTTCGCCTCACACTCACCGGGAATATCTACGTGGGTGTCTCTTAAAACTGAGGTTACAATTATTTTACCCGCCTTTTTGTTAACGGAAATAATCATAATACTGTCGCTTCGTGAAGCACCGCCCTTTTCCTTGTCGGCACCTATAAACAGAATATTTGTAACGTCACTGCTTGAGCTGAGTGCATCAACACCCTCCACGTGCTCTATTTCCTCACCCTTTGTAAAATTATCTACAATAGCCACGGCAGAGCTAAAGAGCACACCACCAAAGGCAATAATAGCTACAAGCAAGGTAATTAAAGCTAACTTGAGCTTATATTTTTTCTTTTTTTCTTTTACACGCCTTCCGCGCTTTGCCTCGTAATCCGAAACTTCGTCATCATCTAATTCCATTCGCGGATTTCTTATAGCCGTAGGAGTAGTTCTTTCTCTTTGTACAATAGGAATATCGTCGTATTCCTCCTGCCTTCTTTGGTTTCTTGACCTTAAGTTAGACATTAAAATATCACTGTTGCTGTAAACATCCTCGTACTCACGCGGTTCTTCCTTTATTGTATAAATATCCTGCGGCTCGTTCTCAGAATCAGAATAAACGTCATCTGCATACGGGTTATCCACAAACTCCTTAAAGCTACGCTGCTTTTTAGAAGAATCACTGTAAATATCACGGGAATCCTCTTCGGGCACCTCTACCTTTGTTTCACTTAAAAGCTCAAGGTAGTCAGTGTTATAATCCTTTCTTTCAGTATTATTTTTACCAAGATTACCAAAAGAAAATTCGTTATCAATACTCATTTTACCTTTAACTCCTCTATAATCTGTTTGAAAATAATATTGAAAATAGCTTGTTTGTTTTTCTCTGTATTTTCCATACTTCCGTCAGCAATTCGCATAGCAAACGAAAGAGAATTATCTATAATAAAATACCATAAAACGTCGTAATTTATTTTTTGGTAAAGACCAGACTTTTCGGTTATGATACTTATTTTTTTCATTATTGCGTGGTAGTGGTCATTGTTCTCAGCGTGATCGTGACCCACGTAAAGATTTGAAGACCTGAAATTCTTGTAATACCTTGTTTTAGCGGGATTTGCTAAAAGAAAATCAAAGTACCTTGTCCAAATGCGCCAAATGCTTGCCTCAAGGTCAGTTTCATCTAATTCAAAGCTTATTAAGCAATGATAAATTTCACTGTCAATGCTGTAATAAACCTGCTTTTTAAGCTCGTCTAAAGTGTTAAAATGCTTAAAAATAAGACCCTCCGAGCATTGACATTTTTTAGAAATGGCTTTACTTGTCATACCGTGCATACCATTTTCCGCACCAAGCTCTGTTACGCCCTGTATAATTCTCCTTGAAGTTTCGGACACGCTTTTCACCTACCAAAAAATAATACCACAATATATTAACATATTTTTATGAGTATTTCAACAAAAAGCACTAATTTGTTGTAAAATTGAACGTGCGCAAACAAAAAGAGCTGTGAAAAAACATTTTTCACAGCTCCGTTTCAAATTAGTCTACTTTAACTGTCCAGTTAAACTTATCCTCTACCTTACCCCACTGAATACCTGTGAGCTCGTCGTAGAGCTTTTGTGCTACTGCACCGATTTCGTTATTGTTAACAACAAGCTTTTCGCCTTCATCAAAGAACTCACCGATTGGTGAAATAACTGCTGCTGTACCTGTACCGAAGGCCTCGTCTAACTTACCGTTTTTGTGTGCCTCCTTAACCTCATCAACAGAGATTTTACGTTCCTCAACCTTGTAGCCCCAGCTTTTAAGAACCTCTATGCAGGATGCTCTTGTAACACCGGGAAGAATGTTACCGTCCTCGAGAGAAGGTGTAATAACAGTACCATCAATTACGAAGAATACGTTCATAGCGCCAACCTCGTCGATGTACTTTCTTTCAACACCGTCAAGCCAAAGAACCTGTGCATAGCCCATTTCATCTGCCTTTTTCTGGCCGATAAGAGATGCAGCGTAGTTACCGCCAGCCTTTGCCATACCTGTACCGCCCTTAACGCAACGAACGTACTCGTGTTCAATGCAGATTTTAACCGGGTCCATACCGTTAGCATAGTAAGAGCCAACAGGTGAAAGAATAATAGCAAAAATGTAAGTATGAGCAGGATGAACACCTAAGAATGGGTCAGTTGCAATAATAAACGGACGAATGTAGAGTGAAGTACCCTCACTGTGCGGTACCCATTCCTTATCCACCTCAACAACTGCCTTAATTGCCTCAAGAGCAAGCTCAGGGTCAATTCTCGGAACACAAAGTCTGTCGCAGGTGTTGTTCATTCTTTCAATGTTTTTCTGTGGGCGGAAAAGCTGAATTTTGCCTTCCTTTGTTCTGTATGCCTTAAGACCCTCGAAAAGCTCTTGTGCATAGTGGAAAACCATTGCAGATGGCTCAAGCGGAAGCGGACCGTAAGGAACGATTCTGCCGTCGTGCCAGCCCTTTTCTTCATTGTAGTTCATTAAGAACATATGGTCAGTAAAAAATCTGCCAAAGCCAAGGCCCTTGTCCTCAGGCTTTTCTTTTTTTACCGTTGCTTTTTCTATTTTGAAATTGTAACCCATTTCAATAGCCTCTTTTCAAAATTAAAATTTATTAGTAATCGTAACCTAATTTAAGTGCGGTTTTGTTTACCTCAAGTAAATCCTGGTGTCTTGCAGAAACTACCTTGCCTAAAGGAGCATCAATATTATCAAAGGATAATTCCTCTACTTCCTTTAAAAGCTTACCGGTAATAATCATATTAGCAAGAGTGTTAATGCCCTTATCACTTGCAATTCCCGTTGCAGGAATATAGTAAACGTCAACGTCTGTACGGGTTACCTTTCTTTCAATAAGAGTTGAATCAACAAAGATTTTACCGCCCGGTACTACCTCGTTTTCATATTTATCGAGAGAAGGTAAGTTCATTGCAACTAAAACGTCAGGCTTACTTACAATTGGTGAGCCGATTGGGTCTTCACTTACAATAACACTGCAGTTTGCTGTACCGCCGCGCATCTCAGGACCGTATGAAGGAAGCCAGCTTATATGCTTACCCTCAAGAAGGCCTTTATATGCTACGAATTTACCTGCGAAAAGAATACCTTGACCACCGAAACCGGCAAAAAGAATATTTGTAGTATTTTTCATATTATTTTGCCTCCTCAGCGTAAATATCTTTATAAACACCAAGCGGATAATACGGAAGCATATTTTCCTCAAGCCATTTTAATGCTTTTTCTGGTGTCATACCCCAGTTTGTAGGACAGGTTGAAACAACCTCAACAAGTGAGAAGCCCTTGCCCTCAATCTGATTCTGGAATGCCTTTTTAATAGCAGCCTTTGCTTTTTTAATGTTAGGAACGCTGTTTACAGCAACTCTTTCAAGGTAAGCTGCGCCGTCAACGTTAGAAAGGAGCTCGCAAACCTTTACCGGATAACCAACAGCTTCAACGTCTCTGCCGTAAGGTGAGGTTTGTGTAACCTGACCCGGAAGAGTTGTAGGAGCCATTTGACCGCCTGTCATACCGTAAATTGCATTATTAACGAAAATAACAGTAATATTTTCACGTCTTGCTGCTGCGTGAACTGTTTCTGCTGTACCAATAGCAGCAAGGTCACCGTCACCCTGATATGTAAAAACAATATTGTTTTCAGGGTCTGCGCGCTTAACGCCGGTTGCAACTGCCGGTGCTCTACCGTGAGGAGCCTGAATAAAGTCGCAGGTGAAATAATCGTAAGCCATAACTGAACAACCAACCGGTGCTACACCGATAGTGTTACCTTCAATACCTAATTCATCAATTACCTCTGCAACAAGACGGTGAATAATACCGTGTGTGCAGCCCGGGCAATAGTGAAGAGGTGCATCTGTAAGTGATTTTGGTTTTTCAAATACTACCATTATTTGTCCCCTCCTTTATTTACTTCTTCAATTTTTTGGAGTACCTCTTCCGGTGAAGGAATCATACCGCCAACACGGCAGCAAAGGTGTACGTCCTTTTTGCACTCAATTGCAAGCTTAACGTCCTCAATCATTTGACCCATATTCATTTCTACTGAAATAAATGCCTTGCATTTGTCTGCTGCCTTATTTAAAACTGCTGTTGGGAATGGCCAAAGAGTAATAGGACGAATCATACCAACCTTAATACCCTTTGCTCTTGCCTCAACAATAGCATTTTTTGCAACTCTTGAAGTAATACCAAATGAAACCACACAGATTTCTGCATCATCCATAAGGTATTCCTCGTACATAACCTCGTTTTCTTCAATTGTTTTGTATTTTGCAAAACGCTCAAAGTTTTTCTTTTCTAATTCTTCAGGCTTTAAGTAAAGAGAGTTTACAATGTTGTGCTTTCTTTGCATTTTTGTGCCTGTTAAAGCCCATGGCTTTTCATATTTCTGAGGCTCTGCTGTTTCAAGCTCAACAGGCTCCATCATCTGACCCATTGTACCGTCTGCTAAAATCATTGTAAGAATGCTGTACTTGTCAGCTAAGTCAAATGCCTTAGTTGTAAGAGAAGCCATTTCCTGAACAGAAGCAGGTGCTAAAACAATTCTTTTATAGTCACCGTGGCTACCGCCCTTTACAGCCTGGAAATAGTCTGACTGTGAAGGCTGAATACCACCAAGACCCGGGCCGCCTCTTTGTACGTTAACAACTAACGCAGGCACGTCACTACCGGAAATGTAAGACATACCCTCACTCTTAAGTGAAACTCCGGGGCTTGAAGAAGAGGTCATAACTCTTTTACCTGTTGCAGCAACGCCTAAAACCATATTGATAGCAGCAATTTCACTTTCTGCTTGTAAAAATACACCGCCAACCTTAGGCATACGCTTTGCCATATATGCTGCAATTTCTGTTTGTGGTGTAATAGGATAGCCGAAGTAATGTAAACAGCCTGCTCTTATTGCAGCCTCTGCAATAGCTTCGTTACCTTTCATTAAAACTTTTTCACCCATTTTTTCCACCTCTTATCTTTCTACAGTAATTACGCAATCAGGGCACATTGTTGCACAGAATGCACAGCCTACGCATAAGCTTTCATCTGTAACGTGTGCAGGGTGATGACCCTTTGCGTTAAGTCTTGAAGTATCAAGCGCTACAATTTTTTTAGGACAAGCACCAACGCAAAGACCACAGCCCTTGCAAACATTGTCCGCGAATGTAACTTTTGCCATAACTATACCTCCAATTGAGTATGCAAAATAATGTAATACAATAATATATTATACTATCTTTTTTTGTAATTTCAATGGGAAAAGCTCGTTTATTTCACCATTGAGAGAATTAACTAAATTTTCATTTACTGTTGTCATTTTTATTGGTAAACCTGAAAGGCGTGACAGCTCCTCAGCACTTTTTACAGAGTCAATAACATCATCCTTTGTAGTTAAAGCGCCTAAATTTGAGTTGTTCACAATAGCGGTAAACTTAATTTTGCCTGCCGCTTCAATCTCCTTCATAACCTCGAATGCAGATGAAGCATCCGGAGTCAAAGGTCGGTACTTATTAAAAACAAACAGCATTTCGTAGTCGTTTTCCTGTTGAATTGCCTCTTCGTATCTGCCGAGTGCGTAAGCACCGCGGTCATCCCCGCCAATATCAAGTATTGCTACCGCACTTTTATCATCAAGAATTGAGTAAACGTCCTGCGGGAGTGCCGGTAAGTCAACGTTTGAATTCGCAAACTCTGACGATATGAGCTTTATGCCCGCTTTGTTCAACTCCTCAATACTGTCGGCAGTTCTGAAATAAGGATTAACAATGTCGAGGTCGGTAATGACTACCTTTTCATATTTTTCTTTGAGCCACAAGGCATAGTTTACGGCAATGTTTGTTTTACCGCTGCCGTAATGCCCTGCAAAAAGAGTAACTCTTTTATTTTCCAAAGCAAACACCTCAAAGCTTGTTTCTTATAATTTTGCCGCTTGTTGTTTTTGGTAATTCATCACGGAATACAACAATTCGCGGATATTTATAAGGAGCTGTTTTCTCTTTTACGTATTGCTGAATTTCCTTCTTCAGCTCTTCGGTAGGCTCTGTGCCCGGCACAAGAACAATGCTTGCCTTAACCACCTGACCGCGAACCTCGTCAGGTGCAGCAGAAACGCCACACTCTAAAACGAACGGAAGCTCCATAATAACACTTTCAATTTCAAATGGTCCGATTCTGTAGCCGGAGGATTTAATAACGTCATCCACTCTACCAACGTACCAGTAGAAGCCGTCCTCATCACGCCAAGCAACGTCGCCTGTGTGGTAGAAGCCGTCGTGCCATACCTCTTTGGTCTTTTCCTCGTCCTTATAATAACCCTTAAAGAGACCACAAGGTGCGCCATCCTTAACGTTAATAACAATTTCACCGTTTTCACCAACGTTAACAGGGTTGCCGTCAGCATCTACAAGACTTACGTCGTAAATTGGCGCAGGCTTACCCATAGAACCGATTTTGTGAGAAGCACCTGTCATATTACCTATAATCATTGTGCTTTCAGTTTGACCGAAGCCCTCTAAAATCTGAAGTCCCGTTGCTGTTTCAAATTGTCTGTAAACCTCAGGGTTAAGCGCCTCACCTGCTGTTGTCATATGCTTAACAGATGAAAAATCGTACTTTGAAATATCCTGCTTAACCATCATGCGAAGCATTGTTGGCGGTGCGCAGAAGGTTGTAATTTTATGCTTTGCAAACATTGGTAAAATGTCCGCCGCATCAAAGCGGTCAAAGTCATAAACAAAGGTAGGAGCCTCGCAAAGCCATTGACCGTAAAGCTTACCCCACATAGACTTTGCCCAGCCAGTGTCTGAAATAGTAAAGTGAAGTCCGTCAGGGTCAACGTTATGCCAGAATTTTGCAGTGTGGAAATGGCCCAACGGATATTTATGACTGTGCATTGCAGTTTTCGGGTAGCCTGAGGTGCCTGAGGTAAAGAACATAAGCATTAAATCGTCACCGCAAGGTGACTCCTCAGTTCTTTCAAAGTGAGAGCTGAAGCGTGCGCTCTCCTCGTCGTAATTTCTCCAGCCCTCTTTCTCACCGTTTACCATAATTTTAATTTCTAAGGATGGTGAGGTTTTAGCTGCTAAATCTACTTGATTTGCCGTGTCGCCGTCGCCCGTGCAGATAATTGCCTTAATGCCTGCTGACTGGAAGCGATACTCAAAGTCGTGCTCCTGAAGCTGGTTTGGTGCGGGAATTGCAATTGCGCCTAACTTGTTAAGACCTATCATTGCAAACCAGAATTGATAATGGCGTTTTAAAACGAGCATAACTCTGTCGCCCTTTTTAATGCCTAAGGAAGCAAAATAGTTTGCTGCTTGTGCAGATGCCTTTTTAATATCCTTAAAGGTAAAGCGTCTCTCAACCTTGTTTTTATCAATGTGAAGCATTGCAAGCTTAGTCGGGTCTTTATCTGCTAAAGCATCAACCAAGTCGAAAGCAAAGTTGAATTTTTCAGTATTCTTAAACTTTATTGAGGTAGGGGTGCCGTTTTCGTTTTCTTCAATATCAACGTAATTATGATATATACGGTCCCTTGTATCCTTCTCCGGTGTTTTTTTACTTTCCTGAGCCTTAGCCTTGGCTTTTGCCTTTGCATACTCAAGCTCGGGAATAGGCTCACCGGTAGGATTAAGAACAATAGCATAGAAGGTACAGTCCTGACCGTCAACGGCAATCATACCGTGCGGTGTTGAGCTGTCGTAATAAATACTGTCACCCGGCTCGAGAATTTCAAAATGCTCGCCAACCTGAACCTTTAATTTACCCTCTATAACAATGTCAAGCTCCTGACCTGCGTGGGTAGTTACCTCAATTTCCTTATTCTGCTTTTCCTCGCTGTACGTGCTGCGAACAAAAAGAGGCTCGGCAATTCTGTTTTTAAAAGAAGAAGCAAGGTTGTAGTATGTCATACCGTGTGCTTTTTCAATTCTTTGACCCTTACCTGCTTTTGTGTATACGTAGTTTACAAGCTTGGGAGTATGTCCCTCAATAAGGCTTGTAACGTCAACGTTAAAGCTTTGAGCGCAACGGTAAATAAACGCAAAGTTTAAGTCCTTGTTACCGTTTTCGCACTCAATGTACTCTGCCTCACTAACGCCTGTTTTTTCAGCCATTTGTGCAGTTGTAAGATTTTCAATTTCTCTGAGTTCCTTGATTCTTGCAGCCATTTCCTTGATTTTAAAATCAAGCGCTGTAATCTGTTCCATTTTTAGTTCCTCCGTTAGAGTGAATATATCCGACGCCTCAGGGCTTAGTCTCATCATAAAAATAACTCGCCCCAAAGACATAGCTTTGAGACGAGCGTTATAAATGATTTTATAATACCCGCGGTACCACTCAAATTGCAGAAAATCTGCCACTCTTGGAATCTATCAATTCCTATGCATTTACGCAGCAATCACGGAGAGATTCTACTAAGCATAAGCCTTTCTTTCTCCCGGCTCAGAAACTACAAACCATAACCTTTCACCTGTGACTTTCACCAACCGTCACTTCTCTGCAAGGGAAAGTTTTACAGCCCCTTTTCTTCAATGCCTTTAAACACTAACTAAAATACCATATAATACAATATTTGTCAAGAAAATATTTGGAATTTTTTATAAATTTAAGCACCAAAATTTGTAAATATTGCAATAGAGAAAATTACAACTTGTTTCTTATGATTTTACCGCTTATTGTTTTCGGCAATTCATCACGGAAGACAACAATTCTCGGGTATTTATAAGGTGCTGTATTCTTTTTAACGTAATCCTGAATTTCTTTTTTGAGTTCCTCTGTACCCTCTGTACCCTTTGTTAAAACAATGCTTGCCTTAACTACCTGACCTCTTACGTCATCCGGTGCGGCAGAAACACCACACTCAAGCACGTAAGGAAGCTCCATAATAACGTTTTCAATTTCAAATGGTCCTATTCTGTAGCCGGAGGATTTAATAACGTCGTCTACTCTGCCGACGTACCAAAGGTAGCCGTCCTCGTCACGCCAAGCAGTATCACCCGTATGATAAAGACCGTCGTGCCACACCTCTTTTGTTCTTTCCTCATCATTGTAATAGCCAAGGAAAAGACCGCAAGGTGCACCGTTTTCTGTATGAATAACGATTTCACCCGTTTCACCGTCGGGCACTGATTTACCGTCAGGGTCAACCAAATCAATGTCGTAAAGCGGAGACGGTTTACCCATAGCACCTATTTTAATTGCAGAGCCGTTAAGATTCGCAATTGAAAGAGTTGTTTCTGTTTGACCGAAGCCCTCGTAAATTCTGAGCCCCGTTGCTTTTTTGAATTGCTTGAACACCTCGGGGTTAAGTGCTTCACCCGCAGTTGTTGCGTGCTTTATCGAGGATAAATCGTACTGTGAAATATCTTGCTTTATTAACATTCTGTACATTGTAGGAGGCGCACAGAATGTTGTTATATTATACTTTGCAAACATAGGAAGAATTTTTGATGCATCAAAGCGCTCAAAATCGTAAGTAAACACCGTGCCCTCGCAAAGCCATTGACCGTAAAGCTTACCCCAAAGAGCCTTGCCCCAGCCGGTTTCTGAAATTGTGAAGTGAATACCATCACGATACACGCTGTGCCAGTGCTTTGCAGTGATGTAGTGTCCGAGTGGATACTTATGGCTGTGCACTGCAATTTTCGGGTAGCCCGTTGTACCTGAGGTAAAGAACATAATGAGCGGGTCGTCACCGCAAGCAGAGCTTTCATCACGAACAAAGCGGCGTGAGAAAAGAGGAAATTCCTCGTCAAAATTATGCCAACCGTCCTTTGCACCGTTAGCAACAATTTTAACCTTTAGCTCAGGGCAGCTTTTTTGTGCTGCGTCAACAGTTTCGGTAACCTTACCGTCTGCAGTAGCAACAATTGCAGTAACGCCTGCAGATTTAAAACGATACTCGTAATCGTGAACAACAAGCTGATTTGTTGCAGGAATTGCAACTGCACCTAATTTATGAAGTGCTAAAATAGCAACCCAGAATTGATAGTTTCTTTTAAGCACTAAAAGAACTCTGTCACCCTTTTTAATGCCCAATGATTTAAAGTAGTTGGCAGCCTGAGAGGACATCTCCTTCATATCCTTGAAGGTAAAGCGTCTTTCGGTCATATCATCTGAAATATGAAGCATTGCAAGCTTTTCAGGTGTTTTTCTGCCTATTTCATCTACAATATCGAAGGCAAAGTTAAATTTGTCCTCATTATAAAATTCAATTTTGTCACAAACGCCCTCGTCGTTAAGGAAGGTTTTCACAAATTTATCACTTACAAGCGGTCTTTCAGCCTGTGAAGCCTTGCTCATGTTTTCGGAAACAAATTCCGCAGGCTCCTCCTCATCATTCATAACCATTGCTAAAAAGGTGCAGTCCTCACCGTCAACGGCAATCATACCGTGCGGAATTGAGCTTTTGTAATAGATGCTGTCACCCTCTCTTAAAACCTCGTAGTTGTCACCAACACGAACCTTTAAGGAGCCCTTAATAACAAGGTCAAACTCGTGACCTGCGTGTGTGCTTACCTCAATCTCCTTTGATTGAAGCTCGCTTGAATACTCATAATTTACCCAGTAGGGGTTAGCAAGCTTTTGCTTAAATCTTGGTGCTAAATTCTGAATCAATTTACCGTCCTCATTAGCGGTAACCTTACCGTTACCGCGACGAGTTACCGTGTAAGAGGTAAGCTTTGCACTCTGACCCTCTAAAAGGTCGGTCATTTCAACGCCGAATGCCAACGCACATTTGTGAACGAATGAGAAGGGTAAATCCTCCTCGCCCTTAACAAATGATAAATATTCCTCTAACGTCACCTCTGATTTTTGTGCCATTTCTTCTTCTGAAAAGCCGTAAATGCCGCGTAACTCCTCAATTCGTTCAGCAACCTCTGCTAACTTTTTCGTTACCTTGCTGTCTGCCATTACCTTCAGTCCTTTCAAAACAAATAAATTTTTAAAGAAATACACAAATAAAAAAACCGTCTCAAAGAAAAACTTTGAGACGGAAAACTTTTCCGCGGTACCACTCAAATTGCAATAATTTCTATTGCCACCTTTAAGGTCAAACAACCCCTCTGCACTAACGCTGCAGTCTTCGGAAGAAGCTTACTCATTGCTTTTCAGCCCTTCGGCTCGGAAGTGATAGGTTTATGAAAACACTTATTGTCGGCTCGCAGCAACCGCCGACTCTCTGTAAACAGTTATTTTCAACCGTCTTCGTCATAGCTTTTATTTGTGATATTCATTTAATGTAGTTACAATAGCACTTTTGCTTCTTATTGTCAACACTTTTCAGAAAAAATCTCATCCTTTTCAATAAATTTTATGCTCGTTATTTATTGAATGTTACAAAATAAACCTTTTAGTCCACCCTTTTATTGACACTTTTTTTATTCTGTGGTAAAATTTACAGGCTAATTAAAATTTCATAAAAAGGCGGTAAAGAATATGGCTAAAAATTTAAAAGACCTTGACAAAGCTGCTGAAAGCAAGGGTTCACTCCTTGTTACAGTATGGCAGTTTGTTAAATTTATTGTTGTAAGTCTTCTTGCAATGGTAGTACAAATAGCATTAACAAACCTTATTCCACTTATTCCTGCTATTCAGGAAATGTACGCAACACCATTCGATATACTCGGTATATTAAATTACCCTGTAAACTACAACGAAGCAGGCGCAATTATTTCAGGTGGTCTTGGTTATTGTATTGCTTTTAACGTTGGTAACATTGTTGCACAAATTGTTGCTTTCTTTGTTAACAAAGAAAAAACCTTCAACTCAGGTGCTAACGTAGCAATAACCTTACCTATCTACATAGTATTCACAATTGCACTTATCTTCTTCTCTGCTTGGCTTTCACCAACACTCAACACTCTTTTCTTAGGCTTCGGTTGGGCAGATGCTCTTGCACGTAACGCAGCAATGATGATTTGCTCTGCACTTCAATTCTTCCTTTACTTCCCTGTTGATAAAATTCTCTTCCACAAGAAAAAGGAAGAAAAATAAGAGTCCTTTGACTTATAAACGACATAAAACAACATCCTATCACTCACGACCTTGTGATGATAGGATGTTTTCTTTTACTTATAAACAATTACTTAATTATTTAAAATTCCTGCTTTATCAGAAATTCGTATTATTCCAGCCCCAATCAGCATAGCCCATATATTTCACGTATACTCTGCTTGGGGAAATGCCGAGCTCCTGCTCTAAAATATCGCAAAGCGTACAAGTCATTTTAAGTGCGCCGTCTTTTGAAACTCCGCCCAAAAGGTCAACGTCAACAATTGCAGAATCCGCACTGTTGTCACCCTTAAACCAAAGTCTTTGATTATCCTCAATACCAACCATAAGCCACGACTCGGTTTTACCGGGGAAGCACTCAATGGCCTTACCGAATTTTGCTTTCAAAATTTCAGCCTTTTCTTCTGTTACTTTAGTTGTTGTTTTTAAATTAATATATGGCATTTTAATTACCATCCTTTCATAAATTCTTAATTCTTCATTTTTCATTCTTGTGTAACAAGCTACCTGTTCCACTTTCTGCAAAGCTCGAGAATCTGGTCTGTAAACTTAGCTAAATCCTTATTTGCACCCTCAACGTTATTTTCCGCAACACGTTCAAGCTGTTGAACGGCAGTCATAAGGCGTTTGAAGGCAGGAGTAATTCGTTTACCCTGAAGTCTGCCTGAGCCGTATTCTGAAGACGGTACCTTAGGCTTAACTCTTACACCGTCATTTTTAACAAGACACACGCCCGTAACAATATCCCAGCAGTCCCCGCTGTACGGAGCAGTCGCAGAAAAATGAAGTTCTTCGTTTATTCTTGCCGTGAGAGTCTCGCAAGCCTCTTCGTTACCGTGAATAACAAACACCTTTTTAGGAGGCTGGTGGAATGCACCAATCCACCTCATAAGACCCTCGTTATCGGCGTGACCGCTTATTGCATCCAGCACCGCAATTTCTGCATCAACCTTAATCTCTTCGCCGAAAAGCTTAACGGTATCCGCACCGTTTACAAGTGTGCGGCCTAACGTACCCTCTGCCTGGTAGCCGACAAAAAGTATTGTCGAATCAGGACGCCACAAATTATATTTTAAGTGGTGACGAATACGACCGGCTTCACACATACCACTTGCCGAAATAATTATTTTTGGTGATTTATCAAAGTTAATTGCCTTAGAGTCATCTGTTGTAATGGAAAGCTCAAGTCCCGGGAAGCTTATGGGGTTAACACCCGCATCTAAAAGCGCAAGGGTTTCCTCGTCAAAGCACTGTCTTGAGCTTCTGTCAGAGAAAATATTTGTTGCCTCAACAGCCAACGGACTATCTACGTAAACTCTGAAATTATTGTGACCCTTAATTAAATTCTGCTCCTTTATTTCTCTTATAAAGTAAAGCATCTCCTGTGTTCTGCCCACCGCAAAGGAAGGGATAACAAGGTTACCGCCGCGGTCAAAGGTGCGTTGTATTACGTTAACCAAATCACCTATGTAGTCAGGTCTGTCGCCATGGCTTCTGTTACCGTAGGTAGATTCCATAATTACGTAATCGGCATCCGTTACGTAGGTAGGGTCTTTAAGAAGCGGTTGCTCAACGTTACCTATATCCCCTGAGAAAACCAACTTTTCAGTATCCTTATCCTCAGTTACCCATACCTCTATGCTTGCAGAGCCTAAAAGGTGACCTGCATCTACAAAGCGTATTTCAAGCCCCTTATCTACTGTAATAACCGTGTCGTACGGGCAAGGTCTGAAAAGCTTCATTGAGCCTACTGCATCATCAATAGTGTAAAGCGGCTCGTACTTTTCTGCGCCCGAGCGCTTTGCCTTTCTGTTGCGCCACTCTGCTTCAAACTCCTGAATGTGCGCAGAGTCACGCAGCATGATTTCGCAAAGGCGTGTTGTGGATTCAGTAGCATACACCTTACCGTTAAAACCGTGTGCATATAAAAGGGGTATAAGTCCTGAGTGGTCAATGTGCGCATGCGTAAGCAAAACGTAGTCAATATCTATAGCAGGTACGGACAGCTCCTGATTTTCAAAAATATCCTTACCCTGCTCCATACCGTAATCTACGATTATGTTTTTACCGTTAGCCTTAATAAGCGTACAACTACCGGTTACCTCGTGAGCAGCACCAAAGAAAGTAATTGTCATAGAAAAACCTCCCCTTATTTATTCTACATTTATATTACCATATTATTGTCTTTTTTTCAACAAAATATATAAAATTAACGTTTTTTCCGGCGTTTTATTGTCATCATTACCCTAAAAATTTTTATACATTGAAATACCAACGTCTGTTTGGTATAATAACTTGTGGAATTTTAAAGTTACGGGTGATTTAATGGAATCCTTAAAAGAAATATACAGAATAGGCAAAGGCCCTTCAAGCTCACACACTATGGGACCCGAGCTTGCCTCTAAATTATTTTTGGAAAAGAATTCAAAGGCGGCAAAATTCATAGTAACGCTTTACGGCTCTCTTTCAAAAACAGGCAAGGGTCATATGACGGACCAAATTATTATAGATACCTTCAAGGGCAAAAATATAAGCGTTATTTTTGCAGATGGTGACGAAAGCAAGCTTTACCACCCAAACACAATGACTCTTGAAGCATTCGACGAAAACGAAAAAGTTCTTGATTCATGGCGTGTTTATAGCGTTGGCGGCGGTAAAATTGAAATTGAGGGTCAGCCCTCAGTTGCCGTTCAGGACGTTTACCCGCTTAACACATTTTCAGAAATAAAACAATATTGCATTGACAAAAGCATAAGACTTTGCGACTACGTACGCGAGGTTGAGGGTGACGAAATTTTCTTATATCTTTCAATTGTTTGGGATACAATGAAGCGTGCAATTGAACGCGGTCTCAATACAGAGGGTGTGCTTTACGGCGGTCTTGACGTACAAAGAAAGGCTAAAATTCTTCACAACCAAAGGCACATAGACGAAAGCCCCGAAACACGCGAAAGCCGACTTGTATGCTCCTTTGCTTTTGCTGTAAGTGAAGAAAACGCAGGCGGCGGCACAATAGTAACCGCACCTACCTGCGGTGCAAGCGGTGTTTTACCTGCCGTGCTTTATTATATGCAGAAAAAACGCGGTTTTTCCGACTTTGAAATATGCAACGCTCTTGCTACCGCGGGGCTCATTGGTAACGTAATTAAAACAAATGCCTCTATAAGCGGTGCTGAGTGCGGCTGTCAGGCAGAAATCGGCTCCGCCTGCTCAATGGCTTCAGCAGCATTAGCAGAGTTATTCTATATGGATTTAGACCAAATTGAGTACGCGGCAGAGGTTGCTATGGAGCACCACTTGGGACTTACCTGCGACCCTATTTGCGGTCTTGTTCAAATTCCTTGCATTGAAAGAAACGCTGTTGCTGCAATGCGTGCCATAAATGCCTTAAACCTTGCAAACTTCCTTACACACACAAGAAAGATTTCGTTTGACGTTGTTGTTAAAACAATGTACGAAACAGGCAGAGATTTATTCAGCAAGTACAGAGAAACAAGTGAAGGCGGACTCGCTAAAACCTACCACGAATAATTCAAATTAAATATAAAAAAGCTGTGAAAAACGGAGTGTTTTTCACAGCTTTTTCTTTTTTATTGTAGCTTAATTAAATTCGTCGAATCTTTCTTTTTTCTCTTTTTCAGCCTTTTGCTCTTGCGAACCTTCAGCTGCAGGCTGTGCCTTACCCGCTTGCTTTTTGATTTCTGAAAGTCTATACGCAATAGCAGCATTCTGCACCTTTAACTCTTCTATTTGCTCTGAAATATCGCTTTTCACCTTTAAAAGCATAGCGAATAAAAAGCCAAAACTTGCAAACGCTGCTACGCCGATAACTATATAGTAAACACTGTAAGCATTTACGTTAATTAATGCAAGCAATAAAACCATTGGAATAACAAAAGTTATTAAAGCAAACGAAACTGTTATTAAAGCAATTTTTACCTTTGACATTACTCATTCTCCTTTGCAATTTTTTGTAAGCCGTCAAAGCCTATTTTTACCGACTCAAATACATCCATATCATAGCAGAGGTCCTGCTCGATAACAATGTATTTAACACCGATTTCCTGACATGCTCTGTAGCAAGCAGAAAGATCTAAGTTACCCGTACCACACTCTGCAAAGCGCTGCTCGTTGTTTACAATACGCATATCCTTAAAATGGCAAACCTCTACTCTGCCCTTAAGCTTTTTAAGAAAATCTGCAGGTGTTACGCCGCCTACCTGCATCCAATAAGTATCCGGAATAAAGTGAAGCGTTTCCGGCGTGGTTTCCTCAATAAGTCTTTCAAAGGTTCTTTTACCGTCGTAGCGCTCAAATTCAAAGGCGTGGTTATGGTAGCAAAGCTGCTTACCATTTTCGTGAAGCTTTGCGCCTATTTCGTTACACTTGTTTATAAAGCCCCACACAGCCTCGTATGAATCGTGAAGGTTAAACGGCATAGCACCAATACCCATATTTTTACAATTGATTAAATCGTGTTCCTTAATTAAAGCGGGTAAATCGTTCTTGTAGCGCTCATAAGGCTTATGTGTAACACAAACCTCCATATTATATTTTTTTACAAGCTCACCTACAACAACCGGGTCAATGGGACCTATTGCAGATATTTGAATTACGTTACAGCCTATACCCTGCAAAAATTTAAGAGTTTCTTCAAAATCCTCAGCATTCTGGCATTTATCTCTGAGAGTAAAAAGCTGAACACCTAATTTTATATCACTCATAGAAGCAACCCCTTCGTAGTTATTATATATACATATTTTAACATATTTTTTTGTAATGTAAAGAGATTTTTTCAATTGTCGGCTTTTACATCACCGCACTTTATTTTTTGTTAAAATAACCAATTACCATCCCTCTTAATTGTAAAAAAACACAAATTTCACACATTTTGTTAAATTTCTGTTTACAATTAAGTTGTATTCTGCTATTATAAGATTAGAAAGTTACGGAAAAGTTTCGGTTACCCAAAATATATTCTCGGTTGGGAGGTTGGCGTATGTTGAAATTTTTGAACACAAAAAAGGGCTTCACTTTAGTTGAGCTTATAATCGTTATGCTGGTTATAGGAATTCTCACAGCAATAGCTATTCCTTCCTATACCGCTATTCAGAAAAGTGCAAACATCAAGGTTTGCAGACTACAGAGAAAAGACCTTGCTCTGCAAGCTCAAAACTGGTGCGTAAAAAACAATTTTAATGACAATTTCAATTATTGCATTGTTACTTCAGACGGCAAAACCCCTGAGGTTGTCGCTCATGAAATGGAGCTTTCAGAAGACCAGATTTACCTGCTTGAAACCGACATACACCCTCACCTTTGCTGCTGTCCTTCACTTGGTGTGTACACAGTTGTTGTTGTACCGCAAATAAGCGGTATACCGCAGGTTGTCGTTACCTGCAGCGGCGGTGATGACACAGGTCTTCATAAGGACCCCGAATAATCCCCGCAAATCAAGTTAAAAACAAGTATTAGGGAGACGCTTCGTAAGGAAGCGTCTCCCGGTTTATTTTTATAATAAAACATAGCTTTCTAAAGCTATTTTAACACCTTTTTCCCCCACGGCGGACTAATATTGTATCGTCACCAATAACCACAATATCCTTCCAGCAAATAACAATTTCCTCTCCTCTGCCTAAAAAGCCGCAAATACCGTGACCGCAAAAAACAATTATACTTACAAGGCAGCCCGTGCAGGTGTCAATTTCCACATCACTTATACAACCGATTCTACAGCCGTCATCTACGTTAATAACTTCCTTTGAACGAAGGTCTGTAACTGAGCATTTCAAAAAAATCACCCTATATTCCAAAATCGTTTTCTATAAGTGAACATCTTTTCAGCTTTTCAAGACCGTATTTTTTTCTTATTTTATCTCTGGCAGCCTCAAGGCGCTCCTCTTTCTCGTGCTTTTTATGAATTTCAATATCAAAAAAGGATGCCTGAGTAAACAACGAATAAGAGTCAAGAAGCTTTGTACCTGTTATGGTAAGTGCTCTTATAGGCTCCTTTGTAACGTCTACGCTTTCTTCAATAAGCTTTAACGCCGCCTCGGCTAAATCATAAGCCAAATCTGTTGGCGAATCCAAGGTGCCGGAACGCATTATGGTTTTTAAGGAAGTATCTCTTATACCCACCTGAATCCCTGCGCACGCTACGTCGTGATTTCTTAAGCGTGCAGAAACCTTATCTGCCAAAAAGAAAACACACGTGCGCACATCTGCCCATGTTTTAAGGTCGTGCTTAAAGGTCATTCCGTTACCTATGGATTTGTATGCATCTCGGTACTCAAAATGATTAACCTTACTGTAATCGTAACCGTTTGCATACTGAAAAATAACCTTACCCTGCACGCCTAAAAGATTTTCTAAAACACCCTCGCCTATTTCTGCAATGTCACCAATTTTATTTATGCCAACGCTTTTAAGCTTTTCTGCAGCCTTTTTACCCACCGTGAATAAATCATTTGCAGGCAAGGGATACAACAGCTCTTTAAAATTTTCTTTGGTAATAACCGTTACCGCGTCAGGCTTTTTGTAGTCACTGCCCATTTTAGCGAAGATTTTATTAAAGGATACTCCTACGGATATTGTAACCCCTATTTCCTTTTTTATTACCTCTCTTAATTCGTTTGCAATTTCCTCTCCGCTGCCAAAAAGCTTTTGCGAGCCCGTAACGTCTAACCAGCATTCATCCATACCAAAGGGCTCAACCAAATCTGTGTAACGGCAATAAATATCAAATATTTTTTTAGAAAACTCCTTATATTTTTCATGGTGCGGCTTAACAATAAGAAGGTCCTTGCATTTTGCTCTTGCCTGCCAAATTGGCTCAGCTGTCTGCACGCCGTATTTTTTTGCCTTTTCGTTTTTTGCTAAAACAATGCCGTGTCTGCACTCGGGGTCACCGCACACGGCAAACGCATAGTTTTTAAGCTCAGGATTCATACTCGCCTCTACCGAGGCAAAAAAATTGTTACAGTCACAATGCAATATAACTCTTTCCACACTTACACCCTCTTTAATTTCTACATTATAGCAGAACGTTTGTTCTGTGTAAAGAGCTTTTTCGTAAAAAAATATTACATTTTTTTGTAACGATTTACTTTTTTTACAATTTATGATTTAATATAAACATAAAATACGTTACTTGCTTTGGGAGTAGATTATGATTTTTCTTATGCTTTTAGGATTGGTAGTTTTTTCACTACTCGCCCTTTTTATTTTCAAAAAATCCAAAAAATGCTCTGAGAATAACAAAAGGCTGCTTTTAGTAATTTTAAGCCTTGTTATTTTCGCATTGGGACTTGAGACTACCATTTTCAACGTTAACTTTTACAGCTCCTTTTCTCTGGAAAAAATATCGTTAAACCGTTATTTAACTAATTTCCAAGTTAATAATGATTATGTTATAACTTATGAAAATAGCACTGTATTTTTCCCCGAGATAGACGAAGAGGTTAAAAATATCTACCTTGATTTAAATACCGCATCTGCATCGGGTAACGTTTCTGTTTCCATTAAATTAAGTGACGAGGCTAACGTAGTAACCTACGAAACACCCGAAAGAGTAATTTCAAAGGACGTAGAAAAAAGCCAATTTATAAACCTGCACCCCTCGGGCAAGATTTCTGGTATGAGCCTTGAATTTGATTTAGCTGAAAACGAAACGCTCGTTTTAAACGGAATATATCTTAACGAAAAACGCCCCTTTGATTTTTCAGTTGTAAGAATTCTTATTGTGCTTTCAATTTTAGCGTTCTTCTGTTTATTCTCATCAAAGTCCGAGCTTAATAAAATAAGACTTGCTGAAGACAAGGGTGCATACTCATACACAGCAACGCTTTTAATTTGCTCCTTGTGTGTTATTTTCACAATATTAGCAGTACTGAATCCGCTGTTTTTAGGTGTAACCCTTGACCACAACGGATTGCAATTTGTACCTCTTGGTATGCAAAATCATAATATGTACGACGAATTAGCCACGGCAATATTAAACGGCAGAGTCTACATTGACAACAACGACGTGCCCGACTCCTTAAAGGAGCTTTCAAACCCGTACGACACTGTTTTAAGGCAGTTAAAGGCTAACCAGACGGGTGACAAATACCGCTGGGACGTAGCTTACTTTGACGGTCATTATTACGTTTATTTTGGCATAGTGCCATTACTTTTAATGTACCTGCCCTTCAGAGCAATTTTTTCTGCACCCTTCCCTACTGTTTTCGGAATTATAATATTTGCTATACTTTTTACAATAGGCGCTTACCGACTCATAACACTTTTAGCCGAAAAGAAATTTAAAAAGCTTTCTGTAGGAAGTGTGCTTTTAGTGTTTGTTACAACGGTAATTTCCTGCGGACTTTTATTTTTAGTAAAGCGTCCCGATTTTTACGCCATACCAATTATTACGGGAATGACCTTTTCTGTTTTCGGACTTTACAACTGGCTTTGCGGTATTTACAACGAAAAGCACAAAGCCCTAAGATTTTTAGCAGGCTCAATTTGTATGGCACTTGTTGCAGGCTGCAGACCGCAATTACTGCTTTTAACCTTTCTTGCCATTCCGCTGTTTTTCAAAAAATATATAGTAAACAAGGAAATAAAATCTAAAAAGGGCATTGTAGAATTAGCACTGCTTTTAGCACCTTATATAATTGTTGCTGCAGGGCTTATGTACTACAATTATATACGCTTTGGCTCACCATTAGATTTTGGCTCGAATTACCAGCTGACCACAAACGACGTTACAAAGCGCGGTATGAATATGGGCAGAGTGGGACTCGGCTTTTTCACATACCTTTTCCAGCCGCCTGTATTCACTGCAAAATATCCGTTTTTAGAAAAGGTAGCTATAGAAACAAATTATGTTGGTAAAACTATTTATGAAAACTGCTTTGGCGGACTTATTGCCTCAACACCGTTTTTGTGGTTTTTGGCTCTTTTGGGCAAAGCAAAAAGCACCCTCAGGGAAAAGAAGCTTTTTGGCTACACCGTGCTATTAATTTTATTTGGCTTTACAATAGTATTTTTCGACACGCAAGCAGGCGGACTTTTACAAAGATACGTAAGTGATTTTGGCTTTATATTCTTTGGTGCGGCAATTCTCATTGTATTTTCACTATTAGAAAAAGCTGAAACAGAGAGTGAGAAAGCTCTTTTAAATAAATTAACATTCTGTTCATCTGTTTTAAGTATTTTTTACTCTTTTTCACTTGCTTTTTCCGTGTCAGATGTTACAATAGATACAAGGAACCCCGCACTTTTCACGTACCTTTCGGAGATGGTGCAATTCTGGTTATAAAATAGTTTTTTAAAAGGAAAGAGAAAATTTATTATGGCAAATTTTAAGAAGACCCGCTTAATGAAAGCACTTTCATTAGTATTCGCAATTGCAATTACAGTTACCGCGCTTACCGGCTGCGGCGGCAAAAAGGAGGAGCTCACCACAACCGAGCCTACTACCGTTATTACAACAGAGCCACCCGTAATTTTCAGAAACCCGTTAACCGGTGAAGCAGGCTACGACGAAGCTCTTTTAGGCAACAGACCTGTTATGGTAGTTGTTGAAAATCATCCGCAGGCAAGACCTCAATGGGGACTCACCTCTTCAGACATTGTTTTCGAAATGGTTGCCGAGGGCGGCATTACAAGAATGATTTTAATGTATGCAGATGCCTCAAGGCTTCCTGATAAAATAGGCCCCGTAAGAAGCGCAAGACATTACTTTTTAGATTTAGCTGAGGGCTACGACGCAATTTTCACTCACTTTGGCCAAAGCCCTTATGCAAAAAAGCAGCTTGCAAACCATGGCATTAACAACGTTAACGGCTACGTTGACGGTAAATATTTTGCCCGTGATAAATCACGTAACGTTGACTCAGAGCATACGGCATACACCACAAGGGATAAGGTGATTACCGCTATTGCAGATAAAAATTACCGCACAACTCTTAACGACGGTTACCAAAACGCTTTTCTTTTCAATGAGGACGGCAACAAAATTTTAGCCGACGGCTCTTGTGTAAGTGCAACAGTTTCATTTTCAAGCGGCTTTACCTACACCTTAAATTATGACAAGCAGGAAAACCTTTACTACTCTTCCCTTAACGGCAACCCGTTTATGAGCAGTGACGGTACACAGCAAAGCTTTACAAACATTGTAATTCTTTACACAAGCATTTCCGCTATTTCAGGTGATGCAAAAAACAGAGTAGACTTTGACTTAAGCAGCGGTCACGGCACGTATATTTCTAACGGCTCTTACGAGGCTATTGAATGGGAAAAGGGCGACAGTACTGATATGTTAAAGCTATACGACACAAACGGCGAAGAATTAAAGCTCAACGTGGGCAGAACCTACATTGCTATTTGTGACGATAGCAGAGAGTCTGTAAATACAATATCATAAAAACAAAAACAGCTGTTGAAAAATGCAACAGCTGTTTTTTCTTACGAAATCTTAATTTGATTTTATATTCTCTCTATGTTATCATTTAGAATAAGAAAAGGTGGTAATGTAATGGCAGCAAAAATACTTTTGGTTGAGGATGATATTTTTCTTCGTGACGGAATAAAGGAAGCGTTAAAAAAAGAGGGGTATTCTGTATTCACTGCAGAGGACTGTAAAACCGGGAAGGCAGAGTTTGTAAAGGAAAACCCTGACCTTTTAATTCTTGATGTTATGCTCCCTGATGGCAACGGGTTTGACCTTTGTACACTTTTCAGGTCACTCAATAAAAACGTGCCGATTCTTTTCCTTACCGCCTGTGATGATGAGGTGCAAATTGTCCGTGGACTTGATTCGGGTGCAGATGATTACGTTACAAAGCCTTTTAAATTACTTGA
>JAZOOH010000025.1:0-3218 GCA_045654905.1 Acutalibacteraceae bacterium | reverse complement strand
GGGCTCTGTGCCAAGGGCGCAGAATCCGGTTCGCATACCCCACGCAGATACGACAAGCTTGCTTGTATGTAGCAAGTGAGGGTATCTTCGCCATAGGCGAATACCCGGGCAATTTCATCGAGTGAGTAAATAGGGATTTTTGTCGTAGGATATATTTCAGATTTTTCCAAAAACCTATTGACAAACTACGTTTAATTTGGTAGAATATACAGGCTAATATTTGGAGCATTAGCTCAGTTGGTTAGAGCTACCGGCTCATAACCGGTCGGTCCAAGGTTCGAGTCCTTGATGCTCCACCAACAAAAAGAGGTCAGCCCTTGCGGTTGACCTCTTTTTGTTGTGTCGCGTCAGCGGCCTCGAGCCTTGCTCTTTGGCTACGCCAAAGATAAGGTATTGCCGCTCGGGGGGATATTTGTGCTGATTACACTTGTTGCAATACCTGCATACACCATCTCCTCGCCAGGCAAGATACCGCTGTTGCGGTATGCGAATACCAAACGAAGCTGTCGAAAAGCTCGCTTTTCAGCAGCGAGTGCAGGTATATTGCCCTTTGGGCAAAATCCTTGATGCTCTCTTGAAATTTTAATAACACTATGATATAATGAAAACAAAATTACAAGGAGACAACGTGATGAAAACAGAATTATTTTTATTCAGCGACAAGGGTGAACTGTTTTCTAAAGCACATCCTATGCACGATTGTTCATTTACAGCAACCTTTGATAACAACACGCTCGTTTTGGTGTTTGAACATTTGGAAAAGTACTACGATTATCCGCCTCTTTACTACTGGTTTGACGTATATAAAAAAGTAACAATAAAATATCATAACACAGAGTTTGCAAACTTGACATTGAAATATAAAAAAATAGAAAAGACATTTTATGATACTTTAGATCCTTTAGAAGACAAGGAATTAATAATGTATGGCTATTCCGCCGATTGCTTTGGCCAAATGACTCTTGATTTTTATGTATCGATGAAGAAAAAATTGTGGGGTGGAAAAATAGAAATTGCTCCGGATAAAATCGAATACATTTGGGAGTAAAATACACGCAATACGACTTGAAAGGTTTAACAAATGAAAAAATTCTTTATATGCAGCTTGTGTCACAACGGCATATTGGGCGGTGGACTCTATGTTGATGAGAACTCTGTCACCTACAAAACAAACAAGCTTACCGTAGATAAAAAATACAGAAATCTTGTATTGCCGATAAATAAAATTGATGAAATAAATTGGAAATGGATTGTTCTTCCTGTTGCCACCTTCTGTATGTCAAACGGTGAAAAATACACCTTTATCATTTTCAACAAACCAAGATTTATAAAATGGTATAGCGCAGCAAACAAGGTTATATAAATAAAAACGGCACCCACTTGGGTGCCGTTTTGTCATTCATTTGCAGCTTCAAGCTGCGGTTTTTGCTTTGGTCATGCAAGCCTTCAGCTTGTCGATAATCTTTATCACAAGTCTTGCAAGAGCATATGCGGCATAAGAGAACAGGATTGTTAAAACAAACATAATGCATACATAAAGAATTGTTCCAAAAACGCCGATTGCATCAACCACGGCAACGCGGATTTCCTCAAGGAAAGCAATATTACATCTGTAAAGATTGTGGAAGTTAGTCTTGAGAGCATAGGACATAATCGATGCGATTGTTACGTAAACCCCGAAGAAGATGGCCATCACCTTTAAGTCGCGCTTGGTGTTGAATTCGTACAGCCTGAAAGCTATGGTAAGCATAAAATACAGAACCACAAGATTGTGGAAGGTAACTGTATGGAAATCACCGAAGGAGTTTAAATAATTGATTATATTGCCGTCTGAGTATATAACAGCCGGCATCAACAGCATGTCCAGCATAAGAGAGGCAAGGCAGGCAAATGCCGCGGTGTCGGTGATATGACTATACTTTCCGTGGTAGAAGGCATGAATGGGCAGAAGAAACAGAAACAGACTACAGTAGTGGAAGGGAAGAGCATAAAGATCGTAGCTGCCATCGCGGGCTGCGTTAATCTGTTTCATAATCTCAAGGAAGAGCAAAGCAACGGCAATTGCCTGCAGGGGAATATAGCGGGCGGATTTGTCAAATTTTGCATAATATTTTGCTGCAACGACCGACAATACGGCAAAGAGCAAAAATGACGGAATGATTTGATAAAGATGAGTTAAAGTCCAAAGTCCCATAAAAGTTCCTTTCACCGCTGCTGCGGTATATCAAAATGTTTAAAATAGCTTTTCGATTGTTAACATAACTCAATTTTAGCACATTAAAAAGCAAAAATCAATAAGGCGGTGTAAAATATAATAATATTTAATAATTTGTTTTTTCTTCGTCTTTATGGAATCGCTTGATCTGGTTTAAAATGTGTTGTATAACAAAAAACGACACCACGTGGTGCCGTTTTTTGAACAATTTCAGCCTTTTTGACCAAAGATCCTTTTAATCTTCGTCATCCTCATCATCCTCAATGGGCTTATCCTCGTCCTCGTTAAAGTCCTTGATGAGCAGGGCGTTGGTGTAATAGGAGTTACCTGTCTCGCTGACAAAGGAGTATTCCTCGTTGTCTGCATCAAAAAGCTGGCCCTTCAGATAAAGGCGCTTGGCGGCCTTGCATAAGATCTCAAGAAATTCATCTGTATCAAATTCATCAATCTCAACGCCGTAATCATCATTGGAGATAATAACGTTAACCTCCTCGTTTTCTCCGGCGGTGTCATAGTCGTCGTCATAATTAATATAATCGGAAGAGAACTCGAAGAATTCGTCAAGTTCGCCCGACTTCAAGTAGCTTACAAATTTCTTGATCTCCGACTTTGCGCCGGTCGCTCTTATTTCAAAATAAAGCTCTTCGTATAATGTCATGGTGAAGAAACCTTCCTGTTTATTTTTTGCGAAAAGAGTATATCACAGAGTAATATGTTTGTCAATATGTTTTTTGTAAAAAGCTAAAGCTTCCTATATTATAATATCGCACGCGCGCGATATAGTTACACAAATAAAAAATATTTAAAAAATGTAATTTTTTTTTGAAAAATCTCTTGACAAGTGAAAATCTTTATTGTATAATAGGAAAGCCGACTTTGAGTTGGCACTTGATCATTGAAAATTGAACAACTTAAAAATAAGAAAACATTGTGTTTCGGGGGAACCCGAAACGGTGTAAGTTCTTGTCAAACACATTGAGAAAAAACTCAAAAGTAAGAAGAA
>JAZOOH010000024.1:0-64946 GCA_045654905.1 Acutalibacteraceae bacterium | reverse complement strand
AATTTCAGCAGTAGTAATGCTACCTTTTTCTTCTAATAAATCTAATATAGCCTGGTGTCTTTCTTCAATAAACATTAAATTCACCTCGTTAACATATTACAAAAAATGACGTGCACTTCATCCCTTGTTGTTAACACAATAACACACTTATTCACGGTTGTCAATAGTAAATCGTGAAAAAGTGTGTAATAACGTGAATGAAGGAGAAAACGAGAGTAGGGACTAATGTTCCTACTCTCAACTGTGTTTAGTTATTATCATCCGTTTGTTTATTGCTTAATGCATTTGAATCTCATATAATATAGGCATCGGTACCGAAATAAAATACAAGGTGATAAAATATGGAACTCGGTAAAAAAATAAAACAATTGAGAACTAACAAAGGCGTAACGCAGGAAGCATTAGCGAATGCATTAGGCGTGCGTTATTTGACAATGCAAAAGAATTCTTTGAACAATACGGCAATATAAATTGTTATTATTTTACCTGCAATAGAAAAAACAAAAAAATCAGGGGACTATACAGTTTCATGAATACAATAATATTTTTTTGTTTCTGTATCATACAAAAAGATTATCCACTTTGTTGTATCTTCATATATCATATTTTCACTATCTGTTATTATGATATCATTTTTACAGTCGTAGATACAAATATAACAATCATTTTTTTTGTAATTCTTCCCTAAAATTTTATTATAATAATCAAATGCGTCAAGCTTCGCTATATGATTAGAATCTAATTCATCCCATTTTCCATTTTCTATATCATTTAAAACTGTTTTTTCTTCTAAATCACTTAACTTGAAAACCCAATATTCAAATATATCTATAGATATATTTGAATAACGATATGTTCGTGCAGGAGATGAAGGTGTGTAAACAATATTTAAATCAGATATATATTCATTAATTGTACCATATGTTATTCTTAACAAGTGAAATACAATAGAAAAAACAACAATCATAGCAATTAACAATTTTAAAACTCTGGTTTTATTTTTCATTTTCGCCAAGTTTTTGTCCCTCCCATTAGACCTGTTGAGGTGAAGAATTTTGCCCATCCCAAAGCAACAAAACGACCATTGTATTCATCTTTTATACCAAAAAATGTTTTACCGTTATCGTCAAAATTATATCTATCAATCGCAATCACCCAATACTCCATCTTATATTTTTTTAGTTTCGAATCATACATAACATCTGCAACTACACCAATGTAATGTCCGCCTAGTGCGAGTAACCAATTAAATGTAATCGGTTAAAAAAGACTACTTGTACAACAGCTGATCAATACAAGCTTGCTTGATGTTCTCCACAATTATTACACCTCTTCCTCTGCAATTCTATAGAAATATTAACATATATAAAGGTATTTTGCAACCTAATAAAAGAAAAGGAAACGAAGCTATGAAATTGTATCATAGCTTCGTTTGTTTATGGTCGGAGTGAAGAGACTCGTGGGGCGGTGCCCCACGAATAAATTCGATTGTGTTCGCCTTCGGCGAGAGTCGTTCGAGTCTCTTTCCCAATTTTTTAGTACAAAAAAATACAAGGAACAACCAAAAGGTTATTCCTTGTATTTGGCAAAGGCTTATAATATTGATACGTTTCATATGGTTTCAACAGGTTTCACTTGAAATGAAACCATCCGCCAGAAAGTGAAACCTTCACGCATAAATGAAACCTTGCTAAAAATCACCAATCTAACGACAAATAATATGGCTGATCTACACCGTTTTCAAGACTATCACATATTATATATCGGACGATCAAATTTTGTTCATCAAAGGCAAAAATGAAATAGGTGTAACTGTCCGTTACTTCTTCAAAGGGCGGGTTGCCATCATACAAAAAGAAACAGGTATAGTCTCCCTTTTGCACGGTAACATAGTCACTTGACTGACTTTCGTACAATGCTTGTACACGGGCAACTTCTTTATCAAATTCGTCCTTTTCTAAGGGCCATTCGGCATATATGTCATAGGTGTAATCCATTGCCGGAAGATTACGGTAGTAATAATGGGCATCTAAATATACGGTCTCCCAACTACCATCTGGCTGTTTCTCATTTGTAAAATAGTGCGGCCAAATTGGAAACAGTTCCTGAAAAAAGGAAGACCTGTTGGCAAGACAATCAGTATCAAAACGACGGTAATTGCGAATGTCCGATGTTTCAGAGCGTGAGCTGATACTACTGGAAGAGATAAAACTAATCGGAATGCTAAGGATGCAAAGGACAATAAGGACTTTTCTTGCAATGGGCAGCCATGGAAACCTAACCTTATCTTTAGGTAAAAGAACCATCAATAAAGTGGGAGAGAGTGCGAAGAGGACAACTACGAATGCTTTTGGGTTGAATACCGGATATGCGTCAGAATGGATACTGATGATTGCTGCAAGGAGCGAAAGAACCAAAGGGAGCCATGTGACGACACCCAACAATAAGGATTTGAAGAAATACAAAATCACTTTTACAATATTTTTAGTGTAATCTTCGGAAGGCAAAGGCTCATTCACAACGGGGGCAGATAATTGAGCTGCCAGTTCGGTGATGGTGTAGGACTGGTTTTCGTCCAACCTCAGCAATGCCTGTAGAAGCGAGTTTTCTTCATTAATGGTGTTCTGTTTTCTTTGTTGTAATTCTTTTGCAATTGGGATGATTTGAGAAGGTACTGAAAGCATTTCTTTGATCTCGGCAATAGAAAAACCAAACTTGCGAAGAATAGCAATATCTTGCAATTGCTGTATATCGGATTTGGAAAAATCGAATGATTTCCTTCCCAAGTAGTTTTCTGTGTATGAAGGAGATATAAGTTGCTCCTCAATGTAATATCGAATTGTGCGGTCAGTTAGCTCAGTCAACTCGCATGCAGTTTTGATTTTCATATAAACACCTCCATTTATAAGAGGATTATAACTTTTTACGCAAGGTAAAAGTCAATACTATTTTACATATTATTGCATATTTTCGCGAATATATCAAGAAACGCATTGTAAAAGCTGAACACCACACTGAAACTTTTGTATGACACGATGAAACTTATTCAATCACAATGAAACTAATCCAAAATAAAAGTTTCATTGTGGTTTTAAGTACTTGAAAAACGTGTAAGTTCAATTCCTCCAACTTCAACTCTTGTGCAGTTAATTTTGATACAGTGAAACTAGTCTACTGCACCAAAGCATCGAAAAGCCTTTTGCTACAAGGCTCTTTAGGAAAAGAAAAAGCACGATGGTTTCGTATCAAAACCATCGTGCTTATTTGGTCGGAGTGAAGAGACTCGCAGGGCTACGCCCTACGATTCGCTGCGCGAAAACCCAATTGTGTTCGGCTTCGCCGAGGGTCGTTCGAGTCTCTTCCCGAAACTTTTCAATACAAAAATAAAAACAGCAATACCTAAAGGTATCACTGTTTTTATGGTCGGAGTGAAGAGACTCGAACTCCCGATATTCTCACTGCGTGCCTCTTGCGGTGCCCAAAATTGTAAGCTCGCTATTCGCATCGCACAATTTTGACCCCTACGCCTATAAGCACTCCCTTCATCCGCCACAGGCGGCGGTCGTGCTCATAGCCCAAACCAGACGGGCGCCTGGTTGTGACAGAATATCGGGAATTAAAGTTAATTCAACACAAAAAAATACAAGGAACAACCAAAAGGTTATTCCTTGTATTTGGTCGGAGTGAAGAGACTCGAACTCCCGACATTCTGGTCCCAAACCAGACGCGCTACCAACTGCGCTACACCCCGATTGAAGATATGTCTTCAAAGCATTGATATTATAACGAATAATGCTACTGTTGTCAATACCCAATTTGAATTTTTTAAAAAATAATTTAAACCCACGCTCCGTTCTGAAGAGGGTGGGTTTTTGCTTTGTTTTATATTTCCGCGGTGTCAGATTTTTCTTCCTGCTTTTTTGTTGCGGGGGAGTCGGTATTAGCTTCAGCTTCAGCATCCTTTGTGAAGCGTGGACGCTCGCCGGGCTTTGTGCTGTACTCATCCGAAAAGGCTGCGCCCTTGTTATACGTTTCGGGCTTTTGGAAAGCCTTTAAAAATTTTGGAAGCTCAACATTTTTTTTGGACTCTTTTGCAGCTTCTGCTGTTTTTGTTAAAAAGCGCCTTTTTCTTACGTCTAAAAGACCTGCTATAAGGCTTATTACAAGCAAAAGGTTGCCAAGCCAAAAGGCAAACTCAACAAGTATAACGGTTTTCGGTGTTGTGTAAGCAGTGGTGCTCGTACCGTTTTCTATCTTGCTTACTGTGTTTATAAAGCCGTAATCGGTTGTGTGCACGTACACCTTGCTTTCACTAAGCTTTATTATTTTGCGGTCTTTTAAGTCTTCAAAAATTGAAGGCTCTGCTTCAGCAGCAGAGAGCAGACTGCCCTCCTGCGTGAAAATCAATCTCGCATTTTTAGTGTAAATAACGATATTGTCGTTTTGGTCGATTGAGAGCGCGTATTCCGTTTTTAAGGGCATATCAAAGGAGAATATCTTACTTGAGTTTTGCCAGCCGCTGATTTCTTTGTTATCCCCAACTATAACAACGTCGTCACTTGTAACGGTAAAGCCGTAAAACTCTGAGGGTACTATTCCGCCTGATTTAGTAAGAATAGGCATAAAAATAAATATCATTGCAAGAATTATGAACGGCTTAAGCTTTCTAATATATGCAAACTCCATTTTTATTACATGCTTTCAGGAGCCTGGATTTTAAGCATAGAAAGAACGTTTTTCATAGTGTTTCTTACGCAATTGCAAAGGAAAATTCTTGCCTGCATAACGCTTTCGTCATCCGTCATAACACGCTGTGCGTTATAGAAGCGGTGGAACTTTGTTGCAAGCTCAACAGCGTAATGAGTAATTTTTGCAGGGTCGTAGGTGTTTGCTGCGAGAATAATTACGCCTGTGAGTGAAGCTAAGTGGGCAATTAAGTCCTTTTCCTCAGCAGAGGAGAGAAGCATAAGCTCATCCTTTGACGGCTTTCTTATATTAACGCCCTCGTTCTCTAATTTTCTCAAAATACTGCAAATTCTTGCGTGTGCATATTGGCAATAATAAACGGGGTTTTGGTTAGACTGCTCAACAGCAAGGCCTAAGTCAAAGTCCATGGCACTGCCTGCCTCACGCATATTAAATAAAAATCTTACAGCGTCAATCGGCACCTCGTCAAGAAGGTCTACAAGGGTAATTGCCTTACCCGTTCTCTTAGACATTTTAACAGCCTGGCCGTCCTTCATTAAGTTAACAAGCTGCATTAAAACAACGTCAAGTCTGTCACCGTCAATGCCTACAGCTTCCATTGCACCCTTCATTCTTGCAACGTGGCCGTGGTGGTCTGCACCCCAAACGTCAATAGCCGTGTCAAAGCCGCGCTTTAAGAGCTTGTTTCTGTGGTATGCAATATCCGCTGCAAAATACGTTGGGTTGCCGTTCTGACGAATGAGCACGTCGTCCTTTAATTCAAGTTTTTCTATATCCTCGTCAGATTTACCCTGTCTTTTAAGAATTGCTGTTTGAATTTCCTTGTTTTTGTACCAAAGAGCGCCGTCCTTTTCGTAGGTGTGGCCGTTTTTCTTTAAAATATCTATTGTTTCCTGAAGCTCACCGCCGTTATGAAGAGAAAGCTCAGAAAACCAAAGATCGTAATCTATTCTGTATTTTTCCATTGCGCCCTTCATTGTTTCAATGTTTTTAGGCAATGCAAATTCTACAAGCGCCTTTCTTCTTACGGCTTCATCCTCTTTAAGGTATTTGTCACCGTAAACGTCAATGAATTCCTGTGCTCTTACCTTAATATCCTCACCATGGTAGCTGTCCTCAGGGAGCTCTATGGCATCCTCACCTAAAAGCAGCTGCTGGTAGCGCACGTCTAAGGAAAGGCCGAATTTGTCTATTTGGTTACCTGCGTCGTTAACGTAGAATTCTCTTGCAACCTCGTAGCCTGCCCACTGAAGCACAGCTGCAAGACAGTCACCAAGAGCACCGCCGCGTGCATTACCCATGTGCATAGGTCCTGTTGGGTTAGCGGAAACAAATTCCACGTTTATTTTTTTGCCCTTACCAAAATCGCTTTTACCGTAGCTGTCACCTAAGGTGTCAATATCTGAAAGCACGTCTGCATAAAAATCATTTTTTAAGAAGAAGTTTATAAAGCCCGGGCCTGCAATTTCACATTTTTCAAAATACGTATTACTTAAGTCGATTTTGCTTTGTATTTCCTCTGCGATTTTTCTTGGCGGCATTCTTAAAGCCTTTGAAAGCATAAATGCCGCATTAGCAGAATAGTCACCGTTATTTTTGTCGGCGGGAATTTCTGTTTTAAAAGCAGGAATTTCTGCTTCTGCAAATACGCCGCTTGCCATATTTTCCTTTAAAGCAGCTGTAACTGAAGCTATAATTTGTTTTTCTGCAACACTAACTATTTTTGACATATAATCACCTGTTTTTTATATTCTTTTAACGCTGAGTGTTATTTCGTTTTCTGCAACCATACTTGAGTTGAAATCTATGGTGTATTTCATTTTAACCTTGCCGCCGTTATCGTTTAAATTTACTGCGACGTCCTTTGCGAAAACACCCATAATGAGTGAGCCCGCAGGGGTTTCGTAATGGCAGGAGTGGCGCTTGTTTTTCTCTATAATGAAGCGTGAGTTGTAATTGCCTGTTCTCGACATTACAATGCAGTCCGGCGACTGAATTAAAACCTCTGTTTTAGAGCCCTGCATTTCCTCATCTATTTCATCATATTTAACAACGTAGCCGTCCTTGGTTTTTTCAAAAGTGCCACGAGCATTTATTTCTAACGTATCCGTTTCATTGTCCTCGGTGGTCTGCTCTGTGACTAATTTAATCATAACGTCATTTTTCATTGTGTTTTTCTTCTGCATACGCTAAGAGCTTGTCAATAAGCTCGCTGTAAGCTATACCTACCTTTGCAAAAAGTTTTGGGAACATACTAATAGATGTAAAGCCCGGTAACGTGTTTAATTCATTAAGGCAAATTCTGCCGTCCTCTAAAAGGAAAAAGTCAACACGGGAAAGTCCTGAGCAGTTAAGTGCTAAATAAGCCTTTTTTGCAGCCTCCTGAACCTTAGCCTCAACACCGTCGGGAAGAATTGCGGGAATTGCAAGACCTGTTGAGTCGTTAACGTATTTTGCCTCGTAATCGTAAAACTCTGCCGTAGGAAGAATTTCACCCACGCAGGAGGCAACGGGAGAATCGTTACCCATAACGGCACACTCAATTTCACGGCCTACAAGAGTTTCCTCAAGAACAACCTTTCGGTCCTCCTTAAATGCGATTTCCAAAGCCTTTTGTAATTCTTCTTCATTGTGCGCCTTTGTAATGCCTACGGAGGAGCCTGCATTTGCAGGCTTTACAAAAATAGGGAACTTTAAGTAATCTATGGCGCTTTGTAAATCTACCTTGTTGTTATCAAGCTCAAACTTTGTGAAAGCAACCCATTTTGCCTGCGGAATTCCTGCGGCGTCACAAATAGTGTTTGTAATAGCCTTATCCATACACATAGCGCCTGCAAGAGGAGTGCATCCAACGTAAGCAATGCCTGCCATTTCAAAAATACCTTGAATTGTACCATCCTCACCGTATTTGCCGTGCATAACAGGGAAGATAATATCAATTTTAATTTTTTCCATACCCTTGTCGTTAAAAACAAGAAGAGCTTTTTCACTTTTATCCGGTGAGATTATTGCAGAAACGGCATTTTTTTCTGCCCAGGAATTGTTTTCAATGCTGTCTACGTCACCTGTGTAGTAAAGCCAGCGGCCATCCTTTGTAATACCTAAGGTATAAACGTTATATTTTTCGCGGTTTATGTTTCTTAAAACAGAGGCGCTTGAGCGGAGAGATACCTCATATTCACTTGATGCGCCACCGAAAATCACAAGAACATTCTTCAAAATAATCACCTTGATTTGCTGAAATTTTTTAAAGCATAAAAATACATTCTAAATTTTACCACATAAAAAGAATTAAATCAATTATAAAATACTATGATATTTTAATAATACTGTTTACCTTTTTAGATAAAAATGCTACAATATAATCGTAAAACATAAAAAGGGGTGCTTTTTAATGGAAATTAAAGAGATTTTGAAATACGTAGACCACACACTTTTAAAGCAGGATGCAACCTTTGAGCAGATGAAGGTTATTTGTGATGACGCAATGCGCTTTTCAACAGCGAGTGTGTGCGTGCCGCCGTCATTTGTAAAGCAGTGTAAGGAATACTGCGGGGAGAAAATGAAAATCTGTACGGTTATAGGCTTTCCTAACGGCTACAATACAACCGCAGTAAAGGTTTTTGAGACAGAGGATGCCATAAAAAACGGTGCAGACGAAATAGATATGGTTATAAACATTGGCTGGGCAAAGGAAAAAAGATTTGAGTTAATAACAGAGGAAATTAAAGCAATAAGGGCAGCCTGCAAGGGCAAAATTTTAAAGGTGATAATTGAAACCTGCCTTTTGACAGATGAAGAAAAAAAGGAATTGTGTAAGGCTGTAACGGAGGCAAAGGCAGATTTTATTAAAACCTCAACGGGATTTTCTACAGCAGGTGCTACCCGCGAGGATATTAAACTTTTCAGTGAAAATATAGGCGAGGACGTGCAAATGAAGGCGGCAGGCGGAATAGCAGCGCTTTCAGATGCAGAGGACTTTTTAGCACTCGGCGCTACACGTCTTGGTACAAGCAGAATTGTTTCAATTGCAAAAAGTGAGCAGGGAAGCGGATATTGATTTAAAAAGTAATTTTAGTTTTGAACGGGAGGCGCAGGGATGAAATTACCGGAATTGCTTAACCTTGATATGGAGATTGAGTACGTGCCGGTTGCAAAGCTTAAGCACGTGCAGGAAATGATGTTCAACTGGAACGGAAATAACAAAAAAATAAGAATTCTTTCTTTCGTGGCTGCGGCTACGTCTTTTGTGAATGCTGCCAATTTTATTTATGAGGATAACACCGTTGCTTGCGGAGTAAGCTTTTTAACGGTAGGCTTGTTTTTGCTTGTTGCGCTTTTGGTGAACAAAAGCTCAAGAATTATTTACGGTACGTCGTTTGTGGCGCTTGCAGCATTTTCGGTGTTGCCTATGTATTACCCGGATATGATTATAAAATCGTTTTTTATGATAACGGTTTTTATACCCGGTGTAATTGCAGCATTTTTTTCTTACAAGGCGCTTTACAATTACAAAAACGTTTACGAGCTGCTCAAAAAAAGAAAGGGCTTTCCAAATTTTGTTTTCAGCACGGCAGATATGTACGCCGAAAAAATTTATCTGAAGGACAAAAACGAAAAAACGGTTGCGGAAAAGCGTGTTGAAGCAGCCTACAACCCGTTTAATGAGCAGAGCGATATTCTTGACGAAGAGGTTGAAAGAATGAACTCTCTTCGCTATGATGAAATAAAGCATCTTGAGCAGGATGTAGCCGGTAAAGAGTATTATAAGGATAAAGAAAAGAAAAATCGCGCTGAGGAAATGTTCAAGTTTTCAAAAGGCTTGAAAATAGGCAACGTCAACATTATTATTCCGCACGACAATATTGAAGAGTCACCAAAAGAGAAAAACAGAATTGTTATGGGCGAATGGAATGATATGAAGAAAAGCATGTTTAAGAACGAGACTGTCTGGATTTGTGTGATTCTTGCTAACGTAATGATTCATATGTGGACAATGCCGTCAGTAAAAAGCCTGCTTTTGTATCCGATTGCTGCGGCGTATATTTTCGGTACGAATTTTGTTAAAATGGAAAATATTATCGGCTTACCGCTTGTGCTTTGCGTATATTTGCTTGCGGCCATAAATACGCCAATGGTTACACCCGCTATATTAGCATTGTTCACCATAATTAAACTGCCGGGCTACGTAAGGTGGCTCATAAATCTGCCTATATATAAAAAGCTTTCAAGGCAGCCGGGCTTTCCGTCGTTTATTGAAACAACCACGGACAAATACGCCGACCAATTCTATATAGTGGAAAAGCGTGAGCCAATTAAAAAGGGTCCTAAGCTTGACCCTATTATTATGAATATAGGTTATGATGACGACGCCGAAGGCAAAAGAATAGGCGAGTTTGATTACAAAGGCAAAAACAAGGAAAACGTGCAGGAGGAAAATACTGCGTGGAATGCCTTTAACTATTTAGAAACTGATACGGAAAACTCTGCTTACGACGAGTTTGAAATTTACGAAGAGGTAAACAGAAGACGCCGGGAGGCGGCTGTTGCGGAAGCTACAGCACAACCAAATAAAAATATGGGGCGAAGGAAAACAGATGAAGACTAAAGTTATAAAGCAATTAAAGGAAGAAATTTTCCCAATAGATGCAGTTACCGAGAACTGCCACGCATCAACGGTGCTGCCGTTGGGAGATACGGTGGTGGCTGCTTGGTTTGGCGGCACTAAGGAGGGTAACAACGACGTAAAAATTTACGTTTCCGTAAGAGAAAACAACGAGTGGTCAACCCCTTACGCTGTAAGCGTTGAGGGTGAGGAGCTGCCGCATTGGAATCCTGTTTTGTTCGAAAGAGAGGACGGCTCCGTGTGCCTTTACTTTAAATACGGCAAGCCGATTTCAGAGTGGCGTACCTACTTGTGTGTTTCGGTAGACGGAGGTAGAAGCTTTTCAAAGCCGGAGGAGTTAGTGCCGGGTGAAAAGGACGGCGCAAGAGGTCCTGTTAAAAACAAGCAGATAAGACTTTCAAACGGTACGGTTTTAGCGCCCTCCTCAAAGGAGCCAAAGCACTCTGCGTGGAAATGCTTTACAGATATTTCCGAGGATGACGGCAAAACCTACAAGCACTCAAAATTTGTGCCCGGAGTCAGAAAAAGAGGTAAAAGCGTAAGAATGATTCAGCCTACCTTGTGGGAGGATGCTGCCGGTGTGCATATGCTCATAAGGTCAAATGCAGGCAAAATTTATAAAAGCGACAGCACCGATTTTGGCATGACCTGGTGCAAGGCATACGAAACCCCTTACCCTAACCCTAACAGTGGTATAGATTTGGTGAAGCTTGAGGATGAAACAATAGTGCTTTGCATGAATCCCGTTGGTGCAGACTGGGGAAACAGAGCGCCGCTTGTTTTAATGCGCTCCTTTGACGGCGGTAACACCTTTGAGGAGTTTTTTAAGCTTGAGGCTATTAAGGGTGATTATGAATTCAGCTACCCTGCAATTACGGCGGTGGGCAAGTCGTTACATATTACCTACACAAGTGAAAGAAAGACTATTATTTATTGGAATATAGAAATTGACTAATGAAAAAATGCTATCGGTTTTTCGATAGCATTTTTTAATAGTTGTATTATTTTATTTTAAAAAATCATAATAAATATTGTTACGGTATTGTAAATTTAAGGTAGCAAGGGAAAAAGTTTGCAAAAACTCTTGATTTTTTTATTAAAAGGTATTATTATACTTTTAGCACTCAAAAAGCGAGAGTGCTAAAAACAAATTGTTTAACTTATATTTCTTAACAGGAGGTATTTTATATGAAGCTCAAACCACTTGGTGACAGAGTAGTTCTTAAATTCTGCGAAGCAGAGGAAACAACAAAAAGCGGCATTATTTTAGCAGCTGCCGCTCAGGAAAAGCCACAAACTGCAGAGGTTATTGCAGTGGGCCCCGGCGCTGTTATTGACGGCAAAGAGGTTAAAATGGAGGTCAAGGTCGGTGACAAGGTTATTTTAAGCAAATATTCAGGCACAGAGGTTAAGCTCGACGGTGAAGAGCTTATTGTTGTTCGTCAGAACGACATTCTTGCTATTGTTGAATAATATAATCTGATTTTATTTTAAGGAGTAATTACCTATGGCAAAACAAATCATTTACGGTGAAGAGGCTCGCAAGGCTCTTCAGGGCGGTATAGATAAGCTTGCAAATACAGTTAAAATTACACTCGGCCCAAAGGGCAGAAACGTAGTTCTTGACAAAAAATACGGTGCACCACTCATTACAAACGACGGTGTTACCATTGCAAAAGAGGTTGAGCTTGAAGACCCATTTGAAAATATGGGTGCTCAGCTTGTTAAAGAGGTTGCAACAAAAACAAACGACGTTGCAGGTGACGGTACTACAACAGCTACTCTTTTAGCTCAGGCTTTAATTCGTGAGGGCATGAAAAACGTTGCTGCAGGTGCTAACCCTATGGTTGTTAAAAAGGGTATTAAGGGTGCAGTTGACAACGTTGTAGAAACAATTAAGGCAAACTCACAGCCGGTTAAAAATTCAAGTGATATTGCAAGAATTGCTACAATTTCTGCAGCAGATAAAAACGTTGGTAACCTTATTGCAGAGGCAATGGAAAAGGTTACAGCAGACGGCGTTATTACCGTTGAGGAAAGCAAAACAGCAGAAACAAGCTGCGACGTAGTTGAGGGTATGCAATTTGACCGCGGCTACATTTCACCTTATATGGTAACCGATACAGATAAAATGGAAGCTGTTATTGATGATGCTTTCATTCTTATTACAGATAAGAAAATTACAAATATTCAAGAAATTCTTCCTCTTCTTGAGCAAATTGTTCAGGCAGGCAAAAAGCTTGTTATTGTTGCGGAGGACGTAGAGGGCGAGGCTCTTGCTACTATTCTTGTAAACAAATTAAGAGGTACCTTTACCTGTGTTGCTGTTAAGGCTCCCGGCTTTGGTGACAGAAGAAAGGAAATGCTTCGTGACATTGCAATTCTCACAGGCGGTGAGGTTATTACAGAGGAATTAGGCCTTGAGCTTAAGGATGCAACAGTAGCACAGCTTGGTCGTGCTCGTCAGGTTAAGCTTCTTAAGGAAACCACAATTATTGTTGACGGTGCAGGTGATAACGAGGCTATTAAGGCTCGAGTTGCTCAAATTAAAGCACAAATTGAAACAACTACCTCAGACTTTGACAGAGAAAAGCTTCAGGAAAGACTTGCAAAGCTTGCAGGCGGTGTTGCAGTAATTCGTGTTGGTGCAGCAACAGAAACAGAAATGAAGGAAATGAAGTTAAGAATTGAGGATGCTCTTGCAGCAACAAAGGCAGCTGTAGAAGAGGGCTACGTTGCAGGCGGCGGCGTTGCACTCCTTAACGCAATTCCTGCACTTAGAGAATACATTGAAAAAATAGATGACGTTGACGAAAAAACAGGTGCTAAAATTGTTCTTAAGGCAATTGAAGAGCCGGTTCGTCAGATTGCAGCAAATGCAGGTCTTGAGGGCTCTGTAATTATTGACGGTATTCTCCGTTCAGGTAAAGCAGGCTACGGCTACGACTTTGCTACAGAAACCTTTACAGATATGGCAGAGGCAGGTATTCTTGACCCGACTAAGGTTACCCGTTCTGCTCTTCAGAATGCTTCTTCCGTAGCAGCAATGGTGCTCACAACAGAGAGCCTTGTTACAGACAAACCCGACCCTGCAGCAGATGCAGCTCAGGCAGCAGCTATGGCAGCAGCAGGCGGCGGCGGAATGTATTAATCGTATAATTTTTGCGCATAAGTCGTTTTTTCACCCGCTCGCAGTATCTTCATACAGCTTCGGGGTGAAGAAAAAGCCTTCTGCATCAAAACTTATTACGATTAAGAATACAGGTAAAAATTTTACAAAAGAAGCTCACCGTGGGTTTACAACGAATCTACGGCGAGCTTTTTATTTTTGCGCATAAGTCTTTTTTTCACCTGCTCGACGTACTCTTAAGACGTACCCTTAATATATTAATAAATAACGTGAAAAATTAAAGGGCGTTAAAGCTTACTGCTTTAACGTCCTTTTTACTTGAATCCTTGACATATTGAAAAAAGTGGTAGTATAAAGGTAACAGCTCCAAACGGAGCTGTAAAAGTAAAGGAGAGAAGGATTAAGCAATTTTGTTCAGCATTGCCTCTGTTGTTCTTGCGGTAGTGAAAATTATGTGCTTCTTAAAGGTTTGCGAAGGCAAATCGGTTGAGCCTGCAATTATTCGTGATTTTAAATTTTTATCAAAAAAATCAGGGCTGTAAAAACTTTTGGTTTTTACAGCCTTTTTTTATGCGCTTGCACGCTTTAAAATTTGTTTGCGAACTATAAAGTAGCAAATGAATAAAACCGCCGCGGTTATTGACCACGAAATGGGGTATGCGTAGTAAAGGTAAATAAGCGTCGGGTTTTTGGGGAAGAACGCGAAAACCCAAAGAAGACGAAGTCCACAGCCGCCTAAAAGAGAAATAATCATAGGTAAGAACGATTTTCCCATACCTCTTAACTGACCTGCGCCAACGTCCATAAGTGAGCAGAAAAAGTAAAAAGGTAAAATGAGCGTTAATCTTTGTGCACCAATTTCTATAACTGCCGGGTCGGTGGAAAAAATTCCAACTAAAAAGTCCTTAAAAATAACACCCAAGGCACCCATTGAGCCTGCAATTGCAATTGTGAGCAAAACGCAACGGAAATAAATTTTGTTAAAATTCTCGTATTTTTTTGCGCCGAAGTTCTGTGACGAGAAGGTCATGGTTGTTTGCGAAACGGCGTTTGTGCAGGTGTAAATTAAGGTATCTACGTTTGAGCCTGCGGCAATACCCGCCATTGCAACCGAGCCAAAGGAGTTAACGGTTGTCTGAATTATAACGTTTGAAACGGAGAAAAGTGAATTTTGTATTCCTGCAGGGATTCCCACGTAAAGAATTCGTTTTACCTCCTCCTTGTGAAGACGAAGCTTTTTAAGGTTTAGCCTGCAAGCGTTTTTCATATTTAAAAGCACAATGGTAATTACAGTAGCAGAAACGTACTGTGAGGCTATTGTGGCAATAGCAACACCTGCAACGCTCATGTGAAAATTAATAACAAGAATTAAGTTAAGTACAATGTTTAAAATACCTGAAAGTGAAAGTATTATAAGCGGCTTTTTAGTGTCGCCCGTTGCCCTTACTATGCTTGCGCCAAAGTTAAAAACCATACCCGCAGGGGCACCAAGGAAAAATATTTTTAAGTAAAGCGTTGAAAGCGGTAAAACGTCCTCGGGGGAGTCCATTAAAACAAGGAGCTGCTCTGAAAAAAGAAAGCCGAATATTGCTACGAATATACCGCTTAAAATGCTCAGCAGCATAGCAGAGTGTACGCAACGCTTAACAGAGTCCTCGTCCTTAGCACCAATATATTTTGCGGTCATAACTCCTGAGCCCATTGAAAGCCCTAAAAATATATTCAGAATTAAATGCACGAGCGAGCCCGTAGCACCAACGGCTGCAAGCGCCGTACCGCCCGCAAAGCGCCCTACAACAATTACGTCTGCCGTGTTGTAAATCATTTGTAAAAGACCCGTGAAAACAAGCGGCAGAGAAAACCGCAAAATTTTCTTTAAAAAAGGGCCTTTTGTCATATCTAATGAGTATTTAGAAGTCATTTTTAAAATCCTTTCAAAAAACTGCGATTATTATACTACTCAATTTTTGTTTTGTCATTACCTTTTATTGACTTTTATAAAATATTTATATATAATTTAAGTAACAAATCCTGACACGAAGAGCTGTCTGACTGAAAGGTGTTATAATAAAAGCAGGGTAATGCAAAATCGCATTGCTCACGTTGTTTTGTATTGTAGCACCCATATCGGGTGCTTATTTTTTTACTTTAGAAAGGTGTTTTATGGAAACAAGAGTAGCAGTTTTAGCAATTATTGTAGAAAATACAGAGTCTGTTGAGGAGCTTAACAGAACGCTTCACGAATATGGCGGCTTTATTATAGGCAGAATGGGGCTTCCTTACAGAGAAAAGGGGATTCACATAGTTTCTGTTGCAATAGATGCCCCGCAGGATAAAATCTCCGCCCTTGCAGGCAAGGTTGGAAAAATAAACGGAATAAGCGTAAAAACAGCTTATTCAAACGTGACAGGTGTATAATGGGAAAAGCAAAAAAGCTAATAGATTTTCTTAGTGAAAACCACTACCTTAGTGAAGAGGATTATTTATTTTTAATTAAAAACCGCAACGAGGAAATTTTTGAGTATTTAAAGCAAAAGGCAGACACGGCGCGTAAAGAGATTTACGGCAATAAAATTTTTATTCGCGGCTTAATAGAAATAAGTAATATTTGCAAAAACGATTGCTACTACTGCGGAATAAGACGCTCAAACAAAAGCTGCGAGCGTTATAAATTAACACAGCAGGAAATTCTCTCGTGCTGTGAGTCGGGCTACAATTTAGGTTTTCGTACCTTTGTGCTGCAAGGCGGAGAGGGAGCGCTTTCTGTAAGTGAGATTTGTGACACGGTTAAAAAAATAAAATCACGCTATTCAGACTGTGCCGTAACGCTTTCCCTCGGTGAATATGAAAAAGAGGATTTTTTAAAAATGAAGGAGGCGGGCGCAGACCGCTACCTTTTACGTCACGAAACAATAGATAAAGAGCATTATGAAAGGCTGCATCCTGAAAATATGTCCTATGAGAGCAGAATAAATTGCCTTAAAGAGCTTAAGGCGGCAGGCTTTCAGGTGGGCTGCGGATTTTTGGTGGGCTCACCCTTTGCTACGGCTGAAATTGTTGCAAGGGAGTTTAAATTTATAGAAGAGTTTTCCCCGGAAATGTGCGGCATAGGCCCGTTTATTCCTCAGGGGGACACACCCTTTAAAAACGAAAAAGCAGGCACGGCAGAGGAAACAATATTTTATTTGTCGGTTATAAGGCTTATAAAGCCGAATATACTCCTGCCTGCTACAACCGCGCTCGGCACAATAAAGGAGGGCGGCAGAGAGCAGGGCATACTTGCAGGCGCAAACGTTTTAATGCCGAATCTTTCACCCGCAAGCGAAAGAAAAAAATATGCTCTTTATGACAACAAGCTTGCAACGGGCACGGAATCGGCAGAGGAAATAGAGGAGTTAAAAAATCAAATTAAAAATATCGGCTACGAAATAGTAGTCGACAAAGGCGATATTAAAAGGTAAAGGAAGAGGGAAATGGCAGAATACAACGTTAAGTCCTTAAAGGCAGAAGAATTTATAAATGATGCGGAGATTCTTGAAACAATTAAATATGCAGAGGAAAACAAAAACAACCTTCCGCTTATAAATGAAATTTTAGAAAAGGCAAGGCCTAAAAAGACAGCAGAGGGAGTTGTGTGTGCAGGTCTTTCTCACAGAGAGGCATCTGTGCTGCTTGCTTGTGATGATAAGGAAGCAACAGAAAAAATGTACGCACTTGCAAGAGAAATAAAGGAAACCTTTTACGGCAACAGAATTGTTATGTTTGCGCCGCTGTATCTTTCAAATTACTGCGTTAACGGCTGTGTTTATTGTCCTTATCATATGCAAAATAAGCACATAGCAAGAAAAAAGCTTACGCAGGACGAGGTAAAAAAAGAGGTTATTGCTTTGCAGGATATGGGCCACAAAAGACTTGCTATTGAAGCAGGTGAGGACCCCAAAAATAATCCTATAGAATACATTCTTGAGTGTATTAACACCATATACTCCATAAATCACAAAAACGGAGCAATTCGCAGAGTAAACGTAAATATTGCCGCGACCACCGTGGAAAATTATAAAAAGCTGAAGGATGCGGGAATAGGCACCTACATTCTTTTTCAGGAAACCTACCACAAGGAAAGCTACGAGGAGCTGCATCCTACGGGACCAAAGCATAACTACGCCTATCACACAGAGGCTATGGACAGAGCTATGGAGGGCGGCATAGACGACGTAGGTCTTGGCGTGCTTTTCGGACTTGAAAAATACAAGTATGAATTTGCGGGACTTTTAATGCACGCAGAGCACCTTGAGGCGGTGCACGGTGTGGGACCGCACACTATAAGTGTACCAAGGTTAAAAAGAGCAGACGACATAGACCCCGACCAGTTTGACAACGGCTTAAGTGACGATATTTTTGAAAAAATCATTGCGTGCATAAGAATTGCCGTGCCGTACACGGGTATGATTATTTCTACAAGAGAGAGTCAGGAGGTACGCGAAAGGGTGTTAAAGCTCGGTGTTTCTCAAATAAGCGGTGCTTCAAGAACCTCTGTAGGCGGCTACACAGAGGAAGAGCGTCCGCACGATTCCGAGCAATTTGACGTTTCAGACCAAAGAACGCTCGACGAGGTTGTAAACTGGCTTATGGAAAACGGTCACATACCGTCGTTTTGTACCGCCTGCTACAGAGAGGGCAGAACGGGAGACAGATTTATGGCGCTTTGCAAAACGGGACAAATTATAAATTGCTGCCATCCTAACGCCCTAATGACGCTTACCGAATATCTTGTGGATTACGCAAGTGACAAAACAAAGGAGACGGGCTTTAAGCTCATAGAAAAGGAGCTTGAAAAGGTGGCAAATCCTAAGGCAAAAGAAATTGCAAAAGAAAACGTTGAGGCCATTAAGGCATCAAACAGAAGAGATTTCAGATTTTAGGTGATAAAATGAACTTAAATGAAAGAGTATCCGCAGAGCGTGTGCACGTAGCATTTTTTGGGCTTCGCAATGCAGGTAAATCGAGTGTGGTAAACGCCGTTACGGGGCAGGAGCTTTCCGTGGTGTCAGAGGTAAAGGGCACTACAACCGACCCCGTTAAAAAGGCTATGGAGCTGTTGCCCATAGGGGCTGTTGTAATTATTGATACGGCAGGCATAGATGATGAGGGTGAGTTAGGCTCACTCAGAGTTGAAAAAACAAGGCAAATATTAAATAAAACAGACGTCGCAGTGCTTGTGGTGGATGCTGCAAGGGGAAAGCAGGAGGCAGACGAGGCCTTAGAGGCGGAGTTCAAAAAAAGAAGTATTCCCTACGTAATTGCTTTTAACAAATGCGATTTATTGACAGACGAAAAGCCCCTTAAGGAAAACGAGCTTTACGTCAGCGCAAGGGAAAAGAAAAACATAAACGAATTAAAAGAGCTAATCGGCAGATTAAGTGATGCAAAGGGTAACGAAAAAACTCTTTTAGGGGATATTGTAAGCGCGGGAGACACGGTGGTGTTAGTTGTGCCTATTGATGCGGCTGCGCCTAAGGGCAGGCTTATTCTTCCGCAACAGCAGACAATACGCGAGCTTTTAGATGCCGGTGCAACGGTAGTTGTTACAAAGGATACGGAGCTTGAAGGTGCTCTTGCGAAGCTTAAAAATCCGCCGGATTTAGTAATAACCGACTCGCAGGTGTTTAACAAGGTAAGCAAAGTTGTACCAAAGGGAGTTGCACTCACTTCGTTTTCAATTCTTTTTGCGCGCTACAAGGGCGAGCTTTGGGAAGCAGTAGATGGCGCAAATGCGCTGGACAGCCTGCAGGACGGGGATTTTGTGCTTATTTCCGAGGGCTGTACTCACCACAGACAATGCGGTGATATAGGCACGGAAAAATTACCTGCTTGGATAAAAGGCTATACACAAAAAAATCTGCAGTTCGAATTCACCTCGGGTGCAGATTTTCCTGAGAATTTAGGAAAATACAAGCTTGTAATTCATTGCGGTGCGTGTATGCTTACGGAAAGAGAAATGAAAACAAGAATTTCTCTTTCAACATCACAGCACGTACCTATTTCAAATTATGGTATAGTAATTGCAAAAATCAACGGAATATTAGAAAGAGCCGTGGAGGCTCTGAAATAGGGTTAAAACGCTCTGTCTTAAGATTTAAGGCAGGGCATTTTTAATGCTTGGTAGGTTTTAGGTTGTTGCTTTGTATTGGAAACAATTGCATAAATATTTTTTGTGAATTTTGGGGAATGTGTGTATAGTAAATGTCTGAAAAAAGGAATATAATTTTATTATGGCTCAAGGTGGGTATAGATATAAATCTGAGCTAATTATAAAATGGAGATGATAAAAATGAAGCGAAAGGTCTTATGTTCATTGCTTGCAATATTAATTGTTCTTGCAAGCTTTCCGTTAACGGCTTTTGCAGCGGATGGAGAAAAAACTATTACAGAAATTTCCGTTACTGCAAACAGGAACTTAATTGAAAAATGCGACGGTTGGTATAACGAGGAGGGGGTTACATCATACTTTTATTACGACGTGGTATATAATGTGAGACCCACGTACGTTATTATCTATTCTGACGGTAGCAAGGTTACCTGTCAGGAGAATGAGATTTATGGTTACGTTGACTATATTTCTCAAGTAACAACCCAGGATGTGGAAACGGAGTTTGGTCTTGGTACACACACAATGGAGATTGATGTTTATTATAATTCTAATGAGGACGTTATAAGAACCTCATTTGAATTTACAATTGTGGAAAACCCGGTTGAAAGCATTGAAGTTACAGCAACAGAAAAATTAAAAGAAAACGAGAACGGCTGGTATCAGTGGATAGACTCTGAAGATGAGTCGAAGGGTAAGTATTTCTATTATGAAATAATGGAAACTTGTCCTATGGTTACCGTTAATTATAATGACGGCAGAGACTCTGTAACCTGCAACTGGGGTGACTGCTACGAAGTTTTCGGATTCTTCCCTAAAATGTATGACGAGCAGAGTGATGGTGTAGTTTTTGAACCCGGTGTTTATAAAACAAGCGTAGAGTTTATGGGCTTTACTGTAGATTACGAGTTTGAGATTTTAGCTGACCCTATAGAAAGCATTACTATAAAACCTACGACTGAGTTGCGCGAGTTTATAGATGGTACGCACGACTGGGCTGACCCTGACGACCCGTTTAAGGGGCTTGGTTCTTTCAATTATGACATTACGGCAACCTACCCGGAGATTACGGTTACCTTTAATGATGGCAGAGACCCTGTAACCTGCGGTTGGTATGAGTGCTACGACCTTTTTGGTGATGAGCCGAGCTATAGTACGGAGGAGACAATCCTTAAGCCCGGTGAAAATACGGTGAAGGTTGACCTTCTTAACCATGAGGCAGATTATACCTTTACAATTGACGAATCTCCCGTAAAGAGTGTTTCCGTTAAAATTTTAGAGCCTCTTATGGAAGATGTTTCCGGTTATACGTCTTACGAAAGTGTATATGACGAGGAAAAAGATGAGTACTACATGGTGCCTTATTTCAATTATGATATTGATAATGATGCTATAGAGGTTACAGTAGAGTATAAAGATGCAGCTAAAGCGGCAGATACGTTTACTCTTAACGACGTACACGATTATTTTGATGAAATAACCTTTGTAACCTACCTCGGTAAGCAGGACAGTCAAACAAAGCTCACCGTAGGCAAGCACAAGGGTATATTGGCAATTTTCGGTGAAGTAGTTGAATTCGAGTATGAAATTATTGCTAATCCGGTTAAAAAGGTAGAGGCTATTGTTAATAGTGAAATAATAGAGAATAAAAACGGCTATTGGACGACAGATGAAGAAGGCGGAGACGAGTATTACTATTATTTCTTAGATGATTTAGACGTTGACTTTAAGGTTACCTTTACAGACGGTACAGTTAAGGAATACAAAACCGACAATGAGCTTTACCAGAGCGGGTATTCTTGGGAAATTGAGATATACCAGGATGCTTACAATCCGCTTAAAAGGGGTGTAAATAACGGTAAAGCAATCTTTAACGGTGTTGAGGCAGAGTTTACCTTTAATATTGTTGAAGACCCGGTTGAGAGTGTTACTCTTACCCCTACAAAGGAATTAACTCAATATGTTGACGGTTGGTTCGAGTATGATGGAGAGGAATTTTCCTTCCACCACGACGTTAATCTGACCTATCCTGATATTACCTTTAACTATAAAGATGGTACTAAGAAAACGTATTCTTATACAGAGTATGTAAGATTTATTGGATTTGGTATAGATTTTGAAACAAATGAATCTATAGAAAATCCATTGACGGTTGGAAAGAATACCGTTAAAGCAACCTTTGAGGGATACACTGTAGATTATACCTTTGTTTTAAAAAAGGGTGACAAGGAAGTAACAAAGCTTGAGGTTACTCCTGAAGCAGCACTTGTAGAAAACACAAGCAGTTTTTTCATGACAGATTCAGATGACAATCAGTTTGCAGTATACTTCCCTGACCAAATTACATATACGGTTAAGCTTACGTATGCAGACGGCACTGCAAAAACGTATAAAAACGTTGAAGCAGGTGACAAAATTGACGGCTCATACTTCGACGTATCCTTCCCTTGTATGGATTATGAGCAGAAATACAAAATTGGCTTAAACCATGCAGAGGCTTCATACAGAAACGTTACTTGTGATTTTAAGGTTTCAGTGGTAGCTAATACCTATACAGCAATAGATTTAAGCGGAGATACCGACCTTAAGGTTACTCTTACAAAGGCAGACGGTACCAAAGAGGTTTATACAGCAAAGTATTTTGAACAGGGATTGGGCAATGAATCGGTTGTTGTCGGTACGCTTTATACAGATAAGGGCGCATTAACCTTAGAGATTGAATTCGAGATAGACGAAAAAACCGGCTCTTATAAAAACTTTAAAACGCGTTACGCAAAAGCAGGCGGTCCGGAGGAATTTATTGAAAGCAAGGTGCTTTCAGCTAATAAATGGCTTGACGCAATGTTATACTTACAGGGAAATGATATAGCATACAGCGTAGGCGCAATGTCTGCAATGCTTGCTGACGGTTATGCAAAGTATCTTTATAATGTGGATTTTAACGGCTTAAGCGGTACAATTAAGGGCGTAGCAGTAGATGAGGTGCTCGTAATGTGTGCATCCCTTTTGTATACAGATGACTTTGAGGTTGTTGAGAAGGATGAAAAGGGCTATTATGCAGTAGTTACATTAGATGAGGCAAGAGAGTTAGCGTACGGCATATTTGATATAACAAAAATAGACTTTACTTCATCACCTTCATATGATGCAAAAACAAAAACGTTAAAGGTACGCATACCGGATTATCTGGAAGGCTACCTCTATGCCAGAAGCTTAAAATATCAGAATGGCAAATTTGTTTTAGAAATGGATTGGGAAGCAGATTTTTCAGAAACAAAAATGCCTGTAAGAATAGTTACTTCGGAAACAGGTATAATTGAATCCATTTCATTTACAGAGGCTTCCTGCGGTGGTATTAAAACAATCACTGCAGAAAACGCAAAGGGCGGTGTAAAGGTAGCGTATTCAGCAGCAGAGAATGCTACAGAGTACGAAATTTACAGAAGCACAAATGGTGCTACACCGGTAAAAATTGCTACAACAAGCAGCCTTGAATATTTAGATACAACAGCAAAATCCAACACAACCTATACTTATAAGGTTCGTGGTATAAACAGCTCCGCACAGGGTGCGTTCAGCGGCGTAAAAACAGTTAAATATTTGGCAATGCCTGTAACAACCGCAAAGATAACAAGCACAGGCTTTACAGTTAGCTGGAACAAGGTAGACGGTGCTTCAACCTACAGAATTTACCGTGCCCAGTACACAAATGGCAAATGGTCAGCATGGACAAAAATCTCTGACCAGAAGGCATCTGTTTCTTCCTTTGCAGATAAGGATGTAAAAGCCGGCGGTATTTATAAGTATACTGTACGTGCATTAGCAAGCGGTAGCGTAGCAAGTGCTTACGAGGGCACAGCTTCTTTAGTTTACCTGACAGCACCAAAGGTAACAATCGCAAATGCAAAAACAGGCGTTAAGGTTACCTGGACTGCAGTAGCAGGTGCAAAGGAATACGTGGTTTATCGTTCAGAAAAATCTGGTACCTCCTGGTCAAAGTGGACTACCTTAAAAACAACAGCATCAGACGTAAAGGCTTACACAGATACAACGGCTGTAAGCGGTAAAACTTATCGCTATACAGTAAAAGCAATAAACGGCACGTCACAGGGTACGTTTGTTGCAAGTGCAGGCTTATTATTCCTTGCAGAGCCTGTAGTAACAACTACAAATGCAAAAGCAGGAATTACTGTAAAATGGGGTAAAATTGCAGGTGCACAAAGCTACACAATTTATCGCGCACAGTACAATTCTTCAACAAAGAAATGGTCCGGATGGAGCAATATGGGCTCGGTAAAATCAACCAGCTGGACAGATAAAGGCGCAAAAGCAGGTCTTGTTTACAAGTACACAGTAAGAGCTGTAAACGGTAAGACGTTGAGCACCTTCACAGCAGCAGCTTCAATTGTTCGTCTTGCAGAAGCAAAGGTAACAATTGCAAATGCAAAAGCAGGTGTTACAGTTAAATGGAACAAGGTTGCAAGTGCAAAGAATTACGTTATTTATCGTTCAGAGCAGGTAAACGGCAAGTGGACCTCATGGAAGAGTATGGGTACACTTAAAAACACCGTGTTTGCTTGGACAGATACAAGTGCTGTAAGCGGTACACTCTACCGCTACACTGTAAGAGCTGTTAACGGAGCATCTCAAAGCTCATTTACAGCATCAAAAACATTGATGTTCTTAGCACAGCCAAACGTTACCTTCGCAAATACTTCAAACGGAATTAAGGTTTCGTGGAATAAGGTGGACGGTGCAACACAATACATTGTTTATAGCGCAACCTACAACGCAAAAACAAAGAAATGGTCCGGTTGGACTAACAGAGGTAAGGTAACGGCTACTACCTGGACGGACAAAAACGTTAAGAGCGGAACATATTACAAGTATACTGTAAAAGCAGTAAACGGCTCATACGCAAGTACCTTTATGGCAACAAGCGGTTTACTCCGTCTTGCTCAGCCAACGGTTAAGGCTGCAGAAGCTGCTAATGGTATAAGTGTTAGCTGGAATAAGGTTGCAGGTGCAAAAAACTACGTGGTTTACCGTTCAGAGTATGTAAATGGTGCTTGGACCGGTTGGACTAAAAAGGGCACTCTTGCAAGTTCAAAGCTTTCTTGGATTGATACAGAGCTTGCCGGCGGTGCAAAATACCGTTATACAGTAAAAGCAGTAAACGGTAAGGCAAGCAGTAGCTTTAAGGCGAGCGCCGATGTTACTGTAACAGAAGCATCCGTTTCGAATTAACGGTGTATATGATTATTACGTAAGTCGTACCTATGATTTAATACACAACAAATAAAAACCGCAAGGCTTAGCCTTGAGTGCAACTAATTAAAAAACATCCTATCGTTTAAAGCTTTAAAAGCCGAAAACGATAGGATGTTTTTATTTTTGTTCAGTTGTAATTATAATTAAAAACGCTTATTATTTGCCCGCTTTTTTAGAATACTTCATTTTATAAATTATTCTCATAAGGTTTGCTTCAAAAGCGTTTATTGCCTTTACGCCTGTGTAAAGCTTTGCGCCTATAAGTGTTTTGCAGCCCTTATCCATAACAATTTCAATTGCTTCTGCATCATATTTTGTGCCTGCAACACAAATTGCACCGTTATCCTTTAAAAGCACGGCGTTTTTGTTGCCGAGCGCACTGACAACGCTCTTTGCAGCAGCTACGTCCTTTGTACATTTAACTGTTGGGCCTATAAGCTGTGCAAAGTCATCAAGAAGAGGCTTCATGGTTTTGCCCTCTGCAGAAATTGCCTTTACGTATTCATTTTGAGAGTGGTGTATAAAGTTTACGTCTTCTCTTTTATTGTAAATTGCAAGGTGAAGCTCTGCGCACTCAGGAAGAGTACCCTCACCAATTACAGCGCCGTTTAAGTCTGATTTTACAAGCTCTGCGCCGTCCGTAAAGAAGGTTACTGTATTGTCTGACTTTTCACTGTCTAAAGCAGGGATTTCTGCACATTTTTTGTAGCCCTCGGCAGAGGTGAATACACTAAGAATATAATCCTTAACAGCGTTAAGAGAGTCTACAGCCTTTCCTGAAACCTCGCTGCAGCGGTCTGCCACGTATTTCTCGCAAACGTCCTCTAAGGTAGAAGCAACCTTGAAGGCGTCGTCATAATCACTGCCAACGCAAACAGCGCCGTGGTGTGCTAAAATAATTGCCTTGGATTTTGAACGGTTAAGCGCATCTATAACACCTTGTCTTAATTTGCCTGTGCCCGGAAGACCGTAAGCAGCACAAGGAACGTCGTTGCCGATTATAGCAGAATGTTCTTCTGTAAGAGAGTCAACATCATAACCTAATGCACTTACAATAGAAGCGTTTGCCTGATGAGTGTGAATTACAAAATTGCAATCCGGTCTTAATTGGTAGCAGGATGCGTGAATACCTTTTTCAGAAGACGGCTTAACGTCACCGTCATAGGAAAGGTCGGCAATGTTTACGAGAACAATGTCATCAGGAGTCAAGTCCTCGTAGGCTCTGCCGCTCGGAGTAATAACAAACTGTTCTTCATTTACTCTGCAGCTTATGTTACCCCACGTACGTACAATAAGCCCCTCCTTTAATAATTCGTGACCCGCTTTTATAACTATTTGTTTTGCTTCGAGAATATCCATAATAAATACCTTCCTTTTTAGCAATAAAGCACGGAAAAAATCCGTGCTTTAGTTAAATTATTTAGATTGTCCTTCTTTAATAGCAACGTTTTGGAATACTCTGTCAAATCTTACAAGAGCTTCATCAATAAGCTCAGGTGTGTACTGAGCATTTGTATAAAGACGGCTACCTGCAAGAGTAACAAGTCCCTCTGCCATATAAGCAGCACCCATGTGTTGCATTTCCTTCTTTCTTTCGCTTGTAGCTGAAAGAACGCCCGGAATCTGCCATGGCTTAGACCAGTTAATTGAGTAGTGCATTGTACCAACTGTATCAATATGACAAACAGAGCCTTGGTTGAATGCAACGAAAGGAAGGTCGTACTTTTTAATGAGCTCCTGAAGACCCTTTGTAAGTCTGTCACCCATTTGACCTGCCTTCTGGCAAGCGTTTTGTCTGTCAATTTCTTCAAGTGTGTAGTAGCCTGCAACACAAGAAAGCGGAGTAGCAGCCATTGTACCGCCCATAAATGCTTTCTTAACCTTTTCACCGCTTGCATCAAGACCTGCGCCAAGGTATTTCATGTATTCTTTTTTACCACCGATACCGCCGGCACCCGGGTAACCACCGGCAATAACCTTACCAAAGATTGTAAGGTCAGGAGAAACGCCAAAGTAGCCCTGTGCGCCTGCCATACCAATTCTGAAGCCGGTAACAACCTCGTCAAAGATAAGGAGTGCGCCGTATTTGCGGCAGAGTGCCTCTACGCCTTTGTTAAAGTCCTTATCGAGTGGTCTTGTACCGCTTTCAGGACCGATTGGCTCCATAAATACAGCAGCAGTACCGCCCTTGAATTTGTTTTTGAAAAGAACTCTTTCAAGTGAATCAAGGTCGTTAGGGAAGAATTCCTGTGTATGCTTAAAGAGGTAAAGCGGAACACCGTGTGCCTGTGTGAATTTTGAGCCGGGAACACGAATGCTGTAGCCAAGCTGGTCACTCCAGCCGTGGTATGCGCCACCCATTTTAACAATGTTCTTTTTCTTTGTAGCAAGTCTTGCAACACGAACAGCAGCCATACAAGCCTCAGTACCTGAACCAAGCATACGGAACATATCTACTGTTTCAACGCTGTCAGAAATTTTCTTTGCTAATTTATATTCAAACTCGTGGAAAAGACCTGTTGAAGGACCGCAGGTGTTAAGAAGGTCAATAACCTGGTCTCTTACCTCTTTTGGGTTAGAGCCGAGAACTGTAGGACCACCCGCTTGAAGGAAGTCGAAGTATTCGTTACCGTCAACGTCATAAAGCTTCATGCCGTCTGCTTTTGTGAAAACAAGTGGGAAAGGATAGTTGAAAGCAAGGTTATGCTGAACACCGCCGGGAATAACCTGCTGAGCTTCTTTAATCATATCCTTACTTTTTGCACATTTTTTGTCGAAATATTCTTCCTCGTAGTTTTTGAGAACCTCCGGCTTGATTGTGTAAATAGGCTTTTTGATAAGCTCGTCAAGCTGTTTAGTAACGGCTTGTGCGTCATGGTATTCGGAAATTGCGAATCTTGTATCCATTTTAAAGACCTCCAAAAACAAATATTTAAAGACACAAAAGTGAATTTACGTTCACTATGATTATACTATTTATAAATACAAAATGTCAAGTAAAAAGTGATAAAAAAATTAACAAATAGGCACAAAGATTTGTTGACTTTAATAGTACAGTCTGTTAAAATAAAATAGTATTGTTATGAACGTAAAAAAGCTCGGAAGGGAGTTAAATTTATGCAGAATTTAATGGATGCAAGAACGTTAGCATACATAAATATGTTCGGTGTTCTCGGCACTTTGGAAAATCTTTGTGATTTAGTGCCTGAGGCAGCGGAAATTATTAAGGACCAAAAGCCGCTTTCAATCGGTTTTGAGGTTAAGGGCGGCCCGTCGGCAACTCTGTTTTTCAAAAACGGCAAATGCCGTATGGAGCAGGGCTGCGGCGCTTGTGATATTAAGCTTCCGTTTTCATCACCGGAAAAGTTCAACGGCCTTATAGACGGTACTGTTACACCTATTCCGTCAAAGGGCTTTACACACATAAGCTTTTTGCTTAAAAAATTCGTGCCTCTTACAGACCTGCTTTCAAAATATATGAGAGCAAGTGACGACGATTTAAAGGACCCTGTATTTTTTGAAAGAAGCACCCGTCTTATGCTTTACACAATAGGCGTTGCTATTTCACAAATCGGTAATAACGACGAAATCGGAAAATTCAGTGCTTCTAACATTATAGACGGCAGTATTTTTATAGGCATTAAAAACGATATAGGCGTTGAGCTTATTTGTAAGGACAACCGTCTTGTTACGGTTAAAAAGCCTCCTGAAAAATACAGAGCGGCTATGATTTTTGATTCAATTGAAATAGCAAGAGCCTTGTTTGACGGCAAGGTAAATGCTTTAACCTGCATAGGCACGGGAAAAATAGAAATGCACGGTATGGTTAATATGCTTGACAACGTTAACCGTATTTTAGACCGTGTAGCATTATATTTAGCATAAGGGGGCTACAAAATGTCTTTTCCATTATACTCAACAACAGCATCTAACGAGTGGTATGACAGAGCAACAAAGGTCATTCCATCAGGCGTTTACGGACATTTAGGCCCTGCAGAGGGTCAGTTTATTCCGGTTAACAGATGGCCTCGCTTTTCAGAAAAAGCAAAGGGCACCTATTTCTGGGACGTAGACGGAAATCAGTACATAGACTATATGTGTGCTTACGGTCCTAATATATTAGGCTATTGTGACGAGGACGTAGACAATGCCGCTATAGAGCAAATTAAAAAGGGTAACTGTACTTCTTCACCCGATAAGGTTATGGTAGAGTGTGCGGAGCTTTTGGTAGATACGGTTAATACAGCAGACTGGGCATTCTTTGCAAAAAACGGTAATGATGCAACGCAGGGCGCTATTTTAACAGCACGTGCTTACACACACAGAAAAAAGCTTATTTTCTTTAACGGCTTCTACCACGGCGTTTCACCAATGGTACAAAAAATTGACTACCCCGGTGTTACTCCCGAGGACGTAGCAAACAACCTCTACTGTAAGTGGGATGATATTGAGGGTCTTAAAAAGACCTTGGAGGAAAACGAGGGTGAGGTTGCAGCAATTATTGCTCAGCCATACAACCACGGCAACTTCTTCGACAATGCTTTCCCTGTAGACGGCTTTTGGCAGGAGGTAAGAAAGCTTTGTACCGAAAAGGATATTGTTCTTATTATAGACGACGTTCGTGCAGGCTTCCGTCTTGACTTAGCAGGCTCAGACCATTTCTTTGGATTTGAGGCAGATATTATTTGCTTCTGTAAGGCACTTGCCAACGGCTACAATATGTCAGCCTTCTGCGGTAAGGAGTTTTTAAGAAGTGCGGCATCCTCTCTCTCCTACACAGGCTCCTACTGGATGAGTGCAGTACCGTTTGCAGCGTGTATTGCTTGTATAAATAAGCTTAAAGCAATAAATGCACCAAAGCTCTTTAACGACCTTGGTACAGAGCTTTTAGAGGGTCTTAAAAAGGCAGGTAAGGAGAACGGCTTTGACCTTGTAACCTCAGGCCCACCGGCACTTTTCTATTTAAGAATTGCAAATGATGATTCAATGCTTCTTCACCAGGATTGGATTGCAGAGTGTGTAAACCGTGGCGTTTTCTTTGCATCTCACCACAACCACTTTATAAATGCGGCATTGACTCATGAGGATATTAACAGAACTATTGAAATTGCAGATGAAGCGTTTAAGGTAGTTAAAAATAATCATCCGGAACTTTTTAAATAATATAATTACGGGAGGTAAATCTTATGGCATTAACTAAACAAGAGTGGCTCCAGCTTGAAAAGAAAGCACACGAGCTTCGTAACCTTTGCCTTGATACAACGTATTGGGCAGGCAGCGGTCATATTGGTGGCGGTATGAGCGCCATGGATATTATGACGGTTTGCTACCACAAATATATGAATATTAAGGTGGAAAATCCTGATTGGGAGGACCGCGACAGATTCATATTAAGTAAGGGACATGCAGGTATTGCTTACGCACCTGTTCTTTGTGACTTAGGCTTTAATGATAAGGAGCTTCTTAAAACCTTCAACCTTTCAGGCTCAAAAATGGGTATTCACCTTGATGCAAACAAGGTTAAGGGTGTAGATGCTTCCACAGGCTCACTCGGTCACGGACTTTCAATTGGCGTAGGTACTGCTCTTGCAGCACGCCTTTTAAAGAAGGATTATAAAACCTTTGTGGTTTTGGGTGACGGTGAATTAGACGAAGGCTCAAACTGGGAAGCAGCAATGTCTGCAGCTCACTTTAAGCTTACAAATCTTATTACCTTTGTAGACCGTAACCACAATATGATAGACGGTCCTACTGAGGAGGTTATGGCTCTTGAGCCGCTCGCAGACAAGTGGGAGGCATTTGGTTTTATTGTTAAAAAGATAGACGGTAACAACATTAAAGAGCTTTGCGAAGCTATTGACTTTGCATATAACAACGAAACAGATAAGCCTGTGTTGATTCTTTGCGACACAGTTAAGGGCTGCGGTATCGACTTTATTGAGGGCGACTACAAATGGCACTACGGTGCATTCGATACCGAAAAATACGAAATCGGTAAAAAATCTCTTGAAGAATCATATAAAAAACGTGTAGAACGTGCTGAAAAGGAGGGCGAATAATATGGCTGGTGGTTTATCTTATACAGCAGAGCAGTCAACTTCTCTTTCAACTGCAGAAATTTACGGTCAGGCACTCGTAGAATTAGCAGAGGAGCATCCCGAGGTTGTTGCTTTAACAGCTGACCTTGCAAAATCAACAAAAATCGGTGATTTCCAAAAGAAATTCCCTGACAGATTTTTTAACGTGGGTATTGCAGAGCAGAATATGTTCGGTATTGCAGCAGGTATGGCAAAGGCAGGTCTTGTACCATTCCTTTCAACCTTCTCACAATTCGCATCATTCCGTTCAGCAGACCAGCTTCACACAGACCTTTGCTATCAGAACGTAAACGCAAAGGTAATTGCTACACACTCAGGTACCTCCTTTGGTCAGGCAGGCTCAACTCACCATGCAATTTGTGACCTCGCCTTAACTCGTTCTATTCCTAATCTTACAGTTATTTGCCCTGCAGACGGCTACGAAACCTATAATGCAGTTATGGCAGCATACAACACACCGGGTCCTTTCTATATAAGAATTAACCGTGGCTTTGACCGTGTTCTTTACAAGGGAACAGACTACGGCTTCGAAATCGGTAAGGCTGTTGAGGTTCACGAGGGTACAGACCTCACAATTATTGCTTGCGGCTCTTGTGTTTTCCAGGCTGTTCAGGCAGCAGATTTCCTTAACAATGCCGACGGTCTTAAGGTTCGTGTTTTAGATATGCACACAATTAAGCCGATTGATAAAGAGGCTATTTTAAAGGCTGTTACAGAAACACGCCGTATTATTACTGTTGAGGACCACACAGTTTTAGGTGGTCTTGGTTCAGCAGTTGCAGAGGTAGTTGTAGAATCCGGTAAGGGCTGTGCATTTAAAAAGCTTGGTATTCAAGATGAATTTGCACCAATAGGTCTCCAGGAGGATATTATGTCTACACTTGGCATAGATTCAAACGGTATCATAGCAGCAGTTCGTGAGGTTATGAAGGCTGATTTTGAAGAGGATAACGACTGGGATGACGAATTTTAATTTTGCATATAAGCACTTATCTTTGGCCCTTTGCGACCCGAACTCACGTACCCTTGTACGCTACGGGGTCGCAAAAACCCAAATCTAAGCACTTCTATACAAAATTACGCTAAAGAGCACTTATTTTTGGCTCGTTGCGACCCGAACTCACGTACCTTTGTACGCTACGGGGTCGCAAAACCCCAAACCTAAGTATTTCTACAAAAATCCGAAAGATTTTGTTTTTTAATTTAAAAATCGAAGGGAATGAGCTTTGTGGCAGACAAAGAACAACTTTATACAAATAAAATATTCCTTTGCGGTGCCTTGCCTCTTTTAAAGACTATCGTTGCAGACGTTCCATCACTTAAAAAGAAGTTCGAAAAGGTTAATTGCGTTTTCCAGGTGAGCTGTCTTGACAGTGATTCACCGGACGGAAAATGGGCAACACACTTTGTTGTTAACGGTGATGAGTGGCTTATTCATGCAAACAAGGTTGCTCAAAGGGTAGATAAGCAAAAATTTGTTGAGCTTGAATTCAAAAGCGTTGAAGCAATGAACGCTTTCTTTAAGGGTAAAATAGGCCCTGCAACTCTTCCTAAAATGAAGGGTGTTAATTTCATTTATGAATTTGGCGTGTTTATGATGGCACTTCTTAAAATGGCTAATCTTTTAGGTCTTGAGGCTCCGCCTGCAAAGGAAGAGGATAAGCGCCTTTTAGTAAAATGCTATTTTTACCTTCTTTCTACGGGTATAAGCACCCTTAACAAAATGGGCCACGAAACAATTCACGACTGGACCTCCAAGAGTCCGGACCGTGTTTACGCGTGGAAGGTTGACGGTGAGCCTACCGTTTCTGCTTACATAAGAATTAAGGCAGGTAAAAGTAAGGCAGGCCGCGGTGAATACAAAAGAGCGTTACCATTCTTTACAATGCGTTTTAATAATCTTGACAGCGCGTTAGGTATTTTAATGTCCCTTGACGATATGATTGAATCTGTTCAAAAGGGTAAGCTTATTATGGATGGTGCTCCCGAATTTGGTGCACAAATCGGTGAGTATATGATTATGGTTGGCAACTACGCGAAATAAGTATAATTAAACTTAACAAAATATTAAAAAAATTTGCTTGACACTTTGCTACGTTTCTTGTATAATAGATTTTGTATTATGATAATTATACCTTTGTTGGTGACAACGGAGGGAGGGAATGTTAAATGAGTCAGGTAAAAGTTAAAGAAAACGAGTCCTTAGATAGCGCTCTTCGTAGATTCAAAAGACAAACATCAAGAGACGGTGTTATTCAGGAAGTACGTAAAAGAGAGCATTATGAAAAACCCTCTGTAAAGAGAAAGAAAAAATCCGAGGCTGCTCGTAAACGCAAATATTATTAAAATGGAGAGATGATGCCTTTTGGTATCATCTCTTTTATTTTTAAAAGTAGGTGTTTTTTTGTTAGATATATTTTTTTCCGTGCTTGCCGACTCAAAAACAGCGGTAATTATAACCTCACCTGAAAACCGCAGGTATTTTACAGGCTTTAATTCAACCGACGGCTTTTTAGTCATAACAAAGGACGAGGCAACGTTTTTTACAGACAGCCGCTATATAGAGGCTGCACAAAAGCAAATTACTGCTTGCGGGTCTGTGCTTTTAAAAAGTATGAGTGAAGCAATAGTGCCATATTTAAAGGAAAAGGGCGTCGAGTCCATACTTTTAGAAGCTGAAAGGTTAACGGTAGGCTATTTAAACAGGCTTAAAAAGGTTTTCGAGCTTTTTAGGGTAGAGGCAAGTGAGATGGTTGATGCGCTCATAAGTAAGCAGAGAGAATCAAAAACCGAGTCGGAAACAGAGTGTATAAAAAAGGCTCAAAAAATAGCAGAAGAGGCTTTTGCTCATTCCTTGGAGCTTATAAAGCCGGGCGTAACGGAAAAGGAGCTTGCCTTAGCGCTTGATTTTTATATGCTTTCACACGGGGCAGAGGCGGTTTCCTTTGATACAATTGTAGTAAGCGGTAAAAACAGCTCTATGCCGCACGGTGTGCCTACCAATAAAAAAATAGAAAACGGCGATTTTGTAACTATGGATTTTGGTGCGGTTTATAACGGCTACCATAGTGATATGACAAGAACGGTAGCAGTGGGTGAGCCAACCGAAAAGCAAAAGGAAATTTACAGCGTAGTTTTAAAGGCTCAAAGAGCGGCGCTTTCCGTTTTAAAGGCGGGTATTCCGTGCTCTGAGGCAGACAAGGCTGCAAGAGACGTAATAGAAGCTGCGGGCTACAAGGAGTTTTTCGGTCACGGCACGGGTCACGGAGTCGGCATAGAAATTCACGAGGCACCAAGCCTTTCTCCTAAGTCGGAAGCAGTCTTAAGAGAGGGTAACGTTGTTACGGTAGAGCCGGGAATTTATATTCCGAATGAATTCGGAGTAAGAATTGAGGATATGGCACTTATAACAAAGGACGGGTTCGTTAATCTTACAAGCTGTGAAAAAGAGTTGATTATTTTATAATGTACGAAAATTTAAACGAATTAAAAAATGCGTGTGCTTCTTGTGAAAAATGCGCTCTTTCAGGAACAAGAACAAACCTTGTTTTCGGTGTGGGCAACCCTCAGGCGGAAATATTGTTTGTAGGTGAAGGCCCCGGTGAAAACGAGGATTTACAAGGAGAGCCCTTTGTTGGTAAGGCAGGGCAGCTTTTAGATAAATATCTTAACGTAATAGCCTTGGACAGAAGCCAAAACGTGTATATTGCCAATATAGTAAAATGCCGTCCTCCGCAAAACAGAGACCCCTCTGAGGAGGAGCAGGAGGCGTGCATTGGTTGGTTGCGTGAGCAAACAAGGCTCATAAAGCCTAAAATTATAGTCTGCCTTGGCAGGATTGCCGCACAAAGGCTCATTTCACCCGAGTTTAAGGTGACTAAGGAGCACGGACAATTTGTAAAAAAGGGCAATATTTATTTTATGGGAACCTTTCATCCTGCCGCACTTTTAAGAAATGAAGCACAAAAGGCAGATGCACTTAAGGATTTTCAGAATTTAAGAGAAAAAATAAAAGAGTTAGAAATAAATCTTTAAAAAGAAGATATTTTGTGGTAAAATCACCTTATAAAATCTCAAAGGAGAAATTTTTATGACAAATAAAGAGCTTATTTTAAACGGAAAAGCAGTTTTAGGTATTGAGTTCGGCTCAACAAGAATCAAAGCTGTGCTTATTGATGAAAGCAATGCGCCTATTGCTTCAGGTGCTTACGATTGGGAAAACAGCTTTGTAGATAACATCTGGACCTATTCTCTTGACGAAATTTATGCAGGTATGAAGGGTGCATATGCATCCCTTAAGAAAAACGTGCAGGAGGAGTACGGTGTAACGCTTAAAGCCTTAAAGGCAATAGGCATAAGCGGTATGATGCACGGCTATATGCCTTTTGATGCTGCAGGAAACCTTCTTGTACCCTTCAGAACGTGGAGAAATACCATTACAGGTGAGGCGGCAGCAAAGCTTTCGGATTTATTCTCCTTTAATATTCCGCAGCGCTGGAGCATAGCTCATCTTTACAGAGCAATTTTAATAAACGAGCCACACGTCAAGGATATTACTTATTTTACAACTCTTGCAGGCTTTATTCATTGGAAGCTTACAGGTGAAAAGGTGTTAGGTGTAGGCGAGGCATCAGGTATGTTCCCTATAGATGATAATACAAGAAAATTCAACGAAGCATATATTGAAAAATTTAATTCCCTTGAGGAGGTTAAGGGCTTCCCGTGGAAGCTTCAGGATATTCTCCCAAAGGTGCTTTCTGCAGGTGAGAGTGCAGGCGCATTAACAAAAGAGGGTGCTCTTTTACTTGATGCGGAGGGCGACCTTCAGGAGGGTATTCCAATGTGTCCGCCGGAGGGTGATGCAGGCACAGGTATGGTTGCAACAAACTCCGTAGGTGTAAGAACAGGTAACGTTTCAGCAGGCACCTCTGTTTTTGCTATGATTGTTCTTGAAAAAATGCTTTCAAAACGCTACGAGGAAATTGACCTTGTAACAACTCCTGCAGGTGATGCAGTAGCAATGGTGCATTGTAACAACTGTACCTCAGATATTAACGCTTGGGCAAATCTTTTTAAGGATTTTGCGGATACAATGGGCATTTCTCTTAATATGGGTGATATTTTTACAGCACTCTTTAAAAAGAGCCTTGAGGCAGATGACGATTTAGGCAACATTCTTTCATATAACTATTTTTCAGGTGAGCATATTACAGGCTTTGAAAGTGGTAGACCGCTTCTTATAAGAGAGCCGGACAGCAACTTTAGCTTAGCTAACTTTATGAGGGTGCAGCTCTTTACCTGCTTTGGCGCATTGCGAACTGGTCTTGATATTTTAAAGAAGGAAAACGTTGGCATAGATAAAATTTTAGGTCACGGCGGCTTCTTTAAAACTCCTCTTGTAGGGCAAAACGTGCTTTCTGCTGTTATGGATACACCTGTTTCAGTTATGGAAACAGCAGGCGAGGGCGGTGCATGGGGTATTGCGGTGCTTGCTGCCTATATGGTAAGCAAGGGTGGAAAATCTCTTGCAGAATTCCTTGAGGAGGATGTTTTTGCAACACAAAAAATGGTTACCTCAACAGCAGATGAAAAGCTTAAGGAAAGCTTCAATAAATTTATGGTGCGCTATACAAAAGGACTTAAGGTTGAGCGTGCAGCAGTAGAAATGTAAATCTTTTCTTAAAATAAAATAATATTTAAAGCTCCTGTCGTTTCGTAAGAAGAAACCACAGGAGCTTTTCTTTTTTTACAAAAATACAAAAAGGTGCACTCTTTAAAGGTGCGTAGTAAATGTATTATATATAATAGTATACGAAATTTATATACTATTATATACAGTGTTACAAATGGTGATTTACGTGTCGAAAAACGTGTAATTTAGTAACAAATTGCAATTGCAAAAAATTTCAAAATGTAACGAAAAATGTGTCAAAATCTTAATTTTTTGTGTAGAATTATGCGGAATGCAACAAAACGGGTATGTTTTATAGTGCAAATTGTCCATTGTAAATGGTTTTTTTATATGGTACAATGACAACTGTTCGCGGCAATTGTTACAACTTTGTAATAATTTGCAACAAATTTGAAATAAATAAACATAAAACAAATATAATTTGATAGAGCAAAAACTCAAAATTATGAAAGGCAAAATTATTCTATGATTAAAAGCAGAATTAAAAGCGCTATTACGGTAGCACTTACTGTAGTACTTGCAGTAGTTCCTATGTTCAGTGTAAACGCCGCTGCTAAAAAAGTTGAATACAGCGCCTCCTCATCTTATATGAGCAGCAGCTACTACAAGGCACTTAGTGAGGTAGAGCTCACAGGTGACCAGGTTACAGATATTTGTAACGTTGCAAAAACACAGGTAGGTTACCACGAGAGTGGCAACAATTATACAGAATACGGCAGATGGTACGGCGCACAGAGCTATTGGTGTAACGTTTTCGTTTCTTGGTGTGCTCACTTTGCAGGAGTACCTGCATCAGTTTTCCCCAAGCTTCCGAGCGCAAGTGCTTCTTACCAATCAATTCTTCCGGCGGTTGGTGCAGATTGCTTCAGATTCGGTTCAAAGCCGGTTGAGCCGGGCGACCTTCTTTTCAGCTGTACCTGCTCAGGCGGTTATGGCTGTATTGACCACGTTGGTCTTATTGTAGACGTTGATGACGAATACATTTATACCGTTGAGGGCAATATGTCTGATATGGTTAAGGCACTTAAATATCCGGTAGCAACAGGCTACTCCTCAAATAATCATGCAAGAATCAATTACGTTGCTCGTCCTAACTATCAGGACCGCTCTGTAACAGTTGCAGATATAGGCAGAGCAGATGCTATTAAAACTACCGAGGACAGCATTTACGCTCTTTTTGATATGTCCATTACTTATGATGAAGCAGAGTCTGTTTGTAAGCTTATGGGCGGTCACCTTGCAGTAATTACAAGCGAGGCAGAGCAAGAAATTATTAACGAAATTACTCAAAACGGCTCTTACGATAAATACTACATTGGCTTATCTGATGAGGAAAGCGGTGTTTACCGTTGGGCTAACGGTGAGGAATACGATTACACAAATTTAGTTGGTGCTTCAAGAAGCGGCTTTACGGCAGTTGTTGTAAATGCAGACGGCACCTGGCAGGAAACTGTAAGTGACAAGCGTCAAACAGGCTTTATTTGTGAAATTGAAATTGAAAAAATGATTCCTGCAAACACAGCCTCCTTTGGCGGCAGCAGGTACGAAATTTACGACAGCTCATTAACCTACGAGCAGGCAACAGCCTTTGCTAAGGCTAAGGGCGGTAAATTGGCACAGCTTGAAACAGATGCTGAAAACCAGCTTCTTTCACTCCTTCTTAAGGAAAGCAAGCAATATTACCTTGGCGTAAGCGGTACAAAGCGTGAGGTTACTAACATAGATTACAGTAACTACAAAAGCAAGGTAAGCTTTAACAGCGGTAAAGAAAACTACACCGTAATGCTTAACGACGGCTCGGCAAAATGGTCTGTTGCAGGCATTTTTGAGTCTAAAACCTTAACCGGATTTATTGTTGAGTATGACGAAGCTGAAAAATGCACAGTAACCTACGACGCAAACGGTGGTAAAAATACACCAATTGAGCAAATAGGTGAAGAGGGCACAACAGTTATTATAAGTGAAACAATCCCAACCCTTAAGGGTGCAAAATTCTTAGGCTGGTCTGAGGATAAGGCTGCTAAAAAGGCAGACTTTACGGCAGGCGACAGAATTTCACTTAATAAAAACGTAACTCTTTACGCAATATGGTCTGAATAATTCAAGGCTGCTACAAGATTTTTCTTGTGGCAGCTATTTTTATTGCTAAAACTGTTGCTATAAACAGTATGTTTGTGTTATAATTACAATGTATAACTATGAGATTTTAAAAAATGTGAAGGGAGTAAGTTTTTTATGATAAAGCTTTTTAAACAATTAAAACCTCATAAAAGATTTGCTGTTTTCACAGTAATTCTTGCGGCAATAAGCAACGTTATGACTTTAGGCTTCCCGCTTATGATGTCTATGCTTATTAACAACGGTATCTCCAAGGGAGATTTAAGCTACATAAAATCAATAGGAATTATAATGATAGTGCTTTGCACAATAGCAATGGTTATTTCTATTTTAAACAGCTATTGCTCAAGCAAGGTTTCAGCCTTATTCACCGGTGATTTAAGAAGAAAGGTGTTTTCTAAAATTCAAACCTTCTCGCAGGGGGATATTGATGAAATAGGAATTCCCTCACTCATTACAAGAACAACAAACGACATAAGGCAAATAGGAGAATTGCTCATAGCGCTTTTAAGAAGCATAATTTCCGTGCCTATTATGTTAATTGGCGGCACGGCTATGGCTATTATAATGGATCCGGGGCTTTCACTTGTGCTTTTAATTATTTGTCCCGTTATAGGTGTAATTGCTCTTGTTATTGCAAAAACAGTCGTTCCGTTTTTCAGTAAAATTCAAAAGGGCGTAGACGGGCTCAACCTTGTAACACGTGAAAAGCTTAACGGCGTAAGAGTTATAAGAGCATTTAACAGAACAGAGTACGAGGACAAGCGCTTTAAAAAGGCAAACGACGAGTTAACAAGCCTTACCTTGAGAGTTTCAAGAATTTTTGCAGGGCTTATTCCCGTGGCAACGCTGCTTATTTTCTTAATAATAGCGCTTTTAATAGTTGTAGGCTATAATCAGGTCAATAAATTAACAGACCCTGCCGAAATAGCAAACACAGTAGGTGATTTGCAGGCGTTTATAATTTATCTTGTATTCATAGTTGCGGCATTAGCCTCCGTTGCAGCCATGTTTGTTATGATTCCCCGCGGAAAAATCTCTGCAAACAGAATTAACGAGATTTTAGACCACGAGTTAAAAATGACGGTAAACGAAGCGACAACCGAGCCTTCGTGTGAAGGTACAATTGAGTTTAAAAACGTTGTTTTTGATTACACGGATGAGGATGGTAATTTAAAAAGAGCGCTTAACAACGTAAGCTTTGTTGCTAAAAAAGGAGAAACAACAGCCATTATAGGCAGCACAGGCTCGGGAAAAAGCACGGTGCTTAACCTTATCCCGCGTTTTTATGACGTAACCGAGGGCGCTGTTTTAATAGATAACGTAGACGTAAGAGAAATGGATTTTTCAACTATCTACGAAAAGCTTGGCTATATTCCGCAGCAGGCGTTTTTATTCAGCGGCACTATTGCCGATAACTTAAGATACGGCAACGAGGATGCAACCGAGGAAGATTTATGGAATGCGTTAGAAATAGCACAATCACGAGATTTTGTTGAAAAGCTTCCTGAAAAGCTTAACAGTATGGTTTCGCAAAACGGTACAAATCTTTCGGGCGGTCAGCGTCAAAGACTTTGTATTGCAAGAGCAATAGTTAAAAAAGCAAAATTCTATATGTTTGACGACAGCTTTTCTGCGTTGGATTTTATTACCGACAGTAAGCTGAGAGAGTGCCTTAAAACAGAGCTTAAGGATGCCGCTATAATAATAGTGGCGCAAAGAGTAGGTACTATTATTAATGCCGACAATATTATTGTTCTTGAAAACGGTAACGTTGTAGGCAGCGGTACTCATAAGGAGCTTTTAGAAAGCTGTGATATATATAAAGAAATGGCAGAATCTCAGCTTGAAAAAACGGGGGTGAGTGACGAATGAAAAAGCAGACCCCGGTTTTAGATGAAAAAAGATTAGAGCGTCTTGAAAGAAGACGAGCTACAAGAAAGCTCAGGTATTCCTCATACCGCGAGGTGCAAAAGGGTGAGGAAAAGGCAGAGTCCTTTAAGCCTACGGCAAAAAGACTTGCGGGGTATATTGCCACGCAGAAGGTAGCGCTTATAGTTGTTGTAATAACCTGCGCTATATCGTCACTGTTCAGCGTTATAGGCCCCACTTATATAGGTGATGCGCTTGACCTTCTTAACGAGCAGGTTGCAATTAAGCTGAACGGCGGTTTAATTTCAGCCCAGGCACTTTTACCGTGTGTTAAGTCACTTGTTATTATTTATGGCGGAATGGCGGTATTTTCGTTTATTCAGCAGTACGTAATGGCAGGCGTTACCGCAAGAGTAGTAAGAGTACTGCGTGAAAAAATAAACGAAAAGCTGTCAGGACTGCCGCTTAAGTATTACGACCGTAATTCCAAGGGTGATATTTTAAGCCGTATAATGAACGACGTAGACAACATAAGCAATACGCTTCAGCACAACTTAATTTCCATAGTATCATCATTAATTACAATTATAGGCGTGTTTGTAATGATGGTAATTACAAACTGGTTTTTAACGCTGTTTATTGTAGTGCTTGTTCCGTTTACTGCGGCAATTGCCTTAAAAATTCTTTCGGTTTCAAGAAAGCTTTTTAAGCAGCAATGGGACAGAACTGGTGAATTGAACGGCCACGTTGAAGAGATTTATACGGGCCATAAAATTGTTAAAATCTTCGGTCAGGAGCAATTGGCAGAGGATGAGTTTAACGATATAAACGACGAGCTTGTTGATGTAAGCAGCAAGGCACAGTTTATCTCAGGCACAATAGGGCCGTTTATAAATTTAATGGATAACGTCGGCTATATTTTAGTTGCTATAATCGGTGGCTATTTAATAGTAAACAATGGCGTTTTCTCCGTTGGCGGTACGGTAATTTATGATATGGGTACAGCCTTTTCAATAGGCGGCATACTTACGTTTATTACGTACTCAAAGCTCTTCACCTCGCCTATGTCAACGCTTGCACAAATAGCAAATACCATTCAGTCCTGCATGGCGTCGGCGGAAAGAGTGTTCAAGCTGTTAGATGAAGAAAGCGAGGCTGAGCAGCCTTCAGCAGGTACGCTTACCTTTGATAACGAAATTAAGTTTGAAAAGGTTTCCTTCTCGTACTCAAAGGACAAGCCTTTAATGGAGGAGCTTGATTTAACAGTCAAGAAGGGTAGTCTTGTAGCTCTTGTAGGTCCTACCGGTGCAGGTAAAACTACCTTTGTGAATCTGTTAATGCGCTTTTACGACGTCAACGACGGTAAAATTACCATAGACGGTAAGGATATAAGAACGGTAAACCGAGACGATTTAAGAAAGCTTTACGGTATGGTTTTACAGGAAACCTGGCTGTTTGACGGCACTGTAATGGATAATATCCGTTACGGAAGACTTGACGCCACAGACGAGGAAGTATATAATTCTTGCAGGCTTTCGGGTGCAGATGAATTTATAAAGCTGCTGCCTGAGGGATACAACACAAAAATAACAGAAAACGGCGAGAATCTTTCGGGCGGTCAAAAGCAGTTAATAACAATTGCGAGGGCGTTTTTGAAAAATCCGTCTATTCTGATTTTAGACGAAGCAACCTCTTCGGTAGATACAAGAACAGAGCTTCTTGTGCAAAAGGGTATGAATGAGGTTATGAAGGGCAGAACCAACTTTGTTGTTGCACACAGACTTTCTACCATTCGTAAGGCAGATGAAATTCTGTTTATAGATAACGGCACCATAAGAGAGCGCGGTACCCATGAGCAGCTGCTCGAAAAGCGCGGTCTTTACTATGCTATGTATAAAAGCGGCTTTGGAGGCTTGGTGGAAACCGAGCAGGCCCTTGCAACAGATTATTAATTCTTTTTTGAAAGGACGTATATAAATGAACAACACAGAAAAATCTATGGAAAAGCTCGTTGCTCTTTGTAAGGGCAGAGGCTTTGTGTACGCAGGCAGCGAAATTTATGGCGGTCTTGCAAATACCTGGGACTACGGCCCGTTAGGTGTAGAGCTTAAAAACAATATTAAGAATGCCTGGAGAAAAAAGTTTATTCAGGAAAATCCTTACAACGTTGGTCTTGACAGTGCAATTCTTATGAATCCGCAAACCTGGGTAGCCTCAGGTCACCTTGGCGGCTTCTCAGACCCGTTAATGGACTGCCGTGAGTGTAAAACACGCCACAGAGCAGACAATCTTATAGAGGATTTTGACGGGACCGTTGTTGCAGGCTGGTCAAACGAGCAAATGATGGACTACATAAAGGAAAAAGCTATTCCCTGCCCGGATTGCGGCAAGCATAACTTTACAGACATTCGTCAGTTCAACCTTATGTTCAAAACCTTCCAGGGTGTTACAGAGGACAGCAAAAACGAGCTCTACTTAAGACCTGAAACAGCACAGGGTATTTTTGTTAACTTTGCAAATATTCAAAGAACAACAAGAAAAAAGGTGCCTTTCGGTGTTGCACAAATAGGTAAGTCCTTCCGTAACGAAATTACACCCGGTAACTTTATTTTCCGTGTAAGAGAGTTCGAGCAGATGGAGCTTGAATTCTTCTGTAAGCCCGGTACAGATTTAGAGTGGTTCGAGTACTGGCGTGGCTTCTGCCGTGACTGGCTCTATTCATTAAACATCAAGGCAGAAAACCTTCGTCTTCGTGACCACGATAAAGAGGAGCTTTGCTTCTACTCAAAGGCAACAACAGACTTTGAATACCTGTTCCCGTTCGGTTGGGGTGAGCTTTGGGGCGTTGCAGACAGAACTGACTACGACTTAACTCAACACATAAACACTTCAGGCAAGAGCCTTGACTACTTTGACCCTGAAACAAATGAAAGATATATTCCTTACGTTATTGAGCCATCCTTAGGTGTTGAAAGACTCTTCCTTGCAATTCTTACCGAGGCTTATGATGAAGAGGTTGTAGATGCTGAAAAGAACGACACACGTGTTGTTCTTCGTCTTCACCCAACTCTTGCACCGTTTAAATGTGCAGTGCTTCCTCTTTCAAAGAAATTGAACGAAAAAGCAACAGAGGTATTCAGCACTCTTTCAAAGAAATTCAACGTGGAATTTGATGATGCAGGCTCAATCGGTAAAAGATACCGCAGACAGGATGAAATTGGTACACCTTTCTGCATTACCTACGACTTTGAAAGCGAAGAGGACAATTGTGTAACCGTTCGTGACAGAGATACAATGGAGCAGGTAAGAATTCCGATTGCAGATTTAGTTAAACATATAGAAGAAAAAATTGAATTCTAAAAAGAAAAAGCGTGATTTTTAAAAATCACGCTTTTTTATTAACTTATAAATGCTGAATTTCCATATTCAACCAGAAATCGGAATTTGAAAATGTGTAACGCGAAGAAATATCCTTGTACTGACGCTCGGTTAACTCTCTTTTTCCTGATTCGGTAGTTTCAAAATACTTAATTCCCGTGTCAGAATCTTCGGTAAAGAAGGAGTAAGCCTCCTGCAGCTTACCGTTTTCTAAATAACAAACTGTAGTTGTGTGCCATGCGGCTCCGCCTGAACCTGAGGTTAAAAGTGTACCGCCGCTACGCACAACAACTCTGTACCGACTCCAGTAGCCGTCAAGGAAGACCAAATTACCGTTATAAATAGTAAAAATAGTGGATATACTGTGGTCGTTTCTTACCCAAAACATTTCGTCAATGCCGTCGTTATTCATATCGTATAAAATATATCCATAATTGTCAAGCGTGCTTGGCTCTCCGTATGGAAGCAGGTCTGTGAACATACAACTCCAACGGTACGAAAGCTCTTCATCAGAGCTGTAAGCATTGATTAATGAATCACTTATATCCGCCTCAAAACCGTTATTGTATTTCTCATAAAAATCATCAGAAAGACGAAATTCAAGCAGGCTTTTATAGTCCTGTATTAAGGTTTGGTATAAAGGGTTCAGGGGTTCTTCTGTCGGAGGAGTTAATTCTACGCTTGTTGCTTGTGTCTGTAGGGGTGCGGTCGGATTTTTTGTACAAGCGGTAACAGAAAAAAGAAGGCAAAGCACAAGTAAAGCTATAACAAATTTTTTCATATTATCTCACAACCTTATAAATAAGTGGAATTTCCTGCGGCTGCTCGTCTGAAAGCTCTATTGCCGAAAGGAATTTTTTTTGTGCTGCCTTTAAGGATGCTTCATTTTGTGTGTAAAGCGTAGCAAGCACGTCACCCTTTAATATTTTATCACCTGTTTTTTTGTTAAGAATAATTCCGGCGGTCATATCTATTACGTCGTCCTTTTTTTCTCTGCCTGCACCTAAAATAACTGAGGCAATTCCAATGCTTTCCGCATCCATAAAGGAAACGTAGCCGTCGTATTCTGCAACAACAGTCTCGCTAAAGCGTGCTTTCGGGAAAAGAGCTGTGTTTTCAATCCACTCACCGTTACCGCCCTGAGCTACAATCCATTCCTTGAATTTTTCAAAAGCGCTGCCGTCAGAAATTGCTTTGTCGACTAATTCCGCCGCCTCTTCAATTTTTATGCTTTTGGAAAGGGCAACTATTTCCGCTGCAAGAGCTTTTGCAACGTGCTTCAGGTCCTCGGGACCGCCGCCTCTTAAAACCTCTATTGATTCAATAACCTCAAGAGCATTACCAATATTTTTGCCTAAGGGGGTGTTCATATCCGTAATAATGGCAGCTATATTGCGACCATTGTTTTTGCCTATTTTAACCATTTCCTCTGCAAGTGCTTCTGCATCCGCAGGTGTTTTCATAAAGGCACCGCTGCCGCATTTTACGTCGAGCACAATTGTGTGAGAGCCCGCTGCGAGCTTTTTACTCATAATGCTTGAAGCAATAAGAGGAATGCTGTCAACCGTTGCGGTAACGTCGCGTAATGCGTAAAGCTTTTTGTCGGCAGGGGTAAGGTTACCCGTCTGACCAATAACGGCAATATTTGTTTTTTCTACCTGCTTAAAAAATTCTTCGTTTGTAAGTGAGGTGTTAAAGCCCTCTATGGCTTCCAGCTTATCTACCGTGCCGCCCGTGTGGCCTAAACCGCGTCCGCTCATTTTTGCAATAATACAGCCTAAGGATGCAACAATTGGTGCAACAATAAGCGTTGTTTTATCACCAACACCGCCGGTAGAATGCTTATCTACGGTTTTGTTGTTGAATATGGATAAATCTATGGTATCACCCGACTCAGCCATAGCAAGTGTAAGTGCAGCCGTTTCCCTTTCGGTCATACCATTAAAGAAAATTGCCATAGCAAGGGCAGAAGCCTGATAATCGGGAATGTCACCGTTTGTGTAGCCCGTAACAAAAAAATTGATTTCTTCCTTTGTTAATTCCTTGTTGTCGCGTTTGTTTTTTATAACGTCATACATTCTCATAATGAAAATCTCCGTTGGTGGTTTCTCGTATATTTGTTAAAATGCTCGCGATTTTATTCCAAGCTAAAGGAGTAGGGCAGCAAATCCTTGAGCAACACCTTTTCAAATTCGTTGCCTTCCTTTACCATTAAAATTTCAAAATCTCCGTCGCAAAACTCACTCATAACCTGCCTGCAAACGCCGCATGGTGAGGTAGCAGTAGTAATTACCCCGTTTTTTCCACCCGCAACGGCAATTTTAGAAAATTCTGTTTCACCCTCAGATATTGCCTTGAAGAAGGCAACTCTTTCTGCGCAAATGGTAGGGGAAAATGCAGAGTTTTCTATATTGCAGCCGGTGTACAGCTTGCCGCTTTTTGTAAGTAGGGCAGCACCCACCTTGAATTCAGAGTATGGTGAGTAAGAATTTTTTGTAGCCTCTGTTGCCAATAAAGCTAATTCCTTATCCGTCATAAAATCACCTTTCTAAAAGAGTTTTGACCTTTTCTGCCACAAAATCAAAGCCTTCTATTGTGCCAAGATTTTCGGGGCTTATGCTCTCACCAAGCATAACAAACGGGACGTATTCGCGGGTGTGGTCCGTGCTTGAATCACCCGGGTCGCAACCGTGGTCGGCTGTAATAATTAAAACGTCATCCCTTTTCATATTTTGTATGAATTTTGGCAGCCAGCTGTCAAAGGCGGCAAGAGCTCTTGCATAGCCGTCAACGTCGTTTCTGTGGCCGTATACCATATCAAAATCTACAAGATTTATAAAGCAAAGGCCGTTAAAGCTTTTTTCTGAATAAAGAAGAGCCTTTTCCATGCCCTCTTCGTTATTTTTTGTGTAGGTGTATTCCGTAATTCCATTGCCCGCAAAAATGTCGTTGATTTTTCCTACGCCGATTACGTCGTAGCCGTTATTTTTCAACTCATCCAAAACGGTAGCCTTTGGCGGCTGAAGGGAAAAGTCGTGCCTTCTCGAGGTCCTTTTAAAAGGATACTCACCCTCAAACGGACGCGCAATAACTCTGCCCACGCCAAGGTCACCGGTTAATAAGCTGCGGGCAATTTTGCAGTATTCATAAAGCGTTTCGGGCGGCACTACAGATTCGTGTGCGGCAATTTGAAAAACGCTGTCTGCAGAGGTGTATACAATTAATGAGCCTGTTTTTAAGTGCTCCTCACCAAAGTCCTTAATAACCTCTGTGCCGGAGTACGGCTTGTTGCAAAGCACGCCTCTTTTTGTGAGTCGGGAAAATTCGACCAACAGCTCCTGCGGAAAGCCCTCAGGGAAGGTGGGTAAAGGCTTTTGTGATACAATTCCTGCAAGCTCCCAGTGTCCGATGGTTGTGTCCTTGCCCTTGGATTTTTCCTGCAAGCGTGCAACCGTAGCCTTTAAATTGCCGTCACCTAAATAGGAAAGGCCGTCTATTTTTGTAAAGCCGAGGCTCTTAAGATTGTCAATATTAAATTCAGGCGATTGCGAAATGCTTTTCATTGTGTTTGCACCTGCATCATTAAAATGTGCGGCATCAGGCGCTGCACCTATTCCGCAAGAATCAAGCACAATAAGAAATACTCTTTTTGCCATTATTTATTCTCCAGTTGAACAGCAGTCTCAAGCGCTAATTTCATCATATCTGTAAATGAGTTCTGTCTTTCTATTGCAGGAAGCGCTTCACCCGTTATAAGGTGGTCTGAAACGGTAAACAAGGCACCTGCTCTTTTGTTAGCTCTTGCAGCATTCATAAAGAGTGCTGCTGCTTCCATTTCCACCGCAAGAACGCCCATTTTTTGCCAGTTTGCGCTTTCCTCGGGGTTATCACCGTAAAAAACGTCGGAGGAAAGCACGTTGCCTACCTCGTGCTTAAGGTTAAGTCTTTCTGCTGTTTCCACAAGCGTTCTTAAAACGGTAAAGTCAGAAATTGGTGCGAAGTCACCCGGCAAATTAAAGGTGTGGCTGTACCTTGAATTTGTGCAGGCACCCTGCGCTATTACAATATCTCTTACCTTAACCTTTTCACACATACCGCCTGCCGAGCCGATTCTTATAATGTTCTCTACGTCAAAAAAGTTGAAAAGCTCGTAAGAGTAAATTCCTATAGAAGGCATACCCATACCGGATGCCATAACAGAAACACGAGTTCCGTTGTAAAAACCCGTGTAGCCCTGGATTCCGCGCACGTTGTTTACAAGCTTTGCGTTTTCTAAAAAATTTTCTGCTATAAATTTTGCTCTTAACGGGTCACCCGGCATAAGCACTGTTTTTGCAAAGTCCTCAGGTGAAGCGTCAATGTGTGGTGTAGGATAATTTTTCATAAGAACAACTCCTTAAATTTAATAAAGCTAATTGCTCTACATTTCGTAAAGTCCGGCATAAATGCCGTTTTTCTTAATTAAAGCCTCGTGAGAGCCGCTTTCTTCAATTCCGTTGTTGGTAAGAACAAGAATGTTATCGGCATTTTTTATGGTGGTGAGTCTGTGGGCAACAATAAGTGTAGTTCTGCCCTCTGCAAGTAAATCGAGTGATTTTTTTACAATTTGCTCGCTTTCGTTATCGAGTGCGCTTGTTGCCTCGTCAAGAATAAGAATTTTTGGGTTTTTGAGGAAAACACGAGCTATGCTTATTCTTTGCTTTTGTCCGCCGGAGAGCTTAACACCGCGCTCACCAACGTAGGTGTCGTAGCCGTTTGGAAGCTCTTTTATAAACTCATGAGCACCCGCAAGGCGCGCAGCCTCTTCAATTGCTTCGTTTGTAGCACCGGGCATACCGTAGGCAATGTTTTCCTTTACAGTGCCGGAAAACAGGTAGACGTCCTGCTGAACAACACCAATGCTGCTTCGTAAGGATTTTAAGGTAACCTCCTGAATGCTTGTGCCATCAATTAAAATTTCACCGTCTGTAATTTCATAAAAACGAGGAATAAGGTTACAAAGGGTAGTTTTGCCGCTGCCCGAGGGACCAACTAAAGCAACCTTTTGCCCTTTTTCTATATGAATATTTAAATTTGAAAGAACGTTCTCGGTAACGTCTGAATATTTAAAGGAGACGTTTTTAAAATCTATAACTCCATCTGTAACGGTAAGCTCGGTAGCGCCCTGCTTATCCTTAATGGAAGGCTCAATGTCAAGAATTTCAGTAAAGCGCTCAATTCCCGTCATACCGCGCTGGAATTGCTCTGCGAATTCTACAATTCTTTTTATGGCTGTTAAAAGCACGGAAATATACATTAAATAAGCAACGTAGTCGGCAGCGGCAATTTTTTTGTTGAGCAAAAATATGCCGCCGGCAATGACAACCACTATATACATTATGCCTTCAAAAACCCTGTTAATAGCGGTAAAGGAGCCCATATATTTATAAACAATAGATTTTATTTTTAAAAAGCCGACGTTGCCTTCCTTGAACTTTTCTTCTTCTATTTGTTCATTTGCAAAGGATTTTACAACACGTATGCCTAAAAGGCTGTCCTCTACCTGGCTGTTTAATTCGCCAACCTTTTTTCTTGATTCCTTAAAGCCGTCACGCATTTTGTGGTTGTAGCGTGCAAGAATAACAATCATAAACGGTAAAACCGCAAACATTATGAGCGTCAGCGGAATATTCATAAAAGCAAGAATGGAAAAGGAGGCAATAATTTTAATGCCTGCAATGAAAAATTCCTCAGGGCAATGGTGAGCAAATTCGGTAACGTCAAAAAGGTCAGAGGTAATTCTCGACATAAGCGTACCAACCTTAGCATCATCATAAAATGAGAAGGGGAGCTTTTGCAGGTGGTTAAAAAAGTCCTTGCGCATTTCCGTTTCTATTTTAGTACCCATTATGTGACCAACAGATGCCATATAGTAATATGCAACGGCATCTATAATTTTGAGCACAATGTAAACTCCGCCGAGCGTAAGAATTAACGAAAGCGTTAAATTCTGCGGGGAGTCGGTTGCAGTGCCGGTAATGTAGCGGACAATAACCGGTAAAGCAAGCTCACAAAGAGTTGTAAGTGCGGCACAAAATAAATCGAAGCACAGTGTGCCAAGGTGTTTTTTGTAGTAGGGGAAGAATCTTTTAACAAGACCGCCCTTTTTAGATTTTTTACTGTTCAAATTAATTCTCCTAATAATAGTATATTTACATTTTAACACAAAAAATGGAAATTTAAAACTGTTATATTTTACGATATTTAAGTAAAATATTTGTAATAGTATTGATTTTTTAAAAGTTATAATATATAATACTAAACGCAAATGAATATGCGCCGGTGTGATGGAATTGGCAGACGTGACGGACTCAAAATCCGTTGATGGCGACATCGTGTGGGTTCGAGTCCCACCACCGGCACCAGAAAAGAAACACCATTTGTCTACCTGACAAATGGTGTTTCTTTTCAACTAAATCCGTCCTTTCGTCCGGAATAAATCCACCTACGGTGGATGAAATCACTTCGTGATGAAATCCGACTTCGTCAGGAGATAAGGACGGATTTAATTTCATCTGCGCAGCAGATTTCATCCGAGCATCGCTCGGATTTCATCGCGCCTTGCGCGATTTCATTGAAGGGTTTGGGAATATGTGGTATAATCACTTCGATAAATAAGAATTTGACAAAGGAGGTTACCAGTATGAAAAAGTTAATGGCTTTCGTTTTGGCAATTGTTTGTGCTTTTGGAATAGTTGGTTGTCAATTGAGCAAACCTGATTTTGAGGACTTTCAGGAATATGAAGATGATTTTGTTATGGTGAAGAACTTCCTTGCTGACTACAACATTGCTCGTAATGACAGTTCTCGGTTGATTGTCGATATAGGCAGTCAGTTTTTATCAATAAACGGAACTGACATTTCGGACAGTTCTATCGAAGATTCTGTGAAAGCTATCCACGATAAAGGATTTACATACATTGAAATGGACAATGACTACATCATCTTTTGGGAAGACGAAACGGGTTACTATGGTGTGTTGTGGTCTTCGAATCCGAAAAAGGCTATTAATCAAAAGAAGGAAGATGCTCGTCCTTATATGAATATGAAATCCAAAAAGCTTTCAAACGAATGGTACGAGATTGGAGCGTTGGATTCCATTTGATTTCACAAGTTGACAAATTCCAATATGTCGAACAGTACGGTTACGCAGCGAATCGCTTTTCTTTACCCCATTTACGCACCGTTATACTGCTCTTTCGCAGAAAAGAAACACATTTTGCCTATCTGGCAAAAGGTGTTTCTTTTCAACTAAATCCGTCCTTGCGGACGGGATAAATCCACCTGCGGTGGATGAAATCACTCCGTGATGAAATCCTACTTCGTCAGGTGAAGGAATGATTTGATTTCATCTGCGTTAGCAGATTTCATCCGAATGGAGTGAGGATATCATCGCGCTTGCGCGATTTCATTGAAAACCGTTGGAGCCTGTGATATAATGTATTAAAGAGGTGGTTTCGATGGCTGAAAATAAACTTGCTGATATGTCAACAGAATTTGCGATTCAAATCTTAAAACTGACAGAAAACATAAAAGGACATTATTCTCTGTCAAATCAGCTTGAACGAAGCGGAACGAGTATTGGAGCAAATATCCGTGAGGCAAAGTATGCTCACAGCCGTCCCGATTTTATTGCCAAGTTGCAGATTGCTTTAAAGGAGAGCTTTGAAACAGAATATTGGATCGAAATAGCACAAAAAGCAGGTATTATCACTGATGATCTTGCTAAGAATGCTTTGCATGACTGCGGTTCAATTCGTAGAATGCTCATCTCCTCCATCAACACTGCAAAGGAGAATGTGAAATGAAAAGATATTCTTCCCGAGCAGTAAAGTTCCTTGCGATCGTTTCTTTGGCTTGTGGCGCAGTGTTTTTGACAGGTATCGCCCTTCTCTTGGTTAAAATCGAAAATATTGGGTTGCCAATTGGCCTTACAGTAGGAGGTGGATTGTTAGGCATCTTATTCCTTGCTTGCTTTGTTGCTGAAAAAAGCAGAACTTTGATAATTGATGCAGACAAAATCTTTTTTCCAAGAGGAGCAATGATAAACGGAAAAATGGCCTTTCAAAAAACTGTTATTAAGATGTGTGAGATCAAATCTATCGAATGTTGTTTTCATAAAGGCGACGGGCTAATTTCCAAAGATACTTATTTTTACACATTGAAATTAAAAGACAGAAGAAAAGTTACTGTAACGCTTTTCGCTTACGGCAAAGATGCGGAAAAAGAAATTTTAGAAACAATTAGGAAAAATGTTGTATGATTTACGCACCTTTTCGCTTTTCTCTGTCCCGTTACGAAAAAAGTCTCTTTTGTCTACTGACAAAAGGGACTTTTTTGAGTAATGCGCTCCTTCGGAACGAGATGCGCACTGCGTGCGTGAGTGGCACACTTGACCTCAATAATAATTGCTATTCAACAAATTTTGTGCTATAATCAAAAAAGTGTAAACTATTGCCGTAAAGGAGTAAAAAATGGAAATTACAGGTGCAATTTTTGATTTTGACGGAACTGTTTTTGATTCCATGCATATTTGGAAGGGTGTAAAATTTAAATTTTTCGACAAAATCGGTTTGGTGCTTTCCGAAAAGGATAAAGAGGATTTTGCAGGGCTTTTTCTTTTAGACGCAATTGAACTCGCAAAGAAAAGGTTTGAAATAAAAATGACGGATGACGAGCTTTTTAAGTCATTTTTTGAGCTTATAAAGGGAAGATATTTAACGGAAACCGAGCCTAAGAACGATATAATAGAGTTTTTGGAAAAGCTTAAGGCCAAGGGCGTTAAAATGGGCATTGCAACAGCAACAAGTGAAAAAGCGCTTGAGGCTGTGCTTGAAAAATATAATATGCTCGACTATTTTTCGTGTATTTATTCAACCTATACCGTGGGAGCCTCTAAAACAGAGCCTACCGTTTACAATACCGTGCTTGAGTGCCTTGGTACAGATAAAGCTACCACGTGGGTTTTTGAGGATGCCTTATATGCTGCAAAAACAGCAAAGGCACACGGCTATAACGTTGTTGGAATTTATGATAAAAGCGAGCCTGAGGCTGAAGCGCTCAAAAATCTTGTGGACCAATATATTTATAATTACAGCGAGCTTGACATCTAAATTTTAACATTTTTTTGATAGATTATTTTTAGGTTTTATGTTATAACGATTATAGTTAGTCGAAACAGTGTAATTTTACACTGTTTCGATACCAAATCTTATATTTGGTATCGAATTTTCTTCGAAAATTCGACTATAATCCTTTCAATGACTGTAATGCAAAATTGTGTTTTCGAAAAACAATTTTGCTAAAAGCCGATAAAATCGGCTTTTACGAAACGCAACTGCGTTTCGACTAATTACAATCATTATTATAAATGCGGTGTGAAAAAGAAAAAAGCAGGTAAAGGTAAATGAAAAAAGTAAAAAGAGAAAAGAAAAAAAGCAAAGTACTTTTAAAGGTGCTTGGCGTTATAGCCGCCTTTTTTGCGGTAGTTATAGTGCTAACAGCTTTACTTGATGCGAGCGCAAGAGATAAAAATATAGAGCACGCAAAAAGCTTTGAAACAGTACAAATAGAAAACCAGCTTGTGCCGACAAAGGATGAAAACGGTTACTGGACTTTTACAACGGATGAGGAATTCAAGGTAATGCAATTAACCGACGTACATATAGGCGGCGGCTACCTTTCAAAAGAAAAGGATGCTATGGCGCTTAACGCTGTTGCAGCGATGGTTATGGCGGAAAAGCCCGACCTTGTAATTGCAACAGGTGATATTGCCTACCCTGTGCCGTTTTCTTCAGGCTCCTTTAACAACCTTTCGGGTGCAAGAATATTTGCTTCACTTATGGAGCAGCTTGGGGTTTATTGGGTAATTACCTACGGTAACCACGATACGGAAATGTATAGCTATTACGACCGCGCAGCGATTTCGGATTTTTATGAAAACAGCGGATTCAAGTATTGCCTTTTCCAAAGCGGTCCCGAGGATATAGACGGCTACGGAAACAGCGTTATAAACGTAAAAAATTCAAAGGGCGTAATTACACAGGCGTTTGTTCTTATGGACACTCACTCCTATACAGATGGCGACTATTTTGGTGCTATGTGGAAATACGACGGTGTTCACGAAAATCAAATTGAGTGGTACAGAGAGACCATTACAAAGCTTAACGCTTACAACAAAAAAGTAACCGGTGATGAAAAAGCAGTTGCAAAATCCACTGCATTTTTACATATACCTCCAACAGAATATTTGGATGCCTGGTGCGAGTACGTAGATAACGGCTTTAAGGATACCGAGAACGTAAAGTATTTTTACGGTGTAGCGGGTGAATCTAAAAAGGTTGTTTACTGTAGCACGTACGAGGAAAACCTTTTTGAAACAATGCTTGAATTAGACTCTACAAAGGGTATTTTCTGCGGACACGACCATTTTAACAACTTTTCTGTTGAATACAAGGGAATTCGTCTTACCTACGGTAAAAGCATAGATTATCTTGCTTACGTTGGTATTCATAAAATAGGCACACAGCGTGGCTGTACCATGATTACGTATTCACCTGACGGTACCTTTACCTGCAAGCCGGAAAGCTATTATCAGGACAAGTACGTTTCTCAGTATGAGAAAGAAGAGGTTACAATGCAGGAAATTGTAAATCAGCAAGAGATTCCTGAGGAATACAGAAACTAACAAAAACACGTTTTAAATAACAAAAATCCTATCGCATTAGCGGTAGGATTTTATTTTATAAGTGGGTAATATGATAACAGAAATTAAAAAAGGGGTCTACCCGAATTAAAAAGCAGACGAATAAAACAGGCGTTGTATCCTTACGGGTACAACGCCTTCGACTGCCTTTTTTATTTCGCAACAATATTTATAATTTTGCCCGGAACGTAGATTTCTTTAATAATTTGCTTTCCGTCTAACATTTCCTGAACCTTTTCGTCTGCCTTAGCAGCTGCAATAGCTGTTGCAGAGTCAGCATCCTTTGCAATTGTAACTGTTGCACGGAGCTTACCGCAAATTTGTACAGGCACCTCAATGGTAGAGTCAACTGTTTTTGCCTCGTCATAAGAAACCCAAGGAGTAACAGCTAACATTCCGCCGAAGCCCATAACCTCCCAAAGCTCTTCGGAAACGTGAGGCACAAATGGGTTTACTAAAATAAGGAAGGTCCTTAACTCACCCTTTGTAATGGAGCCCTTGTCGTAAATTTCGTTAAGAAGAGACATAAGTGAAGCAATTGCGGTGTTGTACTTCATGTTTTCAATATCGTCAGAAACCTTTTTAATTGTCTTGTGGAAGGATACCTCTAATTCCTTTGAATAGTCGTCGCCGTCCGCAACAATTTCCTGAAGATTCCAGATTCTGTCTACAAAACGCTTACAGCCCTTAACGCTTGTTTCAGACCAAGGAGCAGCCTTTTCGTAGTCACCCATAAAGAGTACGTAAGAACGAAGCACGTCTGCACCGAATTGGTCAACAACCTCGTTAGGGTCAACAACGTTACCCTTAGACTTACTCATTTTTTCACCGTCAGGGCCTAAAATAAGACCTTGAGCTGTTCTCTTTGCGTAAGGCTCTGCTGTCGGAACAACGCCTAAATCATAAAGGAATTTGTGCCAGAAACGAGAGTAGATTAAGTGACGGGTAACGTGCTCCATACCGCCGTTGTACCAGTCAACCTGACCCCAGTATTTAAGCTTTTCTTCACTTGCAAGTGCCTCGGTGTTTTTAGGGTCAATGTATCTTAAGAAATACCATGAAGAGCCTGCCCACTGTGGCATTGTGTCGGTTTCGCGTTTTGCTTTACCGCCGCACTTAGGACAATTGCAATTTACGTATTCTTCAATTTCTGCAAGCGGGCTTTCACCGTCAGAGCCCGGCTGGAAGTTGTCAATTTCAGGTAATCTTAACGGAAGCTCCTCGTAAGGAACGGGAACAATACCGCATTTTTCACAGTGAACAATCGGAATCGGCTCACCCCAGTAGCGCTGTCTGTTGAATGCCCAGTCCTTCATTTTGTACTGAACACCCTTTTTGCCTATTCCCTTAGCCTCTAAGAACTCAAGCATTTTTGCTATGGAGTCCTTTTTGTTTGTGAAGCCGTTAAGGAAGTCGGAGTTAACCATATCACCGTCGCCGGTGTAAGCAGCTTCTGCTATGTTGCCGCCCTTAATAACCTCAATAATATCTATGCCGAATTTTTTAGCAAAGTCGTAGTCGCGCTCGTCGTGTGCGGGTACTGCCATAATAGCGCCTGTACCGTAGCCCATCATAACGTAGTCGGATATGTAAATAGGAATCTCTTTATTATTAACAGGGTTAATTGCAGAAAAGCCTGAAAGGCGTACGCCGGTTTTATCTTTAACAAGCTGAGTTCTTTCAAATTCGGTTTTCTTTGCACACTCTGCTCTGTAAGCAATAACCTCATCCATATTGCCGATTTTTTCAGCATACTTGTCAATAAGCGGATGCTCCGGTGCCATAACCATAAATGTAACACCGAAAAGTGTATCCGGACGGGTTGTGTAAATTTCTAATTTTTCATCTGTATCCTTAATTGAGAAGTTAACGAAAGCACCTGTGGATTTACCAATCCAGTTAACCTGCTGAAGCTTAATGTTAGGAAGGTAATCTACACCGTCAAGACCCTCTAAAAGCTTGTCTGCATATTCGGTAATTCTTAAGTACCACACGTCCTTTGATTTTTGAATAATGTCGCTGTGGCAAATGTCACACTTACCGCCCTGGGAGTCCTCGTTTGAAAGAACAACCTTACAGGAAGGGCAGTAGTTAACAAGAGTTTTGTCACGGAAAACAAGACCCTTTTCAAACATTTTAAGGAATATCCACTGAGTCCACTTGTAGTAGTCCTCCTGAGTGGTATCAACAACTCTGTTCCAGTCGAAGGAGAAGCCTACTCTTTTTAACTGGCTTGAGAATTTTTCTATGTTCATATCGGTAACCTTTCTTGGGTGGATACCGGTTTTAATAGCATAGTTTTCAGTAGGGAGACCATAAGCGTCAAAGCCAATAGGGAATAAAACGTTGTAGCCCTGCATTCTTCTTTTTCTTGAAACAACCTCAAGACCGGAATATGCTTTAATGTGGCCAACGTGCATACCTGCGCCGCTTGGGTAAGGGAACTCTACAAGAGCATAAAACTTAGGCTTACTGCTTCCGTCCTCTGCGTGGAAAACCCCAGCCTCTTCCCATTTTTTCTGCCATTTTTGCTCAATAGCGGAAAAATCGTACTTCATTTTTATCATTTCCTTTCGTTGTACAAGTCTATCAATCAATAAATTGAGAAACGTCTAATTTAGCTGCATCATCCCAAAGTCTTTCAAGGTTGTAGTACTGTCTTGAATCCTCAAGGAATATATGCACAACAACACCGCCGTACTGCATAAGCACCCAGCCTGTTGCTCTACCTTCTACGTGGTCGGGGTGAATGTTTTCCTGCTCAAGGCGGTATTCAACCTCGTCCGCGAGTGCTTTTACGTGTGTGTTAGAGTTAGCAGTTGCAATAATAAAATAATCGGCAACAATGGTAACCTCTTCTGTTTTGATAACCTCTATATCTCTTGCTAATTTATCGTCAAGTGTCTTAACGATTTTTTTAGTTAAATCTAAGCTCATATTAACTTCTCCCCATTTTCGTTTTTCATATTAACAAGTGCAGCGTTATATGCTCCCATGGTGTCGGGGTGAACTAAGCGCTCATGCTTTATTAAATCTATTATAGTAAAGCTCAGACCCTCGACTATTGCTTCATCAAGTGAGCGGAATGCCTTTTCGCGCATAATTTCTACACCGTCGTAATTACGCTCCTTGCCAATGAAATCGGCAATAAAAACAATTTTTTCTAAAAGAGTCATATTGCTTCGTCCTGTGGTGTGGTAGCGAATAGCGTTTAAAATTTCTTCATCATCACAGCCAATTTCTTTTTCGGCAAAAGTCCTGCCGCAAATTGCGTGGAAAAGCTTGGGTGCTGCTAACTCATATTCAGAAAGTGTAACGTTGTTTTCAAGCAGATATTGCAATTGTACCGAGGGCTCCAGGTTTTTGCAGGAGTCGTGAAGAATGCCTGCGGTGTACGCCTTGTCGGGGTCTGCACCGTATTTTAACGCAAGCTCCCTTGCACAGTCTGCAACGTTTAATGAATGTATAAAGCGCTGCTCTTTAAGTCTGCTCTTTATGATTTCAATGCATTCGGAATCGGTTTTCATAAATAAAGCCCCCTTTTGTTGATGTATTTTATAACGTCATAGGTAAGGTATTTACTTGTATCCAACCTATTTTTCAGCATAGTTCTTAAAAGCGTGGAGCTCACCTCAATAGGCTTTTCCTGAGATATTATATAATCTCCTTCATTTAAGCCGAGAGTGGTTATGGCGTAAGCCTTCATTTGACTCAGGTGCCTTAAATCCTCAGTTCTTGCAGCGGTAACTATTGTGCAGAAGGAAAGCAGCTCCTTGTATTTGTACCAGTTGCCCAGTGAAAGAAACATATCGTCACCCATAAACAAAAACAGCTTGTCATTAGGGTAGTATTTTTTAATATCCTTTAAGGTGTCAACCGTGTAGCTTTTGCCCTCGCGGTTAATTTCTATTGATGATATTTCAAAAACGGGCGAGGTAAAGGTGTAACGGCACATAGCAAGTCTGTCCGGCCCGTTTGCAATAGTTCCCTCTTTAAAAGGGGAAGAGTAGGCAGGAATAATAATCACCTTGTCGGCGTTAATTTCTTTTGCTAAATTTTCCGCTAAAAGCGCGTGGCCTTTGTGTGGCGGGTCAAAGGAGCCGCCGTAAATTGCAATGTTTCCCATACTATCACTCGTTTTGTTTATTAAATAATTTTAGCCAAAAAGCATTTTAATGTCAATATAATACTATATATTATTTTTTCAAAAGCTCTTCAATTTCCTTAGCGTAATCCTGCTTTTTGAAATATCTGAAGGCTTCAAGACATTTTTCGCAATGTAAGTTGAAATTATTATCTCTTTCACCGTCGTAATCCTTTAAGGAATAAAAAGCAGAATTTATACAGCTTTCGAGCATTTCTGTGTCATTTGTTTTTTCAAAAAGGTGTGCAAGGTTGCAGAAGGTAACAGCCATTTCTGAGTCGTTGCCCTTGTAAAGAGAAAGTATATTTAACGCCTTCCTGAAATATCTTAACGCTTCAGTGTAATTTTCTGTGTCGTACAAGGCAAGCGCATAGTTGTTGTAAAAGCCTGCAAAGCGGTAATCGTTTTCAGGAATTGTATTTATATACGCTTCAAACGCTCTTTCAAAAAGAGGAAGAGAGTCTGCTGTTCTTTTGAAAAAGTTGAGTGTTGTAGCACAGTTTAAGTACATATTTGCGCCGAGCACGGTACTTGAAAGCTCGAATTTTTGTATAAGCTCAAGAATCTCGTTAATAGCGGCAACAGCCCTTGCCTGCTCACCCGTTCTTCTGTGGTAGGAAACAACCTCGTTATGAAGCGTCATTTCCGTAAAGGAGTCGCCAAGCTCCTTTGCTTTTTTTATTTCATCCTCTAAAAAAGCGCCTGCTTCTTCAAGGAGTTTTTTATCTAAAAGCTCATCATATTTGTTTAAAATGATAGCCACGTCTTTATTTTCCGTCATAAAATTAAATCTCCGTTTCTGTAATTCTTTCTACCTCTATGGTTTTTGTTTCAATGCTTTCGGGATTGTTTTCATCAAGAATTATAAGTCTGCCGCCGCGCTCTTTTCCGTATGTAAAATAGCCGCATCCGATTGTCTGGTAAAGACTTATACCGTCAACCTTAATATGGAAATCGTTTACGTGGTCGTGACCGAAAAAGGCAGCCTTTACGTCACCCATTTTTTTCCAGCTTTTCAGTTGGTTTGTAAAATCCTTTTTCATATAAGGCGGGCAGGGGTATTCTCTTAATCTGCCTGAGATTAATTTGCTGCCGAAGGAGTAGTATTTGCCATCCTTTTCAACAACGTTTTCACCGGCTTTTGTAACCTCCTGCAGCTCAAAAATTTCCTGCTGCACGGGAATGTGCTGGAAGAGAATTGCAGGAACCGGCTTGCCTCCGTTTTCTGCCGTTAATTCGGCGCTTCTTTTTTCGTACCATGCAATTTGGTCGTCGTGAACGTAAGCGTAGCCGGAGTCACCGTCAGGCAGAGTCATATAATCGTTTGAGTCCATAAGCCAAATGGAAAAAGCGTTTCTTTTTCCGTCGGAGCTTTTAATGGTTAAATTGCAGTTACCGCAACCGAAAACGTCTGCATCATTAAGTGTGGAGCGGCAATTGTCGTAGTCGCTGTACATAATCATTTGAATATCGGTATAAAAACCAACCTCACCGTCATGGTTACCGAAAACAAGAGCAAGAGGAATATTTCTTCTTTTTATAGGCTCTACGATTTTGGTAATGGTTTTGTGAATTAAATCGTAGTTGAATTCTTCCCAGTAGCCGCTTACGTTGTCACCGCCGAAAACAACTAAATCGGGCTTTGCTTCCTCAAGACATTTTTCAATAACGTTAAGCGTTTCCTTGTCTCTGCTTTCAGGGATTTCACGGTTATCGTCATCATCCATTTCAGGCATAACCTCGTGTATATCCGTAAGGTGTAAAATTCTGAATTTTCCGTCCTCGGAGAATTTTAAAGGCTCCTTTTCGCCTCTTAAGAAGTTATCTGTTTTCCATTTGTTTGGTTTACCCATTGCCATAAATATCACCCGTAAATATAAGTTTTTCTGAAATTATTAAAATGCCCAGTTACCGTTTACAAAAACAGGATATGCTTTACCATCCTTGTAGCCTGTAACAGTAAGGTCGTCTGCACCAATCATAAAGTCAACGTGAATCATACTGTCGTTAACGCCGAGCGCCTGACATTCTTCAAGCGTTTTGCTTTGAAAATCGTCAATAGTATCGCAAAAGCCCCTGCCCAAAGCAACGTGGCAGCTTGCATTTTCATCAAAAAGCGTGTTGTAAAAAAGAATGCCTGTGTTTGCAATAGGACTGTCCTGCGGAATAAGCGCCAATTCACCAAGGTAAGGTGCACCCTCATCCATAGAAAGCATTTTGTCTAACAAATCTTTGTTTTCCCTTGCCTCCCAGGAAACAGCCTTGCCGTTTTTAAAGGTAATTTTAAAATCTTCAATAAGCTGACCCTGGTAAGAAAGTGGCTTTGTTGAAACAAGCGTGCCCTCTGCAAAGCCTTTTTTAGGGGAGGTGAAAACCTCTTGCGTAGGCAGGTTAGGGTTAAAGAAATTTCCCGAAAGGGTTTCCTCACCGCCGCCGCACCAGTGTGCCTCGGGAATTAAATCTGCTCTGAAATTTGTGCCGTTTGAGCTTTTGTATTCTAAATAGTCAAACTTTTTCTCGTTTAACCACTTTGTTTTTTCTTTTAAGCGCTTGTTGTGGTTTTCCCATTCCTTTACAGGGTCGTTGTCCTTAGTTACGTAAACGGTTTCTAAAATTGCTTCCCACAGCTTGTTGTAGGCGTTTCTTTTTGTGTCATTTGGAAAAACCTTTTTAGCCCACGCGTAGGATGGCACCGCGGCAATAGTCCATTGGTCCTTATTTTCGAGCGCGTCGCTGTACTTTTTTGTTACCTTATATCTTGCCATTTGAGACTTTTGCATTTTTTCACGGTTTACACCCTTAAGACCGTCGGGGTCATCACTTTCAATGTAAATTCTGCAAGGAATTTCCTCAACCATAAGCTTGAGCCTTTCTTCCTTCCAGAGTGGTACCTCCGAAAGAGATTTTAAAGTTCTGTATTTGTAGTCTGTTTTTGTTATTGGCTGGTAGGTCCAGTCAACCTCTACCCTTGAAGCACCAAGCTTATAGCACTCTGTTACAAGTAAATTTACAAATTCAAATTGGTCTGCCTCTGCAATAATTCTTACAGGCTGACCTTTTTTTATGTTAGCACCTACTCTTGCAATGAGGTGTGCATATTTTTTCATAATTGTTTTAGTCATAATTACCACCCAAGCTATATTTTAAATATTAAATTTCCTTTGAGAATTCGACCACGGTCCTTTCAATGACCGTAATGCAAAATTGTGTTTATGAAAAACAATTTTGCTAAAAAGTCGATAAAATCGGCTTTTACGAAACGCAGCTGCATTTCAACTGATTACAATTATATAATATTCTACCACAAATATTTTACTTTTACAATTAAAGTGTATAAATAAAAATAAAAATTTACAATATTGTTATTACCATTGAATTGCGAAAAAAAGTGGTATATAATAAATATTGTCGAAAAATGTCGTACTGTGTTAACAGTACTTGTGAGAGAAGATGTTGAAAATGAAGAAGAAAATAACGTTGGGGATAGTTTTTTTGTGCCTTATAGCATTGTGCACAACAATTGTTTCCTTTGCAGGGTTTACTAAGCAAACCAAGTATGAGGTACATAAAAACGGTGTTATTTGTTCCCTTAAGGTTTATGATGAAAATGCAAAGGGTAAGGTGCAAATTCCTGAAGAATACGAGGGTAAAATGGTTACGGGTATTCTTGAGGAGGCATTTATAAATTGCCCCGACGTTACGGAGGTTGTTGTACCTAAAACCGTTGTTAATATTGGAGAGCGAGCTTTAGGCTACGTGCTTTCTGAGGATGGCGAGGCAGTAAAAAAGGAAGGCTTTGTAATATGGGGCAGAGGTAATTCCGAGGCACAGAAATATGCAAATGAAAACGGCTTTACCTTTAAGGTTTTATTAACTACACCCGAGCTCGTTTCTGCAAAGAATTCTGCTGACGGTGTAAGGGTTACCTGGAAGCCTACCGAAAATGCCGCGGGCTATAATATTTACCGAAAAACTCCGAAAAGCGGCTGGTCGAGAATCGGCTTTGCCGAGGGTGAAAGAACAAAAAGCTACGTAGACGCTACGGCGAAAAACGGAGCAGATTATATTTACACGGTACGAGCAGCATTTAAAAACGAGCTTAGCGGTTATGATAAAAACGGCGTAAGCGTACACCATTTAACAGCTCCCGTTGTAACGTTAACAAACGTAGTAGGCGGCGTTAGCATAGAGTGGACCAAAAATCCGAGAGCGACTGTTTACAGGGTTTACAGAAAGCTGCCAACCCAAAGCAGCTGGACAAAAATTAAAACTGTAAAGGCAAACGTACTCAGCTTTACAGACGTTGATGCAAAAAGCGGAAAAGAAGCAAATTACTGTGTTATTGCCGCAGAGGGTAATTATACAAGCGGCTTTGAGGCAGATAAAAGCATATTATATTTAAGTGCACCAAAAATTACTTCTGTAAAAAACACCACGCAGGGTATTAAAATTACTTGGGGTAACGTAAGCGGTGCGAAAAAATACAGAGTTTACCACAGAGTGAACAACGGCAGCTGGGTAAGGCTTGCCGACGTTTCGGGTAAAAATTATTATACTGATACAAGCGTAGGCTTCGGTACAAAATATACCTACGCCGTAAAGGCGTTTTCGGGTAGCACAACGAGCGGCTACACAAAAAACAACGTGTGCTACAGGGTGGATTACCCAAGACTCAGAACGGTTACGGCAAGCACCTCGGGGCTTACGGTTTCCTGGAATAAGGTTGCAAAAGCAGATTATTATTCTGTTCACCGCAGAGTAGATAACGGAGAGTGGAAGCGCGTACATACAACAAAAAATGCCACTACACTTTCATTTACGGATAAAAACGTGGCTTCAGGTGTTGCGTATAACTACACCGTAATTGCCTGGTACAAAAACTCCAAAAGCACACACGATACAAAGGGAATTACAGGTACCTATTTCACCTCACCGAAAATTACCTCGGCAAGGTGCTTCAAGGGAGAAAAAATCGTAGTGGAATGGGCAACAGTCGGTGGTGCACAAACCTACACGATTTATAAAAAGGTTAACAATGGGAATTTCCAGGCAATAAAAACAGTCAATGCTGACGTGCGCTCGTATACAGATACGGCAATAAAGGTCGGTAATCAGTATTCCTACATTATAAGAGCAACCTCTTATTACGGAATTGTGAGTGGTAATTCAAATATGAAATGCGCAAGAGCAATAGACCCGAATAAGCCAATGGTTGCGCTTACATACGACGACGGTCCGTCAAGCAGTGCAACGACAAGAGTTCTTAACACGCTTGAAAAGCATAATGCAAGAGCAACCTTCTTTGTGGTAGGCTCAAGGGTGGACAGCTACAAATCGCAAATACAAAGAATTCACAGCCTTAACTGTGAAATCGGTAACCATTCCTACAACCACAAAACGCTTACGGCAATTTCTGCAAGCGAGGTAAGAAACGAGCTTGATAAAACCGCGAATAAGGTGGAGGCTATAACCGGAGAAAGACCTGTAATAATGCGTCCGCCGGGCGGCTCCTATAAAACGGACACGGTAAGAAATAACGTTAACGCACCAATTATTATGTGGTCTGTTGACACACGTGACTGGGAAAGCAGAAACGCTTCAAGCATTGTATCAAATATTAAAAACAACGTTTACGACGGCTCCATTGTTTTAATGCACGACTTGTACGATTCAACCGCATCAGCTACAGAGACTATTGTTCCGTGGCTTGTTAAAAACGGCTATCAAATAGTTACCGTTACTGAAATGATGGATGCAAGGGGCATTACCATGAAAAACGGTGTGGCTTACAGCTCTGCAGGATAAGTGCAGAAGGCACAAAAAATAAGGCTCTATCAATTAAGCTCTTACAAGAGTTAAAGTGATAGAGCTTTTTGTTTAAGGTGACAAGAATAATCCGAACTTGCCTCAAACCGGCATATTTCGGTGCTTTTCACCCAATTTATTCTTGTAAGGCGACAGCCTTACTGCACCTAAATTGAGCAAAAATCCCTCGAAATCTCCTCGCCTTGAGGTCGG
>JAZOOH010000023.1:0-6871 GCA_045654905.1 Acutalibacteraceae bacterium | reverse complement strand
ACATTTCTTTCTGAACAACGTCAGTAGTTTCACCAACTGAACGACCAAAAAGCTCTGTGTATTCAAAAACAGGTGTGCGCATCTCTAAAAAGCCAAAGCTTTTTGCTGTATCGAGAGCCGCTTGTTCTACATATTGATATTTGTGTGATTCGTTAGGTAAAACGTCGTTTGTACCTTTAATCGCTTTTACGCTGAATGCCATTATTTTATTTCCTACCTTAAATTTATTTAATATATCAACAGAAAAATCGGGAGCAGAAAAATGCACCCGATTTCGATTAACTCTTAATTATCTTGCTTTCGGATTAACAATATCACGCCAGTCAAGGTCGCCACGTTCAAGACTGTGAATAAGTGCTTCTGCAGTCGCAATATTTGTTGCAACAGGAATGTTATGTACGTCACAAAGTCTTAAAATATTATTTTCACTTGGCTCACCCGGGTTTGGAGAAATAGGGTCTCTGAATAACAGAAGCACGTCAATTTCATCACAAGCAATTCTTGAGCCGATTTGTTGGTCGCCACCCTGTGCGCCGCTTAAATATTTTTCAATTTCAAGGCCGGTAGCCTCTGAAACTAATTTACCTGTTGTACCTGTTGCGCAGAGCTGATGCTTGCTTAAAACACCACAATAAGCAATGCAAAACTGTGTCATAAGCTCTTTTTTTGAATCGTGTGCCATTAATGCAATATTCATTACATCACCCTCCTACTTTTTTCACACACCACAATTTATATTAAATATATTATATGCTTTAAAATAACCTTATTTCTATTGTAGCAGAAAAGAACTGCTTTTTCAATACAAAATTTTCAAGTTGAGACAAAATTTACCCATTCAGCTTTTCAAAATTCTTTTTGTTTGCTGCGTGTAAATTCTTGTATACCTCGTAGTACTTGTCGTAGATTTTCTTTTTTTCCATATCCGGAGCAAAGCTCTTACTTACAGGAATCATTTTCTTTGCATCCTCAATAGAGCTGCAAAGACCAAGACCTACTGCAACAAGCACGGTAGCACCCATTGCACCAACGTTTTGAGGCTCGCATACTGTTTCAACAGTTTTACCGGTACAGTCTGCAAGAATCTGGCAGGTTAAATCGGAAAGTGCTCCGCCACCCACAAAGCGGATATTTTCAGATGTCTTAATCTTTTTCTCCTCGGTTTCAATAAACCATCTTAAGTGGTAGCAAACGCCCTCTAAAACAGCTCGAATCATCTCTCTTTTGCCTGTTTCAAGGCTTAAGTTAAAGAACATTCCGCGAGCGTTAGGGTCCTCAAAGGGACAACGGTTACCGTGAAGCCAAGGTGTAAAAATAACACCGTTAGAGCCGGCAGGAATCTCAGAAACAACCTCTGTCATATAATCGTAAAGGCTTGTATACTTTTTCTCATAGCTGTCCGTTATATTTTTCTTTTCTAAATAAATATCTATTTCGTCAAGAGCCAAGTGGTCCTTTACCCACTCAAGGCACTTACCTGCAGTTTCAAGCTCTGCAAAGTAATTGTATTTACCCTCTTCTGCGCCGACTACCGCTGCAATCATAGCAGATGCATCAACAATACTTTTCGGAACAACTGTTGAAACCCAGCCTGATGTACCGCTGTAAACGTGAGTATCACCTAAAGCCACGGAGCCTGCCCCAACGCCTATGAGTGATGCGTCACCGCCGCCACCGAAAACTGCCGTACCCTCTTTAAGACCTAATTCTTCTGCCGCCTTTTTTGTTAATTCACCGATTTTTTCACTTGAACGCTTAATTTCAGGTAAATGGTCAAAATTAACGCTTAACATTTTGCACATTGTTTTGCTGAAGCACTTTTTCTTTATGTCGTAAAGCTCTGTTGCAAAGGCAGAGTCGTGTGTCATGCAAAATTCACCGGTCATACGCGCAATAAAATATTCTTTAACGTCCAACCATTTATGTACTCTTTTAAAGTTTTCGGGCTCGTGCTTTTCAACCCATTTATATTTCCAGACAGGGTCCTTAACAGATGCGGCAACAGCTCCTGTAATTTTAAGTGAAACTAAAAGCTTAGGCACGTTTGCACCCGCAATTTTAAAGCCGTGTGCAATACCCTCCTTTAATTCCTCGCGTGCTCTTTGGTCCATGTAGCTCATAGCACGCCTTACGGGAAGACCGTCCTTATCTACAAGCACAACTCCCTGCATTTGTGAGCAAAAAGAAATACCTACAATGCTTGCTGTATCAAGTCCGCTTTTTTCAAGCACCTTTTTTGTTGTATTACATAATGCAGACCACCACTCGTTTGGGTCCTGCTCTGCACCGCCATCAGGAAAAACGTAAAGCTTATACCCCTCGGAAGCAGCCGCAACAAGCTTTAAATTTTCTGCTAACTCAAAAATACAAGTCTTAACACCCGTTGTACCAATATCATAAGCAATGGCGTATTTCTTTTCCATAACTATCTCTCCAAGTATAAGAATATTTGAAAACTTCCACAAATACTATTATGCAACATTTTTTGTAAATAATCAACATCTTTTAATGAAAAAAACCTGGTTTTTTAACTAAAATCACATTTTTTATATTACAAGAAAAAAATTTTAAAATTTTTCGGAAAAAGTATTGACTTTTATTTTCAGTGTGTTATAATACAAGCACTGTTTCGGAGGATTCAAGGTTCTCCGTAGTCGGTGTTGATGGCGTTGAGGGTCCACCCGTTCCCATTCCGAACACGGTAGTTAAGCTCAACAGTGCCGAAAATACTTAGCGGGAAGCTGCTCGGGAAGATAGGGCGATGCCGACACAAACAAAAGCAACCACCCAATAGGGTGGTTGTTTTTTTATCTTTTTTCCAGGAGCAAAGCACCGAGCTCGAATGCGCAAAGCTTGCAGCTTAACCCACCTTTGAAAAGAAGAGTGACCGTCGCAAGCGGCAGCGGAAAATTTATTTTTAAAATCAGGCATTACAACTTAGTTGGCAGTATATATAAAAAGGTTCTATCATTTTACGAAAAGCTTTAAATGACAGAACCTTTTTTATTTTTGTTTATTTATAAATCAAATTAACCTTTACCTTTTCACCGAACCGCTTGCTTTAAAGGCACTTTTGTAATCTCCGTTTACTGCACGCACGGTATATTTATAATAAACACCTTTTTTAGCAGATTTGTCGGTCCATGAAACCTTGTCTTTTCCAACATTACCCATATTCTTCCAACCGGACCACTTTTTTGTAGCCGTGTTGTATTCCGCACGATAAACCGTGTAACCTTTTTCACCCGAGCATTGAGTCCATTTTACGTTAACACCGTTTGAAACTGCTTTTACCGTTACGGTCGGTTGGCTAAGGTACCATATTTTCTCGCTCGCCTTGTAAGAGCCTTTAAAGCTGCCCTTACAAGCCCTTACGGTATATTTGTAGTAAGTACCGCTTTTAACCTTTGTGTCAGTCCAACTTGTTTTACTTGCCGATACCGTACCGCGGTTAGTCCAACCGCTCCACTTTTTAGTTTTTGCGTTGTAGCTTGCGCTATAAACCGTATAGCCGCTCGCATTTTCAACCTTTGTCCAGGTCACCTTAACGCCGTTGCTTACGGTTAAAAGCGTTATGGTTGGTGTAACGTTATATCTTACACCTGTTGCGGCGGTGTAATTACTTCTTACGCTACCGCTTACAGCACGTACCGTGTAGCTGTAAATTACGCCGAATTCAACTTTTTTATCTATATAGCTCGTGCTCATATAACTCGTTTTAAGAGCTGTCCAACCGGAGTATTTTTTTGTGCTTTCATTATAAACACGTCTATAAAGCGTATACCCTTCCGCGTTTTCAACCTCGTTCCAGGTTACCTTTATTCCGCCTGAGGTATTTGCCGCGCTTACCGCAGGCGTTGCAAGAGCACTTACATACTTTAACCTTTTACCCTCAAGCACTTTTTTGCAAACCGTGCATTCTTTATATTTGTATCCGTTACTTTCTTGTGTTGCGCTATATTTTATTTTCCACTCACTAGCCTTGTGACCCGTAGCGCTCACATTTTCCCACTTGTAAGCAGAACAAGTGCTATCCTTACAAGCTTTAATTCTTACCGCGCCGTCCTCACAGGTCGGCTTATTGCCGTCGGCATAATACCACTCGCCCCAATTGTGTTTGTTGCCTAATGGAGCAACCTGTTTTTCTTCAAAAACGTAGTCACAATTAACACAAGTAAGAAGCTCTTTTCCCGCTTTTTCTTCTGTAGGAGAGGTAACGCAAGTCCACTCCTCACCCTTTTGGTGAATTGCAGTTGAGTACGTTTTTTCTTTTTTAGTTTTCGCCGTAAATTTCGGCGTGGTTGAATATTCAACACCTAAAGAGCAGTCTTTAAAGCTAAGACCGTAAACTCCGTAATTACCATTACCACCCGTTAATTCCAAACTTTTTTCAGGTGAAATTATAACTAACTCTACTTTAGTTTGAGGGTTAATAGAGACAACGGAATTGTTCGTTGAATAGTAAAGCGTGCCGTTACCTGCCGCAAGCTTTGAAAAATTATATTTCCACACGCCACCCTCTTCAACGTTTCTCCACTCACCCGTAACCGTCTTTAAAACGGTAGGAGCAGAATCGTTTACGTCATCAAGCTCAACAAGCTTTCCTGTTTTACCTGTTTCATCCTCAGAGGTGAAATCCGAGTCTATATAATAAAGCTTGTCATCAATCAACTGAAAGGCAGTTATAGAATCCTGCCAAAAATAATTGTCGTACGTAGTGTCTGTAGGCGTGGTTATATAATCCGTCCTGTTAAAAACGCCGTAAGAGTGCCCCGTCTCTTTAATGCCCTTTGTGGATCGTAAAAAATTGTCGTGAAAAACCTGACCACTTACGTCGTAGCCCGTTGCTGTATCATCCCAAGTAACGTCTACGTGGTATGCCTTGTTATTTATGTAAACAACGTTCCATGCGTGCTCCATTTTTTCAGAGGAGCAGTACTGAGACTTAATTCCGACTCTTTCTAACAAATAATCGTACGCTAACGCATAGCCCATACAAACTGCAACGCCCTCACCAAGAGCGCCATAAATGTTAAAATCCTTTTCCACCAACGTATCATTTTCTAAATTTTCAACGTCATACTCGCAAAACAGGGCTAATCTATCATGCAAAAGCAACGCTTTTTCAAGGTCACTTAAGGTAGCGTTACCTTCAATACCCTTAAGCAATTTGTCAGCGTTTTCCACAGAAGCCTTGTAAGCGTTTACAAAATCCTGCGGATTCTCGTAAATATAGGAGCACTTAAGCCCTATAATCATATCTTCATTTTTACCGCCAAGGTCTGCCACAAAGCCCGTTGCTCTGAAAAGCTCCGGACTTTCGTACCATATAAACTCACAAAGCGCTTTGTAAAGCAGAGCTTCTGCAGGCAATTTATATTTGCTTAAATCTAAATATCCATACCCTTCGGGGTCTGTAAGATTGCTTTTGTCAAGCATATATTGATGAAGCACATCATTTTTGAATGCGGTTAAATCAGGTATATAATCAGCTAAATCCACACTGCTGCTAAGAATGTCGTTATGCAACTCTTTTGTTACCAATTCAACCTCTATTAACGGCTCTTTTTCTGCCGCAAAAGCAATTGAAGGTGTCGTAAAAATAAAACTAAAAGCAAGAAGCAAGGTGAATACAAGCTTGAATTTTCTTTTCACAAATACACCTCCAAAAACCAAATATTATATAGAATTAATTTGTATATGGGTCACCTAAAAACAACTGTACCCATGCCCTTGCATTACTATCGTATCCGACTATCAAATGCGTATAATCGGGGTCAAGAATGTTAGCTTTATGCCCGGGGGAATTCATCCAGGCTTCCATTACTATTTCAGGTGAAGAGTACCCTAAGGCAATATTTTCACCTGCCGCATAATAATGAATGCCATTTTCTTGTAAAGCCGAGAAACACATTGTTTTGTCAGGTCTTTCGTGAGAAAACTTCTCTATTATTTCTTTCGCGCGTATATCTGCCGCCTTTTGACCTAGCGCATAATACTCAAGCGGCGCAAGACCCGCCTTTTGTCTTTCGGCATTCACTAAATTTAAAATTTGTTTTTTGATGTCAATTGAAATTGTAACACCCACTGTGTCATATGAGGACCACGCGCTGCCCTTATATGCTCTTACAGTATAGGTGTAGGTGTTACCGTCCGAAATTGATGAATCCACGTAGCTTGTGGCACTTATTGTAGCAACGGTTGACCAGCCTGCTGCATTGTTTGCTTTTCTGTAAACTCTGTAACCGCTTGCACCTGCAATTTTGTTCCAGGTGACCTTTACGCCGTTTGAATCAGCAGCCACCTTTACAGTTGGCTGAGCAAGACGAATTAAACCGCTTGTTGCCATAAACGTGCTGGTATATGAGCTGTTAATTGCTTTTACCGTGTACTTGTAGTACGTACCGCTCTTTGCAGTCGTATCTGTCCAAGAGGTAGCTGTTACTGTGCCGCGTGCTGTCCAGCTGCTCCACTTTTTAGTTGATGCATTGTAGGTTGAGCTGTAAACCTTGTAGCCCGTTGCACCCGGTACAGCACCCCACGAAACCTTCATTCCGTTAGCTGCGTTTGCAAAGCTTACCTTTGGTTGTGCTAAATAAACAACGCTGTTTGAAGCCTTGTAGGTGCTTAAGGTACTACCGTTTATCGCTCTTACTGTGTAGCGATAGGTTTGCCCGCTACTTACAGATTTGTCAACCCATAAAACAGTAGAGTTTTTCTTGATCGTACCCATATTCTTCCAAGATGTCCAGGCACCGTTTGAAAGCTCTGAGCGGTAAATTGTGTATCCTGTTGCACCCGTAATTTTGTTCCAGGAAACCTTAATACCGCTTGCATTATTTGCAATTTTTACAGTTGGTTGTGCAAGGAA
>JAZOOH010000022.1:0-2501 GCA_045654905.1 Acutalibacteraceae bacterium | reverse complement strand
CAAGAAGATGTTTACCACAAGTTAAAAGGAGGCTAATAAAATGAGAAAATATGTAGTTGAGTTTTTAAAACGAGGAATGAGTTTTTGTTTTGGTGGACCACTCGTGTTAGCAATCGTATATGGTATATTAGGTTTAGTTGGTGCAGTAGAAAATTTTACTGTAGGTGAGGTTGTAACAGGAATATTTTCATCAACTCTTTTAGCATTTATTGCCGCAGGAATTACTGTTATTTATACTATTGATAAACTCTCACCTTTTTCTGCCGCACTTATTCACGGTGTAGTGCTTTACCTCGATTATATTCTTCTTTATCTTTTCAATGGATGGCTTCAATCATCACTTAAACCAATAATGATTTTTACAATTTGTTTTGTATTAGGTTACTTAATTATCTGGGCGATTGTTTTTGTAGTAACAAGAAAATGTACAAAAAAGTTAAATGAAAGTTTAAATTGAATTTTTACTGAATCAAAGTTGTATAAATAAAAACTACATTCTTTTTAATGAAAGAATGTAGTTTTTTATTTAATCCGTATTTGATTATAATTGTGTCGCAGACCCTCAAATCATCACTTTACACTCTGTGTTATGCATCCGTTATTTAACGTGCCCTGTGTGCTTCGGGAATAAAATCTTTTTCATTCTCGGCACTAAAAAGTCAATCCAGGCGTGGAAATAAGCGCCCTTTAACACGTTCTTTAACGCATCACCTAAAACCCTTGCTTTCTTTTCAAGACCCGGGTAAACGTCGGGGTACATAGCAATTTTGTCACCGTCAAATTTAAACGTGAGAATTCTTTTTGCAACTGCAGAAAGTGCTCTTATTGTAACAGTAAGAGTGTTTTTGTCCTCCCAGTGTGCGTCAGAAATAACCTTGTAGGTAAGACCACTCAATTGGATTTCACCATTTAAAGGGGTTCCGTTCATACCAACGGGAATGGTGTTTTTCTCGTCGCCATCCTCAGACCAGCTGAAGTGAAAACCGTACTCGTTAAATTTAAAGGATATATCCGTCATATTACCGCCTGGATTTTCAAGATAATAAACAACAGGCATAGGTAACGCACTTACAGGAAGGTGAGCAGCCTTGTTTACAAAAATCGGTTTTCTTAAAGAATAAACCTTGCCCTCAATTTCTTTTTCTAAAGAACTTCTTTCAGTAACAATAGGTGGTTTTTCCGGTGCTAATTCACATTTAACGCTATCTTCTGTGTCAATTTCTTCAATAAAAGCATCTTTTATATATTTCCATATAATATCAAGTGTCTGTTGAAGATTTGAGTTTGTACTTGTTGTAATTACACAAGCATCATAATCAGGTATTGCAATTGCGTATTGTGAATAAAGTCCTTCACAACGGTATGTGTTTTCCATTCCGGCACATCTCCAGAAACCATAGCCATAACCTGCTTTGCAATCTGGTTTTGCCTGTGAACCGGAGTTATCGTTATGGTAACTTGTAGCGTCTTTTGTCCACCATTCGGGAATTACCTGTTCACCGTTATATTTGCCGCCATTCATATAGCAGAGAATGAGCTTTGCAATATCTTCTGTTTTTAAGAAAAGTCCCCAGCCACCTGCTTCAATTCCGGTAGGTGATTTTTCCCACACGGGCACGTCTATTCCGAGTGGCTCGAAAAGCCGTGGAGTAAGATATTCTGTAACAGACATTTTTGCAACTCTCGTAATAGCCGCTGCAGCAACGTAGAAGTTATCGTTTATATAGCGCCAGTCTGTACCCGGCTCAAATGCCCATTTTGCTTTTAAAAAGAGTTTTATCCAGTCTTTTTCTGTTCTTCCCTTTACAGATGCCGCTTTACCACTTGTCATAGAAACAAGGTGAGCTATGGTAAGTTTTTCTAAGTATTTATCTTGCTTTTTAGGCTTGTAATCGGGGAATATATCAAGAAATTTAGTTTCTTTTGTCAAAAGACCTTCATCTAAAGCGAAACCGAAAGCAGTTGCTAAAAAACTTTTGCTTACAGAGTAAACCATGTGTGGGTCACTTGCTTTAAGCGGTGCCTGCCAGGTTTCTACGGCAACCTTGCCGTGACGCAAAATCATAAGACTGTGTAGCTCACAATCCTCCTTTTGCATTTCGTCAAGCATTGCTTTAATAACCCTTGAGGAGATTCCTGCAGCTTCGGGGTTTTTTGCTCTTTCTAAATTTTTATTCAAAAAAAGTCATCCTTTACTTAAAAAGGCATCGAGTATACCCGATGCCTTTTATTATTATTCAAAATCCTTGTAGTCTTTTACGTGCTTGCCTTCTGCTTCGTCGTAAATACTAATACTTCTGAGGCGGAAGTTAATAAAGCCGTGTTCTTTTTCCATTCTGTCGGCTGTTTCCTTCCATTTTGCAGAAACGTCAACAATTTTGTTGAATAAATCTTCTACTGGTTCTGGACAGTTAAGGTCAGTTGATTTTGCACCAGAAACCTCAACCATTCTCTTAAGAGCACCAGGCTGGTCCATAACAGGACAAGGACGAAGCATATTT
>JAZOOH010000021.1:0-3729 GCA_045654905.1 Acutalibacteraceae bacterium | reverse complement strand
CTGCCTGCGCCGACAATTGCAATTTTTATGAGGTGAACGTCTTGCTTAGCTTGTATATCTAACGACTTACCGCCAAAAAAGCGAAGAACCCAGAAAAGCACTCTTCCGACAATGCTGTTCTGGTTACCGCACTTGTATGCGTAACGGTAAATCATTCTTATTGCGAGCGCAGCAAGAAGATTTATGCAGGAAATAGCAAGGATTTTAACAATCAATATTTTTTCAACCGGTAATATAAGCTCAATTGCAAGGAAGAGCAAAAAGCCACAGCCGTCGCAAATTAAAAGCTTAATGTAGCTCTGAATTCCGCCGTAGCGCCAGATTTGCCTGTAAATGTCAAAAGCAAAGCGCATACTGAAAATTGCCACAAAGCCGATTGTTGAAATGTAAAGGTTATTGCTTATTGTTGAAACGACAACGTCCTCGTAAACCATAAGCAGCAACACGCTTACCACAGCATAAATGCAAACGTCGTAAAAGACAAGAAGCCAACGGATGTTGAACCTATGGTTTTTTGATTTTTTGTCGTTCAAAGCATTTTTCTCCTCTGCGCCGTTAACGCAAGGGAGCTTTTCAATGATTTTTTTCGACATCTTTTTTCTCGCATTCAAAAAAATTTGTATTTAGGGTGTCCGTTTTCAGCAAAAACATTTTGCAGTAGATTAACTCATAAATACCCAATTCTACATTCTTTATAATAATACCATAATGGATATTTTTTTGCAATACTTTAGGGCAATATATTCGCCCTTTTTTGATGTATTTTTTACGAGATTTTCTGATTTTTTCCTCTGCAAAATATTTTTGGAAAAAATCAAGTATTTCCAACGCTTTTCGGGTTTCGGTTTGTTCCCGTTCGGAATAAAAAAATACACGGCAAGCTCACAATTGCCTGCCGTGCTTTTTTGTTTGTTATGCAAGTACCTTTACAACGATTTTTTTAACTGCCTGAGGTGTGTTTTTAACACTCATACAAGGAGCATGCAATTCATCTGCCATAATAATTACAAACTCTCCCTTGCCAAGGACAATTGAGTCGTAGTTTTCACTAAGCTCATAAAAGCAGATATCCCCGCCGTCCTTGTAATCCTCAAGAAGCCTTGTTTCGTTTTCCGAGTCGAAGCCAATAACCTCGTTACCGCTTATAACGCATTGTATATCAACGTATTTTCGGTGTGCCTCGAACTTTGCTTCAGCCTCTTTTTTTGTTTCATAGGATGAAATAAAAGCAAAAATATTTTCACCGTCAATTTCGTAATTTCCGTCTGCAAAATCCTCGTTTACAGCTTTTTTCAAGAACTCAAAAGCTTTGCCAAAACGTGGATTTATCCCCTCAAAATTCACTAAATCCTTTGAAAAAATGCTTGTTACTACCATACCTTTGCCTCCTATTAAGTAAGAAAATTCAACGGATTTATATTACCACTAAACAGTGAAAAATGTCAATTGCAAAAACATTTACAAAAATAATTGAGAATGGAAAATTGAGAATGGAAAATTAAGGAAACGCTTCGCGTTTGATTGTAATTATAAGTGAATAAAAATAAATACATCCTATCATTTTCAGCATATTACAAGCTTTTAATGATAGGATGTTTTTAATTATACAAATATTTTTTATAATGCCGACCGCAGGTCCCACAATTCTTAATTCTCAATTCTTAATTCCGCGAAGCAAGTATAATCAAGTCCGCAGGACTTCCGAAATTCTGAATTCTCAATTCTGAATTCTCAATTTTAATTGTACTTCGGCAAGTAATCTCCGTGTGTCTCAATAAGGTCGTCTACCATCTTTTTAATGGTGTCAATGTCTAACTCACTGCCTGTGTGCGGGTCAAGCATTGCAGCCTGGTAAATGTGCTCCTTTTTGAGTGTTTTTGCAGCCTCAATTGTAAGAAGCTGAACGTTCACGTTTGTCATATTCATAGCGGCACACTGAACCGGCAAAGCGCCCACGTAGCAAGGGTTTACACCCATTCCGTTTACAAGACAAGGCACCTCTACACAAGCCTCCTTCGGAAGGTTTGTTATGAGTCTGTCCTCATTTAAAACGTTACCGCCTATTTCGTAAGGTGTGTTAGTAACAATCGACTCAATAATATGAGAGGCATACTCGTGTGAGCGGTTATGCTCCTTTACGCCCTTTTCAAGCATTTCGGCATAATCCTTTTTCCAGTTAGCAATTTGCTCTATGCATCTTCTTGGATATTCGTCGAGCGGAATATTGTATTTTTCAATGAGCTCAGGGTACTTGCTCTTTATGTAGAACATATTATACTCGGCGTTATGTTCACTTGATTCAGTACAGTAATAACCAAAGTTTTTAATATAATCAAAGCGAACTTTATTATCAAAGGTAGGGTCGTTGAGCTTTTCATCTATTCTTCTTTTAATTTCAGGGTAAAGGTCGTTGTTGTCCTTATCCTTAATCTCTAAAAGCCAGCCCATGTGGTTAATGCCGGCAATAAGCTCGCGTCTGCCCTCCAGCTTATCCTCCATGCCAAGCTGAGTTAACAAATCAAGAGAGCAGCTTTGAACGCTGTGGCAAAGACCAATAGTTTTAACGCCTGTGTAGCGTTGCATATAGCCTGAAAGAATAGCCATAGGGTTGGTATAGTTAAGGAACCACGCATCAGGACAAACCTCTTCCATATCACGCGCAAAATCTGCCATAACAGGAATTGTGCGAAGGCCGCGCATAATACCGCCTATGCCTAAGGTGTCACCAATAGTCTGACGAAGTCCGTACTTTTTAGGCACCTCAAAATCTATAATTGTGCAAGGGTCGTAAAGACCTACCTGAATTGCATTAATTACAAAGTTTGCACCTCTTAAAGCATCCTTTCTGTTTTCTACACCTAAATAGCACTCAATTTTTCCGTAGCCACCCTTTGTTTTACGAATAGCCTCTAAAATTGTGCGGCTTTGCTCAAGACGCTCACCATCAATATCGTAAAGAGCAAATACACTGTCACGGAGTGCCTCAGAGCACATACAGTCACCTAAAACGTTTCGTGCAAACACGCTGCTGCCCGCGCCCATAAAAGTGATTTTCATAGAAATTACCTGCCTTTATTTTAAAATTTTAATTTTTTTACCGTCAAATGAATAGCTGTGCTCTGTATTTTTTGCTGCCTTTTCAGGGAAATCGGTTGTTATAATCTGCGAGCCGCAGCCCTCTGTTACCTCGTACCTTTCAGCGCTGTAATCAGGGTATTTGTCTGCCCTTGTTCTTACTATGAGCTTACACTCGTCTATGGACTCTGCCTTTCTTTCGGCAGCTCTCCAGGCATCATTCTCAAGAATGAACGAGGTGTAGCTTTCGTTTCTGTCGTCGTAGCGAAGCATAGGGAACATTTTTTGTGTTTTTATGCTTTCATCTAATGCTATATAGCTTTCTGTAACGTCACAATCGTGGAGTAAAACTATAATTTTGCCCTGTGCTTCTTTTAAAGAAATCCAATCGTCATTTTCGCGCATTTCTTTGAATGATTCATAATCTCTTAACATATCCTTTGGTGTCAAAAGCGAGTCACCTAAAGTATCTGCTACTATTTTGTCGAGTTCCTGTGCATATTCTAAAGAGAATTTTTTCATTCCGTTTATTTCTATAACAAAGCTTTTTGGCTCAACTATTATAATTACAGGAATGTGATTTGGATTGTTGTCAGACCACATTTTTATTTCTAAGTCGGATCGTAGCCATGTCGTTCTGTGAGCCAAGGAGTT
>JAZOOH010000020.1:0-55368 GCA_045654905.1 Acutalibacteraceae bacterium | reverse complement strand
GGTATGATCGGTATTGAGAAACCCAGAATTGAGTTCTCTGATTCAATGGAAGAATCAGCACATGGCGTGTTCGTTGTTGAACCACTCGAAAGAGGCTTTGGTACAACATTAGGTAACAGTCTTCGTCGTGTACTTCTTTCTTCATTACCGGGTTATGCAATTACATCTCTAAAAATTGATGGTATTCTTCACGAATTCTCAACAATTCCAAACGTTAAAGAAGACGTTACAGAAATAGTTCTTAACCTTAAGGGCGTTATTCTTAAAATTCACGGAGACGGTCCTAAGATTATGTATATCGAAGCAAACGGCTCTGGTGAAATCACTGCTGGTGATATTAAAACAGATTCTGAAGTTGAAATTCTCAACCCAGACCACCATATAGCTACACTTGACAATGGTGCTCACGTTGCTATGGAACTTACTGCTGACAAAGGCAGAGGTTACGTTTCTTCAGACAGAAACAAGCAACTGCTCGCTCCAGAAATTGGTGTTATTGCTATTGACTCAATTTATTCACCAGTATTAAAAGTTAACTATACTGTTGACAATACTCGTGTTGGTCAAATTACTGACTATGACAATCTTTCAATTGAAGTTTGGACAGATGGTACAATTTCTGCAAAAGAAGCTGTTTCATTTGCTGCTAAAATCATTACAGAACATCTTAATCTCTTTGTTGACCTTTCTGATGAAGTTTCAAATACAGAAATTATGGTTGTTAAAGATGATAGCGGTAAAGAAAAAGTTCTTGAAATGACAATTGAAGAACTCGACCTTTCAGTTCGTTCATTCAACTGTCTCAAGAGAGCAGGAATTAACACTGTTGAAGATTTGATTAACAAAACAGAAGACGATATGATGAAAGTTAGAAATCTTGGTAGAAAATCTCTTGATGAGGTTGTACACAAGTTAGCTTCTCTCGGATTTACTCTTAAAGACGAGGACGAATAAGTCCATATTTTCGGCAAAGGAGTGTTATAGATGCCTGGAACAAGAAAACTTGGCAGAACAAGTGACCATAGAAATGCTATGCTTCGTAACATGGTTACAGCTCTTATCGAAAACGGTAAGATGACAACTACTGTTACACGTGCTAAAGAAGTACGTGCAATGGCAGAAAAAATGATTACTATTGCTAAGGAAGATAGTCTTCATAACAGAAGACAGGTTGCATCTTATATTACTAAGAGTGATGTTGTTAAAAAGCTCTTTAACGAAGTAGCTCCAAAATATAAAGATGTTAACGGCGGTTATTGCCGCATCATTAAAACAGAAGCACGCCGCGGTGACGCAGCAGAAATGTGCATTCTTGAATTAATCTAACAGATTAAATTGTTTTTCGCCCCGACAATAGTCGGGGCGTTAGTTTTTTAAAAGAGCAAAAAAATAAATCCGACACAGTGTGTCGGATTTGGTTTTTTATATGTAATTTTATTCGGCTTCTTCAACAGCATCCAAGTCTAAAATTTCTGTCTCACTGAAAAGGTCAACGTATTCATCTTCGGGCTCTTCAATACCGTTATATGCGTTGTAAGCCTCAGCAATCATATTGTAGTTTTTAATAACAATAAAGCTTGAAATAGGAAGACCTGCACCGAGAGCAATAAGACCTAACGTGCTGAAAAGACCAACAATAAGTCCGCCTTCAGGAATCATAAGCTCGTAACGCTCAGCATTTACCTTGAGTCTTTGTGCAAGCTGAATTTTCCAAATGATACCGTAAATACCAAAGGTGATTACGCTTAAGAAAAACGCAAAGCCGTATTTCATTGTTTTTTTACCATCACCCTCGCATAGAGCGTTTGCGTTCTTTCCTATTTTGTGCCAGGAAATAATGGTATAAATACCAAGCGTAAGTACTGATAAAAGGAAAAAAAGAAAAATACTTTTTTTAGGAATTCTTCCGTCCATAATAAAGCCCCTTTGTTTAGCATTTTAATAACTAAAATTTATTATATATTATAATTCTAAAAAAATCAAGGTAATTTATGATTATCTTAAGAATATTTCTTTTTCATTTAATTGTTTTTTAGTTGACATTTTTTGCTTAATATGGGATAATTAAGAGAATTTTAAATACAATTATTTTCAGAAGGTGACAAGAGTAATCCGAACCTGCCTCAAAACAGTATATTTCGGTACTTTTCACCCAATTTATTCTTGCAAGGCGATAGCCTTGCAAGAATAAATTGAGCAAAAATCCCTCGAAATCTCCTCGCCTTGAGGTCGAAGATTTTAAAAAGTGCGGATTTTTGGTCAATCAAGGCACAAAACGCAGTTAATCCTTTCGGATTAACGAGTATATTAACGAAGAGTGAGCAAAACATCTGCCTTTTTAAAACAGGTTTGGATTATTCTTGCCACCTTAAGGAGGATTTCTTTTGAAAAAAGAACTTGCAAAGCAATACGACCCCAAAAACGTTGAGGACCGTATTTATAAATCTTGGCTTGAAAGTAAATATTTTCACGCAAAGCGTGAAGCAGGTAACGAGACTTATACAATAGTTATTCCGCCACCGAATATTACTGGTCAGCTTCATATGGGACACGCTCTCGATAACACCCTGCAGGATATTCTTATTCGTTGGAAAAGAATGTCTGGCTACGATACGTTATGGCTTCCGGGTACCGACCACGCGTCTATTGCAACAGAGGCAAAAATTGTTGAAGCAATGCGTAAGGAAGGTATTACTAAGGAAGATTTAGGACGCGAAAAATTCCTTGAAAGAGCTTGGGACTGGAAAGCACAGTACGGCGGCAGAATTGTTGAGCAGTTAAAGAAAATGGGCTCTTCCTGCGACTGGGACAGAGAGCGCTTTACTTTAGATGAGGGCTGTAACAAGGCGGTTAACGAGGTTTTCTGTCGTCTTTATGAAAAAGACCTTATCTATCGCGGTAACCGTATGGTTAACTGGTGCCCTTGCTGTAATACGTCAATTTCTGATGCAGAGGTTGAGTATGAGGAAAAAGACGGTAGCTTCTGGCATCTTTTGTATACAGTTAAAGAAACAGGTGAAAAGTTAGAGCTTGCTACAACCCGTCCTGAAACAATGCTTGGAGATACTGCAGTAGCAATAAATGCAGAGGATGAGCGTTACAAGCACCTTCACGGTTGCCACGTTATTCTTCCTTTATTAAATAAAGAAATTCCTATTGTTTGTGATGAACACGCAGATATGACAAAGGGTACAGGTGTAGTTAAAATTACCCCTGCACACGACCCTAATGACTTTGAGGTTGGTAAACGCAACAACTTACCTGTAGTTCGTACCTTCACATACGACGGTCACCTCACAGGTGCAGAGGACAAGCGTATTGCAGATGAGCTTATTAAAAGCGGTAAAGCGGCAGCGGATGAGCCGGAGGTTCTTGACTGCGGTAAATATGCCGGTATGACAACCTTAGAGGCACGTAAGGCTATTCTTGAGGATTTAAAGAATGGCGGTTACATTAAGGAAATAGAGCCGTTAAAGCACGAGGTTGGTACATGCTACCGTTGCCACTCAACAATTGAGCCAATGGTTTCTAAGCAATGGTTTGTTCGTATGGCACCTCTTGCAGAGCCTGCAATTGAATCTGTAGAAAAAGGTGAAATCACCTTTGTTCCTGAAAGATTCACTAAAAACTACCTTAACTGGATGCGCGGTACTCGTGACTGGTGTATTTCACGTCAGTTGTGGTGGGGACACAGAATTCCTGCATGGTACTGTGAAGATTGCGGTAATATGGATGTTTCAAGAGAAGCAGTAGAAAAATGTTCAAAGTGCGGCAGCACAAATCTTAAACAAGATGAGGATACACTTGATACTTGGTTCAGCTCTGCTCTTTGGCCATTCTCAACACTCGGCTGGCCTGAGGATACAGAGGATTTACGCCATTATTACCCAACCAATACACTTGTTACCGGTTACGATATTATCGGCTTCTGGGTTAGCCGTATGATTTTCTCAGCATTGGAATATACAGGCAAGGCGCCGTTCAATACAGTTCTTATTCACGGTCTTGTTCGCGATGCACAAGGTAGAAAAATGTCAAAATCCTTAGGTAACGGTATTGACCCGCTTGAGATTATTGACACCTTCGGTGCAGACGCTTTAAGATTTGCACTTGCAACAGGTAACAGCCCGGGTAACGATATGCGATTCTCAGATGAAAAAATCGAAGCAAGCAGAAACTTTGCTAATAAGCTTTGGAATGCAAATCGTGTTATTCTTATGAATCTTGATGATGAAGAGCCTGCTCCACACATCCCGCAGAATTTAGCAACTGAGGATAAATGGATTTTAAGCAGCTTTAACGACCTTGTTAAAACAGTTACTAACTCACTTAACAACTTTGAGTTAGGTATAGCGGTTCAAAATCTTTACGATTTTATTTGGGACGTATTCTGCGACTGGTATATTGAAATTGCAAAAATCCGTCTTAACGGTGAAGACCTTGAGGCTAAAAAGACTGCAAAAGCAGTTTTAGTTTACGTTATGTCAAATACCCTTAAATTACTTCACCCATTCATGCCGTTCATTACAGAGGAAATCTGGCAGGCATTACCACACGAGGGCGAAACCATTATGCTTTCTGAGTGGTGTAAATATGATGAGGCTCTCAATTTCACAGCGGAGGTTGAGGCTATGGAACGTATTATGACGGCTATTAAGGCTATTCGTAACCGTCGTGCAGAAATGAACGTTCCACCATCAAAAAAAGCAAAACTTTATATCGAGAGTAAATACACAGAAGACTTTAAAAATGGTGCTCAGTTTATGCAAAGACTTGCATCAGCATCTGAAATTGAGGTAGAGGCAAAGTACGACTACGAAATTGAAGGTGCGGTTTCAGTTATTACAGAGGCAGCAAGAATTTATATTCCTCTTAACGAGCTTGTTGACTTTGAGGCTGAAAAGGCAAGACTTAATAAAGAGTTAGAAGCGGTTAAAAAGGATTTAGAGTTTGTTGAAAACAAGCTTAACAACCCCGGCTTTATGGCAAAGGCGCCTGAGAAGGTTGTTGCAGCACAACGTGAGTCTCAGGAAAAATATAAAGCAAAAATACAAATGCTTCAGGAAAGTCTTTCTAAGCTTCAATGACCTTTAACGAAGCGTTAGATTATATTCATTCTCTACTAAAATTTGGTATCCATCCGGGGCTTTCAAGGATGGATACCTTGTTGCAAATTTTAGGAAATCCACATAAAAATATAAAATGTGTTCACGTTGCAGGCACAAACGGAAAGGGCTCAACCTCAACAGCAATTTCCAACGTGCTTATTTCTGCAGGGTATAACGTGGGGCTTTATACCTCGCCCTACGTAACACACTTTTTAGAAAGAATTCAGTACAACGGCAGCCCCATAAATGAGGAGCTTTTTACTGAGTGTGTAGAGCTTATAAAGCCACAAATAGAAGATTTAGCAAAAAAAGGCGTACAGCTTACAGAGTTTGAAGCATTAACGGCAACAGCCTTTTTGTGCTTCAGTAAGCTTCAGGTAGACGTGCTTGTGTTAGAGGTAGGCTTAGGCGGCAGATTAGATGCTACAAACGTAATAGGGACACCGCTTGTAAACGTTATTACGTCACTTTCTCTGGACCATACGGCAATTCTTGGCGATACAATTGAAAAAATTGCCTTTGAAAAATGCGGTACACTTAAGAATGACGGTGTTTTAGTTTGTTCCTACGGGCAACCAAGTGCAGCGCTTGAGGTTATAACAAAGGCTTGCAAGGAAAAGAATAATCAGTTGATTATTCCTGACGTGGCAGCAATTAAGGTAACAGCCCAAAGTGTTTTCGGTAATCGGTTTACATACAAGGGTCAAACGTATTCCACTAAAATGTGCGGTAAGCATCAGGTGCAGAATATGGCTACCGTAATAGAGGCGGTAAGCGTTTTAAAAAGCAAGGGCTTTAACATTTCTTCCGAAAACGTTAAAGAGGGTATTGAAAACACCGTTTTACCTGCAAGGGTAGAGGTTGTAGCAAAAAAGCCTTTAGTTATTCTTGACGGCGGCCACAACGAGGATGGCGCTAAAGCATTTTATAATTCAGTTGAAGAATGCTTTTATGAAAAGGAAAAAATTATAGTTGTTGCCGGTATGATGAACGACAAAGAGGTAGAAGGCTCTTTAAAGCCACTGCTTCTAAAAACAAGCCTTTTTGTTGCAGTAACACCACAAAACCCTCGTGCAATGCAGGCAGAGGTGTTAGCGGAAATAGCAAAAAAATATTGCGGTAACGTAATTACCTGCAATGATGCAACCGAGGCTATAAGTATTGCCAAGGCAGAGCTTACAAAAAAGGATGCATTGTTTGTTGTAGGCTCTTTGTATTTAGCAGGGGAAATAAGAGAAAAGCTAATTAAGACCTTTACAAATATTGACTGAAACCGTGATTTGTGGTAAAATTACTAAAGTGAAATTTATTAAGAAGGGAGCGTTTTAAATGGTTGAATTTGATGCTTTTGCAGGGGATGTTATTGTTGGTGGCTTGCGCAATATGCTGGAAATAAAAATCCTTGTATGCTATATGCTTTCAAGAGTAACAGAGCCTATGACCAGGAAGCAACTTTGTGACTGCCTTCAGGAAACAGGGCTTGTAAATTACTTCGATTTAAATGAAGCAATAGATGATTTGTTGAATCAAAAAATGCTTGTTGAAACTGAATATCATGAGGAAACCTGTTTAACAGCTACAGAGGCAGGCAAAAATAATGCGGAAACCCTTGAAACAACTCTTACACCGTCTTTAAGAGAACGCTCTGTAAATGCTGCTTTAAAAATGCTTGCAAGGGCAAAGGCAGAAAGAGAAATAGGAGTAGAAACTGTAAAAACAGAGGGCGGCTACAACGTAACCTTTAAAATAGACGGCTCGGGTGAAAATCTTTTAACTCTTTCGCTTTATGCAGCAGATTCATTACAAGCAGATTTGTTGAAGGATAATTTTTTAAATAATCCCGTACAGATTTACTCACAAATTATTGAATTGATGACTAAACAATAAAAAGAAAAGCTCTATCATTTACTAAAATGATAGAGCTTATTTTTTTTGTAAATCAGTTTTGTTTTCTTACAATGGTGTACTCGTCACCGTTTTTAAAGTAAGGGCACTTTGTTTCGGTAACCGTGCTTAAAAATCTTAAATACTCATCCTCATCAAGATTTATATCGCAATAATATTCTTCAAATTCCTCGTCATAGCAATAGTTCTGACACATATCGCAAATCATAATACCACCCCGTATTCTTGCCACCTTATTTATGGTATTTACCGTTATTGTTAATTTGAAAGGCTCTGTAAATTTGCTCTAACAGCATAACCCTCATAAGCTGATGCGGAAAGGTCATTTTAGAAAACGAAAGCTGCAAATCACTTAGCGTCTTAACCTTTTTTGCAAGTCCGTAGGAGCTGCCTATAATAAAAGCTACGCTGCTTTTTCCCGAGAGTGAAAGCTCGTTGAATTTACTTGCCAATTCTTCGCTCGATTTAATTTTACCTTCAACACATAAAGCTATAACAAATGAGCCTGAGGGGATTTTCCTTATTATTTCCTCTGCTTCCTTTTCGAGTGCTGAATCTATTTGTGTAGCAGAGGGATTTTCCGGCAATTTAACTGGAGAAAGCTCCACAACGTTTAATTTGCCGTAAGCAGAAATTCTTTTTGAATATTCACTGATTGCCTCTCTTAAGTAGCTTTCTTTAAGCTTACCTAAACAAATTACCGTAACGTTCATTATTCAAGTCCTATGTACCACGCAGGGTTTACACGGGTACCATTTATCCTAACCTCAAAGTGTAAGTGTGCACCAAAGGAGTAACCTGTATTACCAACACGGCCAATTGCATAGCCCTTTGTAACGTGGTCACCGGCGCTTACCATAAGCGAGTTGTCGAGCATATGTGCATAAAGTGTTTCAATGCCGTTGCCGTGGTCAATTATTACGTAGTTACCATAACCGCCCGTGCTCCAGCCTGCCTCAGTAACAACGCCTGAAGCACCTGCAACTACAAGTGAGCCTGACGCATTTGCGCCGGAAATATCAATACCTTTGTGGTTGCCAAGGCTACGCCATCCAAAAGGTGAGGTAACAACGTGAAGACCAACAACAGGCCAGCAGAAGTAACCGCTTGTCTGCGTTACCGTGTAGCCGCCCATAGAAATGCTCTCAGCCCTCATGCCTCTTTCTATTACCTGAGAAATAGGTGCCTTTATAGAAAGACTCGTGAGGTTTTGCGCCATAACCTTTTTGCCGTCAATATAGGTAACAAGGTCAATTACGTATTCAGAGCCGTTTTCACCTTTTCTTCTTACTCTTGAGTCACCAATGAAAAGGGTGTTTGTTTCAATATCTACCGTTTCAAATTCAACCTTGGAAATTTTAGTTTCACATTCTACTCGTTGCGGAGTTAAAAGCTCAAAGGTTTTTATTGAAAGCTCAAGTCTTTCTTGGGTCCATATATTTTCGTTACTGCTTTTATAGTAAGCGTATTTGTAAGAGATTTTTTCACTGAAGGAAACAGATGCATTAGGCGTTTCTGCCTTAGCCGCTTCAAGCACGGCATTTATTGCATTGTGTGCCTGAAGCTGGTCGCTTACGGCACAAATAAATTTGTCGTCAAAATAAACCTCGCAAACCTTAATAAAGTCAGGAGCAATTACTCTTACTAAGTTGTCGCTTAATTCGTCGTTAGAAATTATGTTAAAAGGCTCAACTTTTCTGTCTCTGAGCTTCACCTCAAAATCCTTGTTTGTGTTAAGCTTTTTTAAGGTAGCGGCTTTAATCGCATCAATATCGTCTGCATTTTGTATGTAGCCTACAGATTCACCGTCAAACAAAACCTCGGTAGCGGCAACCTTTGTGCTTGTCTTGCCGGCAAAAACAATAACGCCTGTTAAAATAGCTGCAATAAGTAAAAATACAACAGCTCTTTTTATAAAGGTCTTAGCCGATTTGAAAGACTCGCGGTTGTAAATTATGAATTTTGCAATAGCGTTTTTTATGCCGAATAAAACGTACCTTTTGTAAAAACGTACAGCACCTGTTACAAGGCTTGTAACAAGTGTGCCTAAAGCAGATATTAAGTTGTAAACGGGGTTATTCATAAAAATCAACCTACCTGCATAATTTCAGAGCTTAATTATATCACAAAACACTTTATTTAACAAGGTAAAAATATGGAGATTTATTAAATTTGTGTAAACTATTGTTTATTTAGCCTAAATATGTTAAAATAAGTTGATTAAAATTTATTTTGAGAGATGTTTATATTGCCTGAAATGCAAAAATATTACAGAACTTACGCTTCAGTAGATTTATCTGCAATAGAAAATAATATTAACGAACTAAAGAAAAAGCTCAACAAAGGTGTGCTTACACTTGCTACCGTTAAAGCAGATGCTTACGGTCACGGCGCGGTAGGCGTTGCTGTGCATATCCAAAATATGGTAGATTATTTCGGCATTGCAGAGCTGGGGGAGGCAGTCGAGCTTCGTGAGGCAGGCGTTGAAAAGCCTATATTAGTTCTTTCATATACGTCTCCGTATCAGTATGAAACACTCATCCAAAACGAGTTAACGCAAACTATTTTCAATTATGATGATGCCGTAGCGCTATCATCTGCCGCAGTAAAGCTTAACAAAATTGCAAGAGTGCATATAGCTATAGATACGGGTATGTCACGAATCGGCTTTTTCTGCAATGATGAAAGTGTAGAAATAGTAAAAAGAATAAACGACTTACCCAATATTTACATAGAGGGTATTTTCAGCCACTATGCTTGTGCCGATTGTCCTGATAAATCAACAACAGAAAGGCAAACCAAGCTTTTTAAGGAGTTTAATGAAAAGCTTCTTAGCAGAGGTATTAAAATACCCATAAAGCATATTTGTAACAGTGCAGGCTCGCTCACGCTGACCGAGCAGTTCGATATGGTCAGGTTAGGTCTTGTAATGTACGGGCTTTACCCTGATGACTGCGTGAACGACGGAACGGTAAGCCTTAAGCCTGCTATGAAAATAGTAAGCCACGTTATTCACGTTAAAGAGGTGCCAAAGGGAAGCGGCGTAAGCTATGGTCACACCTTCTTCTCAGAAAGACCAACGAAAATTGCAACTGTTTGCATTGGCTATGCAGATGGTTATTCAAGGCTTTTTTCGAATAAGGGCAGGGTGCTTATAAACGGAGAATTTGCTAACGTTATAGGCAGAGTTTGTATGGACCAGCTAATGGTAGATGTTACCGATTTAAAAAACGTCAACGTTGGTGATGAGGTGGTAATTTTAGGCCGTGACGGCGAAAACGAAATCACCGCAGAGGAATTGGCAAAGGAAACAGGTACTATAAATTACGAGATTATTTGCCAATTCCAAAAAAGAGTGACAATAATACAACATAAATAAGGAATTGAATTTATGAGTTATTTTAAGCTTTTGTCAGAGAATGTTAAAGAGCATAAGGAAAATTACGTTCAGATTTTCAGACTTTCTATTGCAGATTTGAAAAAGACCTACCACGGTGCAGCACTTGGTTGGTTTTGGGCAATAGTAAAACCGGTTGTTTCAATATTTGTGTATTGGTTTGCAATAGAAATCGGTCTCAGAAAGGGCGGCGACGTTGCAGGTGTGCCCTTTGCACTTTGGTTAATTGCGGGTATGGTGCCGTGGTTTTATATGAACGAGCTTATAGTAGGCGGTACTGAGTGTATAAGAAAATACAGCTACCTTGTAACAAAAATGAAGTATCCCGTAATGACCATACCGACACATACAAACATTTCTAAGTTCCTGGTTAACGTAATACTTACGGCGGTTGTTGTTATAATTTTCTGGGTGTGCGGCTACCCGCCGACAATTTATCTTTTACAATTACCGGTTTATATGCTTATGATGTTTATGTTTTTTAACGCATGGGGACTTTTTGCAGGTATGATTTCTGCCATAGGCAAGGATTTTTCTAATCTTGTTAAGTCCTTTGTAACAGCGGTGTTCTGGCTTTCGGGCGTATTGTGGGACGTAGACAAATTAGTGAATACAAATCTTTTCTTCAAAATATTTTTTATGATAAATCCAATTACGTTTTTCTCCTACGGCTTCAGAAATTGCTTTATTTACGAAAAGTGGTTTTTTGAAGAGCCTGCAGAGTTAGGCTGCTTTTTAGGACTTTACATAATTTTAGCGTTCCTTTCTTTATGGGCTTATAAAAAGCTCAGAAAAGAAATCCCGGACGTATTATAAGAAAGGTTAAGCTTAGTATGAAGGACGAAATAGTTATTAGCTTTAATAAGGTTTCAAAGATTTATAAATTATACTCAAGCAATAAAGCAAGGCTTTTAGGTATATTTATAAAAAAGGTTCCTTATAAAAAGAAAAAAGCGGTTAATGACGTTAGCTTTACAATTAACCGTGGTGAGTCTGTTGCCTTATTCGGCAAAAACGGTGCAGGTAAATCTACCATACTTAAAATGATTACAGGCGTAACCTTTCCAACCTCAGGTGATATTAAGGTTGAGGGCAGGGTGAGTGCTCTTTTAGAGCTTACAAGCGGCTTTGACCAAGAATTTTCCGGTAGAGAAAACATTTATCTTAAGGGTCACATTTTAGGTCTTAAGGATAGTGAAATAAAAGCACTCGAAAGCACAATTATTGAGTTTTCGGAGCTCGAGGATTACATAGACCAACCGGTAAGAACTTATTCCAGCGGTATGAAGTCACGCTTGGGCTTTGCCATAAACGTTAACATCAAGCCGGAAATTCTTATTGTAGACGAAGCGTTAAGCGTAGGTGACGCCGCATTTAAAAACAAATGCAAGGAAAAGGTTAATGAAATTATAAAAAACGACAACGTAACACTTCTTTTTGTTACTCACCAGACTGCAGTTGCAGAGGAATTCTGTGAACGCGGCATTGTAATGAAGGACGGCAAGCTGGTATTTGACGGCGGAGTAGCAGATGCCGCTAAAAAATACGACGAGCTTTATAAGAAAAAGAAAAAATAGGTGAATGCTATGAAGAAGGATATTTTGGTGCTTAATTTTTCTAATTTTAAGCAAACCTGTATAGCGCTGTTGGTTTTAGGGCTTGTTGTGCCTGTAGTTTACCTTCTTACCAAGGATTCTAAAGCTGATTTCAATTGGTTGTATATTATTTTGCCACCTCTTATTTTTTCTGTACTTGTATTGTTGCTGTATGTTTTCAGACGAATAACTATCGGCATAATATTGGCACTTGATGTGAATTTGAGACTTGTGTACGAGCTGGAGCGAAGAAAACCTAATAAAAGAAATCAAGCATACAATTTAACTCGGTTAAGTCACATGCATTTTTTTGAGGGGGATTTTCAGAATGCACTTCTTTGCATAGAGCAAGTGCAGAGCTCGGGGAAAAAAGAAGCTGTTCTTAATACACGTCATCTTCAAATACTTATTTTTTTCCTTACAAAGCGTTTTGACGAGATGTTGAAGCTTATAGAATTACAATACAATTCGGGCATTGAAAATGAGAAAAAATTAGCGAGCTGCTTGCCTTATTATGATTTTATGAAGGCTTTTGTAAATAAAGAGTTTGAAGCAGCTTTGGCTGTGTTAAATAATATTATTAGTAGTAACAAGAATTTTGCGGTGTTGAATAATGTTCGTCTTATCGTGTTTTATTTAATGAGAACGGTTTACATAGAGTTAGAAGATACCGAAAATATAAATTTGTGTAACAATGAAATTATTCGAGCAGATAAAAATAATTTAACGTTCTTCTCAAGATAATCAAGTGAAAAGCTCTGTCATTTTAGTTTTAAGTGACAGAGCTTTTTGTTATTTGTATTTACGCTTTCTTATACTTGAATAAATCAACTACATTTGCTATACTAAAAATAAGGGAGCTGATATTTATGAAAAAAATCATTCTTGCAGTAACAAGTATTATTCTATCGCTCGTTTTAGTAGTGGTAATTGTGTTAGCAGGCAATACCTTTTTTTATTACCCTCACTACAAAGCAAATAAGCAGGAAGCAAGCATTGAAATTGCTAAAACAAACAAAATATCAATGATGAGCTATAACCTTCGTTGCATAAGCCCTACAGACTTTGGCAAAAAAGCGTGGTTTTACAGGGCAGATTTAGTTGTTAAGGATATAGAGGAGCAAAAGCCCGGTATAATAGGTTTCCAGGAGGCAACAAAATGGCATTACTCATACCTTGTAGAGTGCCTTCCCGGCTACGATTCAATTATAACCTATCGTGACGAGGCTTTTAACTCGGAGGGTTGTCCCATATTTTATAATACAGGGCTTTATTCTTTAGTTGAAAAAGGCTCTTTTTGGCTTTCGGAAACTCCGGAGGTAATGAGCAAATCGTGGGGTGCACAGTTCAACCGCGTTTGCAGCTTTGTAATTTTAAAGGATAACGCCACAAATGAAAAATTCGTTGTTTTCAACACACACTTAAGCCACGTAAGTGACGAGGCAAGAATAAACGGCATAAAGGTAGTGCTTGAAAAAATCAAAGAGTTCGGTGGGTATCCTGCTGTAATTATGGGTGATTTTAATGCTCTTGAGGGCTCCGAAACGTACAAAAGCGTTACAGAGAATTTTCTTGATGCACAAAAGGTAGCCAAAATAACAAGTGATTCACACACTTACCAGAATTGGGGTAACGAAGAAAGCTTTAAAAGAATAGATTATTTTATGGTTTCTAAAACAGGCTTTAAAATAAATAGCTACAGCGTTCTTCCCGGTATAAGAAACGGTGCTTACACAAGTGACCACAACCCGATTTTGTTAGAGGTTGAATTAGAAAAATAAAGGAGCGGTAATTATGTTTAAGGGTGTTTTCGGTGATACGTTTGATTTGAATGACGACGGCAAATTAGATGCAATGGAGCAGGGTCTTGAGTATATGCTGCTCGACGAGTTAAGTGACGTTGAGGATGATGACGAGGGTGGCGAGGATTGATTTAGCCCGACTAAAAAAATAAGCTCTATCATTTTCGTGAATGAAAATGGTAGAGCTTTTTTATTGCCTTACGTATCATCTGTTTTAAATTGAAGCCTTGCTGTAACTGCGTGGTGATCAGAAATATATCTGAAATTATGTCTGTTTTTTAATACCTTGTATTCCAATGCCTCAAAGCCGTCGTTTATTAAAACGTAGTCAAGCACGTAGTCCTTAAAGGCATTAGGGTCTGTGCCGTGAAAGGTTTGCGAGTGCATTGTTTCAGGTGCAAGCTTTTTTGTGTCCTTTAACACGTCTGCCGTAATATCGCGGTAGCCTCTGCTTATTTCAAGAAAATTCAGGTCACCCGTAAAAACAACGGGCAGGTCGTTAAATTCTCTTGCTTTTTCAAGTATCATGCCTATACTGTTTCTTCTTGCCTCACTGCTTGCGTTGTCAAAGTGAGTGTTAATATGAACAAATTCATTGTTTGTGTATTTGTTTTTCAGTATAACCCAGTTGCATATTCTTTTGTAAGCGGAGCCCCAGCCGTAGGTGCTTTCCTCAGGGGTTTCCGAAAGCCAGAAATAACCGCTTTCTACAACCTCGAATTTGCTTTTTAAATAAAAAATTGCAGTAAATTCATCACCGGGGTCATCACTTTCCTTGTAATCCTTGCCGGAGTTTCCGCCAACGCCAACGTAGCCGTAATCATCCTTGAGCCTTTCGTTAAGCTCATTCATCCAGTAGGGGGTACCCTCTTGAATTCCTATAGTATCTGTTTTGTTGTCACGTATTGTTTTTACAATGTACTCAGCACGTGTTTCAAGGTCCTTGCCGTCAAAGCTCCAGGAGCAAATGTTAAGCGTCATTACGTTGAGCTTTTCAATAGGTTTTTTGTACCCGTTTTCCGCATTTTGTTTATTTTGTATTGAGCCTATTACGTAACCGCAGCTATAGGTAAGTGGGATAGCAAGCAATATTGCTAAGGTAAGTGCAATAAGCCTTGTAATTTTCTTTTTCATGAACAAACCACGCTTTAAATAATTTGCTTTATAATACCACATTTTGAGAAAATGGTCAAACCCCATCAATCACCTTTGTGATTGATGGGGTTTAAAATTTTGATTGTTATTATTTTGCTTTAGAGATTTTTCTTTGTACGGCCTTAACAATTTCAACTATTGGAATAATAAGGAATGCAAGACCGAGAGAAATAAGGTAAGCTGTTGAGTCAAGGTGCTCAAAGCCAAAGAGGTTTGAAAGGAAATCTATTTCAACAACAGCGGTTGTAAGAAGGAAGGAAGCAACCATTGCAATGTAAAGCACTACGTTGTGGTGTCCCTTAAATATCATACCAACAGATGAGGCTCTTTGTGAGCGCATATTGAAGGAGTGGAAAATTTCACACATTGCCATTGTAAAGAATGCCATTGTCATACCCTCGGCACTGTCATCAATACCTGTGAATCTGAAGCTTTCTAAAGCAACAGCCATATTCTGACCCGCAGCGTTAAAGAGCTCTAAAAACTCGCCAACGTAGAAAGCTACAACGGTAAGAATACTTACTAAAACTCCTTGGTAAGCACAGTCAAAGCCTAAGCCGCCGGAGAAAATACCGTCGTTTTTGCTTCTCGGTTTTCTTTTCATAATATTAGCTTCAGGCTTTTCAAGGCCTAATGCTAAAGCAGGAATACTGTCTGTAACAAGGTTAATAAAGAGAAGGTGAGGTGCTTTAAGAATTGTAAAGCCCATAATTGTAGCAAAGAATATTGAAACAACCTCTGAAAGGTTTGAGCCTAAAAGGAATTGTATTGCTTTACGAATGTTGTCGTAAATTCTTCTGCCTTCACCAACAGCGGAAACTATAGTTGCAAAGTTGTCGTCAGTAAGCACCATATCGGCAACGTTCTTTGTAACGTCTGTACCGGTAATACCCATACCAACGCCAATATCCGCACTTTTTATTGAAGGTGCGTCGTTAACGCCGTCACCTGTCATAGCGGTAACGTAGCCCTTGCTGCGCCATGCGTTAACAATTCTTGTTTTGTGCTCAGGCTGAACACGTGCATAAACAAAAACGTTTTCTACAAGCTTCTCAAATTCCTCGTCGGAATACTTATCTATATCGCTACCCATCATAGCTTGAGAATCGTCACTTAAAATGCCTAATTCTCTTGCAATTGCCTTTGCGGTGTTAATGTGGTCACCCGTAATCATAATAGGTGTAATACCCGCGCTTTTACACTCAACAATAGCATCCTTAACCTCAGGACGAACAGGGTCAATCATACCTGTAAGACCAATGAAAATCATTTCATTTTCAAGTGCCTCTGAGGTGTACTCAGCAGGCTCTAAGGCATATTCCTTAAAGGCAACAGCAAATACACGGAGTGCCTTGTTACCCATTCTTGTGTTTTCTTCAGCGATTTTGTTTGTAATGTCATCTGTAATTGCTACAACCTGACCGCCAATGAGTGCCTTTGTACATTTTTTAAGGATTTCATCAGGAGCACCCTTTGTGTACTGAATGTATTTGCCGTTATAGCTGTGTACGGTAGACATCATTTTTCTGCCTGAGTCAAACGGTACCTCTCCAACACGTGGCTTTTCTTCTGTTAAAACAGCTTTTTTAAGGTCGAGTGTTGCTGCATAGTTAATAAGTGCAACCTCATCAGGCTCACCGGTGCCTTTTCCGTTTTCGTCCACGTCTGCATTGGTGCAAAGAGCCATAGCGGTAGCTAAAGCCTTTTCATCCTCGGCGTAATGGTCAACAACAGTCATAACGTTTTGTGTTAATGTGCCTGTTTTGTCAGAGCAAATAATTTGTGTACATCCGAGTGTTTCAACTGCATTCATTTTTCTTATAATTGCATTTTTCTTAGACATATTTGTAACGCCTATTGAAAGCACAATTGTCATAACTGCAACAAGACCCTCGGGGATTGCTGCAACCGCAAGAGCAATAGCGGTAATAAATGAATCAAGAGCTACCTCGTAAATAGGTGAGGAGTCACCTGTAATAAAGTACATTGCTATATTGTAAGCGAAAATAATTCCGCACACGCCAATAACAAGCTTTGTGAGAATTTTTGAAAGCTGCTCGAGTTTGATTTCAAGAGGTGTTTTACCGTCCTCAGCAAGTGTAATAGCGTTTGCTATTTTACCCATTTCGGTATCCATGCCGGTGGCAACAACCACAGCCTTACCGCGGCCGTAAACAAGGGTAGAGCCCATGTAAGCCATATTTTTACGGTCACCCAAAGGCACCTCTTCATCACCCTTGTTTAACAAAGCTTTAATGAGTTTGTTAACGGGTACGGATTCACCTGTAAGGGCAGCCTCTTCTATCTTCATGCTTGCGCATTCAAAAATACGGCAATCGGCAGGAATTGCATCACCTGCATCAAGAAGAATAACGTCACCAACAACTAAGTCCTCGCTCTTTATTGTAACAATTTTGCCGTCACGAAGAGTTTTTGTAGTAGCGGCAGACATTTTTTGAAGAGCCTCAACAGCTTTTTCCGCTTTGTTTTCTTGGATGACGCCTAAAACAGCGTTTATGAGCACAACCGTAATAATTATAAGTGCATCTGTAGGTACACCTATGCCGTGCTCAATAAATTCAGTAACCGTAGAAATGACAGCCGCAATAATAAGAATAATAATCATTGGGTCCTTCATCTGGTCAAGGAATTTCTTTAAGGAAGAATCCTTTTTAGCCTCGGCTAATTTGTTTTTGCCGTTAGCCTCAAGTCTTTTTGAAGCCTCTTCGCTTGTAAGACCTTGCTCTGAAGATTTAACCTCTTCAAATACTGCTTCTGCAGTTTCAAGATAATACTTCATTTTTTTCCCTCTTTTATTAAATTTTAAACTTTAGAGAGTAACAAAAAAGACTTTTACCCGTTGGGTAAAAGTCTCACTCTTCAGAAAAATCTTTAGGTATAAGCGGGCTTAAGAGCCGTATTGACGCAAATACCACACAAGGCAGGCCTTGCGGAGTTACTCCCTTTTGTTGTAAGAGAATTATACAATAAATTCCAAATTTTGTAAATAGACAAAGCTTAAAATTTACATATATTACATAATCTACCCAAACAAATTATATAGTTTATATAATATATTTGACCAAAATTCTTTTTTTATTCAAGCGGTAACTCTAAAACAGGTTGTATTTGCACTCCGTTTAAGGCGCATTCAATTGCTTTTTCCAAAAGGCTGAAGTCAGCAACGCACGAGCAGGGCTTGTTTGTAAAGCTGTCTTGTCTGAAGGGTACAAAATAAGTGTTTTTGTAGTTTAATAGCTTTCCTATGTTTTTAGCCGCTCCGGACAATGCGTCGTTTGTGGAAACAGCAAGCACAAGCGGACGAGCGTTTCTTAGGTGTGCCTTTGCCGCGAGTGTTACGGAGGTATCTGTAATCCCGTTTGCAAGCTTAGCTAAGGTGTTGCCGGTGCAGGGTGCAATAACAAGAATGTCTAAAAGCTTTTTAGGGCCGATTGGCTCTGCAGCAGTTATAGTATGGATTATATCCTTTTTGGTAATTCGCTTGAATTCATTCTGCCAAAATTCAGCTTCACCGAATCTTGTGTCCAAGGAATAAGCGTTTTCCGACATTATGGGAACAACCTCGTAGCCTGAAGCAACAAGCCTTTCAATTTCTTTGAATGCACTTTTAAAGGTGCAGAAGGAGCCGCAAATTGCAAAACCGATTGTTATCATATAATCAACCCTTTTTTCTCTATAATTGGGAGAATGGAACGCCCTATAATTTCACCTGCGGTTTTCGGAGCAACCTTTCCAGGCAGGGAATTTGCTTTTATTACGTCAAAAGCAAGCTCCTTTGCAGCCTGAAAATCTATTCCGAAGGGTGCAGATGCAATTTCTATAAACAGACAGTCTGAGGATATGTTTTTCATTTCGTCCTTGCCTAGTACCTTATAAGGAACTGTGTTTATAAGGGCATCAAAGTTATATTCGGTGTTCAAAAGAGAGGGGAAGGAGGCAAATTGGTAGCCTTTAGTAAAGGCGTCAGCCTTATCCTTTTCTTTCCTTGCGAAAATCGTGACCTCTGCGCCCAGAGCCTTCAGTGTTGCGGCAAGCACCTTTGCAACTCTTCCGTAGCCGGTAATGGCGCATTTCATAGAGTGTATTGTAATAGGAAGATTTTTAATAAGAATTTCTACAACACCCTCAGCGGTAGGCACGGCGTTAAATATTGCCAACTCATCCAAAAGAAAGTAGTCGTAGTACTCAATGCCCTTATCAGCTAAAATCTCTTTAAAGCTTTCCGGTAATTGTCCGCCTAAAACAACGTTGTCTTTTTTTAATAATGTGCAAATGTCTTTTATTTCAACGTTTTTGTCGAATAAGGGGGCGTTAAGCATCAGCTTATCTTTAGTGAAGGGTAGTGGTAATATAACATATTCGGCACTGTTAATTGCTTCGTTGAGAGAACTAAAGCAATTAGTTTCCGAAAAAGCATAATAGCAAACCTGAAGCTTTTGCTTTTCAAGGTATTCACCTAAGTATAATGAACGCTCATCGCCGCCGAGAATTAAAAATATATTATCTTTCATAAAATCAGTCCTCTCGTTATACTATATTCAAGTGAAATTGTATTGTTACAAAAGAAAAAGAACAGGACTGCTTTTACACAGTCCCGTTCTTTTTAAAGGGGGGTTATATAAAGGGGAGAAATATCAAAATTATTTTGCATCAAGAAGCCAGGTAACGCTTGTGTTTAAAACCTCTGCCAAAGCAACAACCTCAAAGTCAGATACTGAACGGATTTGACCTTCAAGCTTTGAAAGTCCCGAGGCGTTAAGGTCTACACCGCGAATTTGTAATTGCGTAAGTAAATCCTTTTGCTTCATGCCGATTTCTTTACGTCTTGCTTCTACCTTTTTGCCGCAAATGTTGCGGTCACCGAGTGGTTGTTTTCTGATTCTCATTGTAGGGTCCTCACTTTCACTGTTTTAATTTTTAGTGCTGTGGGTATAAGGTGAGTGAACACTCACGAGGCTGCAAAAAAATATAATGGATTTTGCAGCGCAACAATCATCAAATAGCAATCAAAATCTCTTCTTGTCGACATAGTATCACATATTTTTATTTCTGTAAAGATATTTTAATGAGAAAAAATGAATTTATGAATATTGTGAAACTATAACAAAAAATAATCCACATTTTTTATAGTTTGCACATTTAAAATGTTTGATAAGAGGGGTAATCTATGTTAAAATATAGAAAGAATATTTAATAAGTGACGGTGACGGCAATGAATAACAGTGGTAACGTGTTTCTTGACTATAGTTGTCTTAATATGGCGGAGGGGTTACTTTCTGCAGGCGTAGAGAATACACACGTGGTATTTGACGTTTTCTTCAGAGAAATTCCGGATAAGGGTGGCTTTGCCATAATGGCAGGGCTTGAGCAGTTGATAGATGAATTAAAAAATTTAAAATTCACCGCAGAGGAATTAGATGCATTAAGAAAAGAAGGTTTTTCAGAAAAGCTTATTTCATATCTTGCAACCTTTGAATTCTCCTGTGATGTTTACGCAATTCCTGAGGGAACACCTGTTTTTCCGAATGAGCCGATAGTAAAGGTATGCGGCCCTGTAATTGAAGCGCAGCTTATTGAAACGGTTGTTTTAAACGTTATAAACTACCAGACTCTTGTTGCAACCAAAGCAAACAGGGTTGTAAGAGCTGCACAGGGTAAAAGGGTAGTGGAAATGGGTGCAAGACGTGCTCACGGCTTCGACTCTGCAATTCTCGGTGCAAGAGCGGCGTATATTGGCGGTGCAGCCGCAACAACTCTTTATAACGCAGCGGAAAAATTTAATATACCGTCAGCCGCACCAATGAGTCATAGCTGGGTGCAGCTTTTTGATGATGAGCTCGAGGCATTCAAGCTCTACCTTGAAAAGCACGGTGAAAACGGAATGCTTTTGGTGGATACCTACGATACACTTGAAAGCGGTGTTAAAAACGCGGTAGAAGCGTTTGAAAGCGTGCTTGTGCCAAAGGGCTTGCGTCCTGCTGGTATTATAATCGACAGCGGTGATATGACTTATCTTTCAAAACGTGCAAGACGTATTTTAGATGAGGCAGGCTTTCCCGATTGTGATATTTACGCGTCAAATTCTCTTGATGAAATACTTATTAAGGATATGATAAATCAAGGCGCTAAAATCGACGGCTTTATTGTTGGTGAAAAGCTTATAACGTCTGAATCCTCGCCGGTTTTAGATGGTGTTTACAAGCTTTGCGAAACTGAAAAGAACGGTGAACGGATTCCTGCAATAATGGTAAGTAACAACGTAAACAAAATTACCACACCTTGTTCTAAGCGTGTGTGGAGGCTTTTCGATATGGAGTCAGGCAAAGCAATTGCTGACGTGCTTACCTTGGCGGATGAAAGCATAGATAACGAAAAAACGTATTCGTTGTTTGACCCCGATTTTACGTGGAAAAGAAAAACAGTAGATAATTTTGTTGCAAGAGAAATGCTTGTTACCGTGTTTAAGGATGGCAAGGTTGTTTACGAGGTGCCGTCTATCGAGGATGTTCGCGCTTATTGTACGGAACAGGTTTCAACTCTTTGGGATGAGGTTACAAGATTTGAAAACCCGCATAAATATTACGTGGATTTCTCCGGAAAGCTTTGGGGTGTAAAACAAAGCTTAATTGAGAAAAACTCAAAATTTTAGTTTGTTTCGAGGGTATATGACTAATGGACAATAATTTGAAAATAGGGCTTTCACGGTGCCGTCTTTTTGATTTTCAGAATTGTGTCAGTTTTGTCGGGGAATACTGTGAAGAATTCAACGAAAAAGAATTGCAGAAGGCAATGAAAATGCTTTCTGTCAGGTACCCCGTTATAACTACACAAATTGAATTAAACGAAAAAGCGGAGGCGTTTTTACAGCTTGAAAAGTATACGCCCGAAGCAGTGTTTTTTGAAGGTGACTTAAAAGCTTTTGTCAGCGCTAATAAGGCTGAGGGTATTGATTACAACGGACAGCTCTTTAAATTTTTTGTTGTGAATGGAAAAACACTTGTTATTTTTTCACATACTATTGTATCAGATGCAAAATCACTGCTTTTTTTAGCAAAAGAACTTTTGGCTTATTACAATAAAGAAACAGTTTCGGTTGAGCCTAAAAGCATAAAGCTTTTCAGCACCGAAGCTGAGCTGCCGCTTGAAGCGGAGTCCTTTGTTGCCGATAGGGTGACCGAAGTGCTTAACAATAGCTGGCTTGAAAAGCCCGCAGGCTTTTGCTTTGATGATTATAAAAAAGCACAAAAGGCATTTGTTGAAGAAAAATTAAAGACGGGAAGCAAGGTCTTTTATCTTGATGAGGAACTTTGTTATGCTTTGAAGACACGTTGCGAGGAATTGAAAATAGATTTCTCCTCTGCTGTTGCATTCAGTTTGTTCAAGGCTTTAATTAAATGTAAAAAAGCTTCTAAAAAGGAAGCAAAATTGGAGCTGCAGGTAGATAGAAGACCATATTTTACAGAACGAGAATTGTATTATGTGGGTGCCTTTAATGGTACTGTTTTAGTTGATGCTCCAAAGGATAACGTGTCTTTGACGGAGCAGGTGACGGCGCTGCATAAGAGCTATTACAAAAAATTCTCAGAGTGCTTCAATGCTTTTTATAACGAGCTGTTTTTAAGTAAGCTTGAGCCGTCGTTTCTTGACTCAACGTTTATTTACAAGGCAGGGCAATATAACAGAAAGCCCACCAAAAAGCTTGCATCACTTTACGGCTGTGAGCAGAAAATTTTATTAGGATTTTCCTCTTATAATCTTACTCAGCACAAATGGGAAAAGCTCTCCACTTTTCGCCACATTTTGGTAAATGAACCCCACAAATCGAATAAAAGTGTTTCTGCAACCCTTGTTATGGGTGAAAAAAACACGCTGAATTTAGAATGGGAAGCAAGCGCATTTTCGGCATCTCAAATCGAAGATGTTTACACGAATTTCGTTTCTGTTTTACAGCAGCTCTAAAAGCTTTAAAACTTAATAAAATCAACGTTTTTTACGTTTTTGGCTGAATTGAACCGAGCTTGGTTCAATTCAGTCTTTTTTTTATCCGAAAAGTTGCATAAATGTATTGACAAATGTGTTTTGGTGGAGTATAATTGTCTCACGGTGGGGGAAAATCCCTTAAAGTGGAATCAAAGCCCAAAAAGTGGGGAATTTCAAGAGTACGGAAAAGGAGGTGTCGGAAATGAGCTTTGGTATGTATAATCATAGCCTTGATTCTAAAAATCGTTTTATTATTCCGGCGCCGCTTCGTTCTGAACTTGGTGACAAGGTCATTCTTTTCCGTTCACCTGATGAAGCCCGCAGCATTTACATTTACACCGAGGAACGCTGGGAGGAGATTTGCAGAGAAATAGAAAATCTTCCGCCTTCAGCAAAAACAAGGCATTTGCAAAGAGCGCTTCTCCATGCAGCTATTCCTGTTGAGCTCGACAAAACAGGTAGAATCACTCTCAACCAGAATTTCAAAGAATGGGCAAACATTGAAAAGGACGTAGTCATTGTCGGTGTTTCAAGCAGAATTGAGGTTTGGGCAGAGGAAGAGTGGAATAAAGAGGCAGAAGGCTTTAGTGATTCTCTTTCAACTGAGCTTGATATTAAATTTTAACGAAGGAGTAAAATATGGAATTTAATCATATTTCAGTTCTTCTTAAAGAATCTGTTGATGCTCTTGAGGTTAAGCCCGACGGAATTTATGTGGATTGCACAGCGGGTGGCGGTGGCCATTCGGCAGAAATTCTTTCACGACTTAACGAAAACGGAAAAATGTATTTGTTTGACCGCGACCCGGACGCTGTTTCGGTATTAACCGAGCGCTTTAAGGGTGATAAGCGTGTGACAATTATTCACGATAATTATTGTAACATAAAAATTCAGTTGGAGTCCTTAGGCGTTAGCGGGGTAGACGGAATAGTTGCCGATTTAGGCGTAAGCAGTTTTCAGCTTGATACCGCAGAAAGAGGCTTTTCGTTTCATAATGATGCCGCGCTCGATATGCGAATGAGCAAAACGGGTAAAAGCGCAAGGGACGTAGTAAACACGTATTCCGAAAACGAGCTTGCTCGTGTTATTACCGAATACGGTGAAGAAAAATTTGCAAGAAAAATTGCCGCTAACATTGTTAAGGCAAGAGAAAAGGCAGCAATTGAGACTACCTTTGAATTAAGTGAGATTATTTCGGCCTCTGTTCCTGCAAAGTTCAAGCGTGACGGGCATCCTGCACGAAAAAGCTTTCAGGCAATAAGAATAGAGGTAAACAACGAGCTGGGCGGCTTAAAGGACGTTTTGCCTGATATGTTCAGCTTGTTAAACGAGTCGGGCGTGCTTGCAATAATAACCTTCCACTCGTTAGAGGATAAAATTGTGAAAAATTATTTTGCAACTCTTAAGCAAGGTTGCACCTGTCCAAAGGATTTTCCCGTTTGCGTTTGTAACAACAAGCCTAAAGCTATTGTAAAAAGCGGCGGTGTTAAAGCGGGAAAAGAGGAGCTTAATAATAATAAAAGAAGTCGCAGCGCTAAATTGCGTATTGCGTTAAAAATATAAGGGGTAATAAAAATGACCAACTACAACGATTCTTCAGCTTACGATCTGTCTCTGTTCGAGCCTCAGGTTGTTCAGCCGAGAAGAACACGCGAAACAGAGGCTGTAAGAAGACAGCAGGTAAAAAAAGCACCGCAGAAAAAATCTGCGGCTAAAAAATCTGTTAAAAAGACAGCTAAAAAATCTAATAATACATATACACGTACACAGCCTGCAAGAAAGAATTCTTCTGTAAAAAAAGCAATTAACACAGTTGATTCTTACCAGCATACTGTTGAAAGAGAAAGCAAGAGCACTGCGGTTTCTCCAATAGTAGTTAAAGGCATTGTAGTGGCATTGTGCTTGTTCTCTGTGCTTTTCACAAGACTTTTTATGTTTGCTGAGGGCGATAAGCTTGATGCGGAAATCGTAGAGATGCAAAATAAAATTTCTATTGCTGAGAGTGAAAACGTTAGACTTAACGCAGAGCTTAACAGTATGATTGATACTCAAAAAACCATTGAGTATGCAGAAACAAAATTAGGTATGGTAAAGGCGGAAAACTACCAGATTACGTATATTGACTTATCTGAGGGTGATGAGTTTATTGTTGCTGGTGACAAGGAAGTAGACGGAAAAGGTGAGTTTGCAGACGGAATAATGTCATTGTTTGCATATATTTTTTAATTCTTAAATACATTATTAAAGGAGTTGAGTTTGACTCGACTCCTTTTTTGTTGAAAAAAAGCAAATAAAAGCACTAAAAAGTGCACTCTATTTTCTTTACATATTGTATTATATATGGTATAATAAACTTACTTATGTGATAATTAGATTTATACTTGAAAAATATATAAAAAAATCACTCGTCGGGAGGGTGCGTTAATTGGCAAGAACAACAAGAAAACTTAAAAACAGAGCATTGATTGCTGTAGCAATTCTTCTTGTTTTAGGCTTTGGTACAGATATATTGCGCTTGTTTTACATACAGGTCATAAAGGGTGAGGATTATAAGACTGAAGCAGAGGTGCAGCAGTTAAGTGATACGGAAATTGCCGCTGACCGCGGTGTTATTTACGACTGTAATTACAACGTGTTAGCCGAGAGTGCTTCTGCATGGCTTATTTACGTTAACCCATCTAAAATAGAGAGCGATTCTCAAAGAAAGCTCATTTCAACAACACTTGCACGAATTTTAAAGCTTGATGAGCCAAGAGTTTACCAAAAAATCTCCAACTCAGAATACAGCTATGTTAAAATTCAAGGTAAGGTTGAATATACTGAAAAAACACTCGTTTCGGATTTTATAGATGAAAATAAGCTTCGCGGAATTGTTAACATAGACCCGGATACAAAGCGTTATTATCCGTATTCGAATTTTGCTTCAACGGTTTTAGGTTTTACAGGCTCGGAGGACTCCGGCAGAGCAGGTCTTGAGCTTAAGTATAACGACAGTCTTACGGGTGTTGCGGGCAGAGTTATAACCGCAAAAAATGCATTGGATGATGCAATGTCAAGTAATTTTGAAACTACCTATGATGCAAAGCAGGGCACAAGCTTAGTGCTTACCTTAGATAAAACTATTCAGCATTATTTAGAAAAGGGGCTTAGCCAGGCTGTTGTAGATAACGACGCGGCTTCTGCTTACGGTATTGTTATGGAGGTTGAAACCGGTGCAATTCTCGCAATGGCAACCCTCCCGGATTATGACCTTAATATGCCTACCGTTATTACAGATAAAGAAATTCTTAAAGAGTTAGATAAAATTAAAGATGAAACAAAATACGACCTTGCTTATAACGCCGAAATATATAAAATGTGGCGTAACAAGGCGGTAAGCGATACCTATGAGCCGGGCTCTGTTTTCAAGGTTTTCGTTGCTGCCGCAGCGCTTGAGGAGGGTCTTGTAACTCCTAATTATTGCTTTAACTGCTCGGGTGCAATAAAGGTTGCCGACAATGTCCTTCACTGTCATAAGGACGGCGGTCACGGTAATCAAACTCTGCCTGAGGGCTTAATGAATTCCTGCAACCCGTTCTTTGTTACTTTAGGTCAAAAGCTCGGTTCAAAAAAATTCTACGAGTATTTTGAAGCGTTTGGCTTTACAGATGAAACAAAGGTGGATTTACCTGCCGAGGCAACTCCGGTAAAGGACGTTACCTACCACTCACTTGAAAATATGGGTATTTCGCAGGTTTCTTCATCATCCTTCGGTCAGACCTTCCAGGTAAGTGCAATTCAGATGATTACTGGTGTTTCAGCCATAGCAAACGGCGGTAATCTTATGCAGCCTTACATTGTTAAATCTATGCTTGATGAGGACGGTAACACGGTATACGAGGCAGAGCCTACCGTAAAAAGAAGTGTGGTTTCCGAATCTACAAGCGAAACTGTTTTATCTATGATGGAAAAGGTTGTTTCCGAGGGTACAGGTAAAAACGCTTACGTGCCCGGCTACAGAGTAGCAGGTAAAACAGGTACCTCTGAAAAGCTTACTGTAGATGGTGAGTATATAGCGTCGTTTGTTGGCTGTGCGCCTGCGGATGACCCTAAAATTGCAGTGCTTATTGTTATAGATGAGCCGCAGGGCTATGCTCACGGCGGTGGTGCTATTGCAGCACCGGTTGCAGGCAGAGTTATAGAGGAAACGCTTAAATATCTTAATATTGACCCGGTTTATTCCGCAAAAGAATTGGCGCAGCTTAACGGTATTACACCTGACGTAAACTCTATGTCGGTGGATAAGGCTAAGGCAACTCTTCAGAACAAGGGCTTCAAGGCAAGGGTTGTCGGTGACGGCAAAACAGTTCTTTCACAGTATCCGTTAAAGGGTCAAAACATTCCGCTTGACGGCGTTGTAATTCTTTATACGGAAAAGGAAACATCTAATTCCACGTCTACCGTCCCGGATCTCAGAGGTCTTAGCATTAGCTCTGCAAATGAAAGGGCGGTAAATGCAGGCTTTAATATTAAAATTTCGGGTGCTTCACTTGACAGTGAGGTTGTATCCTACAGACAAAGTATAGATGCAGGTACACAAGCAGAGCTTGGTGCAACTATAACAGTATATTTTAAAACAAATAAAGGTGTTGAGGATTAATGCTTTTATCAGAATTGTTAAAAGGTATAAACGTAAAATCTGAATATATAGACAGAGAAATTTCAGACGTAACAGATAATACTAAAAAGGTAACAGAGGGCTGTGCTTTTGTGTGCGTTAAGGGTGCCCGTGTTGACGGTCACGATTTTGCAGCGCAGGTTATGGCAAACGGTGCTGTAGCCGTAATTGTTACCCGTGATTTAGGTCTTAAGGAGCAGGTTGTTGTTGAAAACGCACGCGAGGCATACGCGGTAATGTGTAAAAATCTTTTCGGTGCCGCTTGCGATAAAATGACTCTTGTAGGCATAACAGGCACAAACGGCAAAACAACTACAGCCTTTATTGTTAAAGATATTCTCAAGGGCTTCGGCATAAAATCAGGACTTATAGGTACTGTGAAAAATATGGTCGGAGATAAGGAGTTTCACACAGAACTTACTACTCCGGACCCTTACGATATGCACAAGCTTTTCAAAATGATGCAGGATGACGGAATAGAATATTGTGTAATGGAAACCTCTTCGCAGGCATTCCACCAAATGCGTCTTGCAGGAATCCGATTTAAGGTGGGCGTTTTCTCGAATCTTTCGCAGGACCATCTTGATTACCACGGCACAATTGAAGAGTACAAAAAGTGCAAAAAAGAGCTTTTCAAGGCTTCAAATATTGCAGTTGTTAATGCAGATGACGAAACCTCTGAATATATGGTAGAGGGTATCTCCTTAGAAAAAATTACCTACGGTGTAAATAATGCGGCAAACTTAAAGGCAAGTGACGTTGAGCTTCAGGCTAAGTGTGTTGATTATAAAATAAACGACACCCACAAGGTTAATTTTAATATTCCGGGAGGATTTTCTGTTTATAACTCCTTAGCGGCAATAGGTGCAGTGAATGCCTTAGGCTTTTCGCTTGAAAAAATAGTAGAGGTTATAAGCAGCGCAAATTCAGTAATGGGCAGGTTGGAATTGGTTGAAACCAATACACCTTTCGGCGTTATTATAGATTACGCACACACGCCCGACGGGCTTGAAAAGGCAATAAACGCTGTAAGAGGCTTTACCAAGGGCAGAGTTATTACACTTTTCGGCTGCGGCGGTGACAGAGACAAAACCAAACGACCTAAAATGGGCAGAATGGCAACGGAGCTTTCCGACGTAGTGGTTGTTACTACCGATAATCCGAGAACAGAAGACCCTGAAGAAATTATAAAAGAAATTCTTATAGGTACTGTCGGCTCAAAGGCAGAGGTCGTAGTTATTACCGACAGAAGCGAGGCAATAGTAAAAGCGTTGGAAATTGCAAGGGAAGGCGATACTGTTCTTCTTGCAGGCAAGGGACACGAGCTTTATCAGGTAATTGGTACCGAAAGAGTGCATTACGACGAAAGAGAAATAGTCAAAAAAGCTTTGGGCTTAATTTGAGTTTAATCAGGTGATTTTTTGGAAGAAATATTATTAAGTGAAATTGCCTCTTGGTGCAATGCTGAAACCACGCTTACGGGTAGTGTGAAAACTATTTCAACAGACAGCAGAGTAATAGATGAAAATACTCTTTTTATTGCATTGAAGGGTGAACGCTTTGACGCTAACGATTTTGTAGATGACGTTTTATCTAAAAATGTAAAAGCGGTAGTTTGCAGCCGTTACAGCGGTAAAAGTGACAGAGTACTGCTTGTGGAGGATACCGGCAAGGCTCTTCTTGAAATAGCAAAGGGCTACAGACAAAGGTTTAATATTCCTTTTGTTGCACTTACGGGCAGTGTAGGTAAAACTACAACTAAGGGTATGGTCCACGCCGTGCTTTCAGAAAAATTTAATACGTTAAAAACTCAAGGGAATCTTAATAACGAAATAGGCGTACCGAAAACGCTGTTTTGTGTAGAAGATACTCACGAGGCAGCAGTAATAGAAATGGGAATGAATCATTTTAACGAGATTTCCCGTCTTACAGATACAGTTAAGCCGGATATAGGCATAATAACAAACGTCGGTACGGCGCATATTGAGAATTTAGGCTCTCGGGAAGGTATTCTTAAGGCAAAAATGGAAATTACCGAGGGTATGAAAAAAGGCTCACCGTTAATTATTAACGGTGATAACGATATGCTTTCAGCCATAAGCACAAACGATTTTGAGGTTATTAAATTCGGTATAGATGCAAATGACCTTTATATGAAGGCGAGCAACGTAAAGTTTTTACCCGACGGCAGTGAATTTGTTGCTTCTTGCGAGGGTGAAGAGGTTGTTGCCTTTGTGCCTGCGGTTGGTGTGCACAACGTTTACAATGCGCTTTGTGCTATGTGTGTAGGCAAAAAGCTTGGCTTTTCATTGAAAGAGGCTGCAGGTGCACTTAAGAATTTTGCGCCTGAGGGAATGCGCCAAAACGTACGTAGTGTAAATGGTTACGTTTTTATTGAGGATTGCTACAATGCAAATCCCGACAGTATGAAGGCTTCACTTGTTACGCTTAATACAATAAAAAAATCAAGAAGCATTGCAGTGCTCGGAGATATGCTTGAGCTTGGCTCTTATAGTGACGAAGCGCATCTTGCAGTCGGTAAATTTGCAGCAGAGCAAAAAACAGATGTCGTTCTTACCTTTGGTGAAGCGGCAGAGCTCATTAAAAAGGGTGCTGAGGGCGCAGGTGCTTTGGCAAAGGGTTTTGCGGATAAGGCAGAATTAACAAGTTATTTAAAATCCATTTTACAAAAAAATGACACAGTTCTTTTCAAGGGTAGTCGTTCAATGAAAATGGAAGAAATTTTCCATACATTATACAAGGAGTGGGACGTATGAATTTATATCTTGCATTAGGCTTAGCGGCAGCTTTAAGCTTTGGTATTGCTTTTGGCTTGGGTTATGTGGTTATTCCGTTTTTACATAAATTAAGCTTTGGTCAGACAATTTTGGATATCGGACCAAAATGGCATAAGGATAAGCAGGGTACACCAATTATGGGCGGCATAATGTTTATTGTTGCATCACTTTTTTCTTTTGGTGTAATTGCTTTAATAGACCATTTTTGCGGTGGCAAAATTATTGTAGTGAATGATATTTTAGCCGATTCCATGAAGGTTAAAATCTTCAGCGGTATTATAATGGCACTCGGCTTTGCGTTTATCGGCTTCCTTGATGATTACATAAAGGCAGTAAAAAAACGTAATATGGGACTTTCCATAAAACAAAAATCCGTGCTTCAGGTTATTGTAATGCTCGGTTATTTATTAACGCTGTATTTAGATAACCCAACGGGTGCTACCTTTATTCCTTTTGTAGGTATAGTAGAAACAAAAATCTTCTTCTGGGTTATTGGTATTGCAGTTATTTACTGTACAACAAATGCAGTGAACTTTACAGACGGTGTAGATGGTCTTTGTGCATCTGTTACAGCAGCTGCAGCTGCTTGCTTTATTGTTATTGCAGGTCTTCGCAATTGTTTTGGTGCAAGTCTTTTATCCGCTTCCTTAATGGGCGGTCTTATAGGCTACGTTATTTGGAACTGGCACCCTGCAAAGGTAATGATGGGTGACTTAGGCTCAATGTTCTTGGGCGGTATGATTGTTGCCCTTGCATATGCGGTGGATTGTCCGTTCATAATACTTCTTGTAGGTATTATTTACGTAGCAGAGTTCGGCTCAGATATAATTCAAATCGGTTATTTCAAATTAACTCACGGAAAACGCTTTTTCAAAATGGCTCCTATTCATCACCATTTTGAGCTTTGCGGCTGGAAGGAAACAAAAATCGTTAAGATATTTACACTCGTTACCTTTATAGGCGGCATGGTTGCAATTGCACTTTTTTATTTCGGTAATTTAAAATAAAAATTAAAACTTTTAAAATAAATCAAAGGAGGAAAGCAGATGAACTTTTTTAAGCTTAAGTTTTCATTGAAGGATTCTTGGATTAAAAATAATATGGATTTACCGTTCTTTTTAATTCTTTGTCTTATTCTTTCAATCGGGCTTGTAATGTTGCTTTCTTCAAGCTATTTCTATTCGTTTTACAATACAGATGACCACGACAGCCTCCACTATTTTAAAAAGCAGTTAGTCTTTGTTTTGGCGGGACTTGTCATTATGTACGCTATTTCTAAGTTCGATTATAAGAATTTAGTACACTTAGCGGGCTTTGCAATGTTTGCTTCGGTCGGTTTGCTTTGCATAGCATTGCTGCTTCCGTCGGAAAACGGTATTAAAAGGTGGATTGACATTGGTCCGGTACAGTTTCAACCGTCAGAGGTTGCTAAGTTTGCGCTTATTATGTTTTTAGCAAGAGGTCTTGACCGAGATTATAAAAAGATGATAAGCACTAAGCTTTCCCGTGCAAAAATTGCACAAAAGCTTCACGAGTATTCAGGCGGAAAAATATTTTTAACACAAGGCTCAACTACTTTAATTGCTTACTTTTTATTCGTTATGGTTATAGCCGCCTTGGTTATGGCGGGAAGCCACCTTTCGGGTACGCTTCTCATAATTGGTATAGGTATTGTTATGCTGTGGCTCGGTGAGGGTAGAGCAAGGTGGTTTATAATCGGCGGAATAATCGGCGTAATATTAATAGTTATTGCCATTAATAAGTGTGAAGAAATTCCTATTCTTAAGGACTATATGGCAGACAGAATTAAAGCCTGGTTAGACAAGGACTTTGACCCTAAGGGCAAACGCTGGCAAACCAATCAATCGCTTTACGCAATTGGCTCGGGTGGCTTCTTCGGTGCAGGTCTTGGTAATTCTAAGGAAAAGTATCTTTACGTGTCAGAGCCTCAGAACGACTTTATATTCGCCATTGTTTCAGAGGAATTAGGCTTTATTGGCGCAACGCTCATTATTCTTTTATACGGTGCTCTTATTTGCCGCGGTATAATGATTGGTATGCACTCAAGAGACCGTTTCGGTACACTTCTTGCTTTTGGTATGGTGTTCCAGTTAGGTCTTCAGGTGGCGCTCAATATAGCCGTTGTTACCGATACCGTTCCGAATACCGGTATAGGCTTGCCTTTCTTTAGTTATGGTGGCTCGTCTATGCTTATCTGTCTTGCGGAAATGGGTGTTGTTCTGTCGGTTTCGCGGCAGGCAAATATGCCAAAGGTGTACACGTTCAAAAAATCTAAAGCTCCTCAAAAAAGAGTGGCATCAAAATTAAGTGGTGAGTAATATGAAGGTTTTAATTGCAGCAGGTGGTACAGGCGGCCACGTAAATCCCGCTTTGGCGGTTGCAGGTGAAATTAAAAAGCAGCATCCCGAAGCAGAAATTTGCTTTGTAGGCACAGCAGACAGAATTGAGTCAAAAATAGTGCCCGAGGCAGGCTTCGAGCTTAAAACTATTGAAATAAGCGGCTTTAAAAGAAGCCTTTCACCAAATGCAATAAAAGCAAATATTAAAACCGTTACAAGGCTTTTAAAAAGCTCGGGTGCGGTTAAAAAGATTATAAGTGAATTTGCACCGGACGTTGTTGTCGGCTTTGGTGGTTACGTTAGCGGTCCCGTTGTAAGAATGGCTGCAAAAATGGGTATTCCTACTGCAATTCACGAGCAAAATGCTTATCCGGGAATTACAAATAAGGCGTTAGCTGAAAAGGTTGACGTTGTAATGCTTACGGCAGAGGATGCTAAAAAGCATATGAATATAAAAAACAGAATGGTAGTAACAGGGCTTCCCGTAAGAGGGGAGCTGTTAGAGGCTGACCCGCAAAAATCAAGGGAGGAATTAGGTTTCGACAGCAAGCCGCTTATTCTTTCAATGGGTGGCTCGTTAGGTGCCCGTGCAATAAATGAAGCCGTTACAGACGTCGTTTCAAAAATCTGGAAGGACAACAGCTGTAACTTCCTTATTGCAACAGGTCAGTACGGTCTTTGGGTGCCGGATTTAATGAAGGAAAAGGGCGTTGATTTAGAAAATGCCAAAAACGTTGAAATAAGAGAGTACATAAACGATATGGCTCGTTGCCTTTCTGCGTGCGACCTCGTAATTTGTCGTGCGGGTGCATCTTCGCTTTCAGAGTTTCAGGCTTTGGGTAAGGCGTCTATTTTAATTCCTTCACCAAACGTTACCGAAAATCACCAGTTCCACAATGCTATGGCACTTGTAAATAACAACGCAGCCGTTATTATTGAGGAAAAGGATTTAACGGGTGACAAGCTTTTAGAAGAAATCAACAAGCTTATAAGCAATAAAGAAAGACTTAACGAAATAGGCAAAAACGCAAAAAATATGGCGTGCCTTAATGCAAAAGAGCAAATTGCAGATATTGTTGTCGCCTTAATAAAATAAATTTGTAACCAAAATCCTCTCAGCTACATAGTATGAAGCGTAACAGCACTTTTGAAGGGTGTGTATTTATGGCTTCATTTGTAGTAAACGGTGGCAGAAGGTTAAGCGGCAGCCTCGTGTGTCAGGGCTCAAAAAACAGTGCTTTGCCAATTCTTGCGGCAACGTATTTGGTAAACGGAAAATCAGTAATACATAATTGTCCGCGCCTTTCAGACGTAGAGAGTACAATTAAAATATTGGAAAATCTCGGTTGCAAAATAGAAAGACGCTCTAACGATTTAGTGGTTGACAGCACCTCGGCAAACGGCTACGAGATTCCTGAAAACTTAATGAGGGAAATGCGCTCATCCGTTATATTTTTAGGCGCAATTCTTGCAAAAACCGGCAGAGCTGTAATTTCTGCTCCGGGTGGCTGCGAAATTGGCTTAAGACCAATAGATTTGCACCTTTTTGCTATGCGTAAATTAGGCGTTACAATTTCTGAGGAGCACGGCAGACTTGAGTGCTTTGTAAACAAAAAATTGAAGGGTGCAAAAATAACGCTTACCTTTCCGAGCGTCGGCGCAACGGAAAATGCTATTTTAGCAGCTGCCGTAGCGGAGGGTACAACAACTATTATAAATGCAGCGAGAGAGCCCGAAATTATTGACCTGTGTGACTTTTTAAATAAATGCGGGGCAAGAATTAGCGGCGGTGGCGAAAGTATTATTGTAATAGACGGTGTAAAAAAGCTTTCAGCTACAGAGCATGCTGTTATTTGTGACAGAATTGCTGCTGCAACGTATCTTTTTGCGGGAGCCGTAACAGGCGGGGATGTTTCTGTTAAGAATACCGTGCCTGCGCATTTAGGCGGAATTTTACCTGTGTTAGAGGAAGCGGGTTGCTCTGTTTCCGTGAGATGTGACGAAATAAGACTTAAGGCACCTTTAAGGCTTAACAGAATAGATAAGCTGATTACACAGCCCTATCCGGGCTTTCCTACAGATGCACAAGCGCCTATTATGGTGCTTACAACACTCGCAAGGGGCACAAGTGTAATTGTAGAGAATATTTTTGAAACACGCTTTAAGCACGTGCCTGAGTTTTTAAGAATGGGTGCGAAAATCCGCACAGAGGGAAGAGTTGCCGTTGTAGACGGTGTTGAGCGTTTATACGGCGCGAGCGTTGTTTCACCCGATTTACGCGGAGGCTCAGCCTTAGTGTTAGCAGCTCTTGCGGCAAACGGTGTTACTTCGGTTTCGGAAATTAAGCACATAGACCGCGGATACGAAAGCTTTGAAAAAAATCTTTGTATGTTAAATGCAGATATAGTTAGGATGACAAAAAAATATGCCAACACAAAAGAAAAATAACTCATCTAAAATAATTAACCTGCCTACTGACTTTAAAGGTGTCAGTGGGCAACAATTGTCAAGGGATGAGGTGCGTTCCAGAAAGAAAAAACGCCTTAAAAGAAAGCGTGCAATAATTAAAGCACTGCTTTCTCTTGTGCTGCTTTTTGTGGTGTGCTTAGTAGGCTTTGTGCTTGCAATAACCGTGTTTTTTAAAGTGGATACTATAAAAGCCAAGGGTTCAACCGCATATCCGCAAAAGATTATTGTTGAAAATTGCGGTGTTCAGGTAGGGGATAGTCTGCTGCTTACAAGTGAGGCAGAGATTTCAAAAACGCTTGTTTCAGCCTTGCCTTTTGTAGGTGAGGTTACTATAGAAAGGAAGCTCCCTTCAACGCTTGTTATAAATATTAAAGATACAAAAACAGCGGCAGCTATTTCAAATAAAGGTCAATTTATTTTAATAAACGACGAGGGCAAGGTGCTCAATTCAAAAGCCGATATTTTGGTGGAGGGTGTGCCGGTTGTTTCGGGTGTCGAAATAGAAAGTGCCGAGGACGGAGAAATTATTTCTTTTAAATCAAAAGAAAATGGGGATATTTTAATAGGGGTATTAAAAGCAGTAACAAGAGCAGGAATAGACGGCTTAACAGAAATAGACGTCTCAGATGCGTCGCAGATTTTTATGCGATATGATAACAGAATTAAAATTCTTGTAGGCTCTTCTGTGAATTTGGAAACCAAAATATTAAGAGCCGCTGCTGCAATAGAACGTGAAAATGAAATAAACCAATATGAAACGGGTGTTCTCGATTTAAGAACAGAGCCTAAGGTTTATTTTAAAACGGGTGATGATGAAACAACAACAGAGCCTGCAACACAACCCCCAAGCAGCAAAAAAGAGGATACTACTAAAAATTTAAACAAAACGAGTGAAAAAGCCACACAACAGCAGTGATATTTTGGTTATTTTCCAAAAAAATTACAAAATTGTAATAAAAAACCAAAAAATGCTTGCTATTATTAAATTTGTGTGGTAACATTATATGGATACTTTTTGTATTTTGTACAATTGTTTATAAATTAAAATTAACAGTTATGTGTTTATATGATTGGAGGAAGTTCAAATGGCATTTGAAAATGTTACAACTGAATTCGAAGAAAATACTCAAATAAAAGTTATAGGTGTCGGCGGTGGCGGCGGTAACGCTATTAACCGAATGGTAACAGAAGGCGTTCAGGGCGTTGAGTTTGTTGCTATAAATACAGACAGACAAGCTCTCGAATCTTCAAAGGCTACTCATAAAATTGCTATTGGTGACAAGGTTACAGGTGGCCGTGGCGCAGGTGCTCGTCCTGAAATGGGTCTTAAAGCAGCTGAAGAAAGCAGAGATTTCATTGTAGATACATTAGCAGATACTAACATGGTATTCATCACAGCAGGTATGGGTGGTGGTACCGGTACAGGTGCTGCTCCTGCAATTGCACAAATTGCTAAAGAGCGTGGTATCCTTACTGTTGGTATTGTTACAAAGCCATTCCAATTTGAAGGCAGAAAAAGAATGCAACAAGCAGAAGCAGGTATTGCAGAGCTTGCACAGCACGTAGACAGCCTTATTATAATTCCTAACGAAAGACTTAAATTCGTTACAGAACAAAAAATCACATTCCAGAACGCTTTCGCAATTGCAGATGACGTTCTTCGTCAAGGTGTTAAGAGTATTTCAGACCTTATTAAGGTTACAGGCTTCATCAACCTCGACTTTGCAGATATCAGTGCAATTATGAAGGATGCAGGCCATGCACATATGGGCGTTGGTCGTGCAAAGGGTAAGGAAAAAGCTACTACAGCAGCAAATATGGCTATCTCAAGCCCGCTTCTTGAAACAACAATTCAAGGTGCAAAAGGCATTATTATCAGTATTACCGCTACTCAGGATATCACTCTTGAGGAGGTTGAAGATGCTTCAACAATCGTTTCAAGCGCAGCAGACCCGGATGCAAACATCATTTTCGGTGTTACATTTGACGATACTCTTGAGGACGAATTAATCGTAACAGTTATCGCAACCGGTTTTGGTACAGATGTTAACGGCTTCCCTAACAAGGCAGGCGCTGCAGCAGCATCAGTAGTTCCAAGTGTTGAGCAGGACGTTGTTTCTGTATCTTCTACAGATGATGACGATATTGATGGTATTCTTAACCTTTTCAAAAACAGATAATTAAGAAGGTAAATAGTGCCGGTTGAGAGTTTAGCTTCTCAATCGGCATTTTTGTTTATAATATGAAAAAGATTAAATTAAATAAATATGAAAAGAAAACATTCAGAGATTTACTTGTTTTAATCCCGCTCATAATGCTTATTACTATTATGTCAAGAAGCATACCCGATGGCACTCTTCGTTATCAGCTGCCCGAAAATGACGTTGGTGAAAAGGCAATTGCACTTACCTTTGACGACGGTCCGAGCGGCTACACAGAGGAATTGCTTGACGGCTTAAAGGCAAATAATGCGAAGGCTACGTTTTTTGTAATAGGCAGTAAGGCAGAGAAAAATCCCGAAATTATAAAAAGAGCCTTTGAGGAGGGTCACTTAATAGGTAACCATACCTATGACCATATAAGGCTTCCTTTAAAAAGTATGGATGAGTGTGAGGAAAGCATAGGTAAAACCTTTAATATTATAGAAAATATAACGGGTGAAAGACCTATGTATTTTAGAGCACCCTATGGTGATGTTTCAGCGTATCAGCTTAAGGAGCTTGACGTTGTTTTTGTTAACTGGTCCTTTTCTTCTTTAGACTGGAAGCATAAGGATTCCGATTATATCTACGAAAGAATTATGAAAAAAGCAAGCGACGGTGATATAATTCTTTTACACGACACAAGCAAGGAAACCGTAGATGCGGTTTTAAAAGCTATTCCCGAGCTGCAGGCGCAGGGCTATGAATTCGTGAGAGTAGATGAGCTTCTTTCACGTAACGGTGAAAAAATAAAAATGGGTACGCCGTACCGTTGGTGCAAGCACGAGCGCAGCGCGTTTTCGTTTTAATGAATTAAAAAAGTTCTATCATTTAAAGCTTTGCAGCTTAAATGATAGAACTTATTTTTATTATTTAGTTTGTTCTTTGCTTTTAAATTAAAGCTTTTCAACAATTTCCTTAGTATCTCTGGCAATTGCAAGCTCCTCATTTGTAGGAACAACAAATGCTCTTACAGGGCAACCCGGAACTGTAAGCTCAACCTCATCACCATGAGTTGCATCATTAACAGCTTTGTCAAGCTTAATGCCAAGGTATGAAAGGTTTGTTAATACGTCTTCTCTTAAATCGGTGCAGTTTTCACCAATACCGCCGGTAAAGGCAATTACGTCAACACCGTCCATAGCAGCAATGTAAGAACCGATAACCTTTCTAATCTGATACCACTGCATATCACGAGCAAGCTTAGCTCTCTTGTTGCCTTCTGCAGCAGCTTTTTTTACTTCACGATCATCTGAATGAACACCGGAAATACCAAGCACACCGCTTTTCTTATTCATAATTGTGTCCATATCTTTTGGTGAAATCTTTTCTTTATCCATAATGTATGTAATAGCAGACGGGTCAACAGCACCGCAACGGGTACCCATTACAAAACCATCAAGTGGAGTAAGACCCATACTTGTGTCAAGAACCTTGCCGTCCTTAATAGCAGTAATTGAACAACCATTACCAAGGTGACAGGTAATAAGCTTAAAGTCCTTTAAGTCTTTACCAACAAGCTCTGCTGTTCTGTATGCTACAAAGCGGTGAGACGTACCGTGAGCACCGTAACGGCGTACGTGGTATTTTTCATAGTATTCGTAAGGAAGTCCAAACATATAAGATGTTTCAGGCATTGTGCTGTGGAATGCGTTGTCGAATACAGCAACCTGTGGGAGCTTCTCACCAAAAACTTCTGTGCAAGCGTTAATACCAATAACGTGAGCAGGGTTGTGAAGTGGAGCAAGTGTACCGAGGTCTGCAATACCTTTAACAACAGATTCATCAATAAGAATGCTTTCTGTGTAACGGTCGCCACCCTGAACAACTCTGTGACCTACAGCATCAATTTCTTTAAGGTCGTCAATAACCTTGCAATTGCCACTTGTAAGTGCTTCTTTAACAATGTTAAATGCAACCTTGTGGTCAGGAATATTCACATCAGGCATTTTAAATTCTCTGCCATCAGAAGTTGAGCCCTTTGCAGAACTTGTGCTTGTGCCAATAGCCTCACAAATACCTTTAGCGAGCCATTTTTCACTTTCCATATCAAAAAGCTGATATTTAAGTGAAGAGCTACCGCAGTTAATTACAAGAATTTTCATTTTTGAACCTCCAAATTAGTTTTTAATTCTTTAAAAGAATTTTAATTTTATATTTTTTGTGTAAAATACTAACAGCAATAATTATACCACTTTTTTCAGTTTTTTCAAGTGTAGTTTGCATATTTTAAAAGAAAGGCGGGTAAAAAATGAACTACGGAATTGTTGCGGAGTTTAATCCGTTTCACAATGGCCATAAATATCTAGTGGATTCCTTAAAGCAGGAAGATAATTCAACTGTTGTAGCGGTTATGTCGGGCAACTTTGTTCAACGCGGTGAGCCTGCCTTAACAGACGTTAACACCCGCACAAAAGCGGCACTTGAATGCGGGGTGGATTTAGTACTTTCCTTACCCTTGCCTTACTGTATTTCAACGGCGGAAAAATTTGCCCTTGCAGGTGTAACCGTGTTAGATTCATTAAACTGTCTTGATTCGCTTTGCTTTGGCTCGGAAAGTAACTCCCCGCAGCTTTTAAGGGAGTGTGCCGCTAAATTAAAAGGCGCAGAATTTAACGAGGCTGTTGCAAGATTTGTTAACGGAGGCGCTTCTTACCCTTCTGCAAGAGAGCAGGCTGTGAGAGAGCTTTACGGGGAGGAGCTTGCAGGCGTGCTCGGGAATCCAAACGACATTTTAGGTGTTGAATATATTAAAGGTATTTTAGAGCTTGATTCCCGACTTTCTGTAAAAACAGTGAAAAGAACGGGTGCGCAGCACGATTCAGAGTCGGGTACCGAAAGCATCCGCTCTGCTTCTTATATACGTACCATAGCAAACGATTTAGCTAAGGTAAAAGCTTTTTTACCCGAAAAAGCTTTTCATATTTTAAATGAAGCAACCGAAAACGGGAAAATAACGGCTTACGAAAAATTTGAAGGCTCGTTAATGTTCAAGCTTCGTACAATGACGGTTGAAGATTTTAAACAGCTTCCCGACGTAAACGAGGGGCTTGAATACAGAATATTTGATGCTGTAAGAAGTACAAATACTTACAGTGAACTACTTGAAAAAATCAAAACAAAAAGATATACTTTATCAAGGATAAGACGAATTCTTCTTTTTGCATATCTTGACGTAACAAAAGAACTTTTAAACACCCCTGTGCCATATATCAGGGTGTTAGGCTTTAACGAAAAGGGTGCAGCTCTTTTAAAAAACAGTAAGGATAATGCAAAGCTTCCCATCATAACCCGTGCAGCCGATTTGAAAAAGCTTGAAGCAAGCGCTAAAAGCATTTTCGAGCTTGAGTGTAAGGCAAGAGATTTGTTTTCTCTTTGCTTGCAAAATCCGGAGGTTTGCGGTAAGGAAATGACAGAAAAGATTATTATAAGGTGAAATTATGGACGTACTTGTAATTGGTGGCGGTGCTGCAGGCTTAATGGCAGCAGGCACAGCCGCAAAAAGAGGCTTAAAGGTTACTCTGCTGGAGCGTAACGACAAGCTTGCAAGAAAGGTTGCTATAACAGGCAAGGGGCGTTGTAATGTTACTAACGACTGTCCGCTGCTTAACGATTTAATAGCAAATATTCCGGTAAACGGAAGGTTTTTATTCGGTGCCTTTTCCCGTTTTGATACTGCCGATACAATCGACTTTTTCGAGGGACTTGGTGTACCTTTAAAAATTGAAAGAGGTAACAGGGTTTTCCCCGTGTCTGACAAGGCGCTTGATATTGTAGATGCTTTAAACAAATACATAACAATAAACGGCGTAACAAGAAAACAAGGAAGAGCAACCGAGCTTATAATTGAAGATGGCAAGGTGTGCGGCTGTATTACGGATGACGGTAAAAAATATTTTGCCGAAAACGTTATTGTTGCAACGGGCGGTCTTTCTTACCCGAAAACCGGCTCTACCGGCGACGGCTACGAGTTAGCAAAGCAAGCAGGGCATAAAATAACGCCGCTTAAGCCATCCTTAGTGCCCTTGGAGTGTCACGAGGGCTGGTGCACAGAGGCACAAGGGCTTTCTTTAAGAAACGTAAAAATCACGGTAGAAGATACTGCCAAGCACAGAGATATTTATGAGGATATGGGAGAAATGATATTTACCCATTACGGTATATCCGGACCAATGGTGCTTTCTGCATCATCTCATATGCGCAATATGGAAAACGGAAGATATAAAATTCATATCGATTTTAAGCCTGCGCTTACCTATGAGCAATTAGACAAACGAATTCAACGTGATTTGCTTGAATGTTCAAACAAAAATCTTTACAATACGTTGGCACTTTTGTTACCAAGAAAAATGATTCCTATAACAGTAAAGCTTACAAAGCTTAACGGAAATCTTAAATCAAATCAGGTAACTAAGGAAATGCGCGGTGAATTAGTTGACTTCTTAAAGGATATAACGCTTACAATAACAGATTTCAGACCAATTGATGAGGCTGTTATAACCTCAGGCGGTGTAGACGTTTCAGAGGTTAATCCAAAAACAATGGAAAGTAAAATAATAAAAGGGCTTTACTTTGCGGGCGAGGTGCTTGATGTTGATGCATATACAGGTGGCTTTAACCTGCAAATTGCATTTTCAACAGGACATCTTGCAGGTGAAGCTATAGAGAAATGAAGAGGTAATAAATATGATTAACGTAGCAATTGACGGCCCTGCAGGAGCAGGCAAAAGCACCATAGCAAGAAAAGCAGCAGCAGAGCTCGGCTTTATTTACGTAGATACGGGCGCTTTGTACAGAACTGTTGCTTTAAATGCTTTAAGAAGCGGTGTTAAGGATACTAAAAATCCGCAAGAGGTAATTCCGACACTCAGCACAGCAGAGGTTTCACTTAAATTCATTGACGGTGAACAGCACGTATTTTTAAGGGATGAGGACGTTTCAACGGCAATAAGACAAAATGAGGTTTCTATGGCTGCCTCAAACGTTTCTTCTATTCCCGAGGTAAGAGCTTTCCTTTTTGATTTACAAAGAAATATTGCAAAAAATAACGATTGCATTATGGATGGTAGAGATATAGGTACAGTTGTTTTGCCGGATGCAAAAATCAAAATTTTCTTAACCGCTTCAGCAGAGGCAAGAGCCGACAGACGCTTTAAGGAGCTTCAGGAAAAAGGACAGGACGTTGCTTACGAGGTAATTTTAAAGGAAATTAAGGAAAGAGATTACCAGGATATGAACAGAGCAACAGCACCGTTAAAGCAAGCGGAGGATGCTGTTTTGGTGGATACAACTGAAATAGATTTAGAGGAATCAATAGCTCTTATGATTAACACTATAAAGGAGCGTCTTTAATGGCAAAAATAACCCTTGCCGAAACAGCGGGCTTTTGCTTCGGTGTAGACAGAGCCATAAAGCTTATTGAAAAGCTTTTAGATGAAGGCAAAAGCGTTGCAACGTTGGGTCCTATTATACACAACACTCAGGTTATAGAGGATTTTAAAAAGCGTGGAGTTTGCGTTGTGGAAAATGCCTCTGAGGTAAAGGAAGGCACCGTATTGGTTTTGCGTACACACGGTGTAACCGAGGAGGTTTTGGCGGACGTAAAAAAAAGCGGTGTGGAGTATATAGATGCCGCTTGTCCTTTCGTAAATAAAATTCACAAAATTGTACGCTATAATTCCGGTGAAAACGTTGTTACAATAATTGTAGGTGACCCGCTTCACCCTGAGGTGCATGGTATAAAAAGCTGCGCAAAGGGCGAGGCTTACGTTGCAAAGGATTCACTTGAATTAGAGGGAATATTACAAAAAAACAATTTATTTTCCAAAAAAGAAATAATAATGGTCGCACAAACGACTTTTAGTGTCAAAGAATGGGAAAAAAGTTTAAAAAAAGTAAATTTACTATGTACAAATGCAAAAATTTTTGATACAATATGTAGTGCGACTGAAGAAAGACAGAAGGAAGCAGTTTCGCTTTCACTTAAAAATGATGCTATGGTAATTGTGGGTGGCAAGCACAGCTCAAACACACAAAAGCTGAAAAGCGTCTGTGAAAAAAATTGCCCTTCATTTCTTGTTGAAACTAAAAATGAGCTTTATGGTATCTCATTTAACGGATTCAACTCAATCGGTCTCACTGCGGGTGCATCTACTCCCGCCGGTATTATAAAGGAGGTACTTCAAACCATGTCCGAAATTGTAAACGAAAACAAAATGATTGAGGAGGAAAAAGTCCTGGACTCTGTATCAGGTGATGATTTTGATTTTGCTCAAGCATTAGAAGAATCACTTAGCAGCCTTAACAGCAACCAAAAAGTTAAAGGTACTGTTATCAGCGTTAAGTCTAACGAGATACAAGTTGATATCGGCAGGAAAGAAACAGGCTATATTCCGTACAGCGAATACAGCGACGACCCGAATGCAGACCCGCAGACAGAGTTGAAACCTGGCGATGAATTAGACCTCATAATCATGAAAACCAACAATGCAGAAGGCGTTATTATGCTTTCTAAAAAACGTTGTGATGCTAACAAGGCTTGGGACAATATTCTCAAGGCAGAGGGTACAGATAAGGTATACGAGGGCGTTGTAATCGAGGTTATTCGCGGCGGTGTTCTTGTTCTTTCTGAAAACGTAAAAGTATTCATCCCTGCATCACAGGCAACAATGAATCGTAACGACAGCTTAGAGGATTTGTTAAAGACAACTGTTCAGTTCAAAATTATTGACATCAACAAGCAAAGAAAACGCGCAGTTGGTTCAATAAAGGCTGTACTCAGAGGTGCTAAGAAAGAAGTAGAAGAGAAATTCTGGGCTGAAATCAAAGAGGGCGAAACACGTACAGGTACAGTTAAGTCACTCACTAACTACGGTGCTTTTGTAGATATCGGCGGCGTAGATGGTATGATTCACATTTCAGAGCTTTCCTGGAGCAGAATTAAGCACCCATCAGAGGTTGTTAACGTAGGTGACCAGGTTGAGGTTACTATTAAAGCTCTTGATGCTGAAAAGAGAAAAATCTCTTTAGGCTTCAAAAAAGTAGAAGACAATCCGTGGGAGATTCTTAAGAGAGATTATCCTGTAGATACTGTTGCAGACGTAAAAATCGTTAGCTTCACATCTTTCGGTGCATTTGCTCAAATTATCCCCGGTGTAGATGGTCTCATCCACATTTCTCAAATTGCAAATAAACATATCGCAAATCCTGCAGAGGTACTTAAAGTAGGCGAGGTTGTAAAGGCAAAAATTACAGAAATCGACTTCGACCTTAAGAGAGTAGGTCTTTCAATTCGCGCACTTCTTCCTGAAGAGCCTGAAGAAGAGGCTGTAGCAGAAGCAGCTGAGGAAGCTGTAGAAGCACCTGCAGAGGAAGCAGCTGAATAATTAATTTTAATAACCGCCCACAAAACTCGTGGGCGGTTGTGTTTTAAAGAGGTGAGGTAATGTACTGCGAAAAGTGTAATAAACAAAGTCCGGAAAATTTTAAGCACTGCGCTTATTGCGGTGCAGCCTTCCGTCAAAAGAAAAAGGAGCATAAAAGCACCTCGGTTTTTCAAAGCGTAAAAAAGCTTAGAATGCCTACTATGAAAAGTCGTGTGTTAAGCCTTATAACCATAGCCGTCATTTTGGCGGTTGCGGCTATAATAACAGGTGTTTTTACAGGCTCTAAGCCTGACGGCTTAATTAAAACTCTTGTAAATGCCGTTGAAGCAAACGACGAGGAGCTTTATTTTACACTCTATGACGATTACATAAAATCGTACAACAAAGAGTATCTTTACTTTGATGACGAGGTTGTTTTAACAGAAATGACCCAATCAATGCGCCGCAGTAATGAGTTTTACACAATTCGTTGCGGTGAAAAATTCAAGCTTTCTTATACGGTGGATTCCGTTGTTTATATTGATGAAGATGAGCTAAAGGATATAAACGACTATTTAACAGAAACCTATAGCTATGAAAAAACCGCAAATAAAGGTGCAAAGCTTTCGTTTACTGTATATGCAACCGGTGATTTAGGCACTTATGAAAGCATTTACAGTGACGTTTACGCAATTCGCATAGGTGGAAAATGGTATTTAGCAAAGACTGCAAAGAGCTGACTTAAGAGCTGTGGCTCAAGAGTCAGTTTTTTTGTTGAAAAATGTCAGATTTTAGGTTTTGCACAAAAAAAAGGTGCTTTCCAAAAAAATATTTGACAAGAATGAATAAATGTGGTATTCTCTTACATAGGATTTCGTGATTCAATTTTTTTGAGGTGGTATTTTGAGTGAGAAAACAACGCCGTGCTACGACAGTTTTACTGATGAAGAATTAGTAAAGCTTTCACAGGAGGGTGACACTCTTGCTTTAAATACTTTAGCCAGAAGGTTTTTATCGCGCAAGCCCAAATTTCATTCCGCGGGTTATCTTGACGTAGATGACTTACTTCAGGAGGGCATGATAAGCTTCCTCTCCGCGGTAAGAACGTACCGTGCAGAAAAGGGAATTCCTTTTAAGGCTTATGCAACTATTTGTATGAACAACGGAGTTGCATCTGCTGTAAGGAAAATTAAGGACGATTCCAGAATTGACAGGGACGTTGATCCCGAAACTGTTAAGGTAGAGCCTAAAAATCCCATTGATTCAGTTGTTGCAAGTGAAAATTTTTCTGCAATGCTTGCCCATTGTGAAACTGTTCTTACAGACGTGGAAAAATCGGTGGTTTATTGCCAGATGAGTGGTTTTTCTTATGCCGAAACCTCGGCAAAATTAGGGCTTTCTATAAAAGGCGTGGATAATGCACTTCAACGCGCAAGGAAAAAATTGAGGAGCGTATTCGAATAAATGTCCTCTTAGCTTAAAAAGGAGAGCGTTATTACAATCATTATAAAGGTGGCGGTGCAATTCCGTCGGAGGACACATCATAAAAAAAGCGAGGATGCAAAAATGTACGAAGACAAAACTCTCATCTGCAAAGAATGTGGTAATGAATTCACTTTCACAGCAGGCGAACAAGAATTCTATGCTGAAAAAGGTTTCGTAAACGAACCACAACGTTGCAAAGAGTGCCGTGATGCTCGTAAACAAGCAATTAAGGGAGAACGCGAAAAGTTTAAAGCAACTTGTGCAGCTTGCGGTGGCGAAGCAGAAGTTCCATTTAAGCCACGTGAAGACAGACCTGTTTATTGCAGCGCTTGTTTTGCAAAAATGAAAGAAGAGGCATAAGTTTTACATAAAATTTTATTTAATGAAAAAATTTGCCGGCCTTGTCACTTTTAGTGGCAAGGCATTTCTTTTTTTGCAGGGAATTCAACCTCGTTTCTTAAAATGAATATTGCAAATAAATTCGGTATTGCCATTAGACCATTAAAAATATCGGCAATAGCCCACACCGTCTCTGAGGAAATAGTACAGCCAATAACGGCTAAGATTAAATAAATTACTTTATACGGCTTAATTGCACGGTGTGTAAAAATATATTCTGCACTTTTCTCTCCGTAGAAAGAACAGCCTGTAAGGGAAGCAAAAGAAAAAAGCGCGGTAAGAGCGGCAATTCCTTTTTTGCCTATATCCCCTAAAACACCAAATGATGCAACAGAAAGCTCTGCTCCGTAAAGCTCACCGTTTGGGGTAAACGAGCCACTCACTAAAATTACTAGTGCCATAACAGTACAAAGAAAAATTGTATCTACAAAAACCTCTGTCATTGCCCACATTCCTTGTGCTTGCGGTGTGGTGTTTTTGGCTTCAGAGTGAATAATGGTAGAAGAACCAAGTCCTGCCTCGTTAGAGAAAACTCCTCGTGAGATTCCGTAGCGCATAGCACGAAGCATACCAAAGCCGTTAATAGCCTTAATTGAAAAGGCTTCTGTAAATATCATCTTAATCGCAGGTATAATTCTGTCCTTAAAAACGAAAAGTACCCCAAACGAAAGTACTAAATATGAAACAGTCATAACGGGTACTATAATTTCACTTAATTTAGAAATTCCTTTTACACCTTTTCTTATAACAAAAAAACAAGCTGTAGCTACCACTATTCCGCTTATATAGTTTGGTACAAAAAATCCTGTTTTTAATGAGGCGCTTACAGAATTTGCTTGCGCCATATTACCCATACCGAGGGTGGAAAGCAAGCAGAAGGCGGCATAAACCTTTGCAAGCCCTTTCATTTTAATGCCTTTTTCTATATATTGAAAAGCACCGCCGGAAATTTTTCCGTATTTGTTGCGAAAACGGTATCTGATACCGAGAAAATTTTCACTGTATGCAGTCATCATAGAAATAAATGCAGAAGCACACATCCAAAAAACGCTTCCGGGACCGCCCGAGTAAATTGCGGTAGCAACACCAACAATGTTACCCGTACCAATGCACGCAGCGAGCACTGAGCAAAAGGCACCAAACTGCGAAATACCGTCCTCGGTGCTTTTCTCGTTTTTAAAAAGACTTTTCAAGGTAACGTTAAAGACCTTTTTTGCGCCTCTTATTTGAAAAAATCGGCTTTTAAATGTGAAATATATACCAACAAAAAGAAAAAATATAAGCATAGGTGTGCCCCAAATTACACCGCCTATTGCATTAATAATTCTCGTCATTTCTATCATCTCTGCTTGCAAAAAATAATAAGTTACAGTATAATTATATAAATTAAAAAGCCTTAATATAACAGGGTGGGAAAATGGTAAATGACTTAACTAACGGAAAGACAAGCAGGGTTATTCTGAATTTTAGCATACCTCTGTTTATAAGCGTTGTCTTTCAACAAATGTACAGCATTGCAGATAGTGTTATTGCAGGTCGCTTCGCAGGTGAGGCGGCTTTAGCGGCAGTTGGCGCATCTTACCCAATTACAAATATATTCAATGCAATTGCCGTGGGCTGCAACATAGGCTGCGGTGTTGTAATCTCTCAGCTTTTCGGGGCGGGTAAATACAAAAAGGTTAAAACAGCTGTTTCTACGTCGCTTATTTCTTCTCTTGTGATTTCAGTTGTGCTTACGGTATTAGGTATACTTATGACTCCCTCACTTATGAAGCTTATAAACACACCTGAGAATATTTTTTCAGATTCTGTTTTATATTTGGAAATATACGTTGCAGGCTTCGCTTTTTTATTTCTTTACAATATTGCAAACGGTATTTTTGCTTCTCTCGGCAATTCAAAAATCCCGCTTTATTTTCTGATATTTTCGTCTGTTGCAAACGTAATTTTAGACTACGTCTTCGTTGCTCACCTTAATATGGGTGTGTCCGGTGTGGCTTGGGCTACGTTTATTGCACAAGGTGTTGCAGGTGTATTTTCCGTGATGACTCTGCTTTATCACTTAAAGCGCTTAAAAACAGACTCAAAGGCAAAGGTTTTTTCCTTCCCAATGCTCGTGCAAATTTCAAAAATTTCCGTACCAAGTGTTTTGCAGCAAAGTTTTGTTTCGGTGGGTAACGTGTTTATTCAAGGTGAAATAAACAGCTACGGTTCAGCGGTAATAGCGGGCTATTCCGCGGCAATAAAGCTTAATACGTTTGCAGTAAATTCACTTGTTACGTTTGGTAATGCGGTTTCAAGCTTTACAGCGCAAAACGTAGGTGCGAAAAAATTTGAGAGAATTAAAGAGGGTATGAAAAGCGGTGCAGCTCTTTCGTTAATAACCGCATTGCTTTTTACCGCAGTTTACGTAACGTTTTCCGAGGCTTTGATTGGTGCTTTTATGGAAGGTGATAAAAGTGAAGCTGCTCTTACAGCCGGAAAGCAATTTTTAATTATTGTAGAGCCGTTTTTGTGTGCAATAGGTATTAAGGTAGTGTGCGACGGTGTGCTGAGAGGTACAGGTAATATGACCTACTTTATGACCGCCACGTTTGCCGATTTGGTATTAAGAGTAATTTTAGCATTCGTTTTCTCCCACTTCTATGGTGCTACTGGTATATGGATGTCGTGGCCTATAGGTTGGCTGCTTGCTGTTGTCCTTTCATTTTCTTTTTACAAACGTGTTAATAATAAATTGAAAAACCGGTAGTTAGAATAAAAATTAAAAAGCTCTGTCATTTAAGCTTTACAAGGCTTGAATGATGGGGCTTTTTTGTGCTGTGGCAGCACCGGGAAATATAAAAATATTTCAAAAAAATTCGGTTAAAATATGAATGTGAAAGGAATGTGTTATGAACGAAACAATACTGCAAATGGAAAATATAGAAAAAAGCTTTTTAGGTGTTCACGCTTTAAAGGGCGTGAATTTTAATTTGCGTGCAGGCGAGGTCCACGCTTTAATGGGCGAAAACGGCGCAGGTAAATCTACGCTTATGAAAATATTAACAGGTATTTACAAAGCAGATGACGGTCAGATTATTTGCTTTAATAAGCTGTGTGAATTTGCTTCGGTTAAAGAAAGTCTTCGTGCGGGTATAAGCATTATTCACCAGGAGCTTAACCAGGTAGGTGCATTAAGTGTAGCACAAAACATATTTTTAGGCAGAGAAGCAATGCGCTTTAAGCTTTTTATAGATGATGCGCAAATGGAAAGTTCTGCCGAAAAAATGCTGCAGCTTGTAGGGGTCGACGTTAGCCCTCGGGAAAAAATGAACGAGCTTACAGTCGGTAAGCAGCAAATGGTAGAAATAGCAAAAGCGCTTTCATTTAACTCAAAAATTCTTATTTTAGACGAGCCGACCACAGCTTTAACAGAAAAAGAGGTCGACGAGCTTTTCAGAATAATGAATACCTTAAAAGCAAAGGGCATAGGAATGGTATACATTTCTCACAGAATGGAAGAAATAGAAAGAATTGCAGACAGAGTAACTATTATGCGTGACGGTGAAAACGTAGGCACCTTTGAAATGGGTACAATAACGAAAGATGAAATTATAAAGAAAATGGTAGGACGGGAGCTTTCATTGATACCGCAGAATAAAAATAATGAAGATATAAAAAAAGATGTAGCCTTAGAGGTAGAGGACTTAAACAGTAAAAAAAAGCTAAAAAACGTAAGCTTTACTCTTTATAAGGGTGAGGTTTTGGGTTTCTCGGGACTTATGGGGGCAGGGCGCACGTCGCTTGCAAGAGCAATTTGCGGTGCGGAAAAAATTTCTTCGGGCAATATTTATATAAATGGTGAAAAGGTCTTAATAAGGTCACCTGCAGATGCAGTGAAAAAGGGTGTGTGCTACCTTTCGGAGGACAGAAAACGCTACGGGCTGTTGCTCGACAAATCCGTAAAGGATAACACCGTTTTAGCAGCTTTAGAAAAATTTGTTGAATTCGGATTTATAAATGATAAAAGGGCAGCAAAAGAGGCAAAAAACAAAAATGCGTTACTAAAAACGAAAATGCCATCTGTGTTAACTGCAGTAAAAAATCTTTCAGGCGGTAATCAGCAAAAGGTAATTCTTGCAAGGTGGCTTTTAAGGGATGCCGATATTTTTATATTGGACGAGCCCACCAAGGGAATTGATATTGGCGCAAAGGGTGAAATGTATGAGTTAATACAAAAATTGGCAGCTGAGGGTAAGGCTATTATTCTAATATCCTCCGAGCTTGCAGAAATAGAGCGCTGTGCCAACAGGATTGCCGTAATGTGTGAGGGTAGAATAACAAAAATACTCTCAAAGCAGGAGGCCAATCATGAAAAAATAATGAAATATTCAATGATGCGAGAAAGTGAAAATTATGAATGCCATTAAGCTTTTTAAATCAAAACTTAATCAAAATGCAATTGTATTTTTTGCATTGCTTTTTTTGATTTTGATTTTTTATATTCTTAACCCTAATTTTTTAAATAAATATAACGTAGTAAGTATGGCGCAATCGCTTACACCCTATGCTATCATGGGCTTAGGCGTAACCTTTGTAATTGCTACGGGCGGCATAGACCTTTCAATAGGCACGGTCGCAATAGCCTCGTCCGTTGTAGCGGGAAAATTGTATTCGGAGGGCATTATTCCCTTGTGGGCGGTTATACCTGTAATGCTTTTTATAGGCGGCAGCTTCGGATTTATAAACGGAGTTTTAATAGCTCTGTTTAATTTGCCCGCGTTTATTGCAACCTTGGGTACTATGATGGTTTCGCGCGGTCTTTCTGCAATTTTTGTGAACGTGCCTAACGTGTTTTATCCGACAGGTACGTGGTTTAACAGGCTTTTTTCAAACAACAATGGCTTTCCGACTGGTGTTTTGTGGATTTTACTTTTTTTAGTTATTTGTATGTATCTTATGTATAAAAATAAAATTGGCAGATATATACTTGCAATCGGCTCGAACGAGGAGGCAACAAGGCTTTCGGGAATATCAACAGAAAAATATAAAATAATCGCATACGTTATTTCGGGACTGTTTGCAGGCATTGCCGCAGTGTTTTGGTCTGCTTCGTTTGTTACAGTTGCAGCGGCTACGGGTAACGGAATGGAATTAGATGCAATAGCAGGTGTTTATATTGGCGGTACCTCTGCGGCGGGTGGCGTTGCTTCAATAGGCGGCTCCGTAATAGGGGCTATAATGCTTGTTGTAATCCGCTCGGGGTTGAATTTTGTTCTTGCATTGTTTAACGTCAACGTTAATTCTACCTACGTAACCTACGTTTTAACGGGCGTTATTGTAGTTGCGGCTATTTTGTTTGACGTAATTAAAAAGAATAAAAAAGCTAAAACGTGAAAAATTAAAACAAAGGAGTGGTTTTATGAAAATTAAAAAGCTGTTTTCGGTTTTGCTCGTTGTAGCAATAATTTCTACACTGTTTTATGGTTGCGGCGGTAACAGTGAAAACGAAAACGTAAACAACGCAGGGGAAAATCAAAGTAAAACAATAGCAGTCATAGCAAAGGGGGAGTCGCACGCTTTCTGGCAGGCTGTAAAGGACGGTGCAGAGGATGCAGGTAAAAGATACGGTTATAAAATAACGTTTAGAGGTCCGTCATCAGAAAATTCTTCTGAGCTTCCATCGCAAAAGGAAATGGTGCAAACAGCTCTTTCCAACAATGCTGCAGGTCTTGTTGTTGCAACAATAGGTGAGGGCTTTACCGACGTGCTTGAGCAAGCTTACGATAAAAAAATCCCCGTAGTGGAGTTTGACAGCGGTATTTGGTCTGCCGATAAAAATGCCTTAGAGGAAAAGGGCAAAAATCCTATTGCTTCATCTGTTGCAACGTCTAATGAAAAAGCGGCATCAATAGCTGCCGAAAACTTTTTTGAGGCAATAAAAGAGGATATTAAAGGCTTTGACGGAGTTTACGTAATAGGCGTAATTCAGCACGACCAAACGGTAACGGGCGTGGAGCGTACTAAAGGCTTTATAGATAAATTCAAGGAGCTTGCCGACGAGGATGATGACACAAACGGAAAATACAGAATTGAAAAAGAAATTAAGGACGGCGACAGTAACAACGCTTACGTTGATGCTTTAAATGCTCTTGTTGAGAAAAAAGCAAATGCAATATTTATGAGTAATGAGGGTGTTGTAAAGCAGGTGAGTGATGCACTTGCTGCAAATAAGGGTAAGTACGACCACATAAAATTCTGCGGATTTGATGCAGGCACAAAGCAAATAGAGTGGATGAAGGCAGAAGCAGGTGCCGTGCTTGTAGGCTCGGTAGCACAGGATTCATACCAAATAGGCTTTGATGCGGTAGAGCAATGTGTTTTTGCAATAGAGGGCAAAACCGTAGCACGAAACGTACCGATAAACGGTAAGTGGTATACTAAAGAAACAATAGACGAAATGATTGAGCAAAAGCTCGTTTACGAGGGTTAAGGTGACGGGGTTCGACTATCGCCACCTTAAAAAACGCTCTGTGCTTCATTTTTGAAACACAGAGCGTTTTGTGTTTATTATTTGCCGCAGCCGCAGGAGCCTTTAACGTAAGGCATTGCGTCGTTGCTGCCGCAATCTCTTTGGTTTGGTGGGAAAAACTCATCAACCGGGAAGGAGATTTTTCTGAAAATATCGCAAGGGTCCTCTGTCTGACATTGGCATTCTTTAGTCGGAACACAAAAGTCATATGCAGGAATAAGCATCTGAACGTCTCGTTCAAGCTGAATAATTGTGAATACGCCCAAGGTAACCTTAAGAGCCTTTTCAGACTCTCTGTTGTCGTAAAAGCTGCCGTCAAAGCAACAGCAAATATGCTTTGGTATATTACCCTCGCAGCAATCACCAATCGTGTTGCAGCAATCGCAAACTCTGCAAATTTCTGCATCAAGACAAATCGGCTCAACTGTTTGTACCTTTGCTCTCGGGTTAGCGTTGCAAATTGCATTTTGCTCGTCAAAGCCGTTTTCTACGTAGTTAGAAGAAAAGATTTTTACGTTTCCGTCACTACCGTAAAGAATACATTTTTTAGAGAAGGTAACAAGGCCTTCAATTAAATTCGGTTGAGCAGTAGGGCAGGTGTATGCGTCAACTGCAACCTTAACAAAGAAGGTTAAGTCTACTGAGTAAAAGCCTTTGTTGAACGGAACCTTTTCTACCTCTACAAGGCAATTGAGGATTTCGGCACCTCTGCATTTTACCGAGCTTGCATTGTCAAGCGTGCACTGTCCGCGGTCTGTTAAGTAAACTCTTAAATCTTTAAGACATTCCTTGTCTGCGCAAGAGTCATAAACACGGTTAGTGTCTATGCAAATTGCTTCTTTAATGTGATTAAGGTTAGTTTCGCAACAATTTTTGTTGTCAGCCATAAATTTTCCTCCTTAATATGTTTGAAGCAGAGTGCATTACACCCAAAACTTCATTAACATTATATGAAGGCGGCAGGGGAATGTTACAACGTAAGTATTTGGCTGAAAATAAAAAAATCCCCTTGCAGCTCGCGCCGCAAGGGGATTGATTGAATTAAAGTTCTGCGAAGTACTTAATTGTTCTAACCATCTGGCTTGTGTAGCTGTTTTCATTGTCATACCATGAAACAACCTGAACCTCATAAAGGTCGTCAGAAATCTTAGAAACCATTGTTTGTGTAGCGTCGAAGAGTGAACCGTATTTCATACCGATAACGTCTGAAGAAACGATTTGGTCTTCGTTGTAGCCGTAGCTTTCAGAAGCAGCAGCCTTCATAGCAGCGTTAATGCCTTCTTTAGTTACGTCTGCGCCCTTAACAACAGCTGTAAGAATTGTTGTTGAGCGTGTTGGAACAGGAACTCTCTGTGCTGAACCAATAAGCTTACCGTTGAGCTCAGGAATAACAAGGCCAATAGCCTTAGCAGCACCTGTTGAGTTAGGAACGATATTAGCAGCACCTGCTCTTGCTCTTCTTAAGTCACCCTTTCTGTGTGGGCCGTCAAGAATCATTTGGTCACCTGTGTAAGCGTGAATTGTGCTCATGATACCGCACTGAATAGGAGCATAATCGTTAAGAGCCTTTGCCATAGGTGCAAGGCAGTTTGTTGTGCAAGATGCAGCTGAGATGATTGTATCATCTGCTGTAAGAGTATCTTCGTTAACGCTGTAAACAATTGTTTTGAGGTCGTTGCCTGCAGGAGCAGAAATAACAACCTTCTTAGCACCAGCATCAATGTGAGCCTGGCTCTTATCCTTTGAGCAGTAGAAACCTGTGCATTCGAGAACTACGTCAACACCGATTTCACCCCAAGGAAGCTCAGCAGCGTTTGCTTTAGCATAAATCTTGAGTGTTTTGCCGTCTACTGTGATTGTACCTGCTTCGTCATCAGCAGAAACAGTGTGAAGGTTTTCACCCATTTTGCCACAGTAACCACCTTGTGCTGTATCATACTTGAGAAGATGAGCAAGCATTGATGGCTTTGTAAGGTCGTTGATAGCTACTACGTCATAGCCTTCAGCACCAAACATTTGACGGAATGCGAGACGGCCGATACGACCGAAACCGTTAATTGCAACTTTAACTGACATTTGAATTACCTCCAAATATATTAAAATATTTTTTCAACAGTAAATATTTTACCACAAAACAGAATAAATGCAAGGACTTTGA
>JAZOOH010000019.1:0-97739 GCA_045654905.1 Acutalibacteraceae bacterium | reverse complement strand
AGTTATATACTCTTTGTTCATACAACGGATTTCAATGTTTTCATCAGTCTGAATCCACCACGGTAAACCGCCGAACTCCCATTCTGAGCAGATATACGGACCAGGTCTTACAATGACCATTAAGTTGAGTTTATCCGCCGTGTCAATAAATTTTGCTATATCTAAAATCCCTGAAAAATCGTACTCGCCCTGCACCTTTTCGTGCATATTCCATGCGCAATAGGTTTCAACACAGTAGCATCCCAACGCCTTTAATTTTAATAAAATATCTTCCCAGGTGTCCGGCATATTTCTGAAATAATGCACCGCGCCTGAAATTATTTTAATTGGTTTACCATCCTTTAAAAACTCTTTTTGAGTTATTTCAAAATTCATAATTTTTCAGCCTTTCGTATTCTTCTTTAGTTATTTCTATAACCTTACCGTGCTTGAAGCCATAAGGAAAAGTAAATAAATCATCCGCTCTTTTAAAATTGCAGCTTCCTGCAGACTCCGAAATAAACGGCACGTAGCCCATTTTTTCTTTTTCGCAACCGAAAAAGTCGAGCAACAAGCACCACTTGCCATCCGGCAATATAAAGGTAGTTGCCCCCTCATAGGACCCGGGCTTTTTAAAGGTTGCTTCATCACTTTCCATATAGGCGTAAAACTCATCATCCTGCTCAAAAGGTCCGTACAGACTACTTGAGGTGCAATGCATATTAGCGCTGGGGTTATTCGAGTTTTTGTAAAATAAATGGTATGTATCTCGTATTTTTACTATATGACTATCTAAAATCTCGTTTTTTTGTTCAAAATACAGCTTAGGTGTTGTAAACGTTTCAAACTCCTTAGTTGTGCAACAATAAATTTTCATGTGAGAAAATTCGTCCTCTTTTACAGTTGAACCCCAATGAATTAAATACTCATCATTCAGCTCGTCGTAAAAAATTTCGGGCGCCCACAGGCAACCAAAATCATCTCTGCCGAAATAGATGAGTTTCTCTTCTGTAAAATTAACCAGATCTGCTGTTTTCCACATTCGTAATTTTTTGCTGCCTGAGCTGTTTACCTTTTTCCAGTCTATATTATAATTTTCATCATATCTGTTAGCAATGCAAAGGTCAGTTGTAAGGATTACAAAGGTATTATCTTTGAGTCGGATAATTTCGACGTCGCGACAACCACATTCTCCGAGATGTGCGGTCAGCACTGGATTTCCATCATTAACTTGCTCCCAACAATAGCCGTCATTACTTACGCTAAAATAAACCTGCTCACCGTCCGACGTAAGCTTTTCTTTAAAATGAACAAACAAATACGGCATATAATCACCACCTTTTAAAATTCTACCATAAACCAAGAAAAAAATAAAGAGAAAAACAATAAAAGTTTGATTGACAATGCTAAAAATAGTTGGTAAAATAAAGTCGGTGAGAATATGGCTATTGAAAACAAAAACATTGACTCTTTTACAATAAAAAGCGAGCATCATGATGACCCGCCTCAAAAGGTGAGACATTCAGGCAGAGCTATTATAATAAAGGATGGTAAAATTCTGCTCTCGCACGAGCTTAATACTGATATTTATATGAGTCCCGGCGGCGGACTTGAAGAAAATGAACTTTTGGAGGACTGCTGCAAGCGCGAGGTTGAGGAAGAAACTGCCTTTATTGTAAAACCGGACGAGGAATTTGTAACCTCCTATGAATATTGCTTTGAAACACTTTTTATAAGTCACTATTTCCCTTGTGAAATTATAGGCACAGGAAAAAGCGCATTGACTCCAACCGAAATAGAGCACGGAATAACCGCCGAATGGGTTGATATTGAGGAAGCTTTAAAAATCTTTGGTAAATATGATGAAATGCGTGAAGACTGGCGCTCCCTTTACTTAAGAGAATTTACCGTTTTAAACAAATTTTTAAAAAAACTTTAAAGAAAAAAGACTGTTAGTCCACACTAACAGTCTTTTTATATTACTTCTTGTTGCGGCGTGCGTAATCGGCTTCGATTTTTTCTGACCAATCTGCATCTATTCTTTTATTTTCTCTTAAACCGCTTACCGCTTTTGAAACTGATGCAAACAAAACACCTGTTCCGGCACCGTCAGCACAATAGTTCACCGCTCTTTCGGGTGCTATTCCATAAGTCGCTGCCGTTTCAACGGCATCTATATTCGCGCCAATAAACAAAAACTCCCAACCAAAGCTTTCTTTTTGCTTTTCAATAAGCTTTTTGACCTTGTCGGAGGAATAGCGGTGACTTGCATTCTCCTGACCATCAGTTGTTATAATAAACATAGTATGAGCAGGAACATCATCTTTTCTCGCATACTTATGTATGTTTGCAATATGATGAATAGCATCACCTAAGGCATCAATTAAAGCTGTACCGCCACCAACCTCGTAATCTGCTTCTGTCATAAATGGAACATCCTTAAGCTTTACTCTGTCGTGAAGAACCTCAGACTTATTGTCAAAAAGAACTGTTGAAACGTAGCATTCACCCTCCTGCTTTAATTGCTTTTTTAGCATAGAATTAAAACCACCTATTGTGTCCTTTTCGAGTCCGGACATAGACCCGCTTTTGTCTAAAATAAATACGAGCTCTGTAACGTTGTTTTCCATAAAAACATCTCCCTAAAATAATATTTCACAAAAAAATGTGATTACAGGCTTAGTACTCGTCATTAAACCTGTAACCACATTATAAAATAATCTGAGCTTGAATAGGTCGCTTGGGATGCGACATTTAAAAAGCCTTGATTCATAAGGCATTGAAGAATTATGCCCCCAATAAGCTTTGGTCATAATAAAATAAAAGCTCGTTAATTTTGTGTATATCATAAATACCGCTTGATATAAAAAACTCGATAATTACATCAAATTCGCTGCTTTTTGAAAGTGCGTATCCTGCTTTTCTAAGGAGGGACTCCGTCTCACTTAAATCCAACTCAAGAGCAATTGCAAAAGCAAGAGCAGTTTGCTTTTTGGGTTTGTAATTTTTGTTGCTGCGAATCTTAGAAAAATGCTTTCGGTCTATATTTGCTTTTTTATAGCATTCCGAATCTGTCATTCCGAGCTCATCAATTTTTCTCAGAAGCATTTCTGAAAAGCTTTCATCTAAATTTTCAAGCAAAATTGTAAGGTCGGCTTTTTCCGACTTACATTTTTCTTCTAAAATCATTCCCTTCGGAGCTTCTAAAGCGGCAGCCGAAGCATTGTACATTACCGGTGGTGGTACACTACCGCCACAGAAAAATTCCGTCCTGTAATTTTGACTGAATTCCGCTTCTAAATTCGCCCTTAAATATCTATCAATTTCATCTTTTAAATCAGGGTAGCTGCTAAAAGAATCCTCACCATAAATAGTCAGGTAAACGTGCATATCATTTTCCGCCAAAAACTCAGTTATAACCGTTGTTGCAATTCTTAAGGCTTCGTCCTTCGGGTAGCCGTAAGCACCTGCAGAAACAAGTGGAAATGCTATGCTTTCTACCCCTCGCGTTTTTGCTAATTTTAACGAATTTCTATAACACCTTTCCAACATTTGCGCTTCACCGAAAGAACCACCACTATATATAGGTCCAACCGTATGTATAACATATTGGGCAGGAAGGTCATACCCGGCGGTAATTTTAGCCTCACCAACCTCGCATCCGCCTAAGTTTTTGCACTCCTCCAAAAGCTTTTTCCCTGCAGCTCTGTGAATTGCACCATCTACTCCGCCACCGCCTAAAAGAGTCTTATTTGCGGCATTTACAATGGCATCTACCTGCATTGTTGTAATATCACTTTTTACTATTTCAAATGGCATAGTTTCACCTTCCGTTCAGCTTGTTTTTTCTTGCCTTCCAATCAGGCATAATATCTTCTAATTTATTGTAAAAGCTCTTGCTATGATTAGCCTCCAAAAAGTGTGTAAACTCGTGTGCTACAACATACTCAATACATTCAACGGGCACTTCTAACAGCATGACGTTAAAAGTAAGAATATTTTTTGTTGGTTGACACGACCCCCAACGTGATGTCATCCTTCTGAATTTAATTTGAGGAAAGCTCGGCACAGCTTTTTTAAAATAAGGAAACATGGCCTCACAAATTTCTGTAATGAGTGAGCTTGCCTGCTCCTTTTCCCATTTTTCAAAAACTCGCTGTTTTAATTCAAGGTTATTACAATCCTTCACATTAAGTGTTAAAGAAAGTTTGTTGCAATGCACCGAATTTTTTGTGCCTTGCACCACATTAACAACGCGTTCCTCCCCTAATATTTTAATAACATCCCCGGAAATGAATTCTCTTTTTGATGGTTTTACTTTTTCCTCTTCCTCGTACCTTGCCAGCGCATTTAAAATAAAATCGGCATGTTCTTTTAAAAAAGCTTCGATTTGCTTCATAGATACCCGCCTGCTTGCTGAAACACAAACGGTGCCGTCACGTCTGATTCGCAAATTAAGGTTTTTGACGTCTTTTTGAGTAAGCTCGTAATTGATTTTTTGTCCGTTTAACGTAATCGACCGCTCCACCGCTACACACCGCCCTTTATCTTGAATTATCACTATATAAATGATAGCACATTCATTTTTTATTGTATATCAAAATTTCGTTTTTTCTATTAAAAACACTTGATTTTTATTTTAGGTGGTGTTATAATACTATTACTTTATTATTAGGAGTGATTATATGGCTAATAGCACCTTACCTATTGCAAATATTGAAATTACTGAAAGCTCTACTACATTTGAGGTGGAAAATGCTTTTTTCACAAGCGTCAGCCGTGGTGACGTTGAGCAGGTTAACGCCATGATTAAAGCGCTTTTAAAAAGCGGCATTGTTTCAAGCAAGCTTTCAACTGATGACACGCGCCCGCTTAAATATTGGGCAATCAACACAATTGCGATAGCTACAAGATATGCTATTGCCGGCGGTGCTGATGAAAACGCCTGCTACAATTTTACAGATGAAGCTATTATGCAGATTGATAGCCTTACAGATGAGGGGGAAATTTTACAATTCCTTTTCAAAAAGAGCCTTCAATTAACAGCTACTGTAAACAAGGTTCAGCAAAACACTCACCCTAAGGCTGTAAGAGATGCTTTGAAAATCATAAGCTCTCGTCTTTTTGAGGATTTAAGACTTGATATTTTAGCCGGTGAATGCGGTATTTCCAAAGACCACTTATCATTACTCTTTAAAAAGAGCTTTGGCGTTACTATTCCGCAATACATAAAAACACAAAGACTTTTAGCTGCCAAAGATATGTTAACACGCGGCATGAGCCTTTCTGAGGTTGCTTACAGCACAGGCTTCAGCACAGAAAGCTACTTTATTAAGTGCTTTAAGGATGAGTTTGGTATGACACCCGGCGAGTTTATGAGATAAAGCTTAATCTTAATAACTTTATAAAAAACAACGCGAGAGAATCAAAAATTCTCTCGCGTTTTACTATTTAACAAATAGATTTAATCATCTACTATATCCCAGTTGTTTTCCTCTAAATCATAATAATGATTTTCCACGGTTGCATTACCGGCTGAATTTATAGTAATTGTTGTACCACCTATCATTTCAGGCAACCAGTAGCTACCAAAGCCGGATTTTAATGCATAAGCAAGGCAAATACCCTCGTATATTACTGCTGAGTCATTTTTATGGTCGTGGCCACAGATAATAGTTTTTGTGCTTCCTAAGCTTTTACACAAATCAAAAAATCCGTTATTCACAGGCGACGGGCACCAATCCTCGTTGATGCTGCCGTGTAAGAATGCGTCGTTAACAGCATCACCCTCACCGTGAGGCTTTTCTTCCGTCTTATTTACGCTTACAGCGTCCCATGCATCAATGTACTCACGAAGCGGAATATGAAGAATTACAGTGCTTTCTACAACCTTGCCGTCGTTCAAAGCCTTAATGCCGTTTACAGCCCATTTGTACCATTCAAGCTGGTTATCCCAAAGGTGATCGTAAGCACCCTCAACCAAGCCTTCACCCGGCACCTCAAAATCCGCCGAGCTATGAGTATCCATCATAAATAACGTATGAATGATTTTTTCGTTTTCAGTAATATTTATTATGTAATTACCATAACCCATATCCTTGGGACCGAGCTTGAAAAGACAATTTTCGGCTTTTGTGAGTGTATATGCAGCCCAGAATTCTGTACCGGTGCCTTCACCGTCGTGATTACCCATAACCGGTGCCCACGGAATACCGAATGAATCAATAAACTCAATTACCTCAAGGTAGGAAATATATCCCCATGCATTGTCACCGCTAAGAGTAATGAGGTCAGGCTTTTTATCATTTACAAGCTTCGTTATAAGCTCCTTTGTGTACTCACCCTCTTTAGCAAAAACGTTTTCTTCACCCAACTGAATATCTGTAAGATTAAGAATAACAAAATCCTTACCGGGTGTCTTTTCAAGTTCAACGTAGCTCTCTTCCGTAAAAGCAGTATTTGTTGACCACTCTTCAAAAAAGACCTCCTCACCCTTTGTTAACTGAACAAATAAGGGTCCTACTATTTGCCCAAAGGAAAGGAAAAATGCTAATACAAGTTTTAATATTGCCATTAAAACACCTCCTATTAAATTTCAACTTATTTTAACATTTAAATAGCCTATTTTCAAGCAAAAAATAAATGATTACAAAAAAAGAAGCATACGCTTGTACATTTAGACAAAAAAGTATTTTACTTTTCACCGTTTTATAACAAAAGTTTAGAACATTAAAGGAATGGTAAAAAAAGTTCATTTATTTGCTTGACTTTCTCTAAAAAGAGTTTTAAAATTCTTATGTAGAACGGGTAAAGCATATCCAAAACAGATTTTGTTAAATACTCGTAAATCCGAAAGGATTTATTACGTTTTATCTTATCTGTATGAAAAGTACTTGCCCTACTCTTAAATATTAATAAGGAGAGATTCCACTATGAAAAAGCTCTATGAAGGTAAAACAAAAGACGTTTATGAACTTGAAAACGGTAACGTAATGTTAAAGTTCAAGGATGACTGCACAGGTAAAGACGGCGTTTTTGACCCAGGTGAAAATACTGTTGGTCTTACAATTGAAGGTATTGGTAAGGCAAACTTACAGACATCTGTTTATTATTTTGAAATGCTCAAGAAGGCAGGCGTAAAAACACACTACGTAAGTGCAGACGTTGAAAACGCAACAATGGAGGTTTTACCTGCTACTGTTTTCGGTCACGGTCTTGAGGTTATTTGCCGTCTTGTAGCTACAGGTAGTTTTATTCGTAGATACGGCGAATATATGGCAGACGGAACAGTTCTTCCTGGTGGCTACGTTGAATGCACCTTTAAAAATGATGAAAAGGGTGACCCACTCGTAACAAGTGAAGGCCTTGCTGCACTCGGTGTTATGTCTGAGGAAATGTTCAAGAGCATGAAAGAACAAACACTCAAAATTACAAAGGTTGTTGCTGATGACCTCAAGTCAATTGGTCTCGACCTTTGGGACATTAAGTTTGAATTCGGCTACAACAACGGTGAGGTTATTCTCATTGACGAAATTGCTTCCGGTAACATGAGAGTTTACAAGGATGGCAAAATTGTTGAGCCTGTTGAACTCACAAAATTAATTCTTAACAGATAATCAACGAATAAAAAATAAAAAATAAAAAATAAAAAAACGAGTTGAATTTAATTCAGCTCGTTTTTTTATTTTCAAAAAACCTAAAAAAACAAGAAAGCGGAATCCGCAACAGTACCCTCTAAGATATTTTTTCTATTATTTATAAAAATTAAAGCAATCGCTCGACTAAAAACTCCTACCGAAACCCGGCACACAAAGGAGGGAGAGAACAAAATAAATAATATTTTTCTTTTATTTTTTAAATTATTTTTTAAAAGCAAAACAAAACACGCTAAACCATTGATATACAAGGAGTTTGAGCATTTGATAAAAAATATTAAAAAATCCATTAAAATATTTTTTATTATTTTTATAATACAAGTTACCAAACATAAGACAGTTGCTTTCCAATGTTAGTAGTTGATATCGCATTCATTTTTTTAAAATAATTTATAATTCAACAGATTTAATTTTAGTTGTTTTCCGTCCCAACAAAAAACATTTACTTTTATCGTTTTATTTTTTCCAAAACAGCAAACCAAAAGATTTTTGCGCATCTATTTTTCTGTTTTCATTTTTTGCAAATATATTAAAGCGCAGATTTACCAGAAAATAATTCCATCGTTTTTTATTTCGCAACATTTTTTTCACATCACATTTCCCAACTCCGTTTTCTTCCACACAAGATAATACCCAAAAAAATAAAACACAAAAAAAATACGCGGGGTAAAATCAACTATAATTACACCAAAAGAAAAATCGAAAATTTAAAATAACGAAGAAGAGTTATTTGTAAAAGCATTAAATAAAAAAAGCAACAAGAAAATCATCTGTTATGTCACTACCAAGAAAAATGATTTAAAATCACGCAACAAGTTTTATATAAACTTCTGAAAAATACAAATAATAATCTTTTATTATTAACCACTCCTGTTCATTGCACACCCTTAGCAACATACAACCGCACTTATTTTTAATGATTTTTATTATTTTTTATTGTTTTTTAAAACAACCACATACATTCCAACAAAGCCTTGATTTACAAGGCCTTTACGAACCAAATACATCAATCTTAAAAAATCACAAAAATATTTTAAAATTATTTTATAAGCATTTTCAAACATTTCTCCCTCCTCCACTTCAATTCGCATTAACGACATTTTATATTCAAAAAATCGAGGGTACTGCTTTTAAAAAAACACAGTACCCTCTTTTATTAAAAACTTAATGTTTCACCTTTTGAATTATTATTCCTTCAATTCCCGATTTTTTTAATTCAGCCAAATATTTTTCTGCATTATTTTTATCTTCAAATGCACCTACCTGAATTGTATATAAAATATTATTTTCATTATTTTTATTTTCTTCTTTTTCCACGGGAATTCCATAATAATCACAAATACCCTTTGCAATCAGCTCACCAATTTGCTTGGTGTTCTTTATAATGAAATCTGAGCCTTCCTTTGTGTCGTGAAACTCACACTCACAATAAACGGTTATACCCGTAGCCGAGTTAACCTCATAAAAGCTTGGATTTTCTATTAACCGCTCTGCTGAGCTGCCGGGTGTAAAAGGTGCTAATCTTTTTAAAACTGCATCCCCTATTTTTTTTCGTTCTCCGTTCAGGGAATAAAGCAATATTTGCGTTCCTCCTGTAACGTTATGCTTTGCCGTTGCATTTGTATGAATTGCAAGGTGCACGTCCGCTTTAAACAAATTGCTTTCTTTTACACGTTCATACATATTATTGTTATACGTGCACTTAACAGAAAACCCCTTGTTTTTTAAATAGTTGTAGCAAGCGCGAGCAATTTTATGACATTGCTCCTTCTCGTTTGTACCGCCCGTTGCATACAAATTTGCCTCCTGATTACTGGGAGAAATATATATTCTTTTAGCCATTTTCTTCACCCTCTGAAATACTTTCTCTTTTATAATATGTCAGAGCACGTGCACTGTCACTAACACCTTTTGTTGTTGGGTCAACAACCACTCCCATGAGCGCAAGTATATTTATTATTACACCCATTATTTCAAGCATTTCGTTTTGATTTACAGCAGGTAAAACCTCTAGCAAATTCAAAACGTTGTAAACAAAAGAAATGATTAAGGCAATAAAGCTTGTTAAAAAGGCTTTATTTTTAAACCTTGCTTTCCAGTTAATTTTAATACTAATCACCTTCCGCTTTTCTCTAAATTATTTATTCTGTGATTTATTACTTTAACCTGCTCTTCTACAACCGGCATTCTTTTAGCAAAATTGTTGTGCTCGCGGACCTCACGTGTTAATTCCTCAAGCTTTGTATCTAAAACAGCCTGTGTTCGTTCCATACATGCAATTGCCTTGCTGCTTGCAATAAAGCTCGATGCAAGTCCGCTGACAAGTGCCACAACACCGCTTATAAGAGCAATAACTATACCCTCTGTCATTCACTCGCTCCTTTATTAACTTCTCTCTTTTTCACCAATATGCTTCATATACATAGTTGTAACGTAATTCTCGTACGTTCCGTACTTTTTAATAAGCTCCTCGCGCGCAAGGAATTCCGTTTTATTATAAATACCCGTATAACCGGTTAAATAATAAAATTGCTCATACGTTTTCGGTATAATAGACGCCTTGTAGCCTAAGCTGCTGCTTTTATTTTTAGATGAAGACGAGGAAGATGAGCCCCTTGATGCCGATAAACTATAGCTCCTGTCAGCGTTTCTTTGGTCTCTTTCTGCTTCTGATTTTTTAAATGCCATTTCCTCATCAAATTTTGACTGCTCAAATTTTAATTTGTCATAGAAATTTTGCTGCTCTAACGCCTCAAGATACTTCTTGTATTCATAATCTCTATCACTCTCGAAGGCATCTATTTCTTGTAAAAAGGCTTTGTAATCTGCCTCAGACAATGAAGTTAATTTATTAAGCAGATAGTCTCCATCCTTATAGTAATTGCTAAGTTCATCCATGTATTTATTGTAATCATCACCGTCTAAGCCGCGTAAAAGACTGATTTTATCTATTAAGCTGTCACCGTCATCCTTGTACTTGCTGTATGCACGGTCGTAAAGCTCCATTGCAATACTATTAAGCTTGTTAAGGCTTTCATTATACGCTTCATTGCCTGCTGTTACAGCATATGAATTGTTATAACCGCCCGTAAGTGCAGCAGAATTTGCCAGGGTATCAAGCATAGCTTTTTTACCGTTGTTTATGTACTGCTCCTTATACTGATTATAAAGCGGGTCGGCATTCATATTATAAGAAAACTTTTCTCTGTTAAGAATACTGTTTAAAATACTCTCAATTTCCTGAGAATATTTACTCTCGTAATCTGATGGTTTATTGTTTTCCCAGTCCTGCAGACTGTTTTCTGCAGAAATCACATTCTCGTTTTTTTCGTATGTAGGTCGTTTTTTTGCTGCAGGCTCTTTAATTTTGTTAGCAGCTTGCGTAGACGTATTCTTTGAAGCACTTGTAGTAGTTGTCTTTTTACTGTTAAGGCTATTCCACGTATTAACGCCAACAATACCATCTACTGCAAGTCCGTTCTTTTGCTGATAGGCTTTTACTGCGCTTTGTGTTTTAGGACCAAACTCACCATCTACTGCGAGGTTATAGCCCGCACTATTCAGAGCTTTTTGAAGCTTTTTTACGTCTTCGCCGCTTGAGCCGTAAGAAATAGTTTTATTTGCCATATATTACTCCTTTAATAAAATACTGCCCCTGTAAGGTTTATTGTATCACCTGGTTTAAATCCATTTGCATTCAGTACCTTTCCTATTCCGATTGAATTCACATAAGCAAAGGTATCCCCTCTATTTAAGGTTGTTCTGAAGTCGATATGGCAATTTATTGGGTATGTGTGCAATGTCCTAAGATTGGATATTGCAAATAAATCAATGGTAGCATTTGCAGCACCCTCACTTAAAAATTCCATTTTAACATCTATAGTAATCACCCTGAAACAAGGATACCTTCTTATATCCAAATTAATAAAGCGCGCAATATCATTAGAACTAACCATACCATTAAGTGATTCATACTTAAAATTACCCTTAAGATTAAAATCATAAGCAACGGTCAATTCGTTTTCGGTTTCCGCATAACACCCGAATGCTGCTCCTTTGCCGCCTTTTTTAATGTTAAAAGGAATACTTGCGCTTTCTAACGTTCTTTTCACAACAAATGGTGTTTTTGTAACCGTATCCTCAATTTCAAAAACAAAGTCGTAAGATACCGACTCTAAAAAACCACCGTTCAACACGTGCGGGGATGTTGAAAGCACAACGTAATCCGAAAAAGTAGTTTCATTACTTTTTTTATATTTGACCTTTACCTTACTTGTATTAAGGTCTCTCACAGAGCTGAAGTTTTTTTCAAAAAATAAAGAAACGCAGGCGCCTGAATCTGAAGGAGTTCCATTTTCGTTACACCTAAAAATCCCTGTACACTGCAAGGTTGGTGGAGAATATTCATCTATCTGCTGCAAAAAGCTTGTTTTTTTAACATTGCCGCGCGAATCCTTAACCGTTGCAACAACAGGAATAATTCCATAAATTGGTAAATCAAATACCACGTCTGTTCCGACCTTTACAATATTCCCAAGCGTAAAAGTACAAGAGGCAAGCGTTGCACCATAAGCACCCTTAAAGCTAACTAATTTTGCCTCTATTGTTGACCTGTGCTGTAAAACAGCATTCCAGAGCTGCGGCACTAAGCCATTGTTGTTTGGCTTAACAGAAAATGAAACGGTAGGTAAAAACTTTTCCGTATCCGGAATAAAAAGCTTAACTGTTTTAGCGGATTTGCCAACGACACTTGAGCCCTTTAATGTTGTGACCGTTATGCTAATAACTCCGGTGTTTGAATTAGGTAAGGCATTTGCCCACTCTATGGGAACAATAAATTCAACCTTTGTTATACCGACGGGTACACTGAGTTCTTCGCTATATTCACCAATTGAAAAAAGTGCCTTATGATTAAAAGCAGATGAATGCGGTGACAGCGTTAAAAAGACACTCCCCTCGGGATTAACACTGCTGACATCAACTGAAAAAGAGGAAGCCTTAGGAATTGTAACACATTTAAACGAGCCTGTTACACTCCCCCCCGCAAGTGACGTGCCCTTTATAGTAAAGGAGCCGCCAATGCTTACAGTAAGCGTACCATCAGCATTATGTGAAACGTCACCCGTCCACGTGCAAAGTGTAACAGTTGCTTGATTTCTTGTATCAATTGCAAGGCTTTGAGCGGCTTTTTCTATGTTATTTATCGTAATTTTAGCATTATTATCGTTTTTGTTGAGATTATACGCCGAATCATTGTAACCGTCGTTTCTTTTAAGCTTTAACACTACGGTCAAATTACTGGTGTTATTTTTTACACTTTGTCCGTTTTGTGTAACCTCTAACCAGAGGTTGTATTTTTTACCGGCACTGCCTGAGCAGCTGCCGTAAATTTTAACTGCCATTTGACCATTTCACCTCCAAGCCGTTTTCTGTTACGTCAAAAGTAAAGTACCCCTGCCCCGAATTACCGATTTTTATATAGTCGGTAATTTCCGACCTTGTAATAAACAGGCTATTTCCGGAAATGTAAGCTACCTCCATTTCACCCTGCACAAATGACAATTTATCATTCGTAAATCTTGCTTTTATTTTACTGTCACTTCTGCCGATTTCTATACCGTAAACTCCCTCTTCAAGTTCCCCTCTTTTTATGTAGGCATCTAACGAATAAACAAGCTCCGAAATGCTTCCGCCTAACGTGGAAATATCCTCGTTAGCTTTTTTAATTTGCTCTGAAAAAACGTCTGAAATACTTGTAGCGGTTTGGGTAATTTGGGAAGAAACAGAATCAGTAAACTCCTCAAATTCAGAGCTTTTTGTGAACAGCTTTTCAACCTGCGAAACAATAGCCTCTGACTGCAACGTAAAATTACTATTTGTATCGGATTTATACGCTTCAAGCTCGTCAACCGTTGATTCTATTGAGTTTGTGTTAAGTTCAATTTTCTCAGAATTCTCGCTTATTGAGGTATTTGTTGCGTTTTTATACTCTCCGAATTCACTTTTTGCCACAAAATCTGACTGTGTCTTTAAAAGAATTTCCGCTTCACTTTTTTCTATTTCCGTGCTACAGCTTTGCAGGATTTCGGTTGCAGTAACAAGCATTTTATTTTTTAGTTCTGCGAACCTTTCCTGTGACTCAGCTTTGAGCTTATTTATGCTCACGTTATTCTCGTTTACCTCCGCCAAACTCGCCTTAACAGGCTGCGAAAAATTTGAAAATTCGAGGTTACTCAGAACGTATGAAAGTGTCTCGTTCAACTCATATAAATAGTTCTTCAGCAGTTGGAATTTTTCATCTGATGAATATTTGGTTGTTGATATGTTTGGTACAGATAAATTTAAATCATACACTAACGCTCACTCCCTTTTTCCGTCTTACGTGAGATGCTGAAAATCTTAACGTCACCCTTTCCCTCTAACCTCATTTTCAAATGGTCGCAGCGTGGTGTTTGGAAGGAAAGTGCTACCGAGCCTGTTTTTTTAATTACAAATTCACCCTTTTTTATCCACTCTCCGTTTGAGTCAAACTGAAAATACACCCTTATTTCTGCACCATTTTCTCCGGTTAAACGAATATTTATACCCGAATAGTACTTTTTTTCCGCTAAGCCCAAGCCCCATATACCGGTTTCTGCCGACCATTCAAACGGCTCCTCTAACGAATAGCCCGACAAGTCACCTGCAAAATTGCCGTATTTGTTAACTGAATCTGCCAGCCATAAACGCTTTTCTCCGTTTTTTTCTGCAATGAAATACAAATTGCAATTATGTGTCGCAAACTCCTTTATGTCTGTTTCGTCCTCACGGTGCCACACGCGCTTACTTTCATCATAAACAAAAAGCTGCCTCTTATTGCTTTTGTCACTCATACAAATATAATATTTGTCCTTAAGGGCACCTGCTACCGCATTTGTATAATACTCTGTACCAAAATCCTCGTAAATGCTTATAGGTAAGCCTCCATCATATAAAACGATACCGTTAGGTGATTTGTAATAAAGAGATTCATTTACGTTTACTAATGATTTTTCACTACCCTTTTGCACACCTCTTAAATAGCTCGTATTAACTGTAAAGGGCGGATTAAGGCCGTATATTTTGTGCACACAATTTTCCTTAAAGAAAAGCACGTAGCCCTTGTAGCCTATAGCCCCGGTAAATTCTCCATCTGTGCCTACGCTTACGGAATAGCTGTCAGAGGCAACACCCATAAAGCAATTCCAGTTTTTCGGGTCACCCAATTTACAACAATAAATTTCATTATTTTTTGATGAGCACCCCCATACCCTATTTCCATTTTCGCAGAAAAAATCCATATCAGGGAGCTTTCTTGAAACGGTTATCGGCTCACGCTGTGTGAAGGTTTCATTTAAAATCCCGGAAAACACAAGGTAGTCATCACCCTTATCCATGATAATGAAATCTGAATTGAAATCCGCATTTTTACAGCCGCTTATTTTAACACCGTCAAATACGCTGAATTGCTTTCCTATGCCGGGGTAGCCAAGCCTTACGTAGGTAGTTAAAACACTTATCCACGCCGCAGCTGCCTCTGAGTATTGCTTAAGCTCGTTTGGGATTACAGAGGTATCTACCCACAAATCGTTATTTTGCGGATTTACGGGTGCACTGTTGCCGTAGACGTAACTCTCATACAACGAGCCGTCGGACCTGCAAAGTGAAAATACCGCCTCGCTACCTTCTGCCGTAGTAGATTCCGCTTCGAGAGATCCGAAATCGGTTAAATCGTTTGTGTTAACGTAAAGCTTATCCGGAAAAATGAGTAAATAAGCACCTAAAGAAACAAAGCTGCGCTTTTCTGTTGTATCCTTCAAGGCGATACCTGTAACAGCCTGCCCGCCGTAATACAAAACGCCGTTATTGACGTAGCAAATTTTTGATTTACTGAATAAGCCGTGCAACCTGTCACCGGTTACGTTGAACTTGACTCTTTTGTTCCTTGGTGAAAAGACAGGTGAAAAATCACTTGTTATATTACACTCGTTATTAAAGCAATTTTCCGGTATTTTGAGATTACTGTTATACCCGCCGAAGGCAGAAATAAGCTCTTCTGATTTGTTTATGTATTCTACAGACGGTTTAAGCATTGTTAAATTCCACCTTTATTTTTCTGTTGTCTTTAAGCTTATAATTTCTGCTAATAAAATTGGACATTTCGAATGAGAGTCGGTTAAAGAGCATTGCAGAATTGTTGTAGCGCTCAATCTCACCTAAAAAGTACGCTGTTCTCATACTTAAATAAACAGTGTAAATTTCACTGTACTCCTTTGGTGCATTAAGGGTAAACGAGGTTCCCATATCCTTTAAAAAGGCTTGCTCACTGAGACCTTCTCTGCCTTTGTTGAGTTCACCTGCGATTTTAGTATCCAATTCCGCAATCCAACCTAAAAGCATATTTTCAGATATATCGTTCTGATGCTCCTCGTAATATAATTCTAAAACCTCTGCTACAGTCATACAGCACCGCCTTAAAGTGAAATATTTTTGTCAATATACTCTGCAGAAACGGCTGCCATTTTCTCACTGTTTTTAATAACCTCTGCAAATCTTTCCGGTACCTCTACACTTTTACCTGTTTGTACAAGTATTCTTTCACCGTTAACGGAAATGAATCTTTCTGTGTCATTTCTTGATTCCTTTGGAATAAAAATTGTTACCATTTTTTCTGTGTTTTTAGCCATTTACAAAATTTCCTTTCTTAAATCTGCAAAGGTAAAATGTTGAAAAAACCACTTTACCTTTGCATTTTTAGTTATTTATAACGTTTTTTTGCTACAAAAACTGTGTTTTTGTTAATTTGTTTTTGCACTGCCGCTAAAGGTTGAGCCACTTTCAATTCTCACCATATACTCCTCAACAAGTCTTTTGGCTGTTTTAAGGCCCTTCCAGCCGATTGAGCTTCTTTGGTTGAGTGGGTCGTTACCGTAGCCCTTTTGTTTTACAATGTGCTCTACGCCACCACCTGTAACACTTGTTACACCGTATGCATCCGCACCGAGAATGAGTGTAGCAAATACTGCTGCATTGCCTGCACCCTCCTGCCAGATTTTTGCTTCTGTACTTTCTACAAAACGCACGCCGCCAAGACAACCAATTTCACCATTGAGCATATTCTCCGGAGTTGTGTATTTCTGGACCTCTAACCATTGATTGCCCGCCTCCTGCATAAGGTCGTATGCAACGTAAGGGTGGATAATTCCGACATAGTATCCGTCGATTTTAGGAGCGTTCATAGCCTTAAGCTCTGCTGCTGCTTTGAATACATCCTTAACTCTTAAAAGAGAAGTAGAGTCTATATCACCTCTTAAGGTAACGACTGTTTCAACACCATCCTTAACCTTTGGACAATACATAACGTTAGTACCGCCTACAAGCTCGTTTCTTACAATTGTGTCAATTGTAAGGCCTGCTTGTGAAGCAAGCTGCTTTGTTGCTTCTACAATTGTGTTATCTACAGCTGTAAGCTCAAGTAAATCAGTTTGCTCAATGTAATCACCATATTGCTCAACAGTAGCGCTTATTGTAGAAACGTTAAGCTTGTTGCCGCTTGGTGTTACACCCTCTGTAAGAGGTGTAAGAGCCTTAGGGAGAGATGAAAACTTTCTGAACTCGATAATTTTACCGCCGTTTTTTGGAATATCTCTCTTCTGACCGAATTGGTCGTGCACAAGATACGGCGAAGCAAGTGTAATGAGCGTTTTGTCGTAAAACGTTTTCATTTCACCTGAAAGCTCTGTGCTTGTTGTAGCATTCACCACGTCACCTGCTGCAAATAACTGAAGATTTAATTTTAAATTTGTCATAATTACTCCTTTTCCAGGTGCAAATTAAAACTTGATATTTGCACCGTTTTCAACCTGTTTTAATATTTTTAAAATATCCTTTGAAGTCAGAGCATTTACGTCAGTTACGGTTACAACTCCGCTTTCTGCAGCTATACCGTTTTCTAAAGGGCGTCTGCCGCGTGCTTCTATCCCTTTAACAACCTGTTCCTTTACCTTTTGAGCTGTATAAGTCATAGCACCACTAAGGATTTCGTCCTTGTGAAGCACCTCGTATGCCGTTTTTAGCGGAATACCACTATACAAAAGCTTTCCGAAAAGAGAACTGCTTTTTAATTCGTTTTTAAAGTCAAAATCCGGATACAGATTTTTAATTTCCTCAGTCTCCTTTACCCACGAAGCTACCTGCTCTTTCAAGCGGTTTGGTGTTTCTGCTTCAGTATAATTTTGCTGCTCGTTTATGGCACCTTCCTCTGCTGAAAGCTTTTCTAACAATGCACTTGCGTCACCGTTTTCAACACCATATTTTTCATTTAGCTTTTCTAACAAGGGTGAAACCGTTTGTTTAAACTCCTCTAACTGCTTTGTTTCCCTAAAACGCTTGTCTATAATGCTCTGTGTCCTTCTTCTGAACTGCTCCTTGAATTTGCCGCCTATAAGTTCGTCAAACTCATCCTCCGCAGTTACAGTATTTTCTTGCTGCTCGGCGTCAACAGCTGTTGCCTCGCCCGATTCTGAACCTGCCGCCTCTGCTCCATTTTCTGAAAAAAGCTGCAGATTCAACTTAAATTTCCTTGTTTTTTTCATAAAAAATCCTTTCCCATCGTCTTTCCGAAGTGTCATATATAAAATCCTGCAGGATTAAATAACTACTCTAATTTTACAAATTCGGGATATTCCTCGTTAAGCAACGCAAGCCCCATAACAATAGTTTCGACAATACCCTTTGTTTTTTCCTTTGAAAAATCAAAGGGCTCTACCTCTACGCAAAAATAACCGTCTCGCAGAGCCTCTCGGCGGATTTTCAAGCGCCCGTCACATTCCTCATCCTTTAGCATATTAAGAAAAGTATAAACGAGAACGGAAACAGCCGCGCAAACAATATCGTCACCGTTTTTGTTGTAATCTGCGTGCCCCTCAACAATAAGTAAATATCTGTCATAATATTCTCTGAAATAAACTCTTGTCATAAAAATCTCATCTCAATCTATTCAAAACCTCGCTTTTGCCTTCAAAATCCATCATATTTATAGCAAGCACAGCCTGCTCCCTATACTCAGGGTTGAACATACCTGCATTGTAAAGCTGCAACGCTAATTCATTCTGGCTTATTCTTGTAAACGGACTTGACTTTTCGCAGGAAACCTTAATATCAAAAACAGGCTTTCTTCCGCCTATTTCTACACCGAAAATATCGTTTTCCTTTTCCGAAAGCAGCGCTGTATTATCAAAAGAAATAAATTCCTCGTTGCCGTTTGGCATAACAACTCTGAAAAGCCTTGGCTCATTATAAAACTCTCTTATAAGCTCAATTGCTAATTTATTAAGCTCACAAAACGCCCTAAAGCCACCCTTTACCATATCTCTTGTAAGCTTGCTGCCTGCCTCCTGTAATGCGGCAATTGCAGAAGCAGCCGTAACACCGCTTGAAACCCCGCCCTGCGAAAAATCACGGTTACCGCTTGTTTCCTTTAACTCCTCTACCTTGTTGTTTAAAATACCAAGATAAATTTCCGGTATTGGGTTGGTTTTAATTTCACGTATGCTGTCATCACCTAAATTACTGCCGTTTACGTGAACAAAATTATTTGCCCAGTCGGCAAATTCCTCTTCATTTACTGCACCCGAGGAATTTATGAAATATCTTTTACTTGTGCCCATAACGGCATTTTTTATTAAGGCATTATTCAGAATATCTATTTGCTTTTGCGCATCCTTCATTATATCTATGTAGCCAAAGCCACACGGCGTACCCTCCTCAACAAACAGGGTATCGAACACAAATGGATACTTACCGTGGCTGTAAAAGCCTTTTTCGTAATATTCCGAATCATTTTCGGAGGCATAAAGAATTTCTCCGTTACAATACTTGCAATAATGTAAAACCTCTACACCGTTCACATGCTTTTTGTAGTACCAATCAATAACAGCGCTTTTGTTTGACGTGTCAACAGTATCGTCGTAAATATATTTTGATATTTCTACGCTTGAGGTACCAAGCTTGTCCTTCAGCTTCGGATACATTGAAAGCAGCACGTCGTTATCAGTAAGCTCAATGTAAAATATGTTTTTGCTTTTTTGGACGTCTCTTATTCCCGGCTCCCAAAAAATATTAAGCAGATTAAGCTGTTTAATCTCAATATCACCTAAGCCGTTTGATTTTTGCGGATTCCAAAAAATGCCGTATACACCTGTACCTGCCTTTAGCTTGTACCACCACGTATCACTGTATAGCTTTTCAAAATCATTGCGCTCAAAAACAACAGATAAAACCTCGGTTAAAACATCTGCCGCGTTTTTATCACTCATTTCTCTCGGCAGGCAGTTGGCTCTCGGGTAATTATCCATTGCATCTGCATGCTTGTTGGCAATAGAATTAAAAAGCCACGCAGAAGAAAATTCCTCGCCGTCTGTACCTCGGGCATTTCCGGAATGTCGCATTTTAAACCATTGCTCGTTGTCAATTATCCTTGACTCAAAGTTTGTTTTGCCCTCCTTGTACTTATTCAAAAGCTCAGATGCCTTGTCTATATCCTCTTTAGTTATATTGTTAATTGATTGGTCGTAAAGAGAAGACTCTTCACTTTGCTTTAAATAATTTACTTTTTTCTTTTCTTGCTTTTTCATTTAACACCTCAATATGAATATTTTTTATATCTTTTTTGTTCACGAAGATTCAGCGGGTCGTCACCCAACAGCTCCTCCTGCTTTTTGAGCGTTGGTGCTATGGGTCTTGCCATGCACATATATCTGACCTCGTCTGCTATGTGGTCCTCACCCGTTGTATCTAAATCCTCGGGACTTGTATTGCTGAAAGTAAGCTCCGGCATTGTTCTTATAAAGCCCTTACACGTGTTAAACACGTATAGCATTGGCACTCCGTTTTCGTCGAAGCTTAATCTGTAATGCACCTGCATCCAACCCGGCAGGCGCTTGTTATCACCACGATTAAAATATATTCCGTGACGAACAGCTGCCTCAATAATTGCTTCACCGCGAGATGCATCCCATATAGATGGGTCTGCTACACCTATAATATTTTTGTTTTTAAGCCATCTGTGCTCACGCTCAATTTTTGCTATTTCCGAAAATATTTTTTCAGGCGGCCATTTAACTCCCTCGTTAGGCGTTTTTGTGCAGCCGTAAAGCTCTAATATTCTGTAAAGCCTGCCGTCATAATCTACCGCCCACCACGCACACGAAAAAGGCTTTGCGTAGCCAAAGTCAAACGAACGATAAATTTGCCAGTCAAAAGGAATTTCGAATGGCTCAATAACGTGAGTACCCTTTCCGTCTGAATAATGCTCTTTAACGTCACGAAGCTCCTCAAAAAACTGACCGTCAAAAATATCCCAGTTACCGAACCTGTGTGCCTGCTTCAGCTTTTCGGGCAGAGCCTCAAGCACCTTTACGTACTCGGGATTTGAATTCATTAAAACAAAATTATCATCAATAGTAGCGGGTATGAATTCATAGTCGTTTTCATCCTCACCGTTTTCATAATTTCCCTTTACAAACAGCCTTTTAAACCAGTTGTGACCGACTCCGCCCGGGTTACCCGTAAAATACATTCTCGGCTTAAAATCGCTCCTGGTTGTTCTGTTGCAGGTCATAAGAAACTGAATTTGACTCCACGTAAAATGAGTACATTCTTCAACACCTATTACGTCGTATTCTTGTCCCTGATATTGATAAATATCATTCTCACTGTCACAATAGCCGAGCCTTATTCTTGCACCGTTAGGGAAAATAAACGCTCTTTCATCCTTTTTATAGCGCGCTATTCCGTTTAGCTGAGTAAGCATGGGGATAAGGTGGTTTTCTCTTAATTCAGGCAACGTTTTTCTTAAGAGCAGCAGCTTAAGATTCGGGTAATTAAACGCTAATAATATAAATTTTGTTCTTAGCGCCCAGGATTTGCCGCCGCCACGGGCACCGCCGTAGCCTATGAACCTTTTTTGGCAAGCAAAAAACAATTTTTGCTTTTCATTTGGCTCCGAAATAACAAGCTCTCTCATTTGTTCCATTCCTCTATTGCTTTATGAAAGGTAATAGAAACGCCCTCTGCGGTACCTGCATTGCCCGTTTCGTTAAGCAAATCGAACAGCTCCCTTAAGGCGCTTACGCTTTCCTTTAAAAACTTTGCATCCACGTCAGCCGAGCCTGTTTCACTAAAATTCCTACGCGCTTTTTTTGCTATATCATCTATTAAAGCGCTCATATTAACTACTGCAGAGGAAACCTTTTTCATGCCCGTATCTGCACTGTTAGCTTTTTTCAAGCACGCACCCCCTTATCATAAAGAACTGCAACAGCTCTGTAATGCCTGCACTTTCTTCCGCCAAAAGCGCTGCAAACACCCGTTTCATAAGAAAGCTTTTCTTTATTGCTGCTAAAACTGTGTGTGCACACCGTTCCGTTTAACACACCCTCACATTTAATAAAGCTGTTTCCCTCTTCTAAATAGAACGGACATTCAATTGCACCCTCGATTGACTTAGACATAGAAAATTCCTCCTTTTTCCAGAATGTACCATTTATGGTATTGACAACGAACAAAAAATATAATATAGTATAGTCAAATAGTTCGGTGTTCTGTACCAACAATTGCATTATAGTACAGCATTCTGTACTTTTCAACCCAAATATAGAACTTTTGTTCGTTTTGCTGTATTTTCGGTAAAATATAACAATTTACAGGGGGCTTTATTGTGACAATGTATGAAAAAATACAAGCTTTATGCCAACAAAAGGAAATAAAGATATCTCAGCTGTGTAAGGATGCAGGAATTCCTAAAAGCACGTTATCTGAATTAAAGCAAGGGCGAACAAAGACACTTTCCACTCAAACCCTAAGAAAAATAGCAAGCTATTTTAACGTTTCCCTTGATTATTTTGATTTTGATAACGGTGACGAGGTAGACAGTATAAGAGATGAGCTTTTTATAAAAAGAAAGCTGCTTTTTGATATGTCTGAAAAGGCAACAAAAGAGCAGTTAGATACGTTTTTAATTATGTTAAAGGCAGTAATTGATAATGATGAAAACGAATAGTCCCGTTATATTTTGTTTTCTGCATTCAATTTGTAGACTATTGAAATTTATAAGGTGAATGAATTATGAGTATATTTATAAGAGAAATGAAAATGCCGCTCACTATAAGAGCGTTTACGGAAGTTGATGCTAACGGCGACTATAACGTTTATATTAACAGTAACCTTTCAGAGGAGGCAAAAAGAAGGTCACTTATGCACGAAAAGAGGCATATAGAAAACAATGACTTTTACTCTGCAGAATTAGCAAGTGTAATTGAAAAAAACACATAAAAAAAGGTGTTAACAACTGCTGTTGTTAACACCTTAATCTTTTGTAAGTAAAGTAAAATTAGCCTTTAATGCGAGCTAAATCCTTATAGCTGATGAGCTCAATGCCAAGTGCCTTAATGTGTTGAAGTGTTTTTGGGTCTGAGAAAAGCTTGTGCTCCCAAACTCTTCTTTGCCATGAGCCTGTAATACCCTTAAGCTCGTCACATTCAAATGCAGGGTGAATGTAAGTCTCTGTAACACCGTTAGGGAAGCTTCTGTAAAGCTCGTAAATGTATTCTCTGTAAAGCTCGTAATCATCCTTCCAAGGACCGCTCCAGTCACCCGGAATAAGGTAGTCAGGCATTAATACGCCATGCTCTTTTGCATAAGAAGTAAATTTAGAGAATGCCATTTTAATAATCTCTTCAGGGAGCTGAATGTCAAGCATTTCATTGCCCATCATTTCTGGAATAAAAGTACCGGGGAAACGGAATGGTAATTTGTACTCTGCTGCTAAGTCAAAAATAAGCTGAAGAAGCTCAAGTCTGCCGGTTGCAATACCGTAAAGTGAGCCCATATGGTTATCAAGGTGAGAAGGCTCGATTCCAAATGACTTAAATCTTTCGATTTGTGCACGAATTTCTGCTTCTACCTCATCTAAATCAGCAGCCTCTTCAAATTGGTCTGATTCGTGGTGCATAAAGCCTTCACTATCACGAAGAGATGCGGTGTTGTTTTCACCTACAGGAGCCCATCTGTACTCGCCCCACTCACTTGTAAAGGTAAGATGAACACCTACTGCGTGCTGTGGATTGTTTTTTGCCCACACGCCTGCATTTTTTGCCCAACCGCATGGTGTCATTATTGTTGCGGAGGTGATTCCGCCTTTTTCGAATAAATCTGCAACAGCCATATTAGCAGCACGGCACATGCCAAAGTCATCCGCATTGATTATAAGGTACTTATCCATTTTACTTACTCCTTAAATTTATGAATTTTTATTTTCATCTTTTGCCTGAGCTTTTGCTTTTCTTTGTTTCATCTCTAACAATGATGATATTTTCATTTCACCGTCATCATCATAGTTATCATCAAAGGCTGTAAACGTATTAAATTGCTCCTGAACGTCTACAACACCTAAGCTTGTGCTTTCTTCTGCTTCAAGGAAGTCATCTGCACTTTGATTTTCGTCCTCGTCCTTAAGAACGCCTTCGGATTCCTCTGCCATTTCTGTTGAGACATCCTCAGTTTTTTCTGCGACAGCCTCCTCTTCCGACTCTTTTACAAGCTCTGAAGAAGGCTCACTATCGTTTTCTTTTATTTCTTCCTGAGGCTTTTCATCATCCGCACTTACAACAGGCTCTTCCTTTTCTTCGGGCTCTTCCTCCTCAGGCTCAACCTCAATAAACTCTGTTTTCAGAGTAATATTTGAAACATCAGCTTCTAAGGAAGCTTCAGCTTTAGGCTCTTCTTGCGCTGTATCAGCTACCGCAGGCAAATCCTCTACAGCCTCATCTGATAAGGATAACAACGTTTTGGAAGATGTAATAGGTCTTGAATCCTGAAGCTCTCTTCGCCTTTTATTCTTCCCCTTCTTTTTAGGCTTAATAATTTCGCCATCATCTGAAAGAGTTATGTTCTTACGTTTTATGTGAACTATTATAAAGACTATTGCTATTGCGAAAATCCAAACAATAATAAGTACAACAATTATAATTGTTATTTTAATATCTACCGGTTTTTCTGCTTTGTTGTTTTGATTTGTATTGCTTCCCACGGTATTGAATACTGCTTGACCTGTTGTGCCAGGCTGCACAACACCGTTTATGTAATCGTTGTACATTTGCTCAGCTTTTTCAATTACCTCTAAGGAGGCTATGCCGTCGGGATTCATACCGTACTTTAACTGAAGCGTCTTAACTGCAGCTGCAGTTGCGTCGTCGTAATCACCTGTTATGGGATTTTGAAGACCGCATTCTGTGTAAATTAAAATCCACTGTAACCACTTTACACCGTCGCCCTTATCACCGGGGTTAAGCGTTGCCGTAGGCTTAACGTATGGGTTGACGGTTGTGCTGTAATCTACACTTTCACCGTTTATTGCTGCATTTGTAGAGCTTATATTGTTTGCGCCAAAGCCACCGGTGTTTGGTGTGTAGCCACCGCCAACAACAGGGTTAATCGGGTCAAAAAAGTTGCTGCCGGTTGTTTGCTTGTTAGTAGATGGAATAATATCCTTAAAGCTGTCAAAAATACCGGAGAAACCACCGAAAATGCCCTCTGCCTTATCGTTTACTTGTTCAGAAATATCTTCATCCTGAAACACACTCTCAACAACTCCGCCAACAAAACCGCCAACTCCGTCACCAGAAATGTTGTCAAAAATGCCACCCTTTGTTGTAGCTGTTGTGCCTGCATCATAAGTAACGTTGACGTCATCATCATACATATCGTCAGGAAAGGTTACCGTCTCTGCTGATGCAACAACCGTTAACACGGATGAAAGCAAAACGAAGAAGGAAAGCATAATTAAAAATGATTTTTTCATAATTCACTCGCCTGTCTAAAAATAATCAAAGTTATGTACCATAGCATTATAACACTACGTGTGTAAAAAATCAACCAAAAACCAACACAAAACAGTATTTTTGTAAAATATCCCTATTTAGGTGTAGGAATTCTGTTAATATTGATGATAAAACAAAAGTGATGCCAAGGCTAAAAGCCTTAGCATCACTGAAATCAATCACCTAAAATAATGGAAGGATTTTCAAAAATTTCCTCAAGCTTTCTCATGAATGGTGTAACCTCTGAGAAATCAAGTGCTCTGTGGTCAAAGCAGATAGTAAGCGGAAGAATTGTTCTTATATCAACCTTTTCTTCACCGTTTTCATCAGTCACAACAACCGGTCTTCTTTGTGCTGCGCACACTGCCAAAGCACAAACCATTGGCGGAATAATCATAAGAACACTTGCCTGACCGCGAAGCCCTCTTGCAAGATTACCAACGTTTGTAACAAGGAACGTACCCTGAGCTAAATCATCACGAGTGATTCTGTCAGTTTCCGGAATTGAATAATAAGCCTTTTTTTCCGCACCCTTTAAAGTAACAACTCTGTGCTTTTTTTGTGATTTAGCACCAAATATTCTTAAAGCAGCCTTAATAAAGTGACCTCTTTTAAGAGCTTTAATTGTATCGTGAATAGAAACTGAATAAAGTGCCTCTGTAAGATTTGTGTTAGCAAGCTTTCTGTTAATATCTGCAGAGTACTTACCTATTTCCGCAAGAGATTTATTACCCATATCCTTCATATTGATGGTCATCATAGAGCCATCCGGAAGCGGCCACGGTACAGAAATATCAATATTGTCAAAGGTTGTAATTTTACCGCGAACAAGTTTCTTTTCAAAATGAAGATGTGAATTCATTTCAGGTGCTTCTTTAAGAGCTTCTGCAACAGCTTTTAAAATAACACCGTTGAACGTTACTTTATATTCATCATTCTTATGCTTTTCGCTGTATTCTTTAAAAGCAGCCTGGAATTTTGTAATATCCGGCTCATATGTATAGCAAACATGAGGAATTGTCTTCCAGCTTTCACTTGTCATATTTGCAACAATTTTTCTTTGAATACCAAATCTGGTAACGTGCCTAATACCCATTTAAATAACCTTCCTTAGTGAATTAAATATATTAAATCAAAAAAAGTAACCAATATCCGTAAGTTCTTTCTTGAGTGCTGCTTTTTCAGAATCTGTAAGTGGTGTACCCGGGAAAACAGCCTCACCTGAGTCAATGCCTAAAAGTGTAAGTATGTACTTAATAGAACGAATTACACCGTATTTGATTATAAGCGTTACAACCTTGTTGATTTTGTATTGCTGCTCTTGTGCTGCTCTTATATCTCCCTTTTGGAATAAATCGTAGAGCTTGCAGTACTCTGCACAAAGCACGTTATAGGTTGAGCCTATACCTGCATCTGCACCCATTGCAAGACCGCAAAGAAGCATTTCGTCAGGACCGTTAATAACGTTAATGTCACCATTATTAAGCTCTTTGATTCTGTGCAAGGAATAAAAATCTGTTAAAGTGAATTTAACACCGATTATGCCATCCACCTTAATGAGCTTATCCATAAGAGAAACAATATCTCCTGTGTAAAGGCCTTGTGCATAAGCGATAACAGGTAACTCTGAAGCGTCTGCTATTCTTTTGTAGTACTCGATAATCTCGTTATCGTTGTACTTATAATAGAAATTAGGAACAACGCTTGAAACAGCGTCACAACCGCACTGCTTTGCGTGGCTTGAAAGAAGAATTGCTTCCTCCGGAGAGGCTGCGCCAACGTGGTTTATAATAATTCCTCTGCCCTCGTTATATTCAACAGCTGCTTCAGCAATTGCCTTGCGCTTGTCAATAGAAAGAACCGGACCCTCACCTGTTGAGCCGCAAATGTAAAAGCCCTTTGCGCCTTGCTCAAAGTTCATGTTCATATTTTTCTTAATGCTTTCTTTAAGAACGTTACCGTTTTTATCAAACGGAGTGATAAGTGCGGGTGCAATACCCTTAAGTAATATATTGCTCATAACCCAAATCCTTTCCATTTTAATACGTATAAATTATATCAAAGTTAGATATGAATGTCAATTCACTAACAACAAAAAAATTAAGAATTCTTAATTTTTGCAAATTCTCACAAAACAGCAATATTTGTATTGTTAAATATGCCACTGGTTTTACAATACTTTTTTATTGAAATGCGCGTATTATTATTGTATAATTTTGAGTATAAATTTCTGTATTTTAAATTAGGAGAAGCACATGAATACTATTAACAAGCTATTTGTTAAACTGCATCTGAAAAAGCCGCCTGAAAAGCGCGACGTGACTTCCGCGGATTCACCGCAATTACCCCCTCCTGTAGCTGAAAGGCTCGAGGCAGAAGGTATTGACTTAAAAAGCTTAATATTCTTTTTCAAAACAGATATGAATAACGAAACGCTCTTCAGTGACGTATATGTTATTTTCTGCAAGGAAAAGATTTGCGTTTGTGAATTTTCGGAAGAGGTTAAGCAAAGAAAAGGCTTTAAAAAGCTTGAGTTTAAGCCTGAGCTTTTAAATTCAACCTGCATTGACGTAACTAAAATAGATGAAATCTGTGTAGAAAAGCATATAGCAACGGGTAGCTTAACCTATAAATATAACGGCGAGTACTTTGCGCTCTGTTGTTACTCAATAGGCCTTTTAGCAAACGCCGAGTGCTTTTCAAGAATTTTCAACAACTTTAAGAAAAACAAGGATTACCGAATGTATATAGACTCAATGAAAAAATCTGTATGCAAAAAATGCGGTAAGCCTGTACCTCCCGGCAGAGCATTTTGCAAAAAATGCTCAGGCAAAGCCTCCACCGTTAAAAGACTGTTTTCTTTCTTTAAAGAGGTCCGCGGGAAAATGCTGTTTTTCATAATTTCAATACTCATAAGCACAGGCATCTCGCTTTTAATTCCGCAATTCAGCACACAAAAGCTTTATGATGAGGTGCTTAACCCGAACAACACACTCGGCTACAATGAATTACTTTCCGCTCTTTTCACGTTAGTGGGATCAATTGCAGGGCTTAAAATAATACATTGGATTTTCACCTTTGTTTATCAATATATAATTGCAGGTATGCTGCCCTGGGTGGTTTACAATATTAAATTAAAAATATTCTCCGCAATGCAACGACTTTCCGTCGGATTTTACACTCACAAGCAAACCGGCTCACTAATGGAGCGTGTAACAAGAGATTCAAACAACATTTACTGGTTTTTTGTTGATGGCTTTCCTTACGTAATAACAAACGCTATTACGGTTATAGGTATTTTTGCCATTATGTTTACCACAAGCTGGAAGCTTTCTTTAATTCTTTTGCTTTCGGCTTTAGGTATTGTTTTCATTTACCCGTTGTGCGAAAGAATTTTCAGAAAGCTTCACCACAAGGTATGGGTACAAAATTCAAACCTCACCTCTAAGGTAAGCGACAACATAAACGGCCACAGAATTATAAAAGCGTTTTCAAAGGAAGAGCAAGAATTTGAGCTTTTCAATAAAACAAGCGAGCGTCTTATGAAGGCGGAAATTAAATCTTCAAATGCAGAGGCAACCGTCTTCCCCTTGCTCTCCGTTATTGTTTACGCCTTAAGCGCCGTTGTTTTAGGCTACGGCGGTGTATTGTGTGTAAAATACAACGAGCTAACAATTGGTCAGCTTTTATCGTTCGTTGTTTACCTGCAAATGCTGCAGGCACCAATTGAATTCCTTTCGTGGGTTACTAACTGGTGGGCGCGCTGCGTTGACTCTGCTCAAAGGGTTTTCGAAATAATGGATACTGAGCCCGATATTAAGGAACCTTTAAATCCTGCAAATTTGCATAATATAGACGGCAGCATAGAATTAAACGAAATTCAATTTGAGTACGAGCCCGCCCGACCTATTATAAAAAATTTATCCCTTAAAATTAACGCAGGCGAAATGCTGGGCATTGTCGGCAAAACAGGTGCAGGAAAAACCACAATTTCCAATTTAATTGCACGACTTTACGACCCGAAAGAAGGGTCGATAAAAATCGACGGTGTAGATGTTAAGGATATTCCGTTAAAGCAGCTCAAGGCTAACGTAGGCATTGTATCACAAGACATCTTCCTGTTTATGGGAACTATTGCAGATAATATACGCTATGCTAAGCCCAATGCTACAGATGACGAGGTTATAGCGGCTGCGAAGGCTGCTTCCGCACACTCGTTTATTATTAAGCTTCCTAACGGATATGAAACACGTGTCGGCTCCGGCGGACAAGATTTATCCGGCGGTGAAAGACAACGTATAAGCATTGCAAGAACTATTATACAGAACCCAAAAATTCTTATTCTTGATGAAGCCACAGCTGCTATGGATACCGAAACTGAACGAAACATCCAAAACTCACTTGCAGAATTAAAAAACGGAAGAACTACAATTTCCATTGCACACAGACTTTCAACCTTAAGAGATGCCGACAAGTTAGCGGTTATTGATGATGGCGAGTGCATAGAATTCGGCACCTACCAAGAGCTTATGAATAAAAAGGGTGAATATTACCGTTTGTTCAAATTGCAGGAAGAGGCTCTTAAATTTATTGGTGTAGGAGAAAACGAAAAGGAGAATGAAGATGAAATCAGTTAAACTTTCTCTTGATTTTTTAAAACACGAAGAATGTCGTTTTTTTATAAACGATAACGGTTTTTTAACATTAACCTTAAACGGAATTGATAAAGGTCGAGTAAAGCTTTCAAGGAGCTACCCCTTCTCAAAACCAACGGAATACATTTGTATTTCTGATTTAGAGGACAATGAAATAGGTATACTAAAGGATATAAATGAGCTGGATAAAAAATCTTGTGAAATCGCCGCAAACGCTCTAAACTCAAGGTATTTTTGCCCTTCAATTACGGAAATCAAAGCCATAAAGGAGAAGATGGGTCACTTTTATTTTGAAACGAAAATAGGTGACAAGGCAAAGAACTTTACAGTGAAAAACATAACCAGCAACGTGCGTTTTATAGACGAAGACACCCTACTCATATTCGATATGGACGGAAACCGTTTTCTCATACCGAATTTTTCAAAAATTGACGCCAAATCAAAAAGACTTTTAGAGCCTTACTTGTATTAATATGAAAAAGATTGAAGTAAATTTCGACCTTTCACCGGAGCTAAAGCTTACTGAGGGTGTTTTAACACTTACCAAAGAAAAGGTTACGGTGGAATACAATTCACAAAAAACAGAATATTTAACCGCGGACATAGAAGAAGCTGTTTTATACACGGATATTGGCTGCGGAAGACTTGAGGCTAAAATAAAAAACGGTGAAGCCGACCAGAGTGACAACATCCCTCTTTGCAGGTTTTCTATGACCTGCGTTTCCGAAATAGGAGAATTCGCAAAGGTTTTAAATCACCTTATTAAAAGCGGTGAGCTTACCGATATTTCTACAGCAGATATCAGGGTGTGCCCTGTTTGTCACAGGCATTTATTAAAAAACGTTAACGTATGCCTTTTTTGTATGAAAAAAAGCTACGTTTTCGGCAGAGCTGTTAAATATTTTAAGCCATACCTTATTCCCATGCTTTTTGCAGGGCTTGCCCTCACCTTTTCTAACGTACTTTCTGTTATAATGCCTTTATTCAACAGCATTTTAATAGACCACTATTTAGTGCCCGTAGAGGGTGCTACGCCTTATTTTGAATCACGTACAACAGGAATTATAGTCGTAGCATTGCTTATGCTTTCGGTTTTTGCTCTTTCAAAGGTAATTACAGTTTTAAGCACACGCGCTACAAACAAAATAGGCTCGCGCTTTTCTAATGATTTGCGCCTTATGGTATATAAGAAAGCGCAGGAGCTTTCACTCACCTCTATGTCCAAGCTTACGGCAGGTAACATTATTACCCGTGTTACAAGGGACACAGAAAGAGTCAAGGACTTTTTCAACGAGCAAGGTCGCTATTTAATAGAACAAGTTATAATGCTTGTTTTAGTGCTTGTAATTCTTATTGTTACAAATCCCCTTCTTACCCTGCTTGTTGTGGTGCCCGTGCCGATAGCACTTTTTATGATTTCACGCTTCTGGCACTCCACACACGTAAGATACCACAAGCAATGGCGTGTAAACTCAAAGGCAACCTCCATTCTTCACGATATTATTAAAGGAATACGGGTTGTTAAGGCATTCGGTAACGAAGAAAGAGAAATTGAAAAATTTGCAAAGGTCTCAAAGGATCTTGCCGAGGTTGGCGCCTCTAATGAAAAATACTGGGCAAGAACCTTTCCTTTTGTTGGTAATTTCATTGCATTAAGTGAATTTTTGGTGCTTATTGTAGGCGGTAAAATGGTGCTTGACGGAACGCTTTCGATAGGTGAATTAACACGTTTTAACTTATACCTTGTATATTTATTTGCTCCGCTACGCTGGATTTCATCCTTCCCGAGAAGACTTGCAGATGCCTCTACAAGCCTTGTAAAGATTTACGAAATACTTGATGAGGAGCCGCAAATAACAGATACCGCCGAGCCAAAGGAGCTTAACGCCGGTGGCGCAATAGAGTTTAAAAACGTCGACTTTGGCTATAAGTCCTACGAGCTTGTTTTAAAGGACGTCAACTTAAAAATAGAGCCCGGTGAAATGATCGGGCTTGTGGGTCATTCCGGTGCGGGCAAATCTACCCTTATAAATCTTTGTATGCGTCTTTACGACCCCGTAAGCGGCTCAATTACAATTGACGGTACAGATTTAAGAGATTTTGAGCAAGCAGAACTACGAGACAGCATTGGCGTAGTATTCCAGGAAACTTATCTGTTTTCAGGCAGTGTGTTTGAAAACATTGCATATGCAAGACAAAATGCCTCTTTGGACGAGGTTATTGCTGCTGCAAAGGCTGCTAATGCTCACGAATTTATAATCAAGCTGCCTGACGGCTACAACACAACTATTGGTGAAAACGGACACACGCTTTCAGGCGGTGAACGTCAAAGAATAAGCATTGCACGGGCAATTCTTAAAAACCCGCAAATTTTAATACTTGATGAAGCAACCAGCTCACTTGACCCTGAAACCGAATTAAAAATTCAGGAGGCACTTGCCCGTCTTACCGAAGGCAGAACTACAATTGCAATTGCACACAGACTTGCAACCTTAAGAAATGCCGACCGACTTGTGGTAATCGAAAAAGGTCGCATTGCAGAATGCGGCTCTCACGAGGAGCTCATGGCATTAGGCGGAATTTACCATAACTTGGTTATGGCGCAACGCCAAACAGCAAAGCTAAAAAATTAAAGTAAAAAACACTTTTTCATTTTTGAAAAAGTGTTTTTTTGTTTTTTGTAGTTATACTAAATCATATGAACACCAAAACACATATTTTAATTACAATAATAATCTCTGTAGCTACTTTTGTTTTTTGCCCGTTGTTTTATACTTCACCAATACTAGATGCAGCTCATAGCAAAACAACACAAGGTGTATTACAAGAACAAATTAAAGCAGATAACTTAATATTGAATAAGACCAATGATGATTTACGAATAATGACCTTTAATCTTCTTGCTCACTACAAGTCGTGGGGCGGGACTCCGGTAGAAGAACGGAGCGATTTATTTTTTGAGGTTTTAAATGGTTATTCACCCGACGTTTTAGGCTTGCAGGAAATGTGTCTTGACTGGTACAACGAGCTTACAAAAACAAAAAGCAGCTATCGATTCACCTCACCTATAAAAACTGCATTCCCTCACAAAACGACCGCCATACTTTACAATTCAGATACGCTTGAACTGATTGACTGCGGCTCTTCGCCCTTTTCAAATTCAGTAAATTTTAAAACAAGAAGGATTGTTTGGGGACTTTTTAAGCAAAAAGGTACAAATGGGCTTTTTTACGTTGTAAACACGCATTTCTCGTTTCTTGAGGAAGATGAAAAAAACGAGAATTTCCTAATCCAAAGCTGTCAAGCCAACGAGCTTTACACTAACGTAAAAAGCCTTTATTTTCAATACTCTTACCCTATTTTCGTTGTGGGTGACTTCAACACAAAAAGACGAGCAAAATACCAAAAAGACGTTACGAGCTCCGGAACGTACGGAATGCTCAACTCCCTTCTTACAGATGCTGAAGACCTGGCAGAAAACACGTTTTTTGGAGAAAAGGCTAATCTCAAAGAAACGTTAAACGACCATATTTTCATATATGGTGAGGCTTACGTAAAAAATATATATTTAGTTTCTAAAAACGAGTTGAAAACACTAAGTGACCACTACCCATTATTTGCAGACGTACACTTAAAAAATACTTCTTGACCTCAATTTGGTAATAGTATAAAATAGGTTTATATATAAAAAGGAGTGTTTTTATGGACTTATCTAATCTTATTAAAAACAAAAAAGAATCTGCACAGTATATGATAGATGAAATAACTCATATATGCAAAACCATGCCAAAGCGTGACCCGGGCTCTGAGGGTGAAAAAATGTCCTGCGAATACATGGCAGAGGTTTTAAGTGAAGATTGCGGCTGCGAAAGAGTTGAAATTGAATCCTTCAAGGAAAACCCCGGTTCTTTCTTTGGTTGGATTTACATAACATTTACACTTGTGCTTTCAGCAGTTGCATTGTTCTTTATTTGCCCTGTTGTTTCCATTCCGCTTATTGCTGCAGGCTTCTTGTTGGCAATTTTACAGTTTGGTATGTACAAAAAAATAGTTGACTGGGTTTTCCCTGAGAAAACAGGTCATAACGTTACGGCAATTAAATCCTGCACCGGTGAGGTAAAAAGAAGAATCCTCTTCAACGGACACCCGGATGCTTGCTGGGAATGGCCCGTTAACTACCGTTTAGGCGGCGTTTTCTTTGAAGGTCACATAGTTGTAGCAACACTTGGTGCTTTTTTCTACTTGGTTATTGCCATTCTTTACATAGCTAACAACGGAATTACCTTTGGCTTAATAGATACAGCCTCCATCTATTTTAAATTAGCCCTTTGGGGCCTTCTTTTCGTTCCTTTTATGTTCGGTATGTTCTTTATGTGGAATGAAAAAAGAGTAGTTGATGGTGCTAACGACAACCTTTCAGGCTGCTATATGGGCATTGCAATTTTAAAGGCTCTCAAGGATAACAACATTGAGTTTGAAAACACAGAGGTTGGTGTTATTATTTCAGGCTCTGAGGAGGCAGGTCTTCGCGGCTCCTCCTTCTGGGCAGAAAAGCACAAGGAAGAATTTTCCGACGTGCCGACCTTTATATATTCTTACGATACAATTTTCGACCCTAAATTCTTAATGACAAACTACCGTGATTTAAACGGTACCGTAAAGGTAGATAAGGACGTTTCCGACTTATTTATGGAAAGTGCAAAGGAATTAGACATACATTGCTTAAAGGGCATGGTTCCGCCATTGGGTGGTGCTACCGACTCTGCAGCCTTTGCAAAGGCAGGTATGAGAGCAACCGGCATTACAGGACTTAACCACAATTTACAAAACTATTACCACACAAGACGCGACTCTTACGATAATATGAATTTAGACGGTCTTGCAGACTGCTTTGCAGTAAGTGTTAAGGTGCTTGAGAATTTTGACAACGGCGCAAAGCAAACAGGCACCGAAAAAGACAAAGAGATGGTTACAAAATGACACATGCAGAAAAAGGTGCACAGTATTTTTGCGAGGGCTACAACTGTAGCCAGGCTGTAGTTTTAGCCTTTTGTGAGGATTTAAACTTAGACAAGGAGTTAGCCTTAAAGCTTTCCTCATCATTCGGCGGAGGAATGGGACGACTCAGAGAGGTTTGCGGTGCTGTTTCCGGAATGTTTATGGTTGCAGGAATTTTGCACGGATATTCAAATCCGACTGATAAAAAAGCAAAGGATGAGCACTACAAATTGATTCAACAGCTTGCAGAAGAATTCAAAACCGTTCACTCCACCTACGTTTGCAAGGATTTGTTGAAGGTTGCAGGTAAGCAGCCCCCCGTTTCCGAAGAAAGAACTCCCGAATATTACAAATCAAGACCTTGTGTACGCTTTGTAATAACAGCCTGCGAAATATTGGATAGACGTTTTTTCAACGATTAAAACAAAGCCTTATAAGAAACCCCACACTTGCCAAAGACAGGTGTGGGGTGTTTTTTTGTGATAAAAAGCGCACAAACGGTATGTAAATGTTGCTAAAAACAAAGAAAAGGTGCGCACTATGAAATAAATACATTTACAAAAGAGTCAAAATCGCCCTTGAAATGATAGGAATTGCCGTTTTTATTTATGCCTACTCTTTGAAGTCCTAAATATTTAAGGATGTTTTGAGATTTTGTATTGTTTTTATGAGAATATGCTTCAACAAATTTGATATCATTATTTAACTTATCAATAAGCCAAATAAAAAACAGCCTGAACAAGCCGGTACCCTGATGGTCGGTTAAAATTTGTATTTCCTCCATCATAAATATATTATCGGTTACATAGTATTGAAAATATCCTACGATTTCATCGCTGCTATACATCAAAACAATTTGTCTTGGTTGTTTTTGTAATGCGGGAACCACACTACTTTGCCATATCTGAAAATCCTGTTCATATGTATTATCGGTTGGTGCAATAACACTCATATTGGAATATAGAATCTCAAACAGAATTGGAAGAATGTTTTCGGCACATCGTTTGTCAAGAAAGGAAAAATGATACTTCATCTTGAATTCTCCTTTGCGGTGTTGATGGAGGAGATAAGCATTCTGCGAATTGAACCACAATCGCGTAGAACGGTCTTTGCAACTTCACTGGAAATCAATCCTGCTTCTTGAGCAATCACGATCCAGTATTCTGTTTCATAGCATTCCTTTAATGGAATCTGCAGCTTGGCAATAAAATCAAGGCGGCTGTGAGCATATTTCGCCTCGCGGACATTTGCTCCAATACTCGTTCCGCTTCGTCAAGCTAATTTGACAAGGAATAGTGTCCCTTGATGTTATCGGTCAGCTTCAATATTTGAATCGCAAATTCTGTAGATAAATCCGCCAATTTATTTTCAGCCATCGAAATCACCTCTTTGAACTCATTATATCACAGGGTCCGACGATTTCACCCACCCGAAAGGGTGGATTTAGTTGAAAATAACCCACATTTGTCTACGACAAGTGTGGGTTATTTTCTGGCCTGCCCAGAGGGATTTGAACCCCCGTTCTTCAGAATCGGAATCTGCTGCGTTATCCAGCTGCGCCATGGGCAGAAAATTTTTTAATTACATCAAAAATAAAAGCTCAAACCCTTAAGGATTTGAGCTTCTGGCAGCGGGATAGGGATTCGAACCCCAACAAACAGAGTCAGAGTCTGCCGTGCTACCGTTACACAATCCCGCTAAGACTTTGCTATTATACTACCATTAAATTTAATTGTCAAGTCTTTTTTAGCATTACAGCAGTAATATTTTTCATATTACCGCAAACGCCCTGCACTCATACCTCAATCTCATTATTTAAAAGATAATTAATAAAAAAATAAAACAGTAATACACTGTAGAGAAAACGAAAATATTGAATTTCCACTTGAATTATGTTAAAATAAGTTACAGGGGGATGATGTTATGCTTGAATTTATTAAGAATTCAAAAGTGGCAATTATAGTATTTGTTGTGCTTTTAATTGGTTTACTTGTGATTTTACCGACAACAAACACGCAAGTAGATATTAAGGATAAAAACGGGCCTGATGATTATTCACTTTGCAAGTTAAAGGATGAGGATATTATTGAAGGTATAGACGGAGACATTGTTGAAACTCACCAGGAGGGCTCAAAAAAGCACACCTTCCACGGCACGCTTTTTTCCGGTGCAGAAACAGTTTACGGCTTTAACACGCCGAACATGACTTATACTATACGAGTAACACAATTTACCGTTACCAGCGGCAACGCAAGACTTGTTGTGGTGGCAGACGGAAAAATAGTTCATGATTTCGATTTGAACTCCGGTGAACAGACCTACACGCTCACAAATTTTAGTGAAAACGCAGCGTTAAAAATTGCCGGTGAAAGCGCTATGTTTGACTTGGAATTTTACATAACCTAAAAAACAACGGTGGTCGATACTTTTCGACCGCTGTTTTCTTATGCTTTTCGGCATTTTTTTCTGCAAAAAACATTCCTTACACAAGCGTTTTTATGTCACAACTCTTGATTTTCGCTTAGAGGCTTCAAGCTGCCTGAAACACTAAAGCGGTACATAAAAAATTCTTTCAGAGTGGGCAAGGTGCATCCGAAAAACTGATTTCCTAAGAAATGAAGCTCCGCTAACAAAAATCAAAAAAACGCTAAAAAAAGACCTAAAAACACATAAAAAGCCATTGTTTTTTTGCTTAAACAACGGTTTTTTATTATAAAACGAAGGTGTTTAGCAACAAAATCATTATTACACCCGGTACGGAAAACATTGCCGAAACAGACAACGTCAACCAGTTAATACCTATTGTCAGAGGAACAAAATATGAAAAAGCACACACTGAACAGAGCGCTCCTATGCCTCCGATTACACTTGTAAAAAGCGCTTTAAAAAAGTGTTTAGAAAACTTAAAAATCAGCAAAGCTATAATTAATATTATAACAAAAAAAATATTGAACACCATCATAAAATCACCAGTAAAATGTATGCACTTTTCCCCTGATTTATGCGGTTATTTTTCAAGCTTTTCGTGCATACTTATGAGTAGTAATATTTTATGAAGGGTTGGTTACTTTTGGACAAACATTCTTTTTCTTACGAACAGTATTGCGCTATTGTAGGCAAGAATATAATTCTTTCTGAAACCTCTTACTACAACGGAGCTAAAAAGATAAAATGCCTACATTTGCACAGGTGTAAGCGTGAGCTCGGCGGATGCAAAAATAAATTTGTGCTTAGAAAGCAGGAAAAGGCAGAAAATATTATTGAAAAATGAGCTTTTCAATAGTATAATTTCATTGGGTGATTTTCGTGGGTGGTATTTATGTTCATATCCCTTTTTGCAAGTCAAAATGTCCATATTGCGACTTTTATTCATTTTGCAAGGGTGAGGAGTACAAAAACAGCTATGTTTCTTCGTTAATTGATGAAATTAAAACGAACAAGAGACTTAGTACCTGCTTAGACAAAAGCAGCTTTACTAGTGACACTATTTATATTGGCGGAGGCACTCCCTCTGTTTTAAGTGGTGAGGAGCTTTACAATATTATTACCGCAATAAAGGAAAGCTTCTCCATTGCAGAAAACGCCGAAATAACAGTTGAATGCAACCCAAATTCAGATATAGAAGCACTAATCCCCTATTTTAAGGCTTGCAGCGTTAACAGAATCTCCTTAGGTATGCAATCTGCCGTTGACGTTGAACGAAAAAAGCTTGGAAGAACGGCAAACAAACAACGTATTTTTGATATTATTAACGTATTAAAAACAAACGGAATCACAAATATTTCTTTAGATATAATGCTTGGAATACCTGAGCAAACGCTCCATTCACTTAAGGAAACCCTTGATTTTATTAGGCTTTGCGAGGTTAAGCACGTTAGTGCTTATATTCTTAATATAGAGGAAAACACACCTTTTTTCAAAATGAAGGAAAAGCTTAACCTGCCAAATGAAGATGAAGTGTGCGAGCTTTATGAATACACCTGCAAATTCTTAAAGGATATCGGCTTTAATCACTACGAAATTTCTAATTTTGCCATTCCCGGCTTTGAAAGCAAGCACAACAACAAATACTGGTTGCTTGAGGATTACGTTGGATTAGGCCCTGCGGCGCACTCATTCATTAACGGAAAAAGATATTACTTTAAAAGTGATATAGAGTCCTTTATAGCAGGAGAAGCTCCTCTTTTTGACTGTGACGGCGGAGACTTTTCAGAATACATAATGCTACGGCTTCGTCTTAAGGATGGGTTGAAATTATCCGACCTTGCAAAAAAGTATGGCACTGAAACGCTTGATTCTATTAGGCTTAAAGCAATTCAGCTTAAAGAGCAGGGCTTAGTAGAGTTTAACGGTGAACAATTAGCCTTAACTGAAAAGGGCTTTTTACTTTCTAACAGTATAATAAACGAATTCATATAACAAAAGAGCTGTAAAAACGAGATGTTTTTACAGCTCTTTTATAATTAGTCGTCGTTTTTAATTGCCGCTGCCTTGTATCCGTTTTGATTATGCTCGTTAAACGTTACAGCGTAATAAACGTTGCCCTTAACGTCGTGACGGAAGTAGTTGTAGCTTGTATCTGTAGGGTTAAGTGCTGCGCTTATTGCTGCACCACCCGGGTTACAAATAGCTCCGACCGGAAGGCCCTTACAATCGTCACTGTAGGTATCGTACAAATCGCGGTACTGAATGTACTTTTGAGTATCTGTTGTTGAGGAAGTAAGTGTTGCTTTAATTGTTTCAATAAGATACTTTTCAGTTGAGTCACATTCAAGCTTAGGGAATGTACCGGGCTTATCTAAACGATTGTGAAGTACAGACGAGATATCTCTCATTTGACCTGAGTTTGCTGCCTCTGCCTGAATAATTGAAGCAAGGGTAACAACCTCATCTACGGTCATTCCTAAGTCCTTTGCCTTTTTCTGATATTCAGCTGTCCACTTGGATTCAAAGTTATCCAAGAATCTTCTTACAACGCTTGATGCGTTTTCACCTATATAGAATTCATAAGTATCCGGATAAATATATCCCTCAAGTGCACGGAATCTTAATTCCTTATTCTCCTGATTTGCCAAGAATGTATATTCAGCAGAAAAATCTACCGATTGCATTGTCTTTATGAAGCTTGATGCTGTACAAACCTTGTTTGCCTCAAGCTTTTCGGCAATTTGGTCTATTGTGTAGCCTTCAGGGAAGGTTAAGGTAATAGTTTCAGAGTAATTGTTACCCTCCTGCATGGTTGAAAGCATTTTTTCAAGACCCCAGTCAGAATTAAGAGAGTATGAACCTGAAACGTAATCACCACTGCCGTTTATAAACTTAACAAATAAATTACAGAAAAGCTCGTTTCTTATAAGCTTGTTATCCTTCAGGATTCCAACAACCTCTTTATCTGTTGCGCCTGCAGAAATAGTAACCTCGCATTCATAGTCTGTTTTGGATATTGCGAGTATATCGTCAATACAACGAAGTCCGTAAATACAAAGCACGGTGCTTACCACAGCAACAACCGCAACGTAAATTGCAAGCTTTTGCATTTTCTCCTTCATTGTTAAAAGACCCTGTGCTTTTCTTTCCTTATTGCGTTTTTTCATAGCTAATTCACGCCTTTGCTTTGGTGTTACCGGTGGTGCCTCCGCCTTATTTCCGCGTGCATTTTTTGCATTTTTGCCATAAGGTGATTTCTCAGGCTCACCGCGCTTCTGACGCGCCGCCTCTTCCTTTATTTCTTGCGGTGGGTTTGAAAAATAAACCTCTCCCTTGTAAGAGGATTTTCCGTTATTCTTTTCAAAACGAGCTCTTTTTCTTGCCTCTTCCTTATCAAGCTCATCTAAATAACGGTCAGCCTTAGATTTTGGTACGTAACCCTTTGCTGCTCTGAACACCTCGTTACCCTTACCTCTTGTTTTAGGTGTGGGCGGCTCCTGCTTGTTAAAATACATATCATTACTGTTAGAGCCTGAACGAACCGGTGTAGGTTTTAAATCGTCTGTTACAAAGCCTTTTCTTTGAATGTCGGGACGTGCATCTGCTTTTACATCTCTGCTATTGCTGTAAACGTCTCTTGAACTGCCCCCGGAAGGCGATTCGTCAAAGTTCTTTAAAAGGTCTTCGTAATCGTTAAACTCTCGAGCCATAACTTAACTCCTTTTTAAGTATATTATAATAAATCAACAATTCTTTTTTCAGTAACTATTAACCCCACAGGTCTGTCATATTTACCGTGCATTAAAGAATCGCGAATATTTTCATCATAACAAATGCCGATTGTTTTTCCCGGGAAGGATGACAAAAAGCGGTCGTAATACCCTTTTCCGTATCCTAAGCGGAAGCCCTTTTCATCAAACAAAAAGGCAGGCACAATGCAAACAGATTTCTCTGTTACGGTTACCTTATCACTTTTTTCTGCATCCGGCTCCTGCACCCCGTAAAAACCACTTTCCAAATCGTTTAGTGACTTAATTATAAAAAAGTCCATATCACCTTTATCATTAAGACATTTTGGTACGGCAACCGTTTTACCCTGCTCTAAAAGAGCGTTAATAAAATCAAGTGTTTTTACCTCTATATCCGTTGAAACGTAGGTTAACACAACGTCTGCCTCACGCACTAAAAACAAATTAAGTAATTTATTTTGTATTTTTCTGTCTAAATTAGCTTTTATTGTTTTGTCCATTGAGCGGCGCATTTCTTTGCAGGAAGAACGCATCTGCTTTTTAATGGGTCGAATATCTATTATTTTTTCCATTGTAAATTCAACAAGATTTTTTGTGAAACGTCACTGCCGACTAATTCACTCGCTATTTTTTCGCCGAATTCCCACGCAACTCCTGCACCCTGCGCGGTAATAATATTGCCGTCCTTAACAACGCCCTGATTTACAACCGTTGCACCAAGCAGCTCATCCTCAAAGCCTGGGAAGCAGGTCACCTTTTTACCGTTTAAGACACCTTTTCTTCCAAGAATGAAGGGCGCTGCGCATATAGCGCAAACCATTTTATTGTTTTCAAGCGCAAAATCTATTGCCTTTTGCACTCTGCTGTCATCATTAAGATTTTGTGAGCCCGGCATACCACCCGGGAGAATTACAGCCTCAAGGTCACTGTTTAACAATACTTCGTCCGCATTAATATCTGCATTAACGATAATATTGTGCGCACCCGTTGCCGATTTCTCTTTTAATGCTGCAGTTTTTACTGTAACACCTGCACGCCTTAAAAAATCCACAGGCGCTAACGCCTCTATTTCTTCAAAGCCATCCGCAAGAAAAACATAAACCACACTAAAAACCCCTTTCTTAATAATCAAATTAACCATACGGTAGACCAAAATAAATTGGCTTAAGCTCTTCACCTTTTTCCGACAAGCTATATGTCATACCAAAAGCCTTTTCCTGAGTTTTTGCCGATACTCTTAACGTAATGGCATCAGCATCAGCTTCCTTTGAAAATATACAGCTTATTACGTCCGATACGCTTCCACACACCTCGTAAACTAAAGGTATACCGCCTTGCTTTTCATAAACAGCAAAGCCGTTTTCCAAAAAAACGAAGGAAACGTCGTTTCTGTTTTTGTTGAAAATAAAGTTAAACTCAGGCTCTCCCCAAATTACCAGCGGATATTTTTTTGAGTCACACGCTTTGAGCTGCTTGTAGTCATCATAACAAAAATCCGTTTTCAACAACACCGTATTTTTAGCATTGAACTCGTTTCTGTTTACAAGCTCCTCTTTATAGAAAATGCTGTTTTGAAAGTCCTGCTTTTCGTACATTTTAAAAAGTTCTTCGTTTTCAGGGACTAAAAAGCATAAGCTTACGCCTTGTTTTTTCAAATTTTCCTTTGCAAAGCTAAAAAGTGAATTCATAACACCTTTTTTTCGGTATTTTTCACTTGTACACACAGCATAAAAATAAACTGCATCATTCTTTTTATTTTCTGAAATTATTTCTGCATTCAAAAACAGTACCATGCCAATTAGCTCTTTTTTTAAAAATGCGCCTACACCCTTTTTATTTTTGAATACATTTTTCAAAAAATAATCAACTGTATTTTTTTCGTCCTCCGAAAAATTATCCAACCATATTTTTTTGATTTGGTTTTCATCTTGCTCTAAAAGAAAACGAGTTTCAAAATTAAAATTCTGCATAATATTTTTCTAAAATAAATTCAGGATAATAAGATAATTTAGCTTTTCTCAAGCCTTCAATCCCTGCATCATCTTCCCTATTTACATATTCAAAATCACTTAATAAAAATTCTGAAAACAATTTATTTATTGCTGTGTATGCTTTAGGAAATTCTTTGCTTGCTTTTTCAAAGTGCGTGCAAAACATATTTGCAGAGCACAACTTTTCACCCACACAAAAGGCAACCACTTTATTATTTATTTTAATTAAAGCGCCAATTAAATTTAATTTAAAATAATTTTCAAGTGCTTTGTTAACAACCTTCTGTTCCCGCAAAAGCATTGGTGTTGCTTGACTTTCAGCATACCACTCGTTTGCAAACTGCATACACTCATTTATATTTTTTTCATTTATTTTTTCAAAAACAAATTCGTAATTATTTTTAAATGAGTTAAAATGATTCTTTTTTGAATGGTACCTTCTGCCTTTAAGCGTTGCTAGCTTTTCAACTGAATAAACATAATCGTATGCATTTCTGTTTTTATTTATTTTAATTTTTTCACCGAATATATCTTTTAATTTTTTCGTCTGTGAATTATTTAAGCAAACGAACTGGAATTTTTTATTATTTATTTTCGCATCTTCAATTATTAAATTAATTGCTTTGTTTATTTCTCCGTTTCCTAACGGAAAGGTGTAGTAAAATTTTTCGTCGTCAGAAAATCTTATAAACAAAAAATCATCCGAAAAAGAAATTTTAGTATTTTCAACTACAGCCCACGAAAATAAATTTCCGAAAGAAAAATCGCAAAAAGGCTCTTCTAAAAAAATAAAATAATTTTCTATACGTTCTCGGTCTTCGATTGAAACGTCTTGAAATTGCAGCATAAAATTTTCCCCAATATTATTTTAATATTGTTTTAATTTCGTTATAAATTTTATCATTTATTTCCTCTATAGAAAGCGGCTCATTATTCTGAGCGCAGGAAATAACTTTCCAGCCATACTTTTTGCAGGCATATAAAGCAGAGTTTCTGCATTTATGTAAAAATTCCACGTCACATTCGTGAACGTCTTTTTTAGATTCATCTCCCTGGTAGCGGCTTGTCATAAGCTTTTGCGAAACCTCTACAGGCATATCTAAGAAAATAACCATTGTAGGCTCGGGTATTCCTATTTTGTTATATTCAAAATCGAAAAGCCATTCTAAATATGAATCCCACTCCTCCGGCTCAAGCTTCGTCATCTGGTACAAAGCATTTGCAGGTGTGTAACGGTCAGAAAAAATCAAGGTACCATTAAGGTAATCCTTTTTCCATTTTTCGGTGTACGAAGCAAAACGGTCTGCCGCAAAAAGCACAGAGGCAGCAAAAGCATTTACGTCGTTTGCATTTTTACCAAAATCACCGTTAAGGTATTTGCGCACTAATATGCTCGAGTCACTTTCATAATCCGGAAGCTTAATTTTTTTATAGCTTATATTTTCTTTTTCAAACCTTTTACATAACAGCTCAGTCTGTGTTGTTTTGCCACAGCCGTCTAAGCCCTCAAGGTCAATGAACAAACCCATACTAAAATGCCCTTTCACGTATAATACATATAATTCCAATTATATATAATACTATAAATAGAGAAAACTGTCAAATAAACACGCTACTTTGTAATAAAAAAGTAACTTTTTCAAAAACTGTTGTAACCTTTTAAAAATATTTTTTGCATTTCAGCGGTAATTATTAAAATAGCTCTTGATTTTTTTAATTTAGTTATGTATAATAACAAGGCATTGAACACACGGAGAGTTGTCCGAGCTGGTCGAAGGAGCACGATTGGAAATCGTGTAAACGGCCAAAACCGTTTCGAGGGTTCGAATCCCTTGCTCTCCGCCATGTAAAAAACCTCTTTTGTCTACCTGACAAAAGAGGTTTTTACAATGATATCCGTTCCTTACGGAACGGGTGATATATCTTCGATATGATATCCACCTTCGGTGGATGATATATGCCTGCGGCATATGAAGGAACGGATATTATATCATGCTTGCGAAGCAAGTATATCATACGGCAACGCCGTATATCATATCGCACAAGCGATATATCATTGAAAAGTGCAATAAATGATGATATAATAATGCAAAGGGGTGATGTTGTGGTCGAAAAATACATAAAAATATATCTAAAAAGAAACAGTATTCTCGCTTTGATTTGTGCGACACTTGTTTTTATTCCTTTGCTTATCGTTAGTTTGGTTTATGATGTATTATCTTATGATTTGATTATTGCATTTGTCCCATTTCCCATCGCTCTTATTTGTGTTTTGGTCAGTTTGCTGCCAATTATTCGCTTCCGGAAAATGATTATGCGACAAGAATCGTTGTATGATACGGTGTTCTCTGACACCGATGTAAACCACCTCGAAACTACATTGTATTTGAGCAAGGATTGGTTGATCTGGGCTGGAAGCAGTGCGATACATAAAAAACACATTCAATCTATCAAACATAAGCTTGAATCAGGTAGAGTCGGATCGTCGAACAAAGTAATCATTACAACTGTGGATAACAAGCGTTATGTTGTTTGGTGTTTAAGCGTAACAAATATAAAGAAGATTAAGCTTTGGTGCCAAATTTAAGGTGTACTTTTTGTGTTTCTTACCCCTACTTACGCTACTTTTAGTCAGTCTTTCGCAAAAAAGAAGTAACTTTTGTCTACCAAAAGTTACTTCTTTTTTTATCCAAGCCGCAGGCTTGGCATATCATCACCGCGCGAAGTGCGGTGTATATCATCAGCCCCTATGGGGCTGTATCTCATCACGCGATAGCGTGCATCCTCCTGCGGCTTGATGATATGCAACACTGCGTGTTGGTGATATACAATGCTTCGCATTGATGATATGCAACGGCAAGCCGTTGATTTGTTTCTGAAAATGTAGTATAATAATCAAAAAGGTGGTGGAATTATTGAAAAGCGTTTGCTATGAGTGTTATGAAACAGGTTGTATAACAGAAAAAGAGATATATGATATTGCCCAATTTGTAACAGTAAAGAAATATAATGTACTGTATGCTGAGGAATTGCCCCGTTTTAGAAAACAGCCTCTTAAAATATATGCACTTCCATATGATGATCAACCTGATAAGACTTATAACGGAACAGGGAGAATGGGACTTGATTTAGGGGATAAACAACGCAAAAAACTTACAGACTTACAAAAACACCTTTCTAAAAAGTTTCTCGATGATTTCAATTTTGCAGATGAACTAATGCAAACGGAAAGCACCGCATTACAGTTTGTTTCTTTGTTCGAGGAATCCGATAATTTCGAACTGATTTGGGTGCGCAATAGTGGAACAAACCACGCTATCCCTGAGGGTTACCAATTTGTTGGTTATGATATATCATATCCCTGCGATTATTCCGGTAGTTTCTCCATCATTTGTGATTGTATGTTTATTTGCCGTTGGCATGGCTGCGATAAAGAAGGCGTACTCTTTATGCCTGAGTTTAGCAAGTTGAACGACAATGGATTGTTTGATGATTGGAAATCCGCACATGATTACATGGTAAAATACTTGTCTGAAGAATGGACGGAGCGTGGAGAATACTGTATTCTTGAAATATTCAAAAAGTTGGATCGGTAAATCAGAGCTGGTTTACACTACTTTTAGTCTTTCTTACCCCTACTTACGCTACTTTTAGTCGCTCTTTTGCATAATGAAACACCTTTTGTCTGCCCGACGAAAGGTGTTTTTTACTAAGTGTTCCGTGGGTGATACATCATTGCAAAACAAATGCCTTTGTGTTACAATAACCATAAAGGTGGGTGGATTATGAAAAAATTCAAAAACACGTTAGCAACTGACGTTAACGAAAAGCTGACTAAAAAGGAGTACGTAGCGTTTGCCTCGAGCACGGCAATTTCCAAAGTATCTACTGCAATGAGCGGTTTCTTTGGCGGACTTGTTGCCTCTACGTTTTTAGGGCTTTCAGAGCAAGCATTTGCTACATACAGTACAATTGTATTTATACTTGGCTTTTGGGATATTGCAAACGACGTTATTGTTTCAAGCTTTCTTGACAAAAGCAGAAAAACTTTCGGCAATTGGGGTCGTTTTAAGCCCTGGCTTATTTTGCTTATTATCCCCTGCAACTTAATTTTAATTTTACAAACCCTGCCAATAAAGGCATTTTTCCCGGAGGCTGGCGATACCTTCAAAGTTGTTTACCTTGTATTGCTTTACTTTTTGAATGATGCCTTCAGCACCTTTTACAATGCAGCTCTTACAGCACTTAATGCGCGACGCACAACAAACAATATGGAGCGTGGCTACATTGCAGCAATAGAAAGTATATTAGGCTCAACGGTTGGTGCTTGCGGTACTTACATTGCAGCGTTTTTACCTTTTATTTTACCAAACGTTTCTGAAGCGGAAAGATATTTTTACAGCTATTCTGTTGTAACGCTTTTAGCAATTCCCTTAGCTATATGGAATATAGTTGTAACAAAGGAAAGAATTGCAGAGCCGCCAAAAGCAGAGGCACCAAAGCTTCGCGAGGTTTACGGGCATATAATTAAAAATAAGCCCCTTATTCTTTACATGATTTCAGAAATTTTAGGACACGGTATGTCTGTTGGTTACGGTCTTATGACCTACGCCTTCATTGCCTGCTTCAGAGCAGAGCAATTTACGCTTACACTTTTTAGCGGCACACCTTTTGAATTCCAGTACGTTTACAACGACGGAAACTACGCCGCGCTTCTTTCGTTTGCATCACTTGCATCACTTGTAACTACCGGTATTTCCTTGTTTTTAGCGCCTATTGTGCGTAAATGGATAGATGACAAGTACCTTTACATAGGAATGAAGCTTGGAACGGCTTTTTGTTATTTTGCTATGTTTTTTAGTATTTACCCGTACGAATCACATTCAACTGAGCACATATTCTTAAGTGTGGTAATATGGTACGCTATACACGGTCTGACAACCGGTTTCTACAACACAATACCTGGACTTATTCAAATGTCTGTTTATGATTACGGCGAATACAAGCACGGAGAACGAAACGAGGCTACGGTAAGCTCGTTGAAAAACACGTTGTCTCGTATTCTTGGTAATTTTACGACATATATAACAAATTTATTTCTTATTTTTGTTGGCTACAAGGCATTTGCTGAAACACCCGAGCTTATGCCGTTAGAAGCAAAAGCAAGCCTTATGTATCTGTTTGCAATTCTTCCTGCTATATTCTCCCTGCTTGCAGTTGTGCCTATGATTTTTTACAAGCTTACAAACAAAAAGCACGCGGAAATTACACGATCACTCCAGGAAAGAAGACAGCAAAACTTAGATGAAATAAGCAAACTTTAACGAAAAACTAAAAGCATAATTACAAGCACGTCAAAAACGAATTTTCTAAAACCGTTTTTGACGTGCTTTGTTTTTTATTTTTATAAAATCAAATTTCCGTAAAATGTCCGCAAAGCTATTGTTTATAAGGTCTTGCGGCATTTTGGCTTCTTGCGAATAAAGTCGGTATATTCCGACACTGTGTTTCTACCGATAAAACGTAACATCATATAAAAAACAATAACCACCGCATACAAAAAGCGGTAAAACCCACCTACAAAAAACTACTTCTTGACAAATAAAAATCACCGTGCTATACTCAAACTGTAATATGTGTGATAGCACAGTTATAATTCTTCTTTACAGGAGGTGTTGCGAATGATAATAATTGACCCAAGAAGCCGTACTCCTATATTTGAGCAAATAAAGGAGCAGATAATAAATCAAATAAATATTGGTGAATTGAAGCCTGATGATAAGCTACCATCTATAAGGCAGCTTGCTTCTGACCTTAATTTGAACGTAAACACGGTAAAAAGAGCCTTTCAAGAGCTTGAAACTGAAAGAGTTACCTACTCTGTTGCAGGCAAAGGCGTTTTTGTGAGTGAAAAAGCCATAAAAAACGAGTTAATTATTGAAAACGCAGAAAACGAATTAAAGCGCGTGCTGTTCTCTTCTAAAGCAAGGGGAGTTTCTTTAGAAAGCGTAATTGCACTCGCAGAAAATATATATAGAAAGAGAGATTTTGAAAATGATTAAAATAGCATCCGTTACAAAAAAATACGACGATTTTACTGCTATTGAAAACATTGATATTGAAGTAGCAGATACCTCTGTTTTTGCACTCACCGGCTTTAACGGAAGCGGTAAAACTACCCTGCTTAACATTTGTGCAGGTATTGTAAAGGCTACCTCCGGTGTAGTTTTGTTGGACGGTAAAGACGCTTTTGACAACAACGTTGAAAGAAAAAGTCTTTTTTACATATCTGACAATATGTTTTTCCCTTCTACGGCAACTATATTAAGCAGTGCAAGGTATTACTCAAAGCACTACCCCGATTTTAACTTTGATATTTTTAATGCTGTGTTAGAAATATTCGGAATTTCTCCGAGGCTTTCTATAAAAAGCCTTTCCAAGGGTATGAAAAAGCAGGCTCAGTTAGCAATAGGCTTTGCAGCTAAACCTAAATACCTTTTAATAGATGAAACCTTTGACGGACTTGACCCGCACAAAAGAGAGCTTCTCAAAAAGCTTATTTTAGAGTACATAAACGAAACAGGTGCCTCTATAATTATTGCCTCGCACAATTTACAGGAGGTTGCTGACATTTGTGACCACGTTGCAATTATAAACGGTAAAAGCATTATTCTTAATTGCGGTATTGAAGAAATAAGCAATAAATTCCGCAGGGTAACAGTAACCTTTAAAAATCCCGTTACACCGGAAAGCTTTAACGGCATTAACTACCACAACCTGAAATTTGGCGGTAACACGGCAATTATTACTGTTTGCGGAGACGTAGATGCTGAAATTGAAAAGCTTAAGGCTTTGGACGTTGAAGCACTTGAGAGCGAAAGACTTACGCTTGAAGAGGTTTTCATAGAGGAAACCGAGGCACGAAATCAAACAGAAAAAATTAAATCTATTTTCAGAAGATAAAACGTAGAAAGGAGAGAACGTTATGAAAAGAAACAAACAAAAGCGCTTTGACCTTGCGAACTTCAGTGCAACAAGCGCACCTTTAATATTATTGTTGATTTTTGCCTCGCTTTTAATATTTGAAACCATATATGGTCTTGACCCCGATTTTAATTTTAAAAGCATGTACGACTTTTACAATACAGAGACAGTAGGCAGCTACGTCTTTTCAACGAATGGCTCTGAAAGTATTATACTTCTTATTGCTGCCTTCATTTTGGGTATAAAGCAATTCAGATTCACAAACAAAAAAGAGCTTGGCTACACTACCCTTTTATTTGCGCAAAAGCGAAAAAGTATTTTTAATAAAAAAGTAATCCCGGTTATTACTGTTTTAAGCGCTGTTACGATTTTTGCAAAGCTTTTAGTTTTTTTAGTAAATTTGGCTCATTGCAATTTTTCATTTGAACTTCTTTCAAAAAGCTTTGCTGACCTTTTAATTTGTCTGACTGCAATTTTTATAGGCTTTACGGTAAGTACTGCGACCTCATTATTAACCGGTAAGCTTGCCGAGGCGATAGTTTCCGGCTATGCATTGTTAATATTCCCCTCAGCCGTAATATCGCTCATTAATTCTATTTTTTCAGCTTTGTTATACGGATACACCGAGGGCGTTGCAAGAACTGACGTTGCAATTGAATTTTATTCATTGCTCAATCCTTTGGGTATGTTAAGCTCAATTTCATACAGCCATTATTTTGGTGAGGATTATTTTGTTAATACAAGTAATACAAAAATTCTTTGTATAGGCGCTCTTTTATGGATTTGCTTGTGCATAGCAGCACTTTCTTTACTTAAAAGACATTTTGCAAAAAATTACAAAGCAGAATGCATAGGCTTTAAAACAATTAACAGAAAAATGACCTTTGTAACGTCTATTGCATTGTCATTTGACATTGCTTCCGATATTCTGTTATTTTCTCTGGTTGAGGATTTATCGGGATACTTATACGACGGTCAACTTTATTACAAGCCGATTACAACAATTTTAATTTTTGTAATTTCATCCATAGTTTTAGGCTACTTAATAAACAGCCTTTTAACAACAAGCATAAGATTCACAAAAGAAAAGCTTAAGCTTATTTTAGCACCTGTTTCCATAGTTGCTGTTTTAGCACTTTTCTCTGTTACAAACGGATTCGGTTATTACAACAAAATTCCTGATATGGAGAAAATTGAATGTGTTAACGTAACCTCCAGCTTTAATTTTAACGAGTTTTTCTCAACCACAGAGGCAAATGATTTTGAATATAACAACAATGCAGCACGCATGGTGCTCACTACTGAAAATGACATAAAGCTCATAAGAGATATTCACCAAACGGCGCTTGATTACCGCAGCAAGGATACCACTGAAATGCTTTGCTTAGATTACGTCCTTAAAAACGGTGACCACGTTTATCGCACCTATTTCCTTGCAAGTGATGAATTAAGTGAACAGGTTTTAAGCCTTTGGGAGTCAGAAGAAGCCTCACGCTTAAAGAAGGCTTACTACGTAGACAATGCACCTACTAATCTGTTCCTTCATACGGATGAAAGTGTTCACCCATATATACCAATAAGAGGTAGCGTAGGAACCACAATAAGCGGCACCACTGTAAGTTCAGAATACTACGAAGATATTTACGGCTATGACCTTACAGAAAAGCCTATTTCATGCTTACGCTTTGAGGATGACCCTGTAGTTGGTATTGTAAGAAAGGACGGCACCTCAACAACAATAAGCGACAGCTTAAGCAAAGAAGATTTTAACAAGCTTAAAGCTGCTATTTATGCAGATATGACTCAAGTTCCGGCAGAGGAATGGTTTAAGCCTGAAAAATCTTACGGCATAATTGGCTTTACCTACCCCGACAGCTACTATAACACCATTTACGGCTGGGATGACTGGGGAGAAGAAAGTGATGAGAGCGTTGAGGAGTATGCAGAAGACGCATATTACGAATGGTACTCACACGACGAATCTATAGAAATTGCCGTAACCTCCTCTACACCAAACACTGTAAGAGTATTAAAGGCGTTAGGCTACTTTGATGAATTCGCAGAAAAAACTGATTTACCAAAGCACTGCTACCTTGCAGATTTAGAAGAAATCACGAAATGGTACAACAACGAGGAGATGAGCAGCTCACTCACCTGCCACGGTGCTTACTTTACAACGTGCTACTCTATTGGTGAAACAGTTATCTGGACGTTTGACCCCGAATATTGGGAGGAAGAGACCACAAACCCACTCTTAGACAGAATGTTTGAACTTGTGTTTGGCTTTGGCACAACAACGCCTACAACAGAAGCCCCCGTTACAAAAATAACGAACGAAAAAGAAATATATAAGCTTATAGATGAAGCTCACCAAAAATATTACGTGGGGCGCGGAGGTAAGCTGCTTATAGTAGAATACGAAAGTGAAAACTATGAATGCTTTGTTATTCCGGAAGAGTAAATTTTAAAAGCAATATAAAAAGAGGCTGTAAAAACAAAGGTTTTTACAGCCTCTTTAGTTTGTTGTAAAATTTTACATATCAATCGGCTCAAACAAGAAAGCAAAGCTGAAGGTTTTATCATTAAGAAGACGTTTATTTTCTTCGTTATTAAGCTCTTCGTTTTCGCTTATTGCGTTAAAGCGCCAGTCAATATTAAGAATTGTTCTTGGCTCAGGTCTTAACTCAAAATCGTGAGCAGTTTCAGTTAATTGCTCTGCCGAATAGTGTGAAGCATTAAATGAAAAGTCTTTTGTTTCATCGGCAGGTGTAACACGAAGACCTACACCACCTGCTTCACCGACATCTACCCTTCTTGTTTTGTAGTGAGAAGAGTTTTCCTGCGGTCTTACGTAGTGCACAAAGTTGTCTGTAACGGTTAAATCGTATTCACCATAACGAGCAGATTTATAGCGGTCAGGATACGTTTCTGTAAAGCCTAAACCGAAATATCTGAGCTTTTCGTTTTCTTCCTTTAAAATGAATTCAAGACCAAAACGAGGAAGAAGCGGTGCAACGTCCTTTACGGTGCCGTTTGCTTTTACTTTAAGTGTGCCGTCGTTATTAAAGACGTAAGTAAACACACCTTTAATTGTTGAAGGGCTTGCAGGTCCGCCAAAGGCAATGGAGGTTTCTATTTCTACAGAGTCTTCTTTCTGCGTTACTTTACTGTAGTAGGTTTTTTGGTATGCCTTGTGAAGGTTGTGGTCATACCAGTCATCCACAGAGCCTCTGTTGTAGCACGGTGCGTGCCAGATTTGAAGGCGTGTAGGCTCGTCTAAAAGCTCTGTTCCGTTACGCTTAATTGACTTAATTCTACCGTAGCTCTTATCAAAAACGTATTCGTTGCTGCCTGCCTTGATTTCTGCGAAGCGCTCGTTTTCAATAACGGAAATTTCGTATTTTTCTCGTGTAAAGTTTTCTACCTTTACAGGTAATTCAAACTGTCCGAAGCCTATTTCATAACCCTTTGGTGCCCAAGGTGTATCTACACTTTGGTGCACTGTTACTGTTAAAAAGGCGTTTTCCGTTAACGTTAATTCGTTCAGGTCAAACAGCTTGTATTCCTTTTCTGCTTGCGCTTCAACGTCAAGACTTTCAACAACACCTTGCTTTACTAACTGCTTTCCGTTTGTAACCTGCCATTTTAAGAAGCAAGTAGAAAGTGAGGTGTAATAAAGCACGCTCTTCACCTTTAACACACCGTTGTCAAAGGACATTCTGAAGGGCTCGTATACCTTTTTCATATCGAAGTAGCCCGGTCTTAATGAGCGGTCTGCAAATACAAGACCGTCTATACAGCAAATGCTGTTATGCGGGAAATCACCGAAATCACCGCCGTAATAGTAGCGTGGCTTTCCGTCATCACCCGGCATAGAAATTGAGTGGTCAGAGAACTCCCAAATGCAACCGCCGCAGAAGTTGTCGTACTTGTCTACTAACTCCCAGTAATCGTAAACGTCACCGGTAGTCATAGAGCACACGTACTCGCACATATAAAACGGCTTGCTGTATTGCTCGTCGTTTAAATATTTATCTATGTAGGTAACGCCCGCATACATTCTGCTTTCCACGTCAGAAATATCGCTGAAGTTTTCTCCCTCGGGCACTGCCTTAAATTCAAGGTGAGAGTTTTCGTAATGAACAAGTGCATTTTCGTCACGTGATTTTATAAATTCTCTCATTGCTCTGTGATTTACACCACAGCCGCTTTCGTTACCTAAAGACCACATAATAACACAAGCGTGATTTTTATCTCTCTCGTAAAGAGTTTTTGCTCTGTCTACGTAAGAAAGCTTCCAGTCGGGTGAGGTTGAAAGGAATGACCAACGTGTCCAGTCCCAATCCTTTTCAGTATTGTAGCCCATACCGTGTGTTTCTATATCTGCCTCGTTTATAATGTAGAAGCCCAAAGCCTCTGCCATATCGTAAAAACGAGGGTCATTCGGGTAGTGAGAGGTTCTTATGGCGTTTACGTTTGCTCTTTTTAACAAGAATAAATCGCGCACCATATCCTCCACAGAAACAGTGTAGCCGCCCGTTGGTGAATTATCGTGACGGTTAATGCCTCTGAGCTTAACAGCTTTGTTATTTATGAGAAGCTTTTTATCTTCAATTTTAACCTCTCTTAAGGCTAACTGGAATGGTATAATTTCATCATCTACGGTAATAAAAAGATTATAAACAAACGGAGCCTCGTCGTTCCAAAGCAACGGATTTTCAATAGGCAGGGTAAACTCTCTTTCACTTACCTCACCCTCGTCTATTACGTCACCCGTTGGGTGTACAATGCCGTAAATAATGCTTTCGGCGTTATCAATATCACACTTGATTTTAAGTGTGCATTTTGAGTAATCGTCATTGAAGCTCTGACGAATTTCAATATCCTTAAGATAATTGTTATTTCTTGATAAAATGTAAACCTCTCTGAAAATACCGGACAGTCTGAAATGGTCCTGATCCTCCAAATAGGAGCCGTCACACCATTTTAAAACGAGCACCTTAATTTCATTTTCACCCGTTGTTACGTACTCGGTAATATCAAACTCACTTGTGGAGTGGCTTACCTGGCTGTAGCCTACAAATTTATTGTTTATAAAAAGATAGAAGCAGGAGGCAACGCCCTCGAAGGTTATAATGCTTTTTCTTTGCGCCATTTCCTCAGTTACGGTAAACACCTTGGTGTAAAGACCGCAAGGGTTTTCATCCGGCACAAATGGCGGGTCCACCTGGAAGGGATAATAAAGATTAGAGTAAAGAGGCTTGTCAAACACGCCTATGTCATAAAGCTGAAAGCACTTGGGCACCTCTACCTTTACGTTATCTTCCTTTAAAACGTCGTCGGTAATTTCTATATTGTACAAATCCTCAAAGCTGTTGAAATATTTAAAATTCCATTCACCTGAAAGATTAAGCATATACTCAGAATTGTTTCTGTCGCCTGAAAGAGCAGTTTCTAAGGTTGCAAACGGAATAAAATATGCTCTTGGTGGCAACGTATTAACGTGAAGCTGTGTTAAATCCTCATGGTAACGAGTAATTTTCATGTAATCACCTTTTTCAAAAAAAATCATAATTCAATTTTAGCATTTTACTTGTACTTTGTAAAGACAATAATTGACAAATATAATGATATTTAGTATTATATAACACAGTTTTAAAAAATTTACGGAGGCTTTTTATGAAATCAGAAATTTTAAAGCTTTTATGCCGAAATGCAAGATACTCTAACGAAGAATTAGCTGCTATGTTAGGCTCAGATGAGGCTACGGTAGCAAAGGAAATTGAGCAATTAGAAAAGGAAGGCTTTATAAGAGGCTACAAGGCTGTTATTGACTGGGACAGACTTGACGACGCTTACGTTTCCGCAATAGTGGAATTAAACGTTGTGCCTAAAGCGGATTTAGGCTTTGAAGAGGTTGCCGAAAAGGTTATGTCTTACCACGAGGTTGAGTCCGTTTACTTAATGTCCGGCTCATATGACCTTAACGTTGTTGTTAAGGGCAAAACTCTTCAGGACGTTGCTCGTTTTGTTGCAAGAGAGCTTGCTACAATTGACTCTGTTACATCTACAACTACTCACTTTGTTATGAGAAGATATAAAGAAATGGACGTTCATTTGTGCGATATGGAGCAGGATGACAGGGGGCAATTTTTATTATGATAGATTACGGTAAAATTTTAAACCCCACCGTAACCGAAATTAAGCCCTCGGGCATAAGAAAGTTTTTTGATATTGCCGAAACAATGGAGGACGTTATATCATTAGGTGTTGGTGAGCCCGATTTTCAGACACCCTGGAAAATAAGAAAAGCGGGTATTAACTCACTTGAAAGAGGCAAAACAAAATACAGTGCCAACAGAGGCTTAGGTGCTCTCCGTCTTGAAATTTCTCGTTATTTAGAAAGAAAATACAGCCTTAAGTACAACCCTGAAACAGAAATACTTGTTACGGTTGGCGGTAGTGAGGCTATTGATGGTGCTATAAGAGCAATTGTCACTTACGGTGACGAGGTTATTATTCCGCAGCCGAGCTACGTGTGCTACGAGCCCGTTACACGCCTTGCAGGCGGCACTCCCGTTATTATTGAAACAAAGGCAGAGAATGACTTTAAGGTTACACCCGAAGAGCTTAAAAACGCTATAAGCGACAAAACAAAGGCGCTTATTCTCCCCTACCCGTGCAACCCCACCGGTGCTGTTATGGGTAAAGAGGATTTAGAGGCTCTTTACGACGTATTAAAGGACACAAATATAATTGTAATTTCTGACGAAATTTACTCAGAGCTTACCTACGGTGATGCACCGCACACCCCCGTTGCTGCATTAGAGTGCTTTTACGACAGAACAATTACAATAAACGGCTTTTCAAAGGCTTTTTCCATGACCGGCTGGCGTTTAGGCTACTGCTGCGGTCCTAAGGAAATTCTGAGTGAAATTACAAAGATTCACCAATACAACATTATGTGTGCTCCTACCACGTCTCAGCACGCCGCAATTGAGGCTTTAAGAAGCTGTGATGAGGACGTAGAAAGAATGCACGAGGAATATGACAGAAGAAGAAGGCTTATTGTTAACGGCTTTAATAAAATAGGTCTTACCTGCCGTGAGCCTAAGGGTGCTTTTTACGCTTTCCCGTGTATAGAAAGCACAGGTCTTACAAGTGAAGAATTCTGCGAAAGACTTTTAATAGAAAAGAAGGTTGCGGTAGTACCCGGAACAGCCTTTGGTCAAGGCGGAGAGGGCTTCATAAGAGCCTCTTACTGCTACTCCGTTGAGCACATTATTAAGGCGCTTAAACGCATTGAGGAGTTTGTGCAGGAATTAGAAGGCAACAAATAAGCATTTTTAAAATTTAAAACAGAAAAAACGCACTATTGAAAAATCAATAGTGCGTTTTGCTTTTGTTAAGCTATTTGTTAAATTTTCATAGCAACGTCCCAAGCTTGCCAGATAACTGTTCTGAGGCTGCCAACCTTGAAAGCGTCACCAATTACGTGAACGTGCTTGCTCTTCTGTGCAACAGGAGCTGAGTTGTAGCCAACTGAAAGAACAACTGTGCTTGCAGGGATTTCTTCAGTCTTGCCATCCTTTGTCATAATAGTTACGCTGTCATCCTTAATAGCAGTTGTTTTTGCTTCAAGGTAAACAGGAACGTTCTTTGCTTTGAAGTAATCGCGAAGGAAGCTTGTGTTTGCAAGTGCGATACCCGGAGTTGTAATAAGGTCATCCTGCATTTCAACAATAGCAACATTTTTGCCGTAGGTTTTGTGAAGCTCAAGAGCAATTTCACAGCCGGTAAGACCGCCACCGATAACAACTACGTTGTCACCTGCTGCTGACATATCGCCTAAAAGGAAGTCAACTGCTTCAACAGCCTTTTCTGCACCCGGAATAGGAATTCTCTTTGCAGTAGCACCGGTTGCAACAATAACCTCGTCTGCGTTAAGAGAAGCAACATCGGTAACCTCTGTATTCATGTGAATTGTAATTGCATTGTACTTTTTAACTTCGCGGTTATACCATGCAATAAGGTCACGGTCCTTCTCCTTGTAAGAAGGAGCTGCAGCAGCAATAAATACGCCGCCTAATTTGTCGGTTTTTTCGTAAAGGTCTACTGTGTGGCCGCGCTGTGCAAGAACAATAGCAGCCTCCATACCGCCGATACCGCCACCGATAATAGCAACCTTCTTTGCCTTCTTAGCAGGCTCAATTTTATATTTTTTAGATTGCATTGTTTTTGGGTTAAGAGCACAACGAGAAAGTCCCATTGTATCGAAAAGGTCTTGTGTGTTTGCATGACCCTTTGATGATGAGAAATTAAAGCAAGCGCTGTGGCAGCAAATACAAGGCTTAATTTCATCAACTCTGTCATCTATAATTTTTGTAATCCACTCAGGGTCTACAAGGAATTGACGAGCAACGCCAACACCGTCTATTTTGCCTTCCTTAATTGCATCTGCAGCAACTGAAGCATCCATTCTACCTGCACAAACAACAGGAATATCTACAAACTTTTTAATGTGAGCAACATCCTCAAGGTTGCAGTTTTCAGGCATATACATTGGCGGATGTGCCCAGTACCATGAGTCGTGTGTACCGTTATCAGCATTAAGCATATCGTAGCCTGCATCCTGAAGATACTTTGGAGCCTTTTCAGACTCTGCCATATTACGACCTGCTTCTGTGTAATCCTTACCCTCAACCTCGTCAGGCATTGCACCCTCGCAGAAGCCCTTCATTTTTGACTCTACTGAGTAACGAAGTGAAACAGGGAAGTTTTCACCGCAAGCACCCTTAATTGCTTTAACAACCTCTGTTGCGAAACGGAAACGGTTTTCAAAGCTTCCGCCGTATTCGTCTGTACGCTTGTTAAAGAATTCAATTGCGAACTGGTCTAAAAGGTAGCCCTCGTGAACAGCGTGAACCTCAACGCCGTCAACGCCTGCATCCATACAAAGCTTTGCTGTTTTAGCGTAAGCTTCAATAATCTCGTGAATTTGTTCAACTGTCATAGCAGGGCAAATAATATCGTGAGCCCAACGTGAAGGCTGCTCACTTGGTGAAGCCAATTCGTGAGAAGTATCTATAATAGGCTTAACAAGTGCACGTGTAAATTTGTTTTTGTGAAGAGGTGCAATAAGTTCTGTTATAGCCCATGAACGGCCCATACCTGCAGTAAGCTGAATAAATAATTTTGCACCTGTTTTATGGATTTCATCCATAAACTCTTTAAGCTCTTTGAACATTTTTGGGTTTTGCCAAAGCCATTTACCACCAATGGTATCACGAAGTGGTGCAATACCCGGAATAATAAGACCAACGTTGTTGTTTGCTCTTTCAATAAAAAGCTTTGCAGCTTCCTTATCGAAATGGCAGCCGCCGATTTCAAACCAACCGAAAAGTGAAGTACCACCCATTGGGCACATAACAATTCTGTTTTTGATTTCTACGTCGCCTATTTTCCAAGGGGTAAATAATGCCTCGTATTGTTGATTCATCAAAACACACATCCTTAAAAATTTTATACGCATATATTGTATAAAAAACTGGATGTAAAGTCAAGGTTTTTATTAGATTTTAGAGGATAAACCCTCAGCTTTTTCTCCTCGCTTTTTTATTGTTTTGAAAATCCACAAGGAAAGCAGAGCTATAGCGCAAATTATTACTGCAGACGTTCCATCTCCAAGGGACAAGCTGTCAGAGGCAAAATACCAAAGTCTTCCTATGGGATATAAAATCAATCCTATTGTAAACATATATATCCACGAAAGAATATTACCGTCATCTGTAAAAAATGAGGAAATAAAGCCGCTGACAATGGGCAACAGCACACCTGCAAGAGCACCGTAATACACAAAGCTCAGGTTATACTTTGAGCCTATAAGCGCCCACAAATAAGCCCACACCATTACAAAAGCAAGCATACCTACGGTTATAGCATCCATTAAAGAAACCTCGTACTCCATTCCTACTAAAGACGATATAAAAATACGGTCCTGCGTATAGCCTGCTATAGCCCAAAAGCAAATTGCCGGAACAAAGCCCGCTGCCACCTGTAGTATTTTTAAAAATTTTCTCATAAAAACACCCCTTTTTCTTTTCACCCTTATAATATCAATTTATTTGTACTTGTACTGCAAAATGTAACTTTTGGTTGTATATTTGTAATTTTTGGATTTTTTCACAAAAAAATACCGAGTGTCCTTTTTGGAACACTCGGTAAAGCTAAAAATTATAATTGGTCTAACGACAGCTCAAAGGCAGGAATAAATTCCTCCATAAATATATCTGCTTCCTTAAGCTTTAAAGCAGAAATTTTCTTTTTTGTTGAGCTTTCTGCCTTTTTAAACTCCTGATTACCCGCTTTACGCTCCTCAATACATTTTATTAAAGCGCTAAACTTGTCTGCAGCCTTAACAAGAAGCATAAGCTCTTCGTCATTATTGCCGGTAAGAAGATTATAATAACCCTCCCTTAAATCTGACGGAAGCATTGAAACGAGTCTTTCGGTTGCACAGTCCTCAATCTCCTTAAAAGCAGAAAGAATTTTTTCGTTCTGATACTTTACCGGAGTAGGCATATCACCCGTAATAATCTCGTGAGAATCGTGAAAAAGCCCTAAAACCGCTGCTCTGTCGGCATTGTAGTTTTTGCCCAAGCGTACGTTACCGATTACTGCAAGCGCGTGTGCAATTACAGCTACCTCTTTTGAGTGACTGTCCAAATTTTCGTTTTCCGTATTTCTCATTAACGCCCAACGGTCAATGTATTTCATACGGGAAAGCATTGCAAAAAAACTGTATCCCATTATATCTGTCCTTTAAAAAATGATTCTGAAGGTCTTAATTTCGAACGGCTTGAATTCTGTCTCCAAGGTGTTACCACTGAAGCTTACGCTTTCAGCGCCATCCTCAATAAGATTACATTCTGTTGCATTTTTAATTTCATCACAGAAGCTGAGAGCCACCTTGGTTTTGCTGTTCCAGGTTTCGTAAGCACGGACAATAATTCCGTTGCCGTCCTCTGCCTCTTTAATTGTTTCTATAACAATATTATTCTTATTTGCGCTTACGAAGGAGTAGCTTGAAGGTAAAGCACCGTTGTTTGCTTTTGCAAACACTGCATATGCAGGATAGTTTACGTTAAACGCCTCTTTTACAACGTCTGAAGCAGCAACCGCATTTGTGTGCGGATAAATTGAGAAGGTGAACTCGTGATACTCTCGGTCCTGAACGGAATTAGGGCAAGTCTGACATCTTAAAAGGGTTGGCATAATATGACCGTGCTTAACGGTACAGCCGTACTTACAATCGTTTATAACAGATAAGCCGAAGCCGTTATCGGAAAGGTCTACCCACTTATGCATAGAGGTTTCAAACTGTGCAAACTCTGCCTTTGTATTTTCCGTTGTTGAACGCTCAATATTACCAAACTGAATATCGAAGGTTGCTTTAACTGCATTTACGTCTACAGGGAAATCTGACTTTAATACAACGTGCTTTTCCTTCCAGTCGGTTTTGTAGTCAACGTCAATTCTCGGAAGCTCCTTGTAAACGTTGTAGTATTCACTTACAACTGAGCTTCTGAACTTTTTGTCTACCTTGTAAACAACTCTTACGGCACCCTTTTCAACAACCTCGGCACCCGCAAAGTCAAATTCAAATTCTTTTTCGCCATAGTACGGCTTAATGTCCCATGCCTCGTGGTTAAACGGTCTGTCCTGGAAGGCACGGATTTTACCGAGCTGCTTGCCGTTTGCTACGTCTCTGCCTGATTCCTTATGAATGAGCTTTGTAATAGCACCGTCGGTAAACTCAACGTCAAAATAGCTTGTAGTAACAGAGTTTTCATCTGCCTCAATTTCAGCAAAGGAAGGCGCACCCGCTTTAATACTGAATGCCTTATAGCCCTTTGCAGGAAGCTCTGCTACAAATACAATTTTGCCGTCGTAGGTTTTTTGGTAAGCAATTTCTTTTTCACCGTCAAAGAGTCTGAAGGCATAATCAACGGGAACATCTGCAACAACAGCATCCTTTCTGTTAAAGCCGGTTGTATTAAACACAACTAAGCTGTCGTTTGCAAGATTTATTTTTGAAATGAGTGCAGCCTCTGCATTTGCGGTAAGCTCTGTACCCTCTGCTAAAACGCTTTCGTATTGCACCTTGCTATCCTCGTAAACCTCTTTTATTGAGGAGCCCGGAAGAATATCGTGGAATTGGTTAAGAAGAATAAGCTTCCAATTCTCTAAAATTCTTTCTGCAGGATAAGAAAAACCTGCTTCCTTTTTTGCAATTGCAGAAAGTGTTTCAACGTCGTGGAAAAGGCACTCTGTTTTGCGGTTATACTTTTTATTTCTTGCCTGGCTTGTTAACGTGCCGCGGTGTAATTCAAGGTATAATTCACCCGACCAGGACGGAAGGTATTTGTTTCCCTTCACCTGCTCGTCAAGATGCTTAAAGAATTCAAGAGAAGGAGCCTGCTTTACGTTAGGACAGCCCTCAATACCCTTTTGCATTCTTTTGCCGTGCTCAAGCATATCCACAGTAGGACCGCCGCCGCCGTCACCAAAGCCGAAGGTGCAAAGGTAATCTCTGCCAAGGTCTTTTTGGCTGTAGCGCTTGTTACCACCTATAATATAGCCCGGTCTTAAGTAAGCGTTGTAGGTGGTTTGGTAATCCACTCTCTCATCACGGTTTGCATCCTCACAAGGTGAGAAGTGAGAAAGCACCTCTGTACCGTCAATACCCTTCCACATGAACGTATCGTAAGGGAATTTGTTGTACTCATTCCAACTAATTTTTGTTGTCATAAAGTAGTCCATACCGCATTTTTTAATAAGCTGCGGAATAGCTGCAGAATAACCGAATACGTCCGGAAGCCACATAATTTTATTATCTACGCCAAATTCTTCCTTAAAGAATTTTTTACCTACAAGGAACTGACGTACAAGAGCCTCGCCTGATGCTACGTTAGTATCAGCCTCAACCCACATGCTGCCTTCAACTTCCCATCTGCCCTCTTTAACCTTTTGCTTGATTTTTTCATAAAGCTTAGGGTAATCCTGCTTTACGTAATCGTAAAGCTGTGCCTGAGAGGACATAAACTTGTAGTCGGGATACTCCTCCATAAGCTTGATAACGGTTACAAAGGAGCGGCCTGCCTTATCTCTTGTTTGACGAAGACGCCAGAGCCACGCTACGTCTATGTGAGTGTGACCGATTGACCAGGCTGTTGCTTCGTTCTTTTTACCGTAAATATTCTCATTCAGATAAGCAGATGCTGCTTTTGCGCTCTCCTTAAAGGATTCTCTGTCACCGGAATCAATATCGAGCATATTGCAGGCAACGTTTAAGTGCTTAATGATGTTTACACGGACGGTTGAGTCGCCGTCGTAATAATTTGTTACCTCAAGCGGAGATGCAATATCGTAATAAACTCTTACTGCATCTGTGTCAAGCACCTGTAAAAATGCGCCTAATTGCACCTGACCCTTGTATTCCCACGGGTCGGTATATGCATTTATGTAAATCTCGAGAGTTTCACCACCCTCAGCACACTCTGTTAACGTTAAATATTGATGATTACTGTCAATACCCTGCTTCATATCACCGTTAACCCATACTATTAACTGCGGATTAACCTGATTCCACTTACCATCATCATAATAAGCCTTCAAACGGTAAATAACCTTTTCACCCTTAAAGCTCTGAGGAATTGTTATTGTCTGCTTAAACCAGCAATAGCACTCATCATAACCCCAGTAGTCGCAATTAGCCTTAAATGGTGTCCATTCACCCTCATTGCGCTGTTCAAACGTATACTGCCCGTCTCTTATGAAGAAATCACCCGTTGAAACGCTTTCCTTAACGAAGTATTCGCTCTTAATAATATCTGTTATTTTACGAATTCTTCTGCTTAACATATAACGTTCGCTGTTTTTGTCTAAAAAATCAACGTCAAAATGTGCCATATAGCTACTCTCCTACACGTATAAATTACATTTACTATAATGTAGCTTTAATAATACCACACAAGTTATAATTTTACAACAAATAAATTCCAAAAAATTTGCAGAATAATAGCAATATTACCATTGACAATTTTGCTTGCAATAATTAAAATAGATATAATATATTTGTATATTAAATTTTCCCTACGGGAAATAACCATAAATTTTGAAGGAGTGTAAAAATATGGCACATTATTGTAACGAACCATCAAGAACCTTTAGTGAGTATCTTCTCATTCCGGGCTACACAGGACCCGACTGTATTCCTGCAAACGTTTCTCTTAAAACACCGTTATGCAGATACAAAAAGGGTGTTGAAGAATCCCCAATAACACTCAACATTCCTCTCATTTCTGCAATTATGCAATCTGTTTCAAACGACACACTTGCTATTGCACTTGCTAAAGAGGGCGGTATGTCTTTCATTTACGGTTCACAATCTATTGAAGATGAGGCTGCTATGGTAGCAAGAGTTAAAAGCTACAAGGCAGGCTTCGTTGTTAGTGACTCTAACTTAAAGCCTTCTGACACATTAGCTGACGTTGTAAATCTTTTTGATACTATGGGCCACTCAACAATGGCTGTTACTGAAAACGGCCAGGCAAACGGCAAGCTTGTAGGTGTTGTTACCTCTCGTGATTACAGAATAAGCCGTATGCCATTGGAAACCAAGGTTACAGAGTTTATGACTCCCCTTGAAAAGCTTATTACAGCTCCTGCTTCTACAACCTTAAAAGAGGCTAACGACATTATTTGGGAGCACAAGTTAAATTCACTCCCTATAATTGATGATAACGGCAACCTTCTTTACTTTGTATTCCGCAAGGACTACTCACAGCACAAGGAAAACCCACAGGAAATCCTTGACGAGCAAAAGAGATATATGGTTGGTGCAGGTATAAACACAAGAGACTATGAGGAAAGAATTCCTGCTTTAATTGAAGCTGGCGCAGACGTGCTTTGCATTGACTCCTCTGAAGGCTACACCGAATGGCAAAAGCGCACAATTGCTTTCGTAAGAGAAAAATACGGCGATTCTGTTAAAATTGGTGCAGGTAACGTTGTTGACAGAGACGGCTTCCGTTTCTTGGCAGACGCAGGTGCAGACTTTATTAAGGTTGGTATTGGCGGCGGTTCAATTTGCATTACCCGTGAAACAAAGGGTATTGGCCGTGGTCAGGCAACAGCTCTTATTGAGGTTGCTGCTGCTCGTGACGAATACTTTAAGGGAACAGGCATATACGTTCCGATTTGCTCTGACGGCGGGATTGTTCACGATTACCACATGACACTTGCTCTTGCAATGGGTGCTGACTTCCTTATGCTCGGCAGATACTTTGCTCGTTTTGATGAAAGCCCGACACCAAAGCTTAACATTAACGGCACTTACGTTAAGGAGTACTGGGGCGAAGGCTCAAACAGAGCTCGTAACTGGCAGCGCTATGACCTTGGCGGCAGCTCAAAGCTTTCATTCGAAGAAGGCGTTGATTCTTACGTTACTTACGCAGGCTCTCTTCACGACAACGTAAACAAGAGCCTTTACAAGGTTAAATCTACAATGTGCAACTGCGGTGTTACTACCATCCCTGATTTACAAAGAGATGCAAAATTAACACTTGTTTCAGCTACAAGTATTGTTGAAGGCGGCTCACACGACGTTATGCTTAAAACAAACACAGGTAATATAAGATAAAATTTCAGGGTGCTCTTAAAGATGAGCACCCTATTTATTTAAGTAAAAAAGCGGTTGCAAAACATTGTGTTTTACAACCGCTTAAGCTTTTAAATTTTAAAAATCAATAATTTTCTTTTCTAACCTCAAAGTAGCTTTGCGGATGAGCGCAAACAGGGCAAATTTCCGGAGCCTTTTTACCCATAACAAGGTGACCGCAGTTTCTGCATTCCCACATTGTTTCCTCTGCTTTTTCAAACACAGCGTTCATTTCAACGTTTTTAAGCAAAGCTCTGTAACGCTCCTCGTGAGACTTTTCAATTTCGCCAACCTTTCTGAATTTTTCAGCTAAATCAAAAAATCCTTCTTCTTCAGCCTCTTTAGCAAAGCGGTCGTACATATCAGTCCACTCGTAATTTTCGCCCGCAGCAGCTGCAGCAAGGTTTTGTGCTGTGTTGCCTAACTCACCTAAAGCCTTAAACCACATTTTTGCGTGTTCTTTTTCGTTGTTTGCAGTTTCTTCAAAAATAGCAGAGATTTGTTGATAACCCTCTTTTTTAGCAACAGAAGCAAAGTAAGTGTACTTGTTTCTTGCTTGGCTTTCACCTGCAAATGCTTCCATTAAATTTTTCTCAGTTTTTGAACCTTTAAGTTCCATATTAAACACTCCTTTACACACATTAGAATTATACCTATATTTTACCAAATTATTAAAAAAAGTCAAAACTTTTTTATTGACACCAAAAAAAATGATGTGCATAATGATGATGAGGTGATTGATTTGCTAAAAACCCACATAGAGTTCAAAAACGGAAAGCCTTTTGTTTCCGTTAACGGTGAATTACACTACCCCTTTGCTTACACTACTTATTTTGAAGAATGCGGAAGCTTTGAAAAATTCATTGGACACGGCTACAAAATATTTTTTATAAATATTTCATTTACCGACTCTGCTATAAACACAAGCACAAATTTCTCACCTTTTTACACAGGAGTATTCGAAGCAGCTACACCCGACTACACCGAATTTGAAAACGTAGTTTCAAGAATTTTAGAAAAATGCCCCGACGCTCTGATTTTCCCGAGAATAAATATTTCTATGCCTAAAAGGTGGATTAACAAAAACATTTCTGAAACTGTTGAAACACCAAGCGGCAAGCGAGAATCCTTGTACTCCCAAAAATTCCTTAATGACGGCGCAGAGCTTCTTAGAGAAATGATTTTACACATACGTAATTCAGATTATGCTGAAAGCATTGCAGGTTACCACGTTTGTGGCGGTTTAACGCAAGAATGGATGCACTTTGATTTCTTTGGCTCATTTTCTGAAATGGGAATAAAAAAATTCTACGAATGGCAAAAAGAAAACTACAACACGAAGCATATAAAACCCATAACAAAAAAAGACTTTGAGAAAAAAAGATTTAACGAAAACGCATTTTTGTACGGTGAATTCTGTTCAAAAATGACAGCAAAAACTGTAGAGCACTTTGCCAAGGTTGTAAAAGAGGCAACAAACAACGAGCAAGTTGTAGGCACCTTTTACGGCTACAACGTTTTTGTTAATGATATTCTTACAGGCTTACACGGTTTAAGATATATAATAGACTCGCCATATATTGACTTTTTCTCTTCGCCCTGCGCTTACGATAATAACAGAGCGCTCGGTATAGACTGGGGCGATATGATAGCAAGTGAATCTTTAAAGATTCATAACAAGCTTTATTTTGTTGAGTGTGACATAAGAACTCACCTTACAAAAAGAATGCAGGAATCAAGACCGGGAAAATACCCTGATGATATTTACACTCTGGCAGATAAAAACGGTAACAAAACCGCGTGGTGCGGACCACCCACAAAGGAATTATCACTTTCTGCAATACGCAAGGCGTATATTCACCAGTTAACAAAGGGCTCAGGTGTGTGGTGGTTTGATATGTGGGGCGGATGGTATGAAGATGATGCAATTATGAAAGACTTAGAAAAAATGAAGGATATTGCAGACTCTTCGGTAAACAAAAACACAGCTAACTACCCGCAGGCCGAAACAGTTTTGTTCATAGATGAAAAAGCATACCTTAACAATCCGAGAAAAAGCGACTTTTGCCACTCTGTTAACCGAATAAGAACAGAAATGGGTAACACGGGTATCCCGTTTGATTTGTGTATGGTTGAGGATGCCGACAAGGTTTTACATAAATACAAGTCAGCCATTTTCCCTGCTGCGCTACCCTCAAAACGCGGTATCGCAGCCCTCGAACTATGCAAGCGTTTAAATATTCCGTATTTACAGGCAGATACCAAGAAATACGACTTCAACAAAGCTGAACTACGCGAATTTTTAACAAAAAACGGCGTACATTGTTACAACAACGAAGACAACGTAATTTATTGCGGAAATGGTTTTTTAGGTATTCATAGCGCAACGGATGGGCAAGTTAAAATAGCCCTTCCAAAGACTTTTTGTGTAAAACCGCTTTTCGGAACGGAATTCAAAGAAGAAACAACAAACACCATTGTTCTTAATATGAAAAAGTATGACACCGCAATTTTTGAGCTTGACTAACCCGCAAGACTTGTATTTAAGCTCTTATGTCATATTTTATTTGCATTTTCAGTGCATAAATTCAAAAAACACTTGACAACAACTCGGGTAAGTGATAATATATCACACATATCAATAAATGCATTGAAGGAATTACGCATTTTTGAGTAAGCATTTCAGAGAGTTGGCGGCAGGTGCAAGCCAATATGTTTCAAAAAAGCGGTCTCGTTCCAGAGCAGAGCTTCCCAACCGAATTTTTCGCGCGTAAGAAGCTACGGTTGCCCCGTTACCATGGCTACGGACTTTGTTGAGTCTTAATGAGTGACTGCTTTTGCAGTAAGCGGGGTGGTACCGCGGATTTTAAAGAATTCGTCCCTGAGTCAAGACAATTGTGCTTTGACTCGGGTTTTTTATTGTCCCGATACCATAACAATGCAAATCATCAATACAACATATAACCGAAAGGATTAAAGCTATGAAAAAAATCAGAATTTCAGACCGTACAATTTTATTAAAATCACAAGGAAATGAAGCTACATTAAGCTTTAAAGAAAAGGTTGAAATTGCACGTCTTTTAGAAAGCGCTAACGTTGACGTTGTTGAATTCCCTGCTATTGAAAACGAAAAGACAGATACACTTCTTTTAAAAACTGCTTGCGCATTCTTGAAAAACAGCATAATGAGTGTGCAGGTAGGTCAAACAGTCGAAAGCGTTGAAGCAACCTACAATGCAATTAAGGGTGCCGCTAAACCAAGGCTTTCTGTTGCGTTACCAATCTCCCCTGTAGGAATGGAATACATCTGCCACAAAAAGGCTCCTAAAATGCTTGAGCTTATTAAAGCACTTGTTGAAAAGGCTGCTACTCTTTGCAGCGACGTTGAATTTGTTGCAATTGATGCCACAAGAGCAGAAAAAGACGTTTTAATTTCCGCTATTAAAGCAGCAATTGAAGCAGGTGCAAAAACAGTTACTATTTGCGACAACGAGGCTTCTATGCTCCCTGATGCATTTGTAAGCTTTATAGAAGAAACTCTTGAGGCAATTCCAGAGCTTAAGGAAATTGACCTTGGCGTTATGTGCGAAAACACAAACGGCTGTGCAGCTGCATCCTCTATGCTTGCTGTTACTCACGGTGCAACAGAAATCAAGTGTGCTTCAAACAACGCTAACGCTACCTCTATTATTACAGTTTCAAACATTATAAGAAACAATGGTGATAAGCTTAATATTTGTGCTTCACTTAAATACAGTGAATTTTTAAGAATCATAAACCAGGTTGCAAAAATTGCAGACGGCAACCATATAGTTTCAGTTACAGAAACTAAAAGCGCAATTCCTGCAACGGAAATCAATTTAACAGAAAACGATTCTCAGGAAACAGTTTTAAAGGCTGTAAAAAAATTGGGCTACGATTTATCTGACGAGGACAGCGCAAAGGTATTTGAGCGTTTTAAATCTGTTGCAAGCAAAAAAACAATCTCCAACAAGGAGCTTGATGCCATTGTTGCTACAACGGCGCTCCAGGTTACACCTGCTTACAAATTAGTAGATTACGTAATAAATACAGGTAACATTATTACCTCATCTGCTCAAATCACGCTTGAAAAAGACGGCGAAAACAAGCAGGCTATTGGCATTGGTGACGGTCCTATTGATGCTGCATTTACAACAATTGAGCAAATTGTAGGACACCACTACGAGCTCGACGATTTCCAGATTCACTCTGTTACAGAGGGCAGAGAGGCAACCGGCTCTGCACTTGTAAAGCTTCGTTCAAATGGTAAGCTTTACTCAGGAAACGGTGTTTCTACCGATATTATCGGCGCAAGCATTCGTGCTTACGTAAACGCAATCAACAAAATTATTTTTGAAGAAAACTAAGGGGTGACTTAAAATGAAACTTTCCTTTTCGACAAAGGGCTGGCATGGTTACTTGTGGGAGGATTTTTGCAATATTGCAGTCTCTCAGGGCTTTAACGGAATTGAGCTTCACAACGTAAACAACCCTGCCTTCACTGAAAAAAACGGTGCTTTTTACATGGGCGCAGCTCAAGCTACCGTTCGTGAGCTTTATGAAAAAAATTTAAGAATCCCTTGCATAGATACTCTTAAAAACCCTGCCTCTAAAAGCGACAGAGAGGAATTTTTAGAGGAACTTAATAAATGCCTTGAAATTGCCTCTACCCTTCACATTCCTTTTGTACGCATTAAGGCAAGCGACACAGGCGCAGCCTATGAAGAGCAAAAGGCAGAGGTTATTTCCGTATTACAAAGCATTATACCCGAAGCAGAAAAAAACAACGTTACAATTATTATTGAAACAGCAGGTATTTTTGCAGATACAACAAAGCTTTTAGAGGTGCTTAATACCTTCTCCTGCGATTCACTTGCTGCACTCTGGGATTTTTACTCCCCTTATTTTATTGCGGGTGAAGAGCCTGAAACAACAATTAAAAACCTTGGTGCTTACGTTAAGCACGTTCATATTAAGGATGCACAAAGAGAAAACGGCGAAATTAAATATTGCCTTATAGGCGAAGGTGAATACCCGATTGAGGAGGCTGTTTTAGCTCTTACCTCTGTTAATTATAACGGCTTTGCTTCTATTGAATGGGACCCAAAATGGATGCCCGAGCTTGATGATATGGAAATTATTTTCTCTCACTTTGTAAGCTTTATGGCAGGCTTTGGCAACACCTCAAGAGCAAAGAAAACTCTTTACTCAAACAAAACGCATACAGGTAAATACGTTTGGAAAAAGGAAACTCTTATAGAGGCAACCTTTTCTCAAGTGCTCGACAAAATGGTTGAGGAATTCCCCGACCAGTACGCTTTTAAATACACAACGCTTGATTACACAAGAACCTACTCACAATTCCGTGATGACGTTGACGAATGCTGCAGAGCTTTCATTTCTCTCGGCGTAAAGCCGGGCAGCCACGTTGCTGTGTGGGCAACAAACGTACCGCAGTGGTACATTGCATTCTGGGCGGCAACAAAAATTGGTGCCGTACTTGTTACAATGAACACAGCATACAAAATCCATGAGGCAGAATACTTACTCAAGCAATCTGATACACATACGCTTATTTTAATTGACGGTTACCGTGATTCAAATTACGACGAAATCATTGGTGAGCTTTGCCCTGAGCTTGAAGCAACAACTCCGGGTGAGCCGCTTCACTCAAAAAGATTGCCATTCTTAAGAAACGTAATTACGGTAGGCTTCAAGAAAAAGGGTTGTCTTACATGGGAAGAGGCTATAGGAAGAGCATCCTCCGTACCAAAAGAAGAGGTTTACAGACTTGCTGCAACAGTTGACGTTAACGACGTTTGTAATATGCAGTACACATCAGGCACAACAGGCTTCCCGAAAGGCGTTATGCTTACACACTACAACATTGTAAATAACGGTAAAAACATTGGTGACAGAATGGACCTTTCTACCGCTGACAGAATGATGATTCAGGTGCCTATGTTCCACTGTTTTGGTATGGTGCTTGCTATGACGGCTACAATGACACACGGCGGCACAATTTTACCGCTTCCGTACTTCTCACCGAAGCCTGCGCTTGCTTGCATAAATTCTGAAAGAATTACAGCATTCCACGGCGTACCTACAATGTTTATTGCTCTTTTAGAGCACCCTGATTTGCCAAAGACCGACTTTTCTTATATGCGAACAGGTATTATGGCGGGTAGCCCTTGTCCTATTTCTGTTATGCAGGATGTTGTCAACAAAATGAATATGAAGGAAATCACCATTGTTTACGGTCAAACAGAGGCCTCTCCGGGCTGTACAATGAGCTCAACAGACGACCCGCTTGAGGTTCGTGTTGCTACCGTTGGTAGAGCGTTACCGGAAATCGAGTGTAAAATTGTTGACCCTGAAACAGGTGAAGAGTGCCCTGATGAGGTTACCGGTGAATTTGTTGCACGTGGCTACAACATTATGAAGGGCTACTACAAAATGCCGAAAGCCACCTCTGCCGCTATTGACAAGGACGGCTGGCTTCACACGGGTGACCTTGCCTGCAGAACGCCCGAGGGCAACTACCGTATCACCGGCAGACTTAAGGATATGATTATTCGTGGTGGTGAAAACATTTACCCGAAGGAAATAGAGGAATTTATTTACACCCACGAAAACGTTAAGGACGTTCAGGTTATTGGTGTTCCTGATGAGCAATACGGCGAGGAAATAATGGCTTGCATTATTCTTAAAGAGGACGTTTCAATGACAGTTGAAGAAATGAAGCAATACATTATGGACCACATGGCTCGTCACAAGGTGCCAAAATATATTGACTTTGTAGACTCCTTCCCAATGAACGCCGCAGGTAAAATACTTAAGTATAAAATGCGCGAGAATGCTATTGAAAAGTACAACCTTCAAAAGGCAAACTCCGTCGAAACAGCTTAATGAATTTTGAAAACCAAGCATATCCTACCATTTAAGCCCGACTCAAATGGTAGGATAAATTCTTTACCCCAGAGTGGGCAAAGTACAGCAAAAAGAGATGATTCACAATGAAAAACATTATATAATAGACGCCCACTGCCATATTTATCCCGAAAAAATAGCGCAAAAGGCAACTGACAGTACAAATAATTTTTACGGCGTACCTCAATCACCCTTTCACGGCACAACAAATGAGCTTTTAGAGCAAAGTGAGGTTTCTGGCATTAACAAAATGCTTGTACAATCTGTTGCAACAACAGAAAAGCAGGTTTCAAGCATAAATCACTTTATAGCTGACGAGGTAAAAAAGCACCCTGATAAATTCATAGGCTTTGGTACGCTTCATCCAAACTCCGACGATTTAAAAAGAGACGTTGACGAGCTTATTTCTTTAGGTCTTTTAGGTGTAAAGCTTCACCCAGATATTCAGAATTTTAAAATTGATGATTACCGCTGTCTTAAAATTTATGAGCTTTGTGAAAAGCGTAATTTACCTATTTTAATGCACACAGGTGATTCTCGTTACGACAACTCTAACCCAAACAGACTTTTACCCGTAATGGAAATATACACCGATTTAACGGTTATCGGCGCTCATTTCGGCGGTTATTCCATTTGGGAGGAGGCAAGCAAAAAGCTTTGCAATTTACCGAATTTATACGTTGACACCTGCTCTGCGTTTTTTGCTTTAGAAAAAGAAGCTGCTTTAAGAATTATACGCCGTTACAGTGCCGAAAAAGTAATCTTTGCAACAGATTACCCTATGTGGAGTCAGCAGGATGAATTGAATTATATATTATCTTTAGGACTTACAGATGATGAATTGGAAAGCATCTTCAGTAAAAATATTTTAAAGGTACTAAAGCTCGAGGCATAAGACTTGTATTATTAAAACAAAAGCAATAAAGACTACGCTCTTCGCATTAACCGCGAAGAGCGTAGTCTTTTTATTTACTACTTTACTTATTAAGCCTCACTAATTTTTATTTTTTCTGACTTTATATCCGTATTATTCAAAATTGCATCCATAATTTGCAGAATACTTGAATCATTAAGATTTCCTTTGGTTACAACAACCTCTGCATTTTCACCGTTTATCATAACAACACATTCACATTTAAGCTTTGCAGAAATAAGCGCCTCAATATCTGCCTCAAGCTTAATTGTTTTACTTAAGTAGTCTGTTGCTTCAGAGAGTTCCTCTGTGCTTTTACTGCTTTCAGGTGCACTTTTTAAAAGCTCCTTCATTTTTTCCAAAGCCTCGTCGTGAGCCTTTTTTCTTTTTAATTTTACAGTTGCAAAGTAATCGGTGTTTTTGGATGCGGTTGCAGTTGCCTGGTTTTCCTCGCTTTCACCCTCTGCCTTGTCTGTGCTTACGTACTTTGCCTCACCTAAATTCTGAACGTATTCACTCGTTGGCGCGTTTTCCCCCGCAACGCTGTCGTTTGAATTTGTAAAATACCAATTAACAAACACCGCTGAGCCCAATGCAACCACAAGTGTAGCCATTACAAGCTGTCTTCTTCTTATAAGTAAATTCATATTATTCCATCCTTTCAGGTACCATTTTTTCTACCGATATATTAGTGCTGTTTATATTAAAAACTGCCGAAACAGTTTCTATAATAGCCATTTTTACGTTTTCGTTGTCACCGCCCGAGGCAACCACGGCAACCCCCTTTACAACAGGCTCGTAAACCTTAATTATAATTCCGTTTTGCGTGTCTGACCCCGTTTTTGCCATTATAAAGCTTTCCTCCTGCTCCTCCTTAAAAATTCCTTTCGTGCTTTCGGTTTTTAGGGTACTGTCCTTTAAATAGACGTTTTCGTAACAGCTTTCCAACGTTATCATTACCTCCACCTCACCTGCACCGTCTATTTTTTCTAAAAGCAGGGCAAGCTTTTCCTCCTGCATTTTTATGTATTCTGTTGAGGCTACACCCGTTTCTATACTGTCAGCCTCATCCTCTTGCGAAGCTTCTGTTGCAAATTCAGAAAAAATCAAAAACACAATTGCGAGCACGGCAACTATTGCTAAAACTAAATTCCTTTTATTTGGGCTCAATTTTTTGAAAAGCTCTTTAGCCTTGACCATTTTCTTTTACTCCTATTTTTAATACACTCCCGAATTCTTCGTTCAACATTGACCTTAGCTCAGTTATTTTACTTTGAAACTGAGCGCCTACGAGAATATTTATTTCACTTAAAATAATCTCGTTCGCATCTTCGTCAACCTCAGTGCTTATATATATTTCATATTCATCAATCTGCTTATTTATGAGTATATTTTCTATTTGCCTATAAATTTCTTTTTCCATTAAACCCGCCGTAGTCAAAAGTGTATTCTCTCCGCTCTTTGCTTCCTCAAATTCAAAACCTCTTTTTTCAAGCTCTGCAGAAAAATCAAAGCCGACAAGCGGTATTACAATTACAGAAATCAAAATTATCCCCGAAACAATTCTGAACGCTTCCCTGCTTTTTTTAGGTGAGATAAACTCAAGCACACTACCAAAAAGCGCACATATTGCATAATTCACTAACACAGTTTTAATACTATCCATTTTTAAACACCAGCATAAAGCCACAGGAAATAATAAACAAAAGCGCAGAAAAGCAGACCGTTGCAATTAAAAGAATTATTACATCCTTAAAGACTAAAATTAAGTTTTGTATTTTAAAGCAGCCAAAAATCTCTGACACCGTGCTTATTAAGTTAAGTGAAAGCCACCACACAAAAAGCTCTGAAAGAACCGGCAAAACCGTTATAACAACAGTTATTATTCCAAAAACACCAACCGTACTTTTTATAAGTGCAAGGCTTGCCATAACACTATGGTAGCTTTCACTTACAACCCCGCCCACTATTGGCAAAGAGCGCCCCACCAAAAACTTTACTCCCCTTACTGCTACTGTGTCAGCGCTGCTGCTTAAAATGCTTTTCACAGCTGAAAGCCCTGAAAAAATTGTAGTAATAAAGCCGAGTATAAATATGTAAGTCTTTTTAAATAAATCACTTATTCTTTCACTGAAGGTTTTTATGTTGAAGCACGAAAGAAAAGAAAGTGCGCACATAGTGTTTGAAAGCGGCTTTGAAACACCCGAAAGCACAACACTCAAAATTGAATTCAAGGCTATGTTAAGACCTAAAAACGAGCTGCCTTGAATCACTCCTCCTGCGGCAGAGGTAACGGCACAAAACACGCCTGCAAAGGCTGTGGTAAACGTAGAAAGTGCCTCTAACACAGAAAAAGAACGCGTAACCAACGAGACAACAGGCACGGCTATAATACACGCCACACACGTACTGCCTATAAGAGAAACTGTTTCCGGTGAGCGCGACATATTTGTTATGAGCGCCATTAGTGCCATTACTCCGGTAACGTAAACAAAGCTTTCAAAAGGCTTTTTTAAGCTGTTAAAAAAGATTCCGAAAAAGGAATCGAACACTTTTTTGGGCGTTACCGAAAAAATGCTTTCGTAGCTAAGCTCGGTTATACCCATTTCACCTAACACCTCTACCACCGAAGAATCTATTGCAGAAATCATTTCCTCGTATGAAGCGGAGTCACTAAAGCTATCAATATTTCCGTCCCCTGCAAAAGCAGAAATGCATAAAAAAGGGCATAGTCCCAAAACAAAAAACAATATTTTAATCTTTTTCATTTTTACTCCAATAACGTCAAAGCGGTCACGAGCACTGCAGAAAAAACAGGAATTGCACAAGCTATTGCGAGAATTTTTACAACCATTTCTACAACGCCTGCAAGGGCGTTTTCTCCGTTATCCCGACACACGTCTGACACAACGCCGCCAACAGTAAGAATTGCAAACGCCTTCAGCATTGTTTTTAAAATATCCTGCGAAACCGTGGCTATGCCGCTTATTTCTTTTAAGGACAAAACCAAGCCCTTGAATTCGGGAAGCACCGCTATAACAAGCACTATAACGACAGCAATTTCGCATACGGCAGAAATCCCTGACGAATACTTTTTAACAAGCGTTAGTGTAACAAGAGAAAAAAGCGCAAGCAAAGCTAATTTTGTTACCATCATAGCCCCAAAAGAGAAGAAAGCTCATCATTGAGCTCGGTAACAAACGGTAAAAGCATCAATGCTACAATAATAATGCCTGCTATTGTAATTATTATTGTGTATTCCTCTTTGCCGTGCTTTTGCAGAATTTGGTTTATTATTGCGGTTATTAAGCCTATTGCAGCTATCTTATAAATAAATGACATATCCATATTTAACAACCTAACCTCCAAGCAAAAAGGCACACACTACTGAAAGGGCGCTCAATGCCCCCACGACCTTTACCCTACCCTTTTCGTTGCTTGCACTTTCGTTATAATATCCTTTAAACCTTTCCAAATACTCATCACATAGCGTTAGCTGACCTGTTTCGTCTGTCGTTCCGATTTTATTTATAAAGCGCAAAAAATCTGCCTGAGCCTTTCTTGTGGTATTTTTAGAAAGCGCTACGCCATTCTCAAAGCTTATGTATAAATACCCTTCCTTTTTAGCACATTCAATTAAGTTATCGTAATCCATCATAGAAAAACGAATATTATTCTTTACCATTGTAATAAAGCTTACCGCCTCGTTTAGTGCAGATGTGCTTTTTTTAATGGTACTTATTCTGTTTATGCCGAGAAGCAAAAAACACCCTGCAAGACACAACGAGCTAAGAATATTCATAACTCAATCACTTCCCGTATTTCGCAAGGCGCACTTTTTCCTTTTAAAACAACGGCCTTTTTAAAAACCTTTGAATCTACAAGCCTTTTAATATTCGGTCTTGAAAGCACCTCTGAAAAGCTTGACCCGTGCGCTGTTGCTATAAAGCTTACACCGCTGTTCATTCCTGCAAGCATTGCTTCAACCTCGTCCTCAAGACCAATTTCATCTAAAACAATAATATCGGGAGAAAGAGTTCTCAATGCAATATCTATCCCCACTTGCTTGGGATAAAGCGACAAAACATCGGTATGAACCCCCACATTCACCCCACCACCAAAGGATTTTGATGCAATTTCATCCCTTTCGTCAACAATTACTATTTTTTTAGGCTCAAACGAGTCTTCACCTGCGTAAAGTCTGCACAAATCCCTCAAAAGCGTCGTTTTCCCCGAAAGCGGCTGTCCTACCAAAAGGAAGGAGCTGCCATTTTCTCCCACTTCGTTATATATTTCTTTTGCACAGCCGTAAAAATCCCGTGAAACTCTTATGTTAACACTACTAAATGAATTAACAGAATAGACAGCACCGTTTTTTATTACCGCGCAACCCGCAACGCCTGCCTTACAACCGTTTTTCAGCGGTAAATATCCCCTTGCCAACATATCCTGATAGGTATGAATGGAACGACGCGAAAGTGAAAAAACTATTTCCTGAATTTTTCTGTCGTCTGTAAAATAAAGGTCGTCGTTAAAGCTTATGGTTGCCCTACCGCTTTTCGTGCAATAAAAAACGCCCTCCCTTGTATTAAGCGTTACAGGCTTATTGCTCCTGAAGCGGATTTCATTCACCTTACACATAAAATCCTTACTAAGACTTAAAAGCATCTCCTCTACGTCCTTTGGTAAAAGTGAAACAGCGTTTAAAAAATCCTGCATTTTCTCAAGTCCCTTCCTTTGCCTTCTAAAAAAGTTTATTTACACTTGTCCCGGAATAGAACTTTTATTTAAAATATTTTTAAACATAATATAAAAAAAGACTAAAAACATTGAAAGAATTTTACATTTATGGTATTATAAGGGGTAACGTGAAATGTTATTTATATTATTTAAAATACTATTCCCTTCAGGAGAAAATAAAATGAAAAAGCTTTTTATGGAAAACAAAAAATTACAGCCGTTTTACAATAACCGCTATTCTTTTTTAGCGGCAGGCTGCACGTTTATAATTATGATGATAGTTTACTATTGCTACGACTTAATTCCGTTTGGCGATAAAACTATTTTAAGAATGGACCTTTACCATCAGTACGGCCCGTTATTTGCAGAGCTTTACGAAAGAGTAGTAAATGCCGACAGCTTTCTTTACTCCTGGACCTCAGGAGGCGGCGGCACCTTTTTAGGCAATTTTTACAACTACCTTTCCTCACCATTTGCAATAGTAATGCTTATTGCAGGGCACAAAAATATGCCCGAAGCAATTGCCACTATGATTCTTTTAAAGGCTGTTACGGCATCCTTTACATTTTCGTATTTCTTAAAGAAAAAGTACAGCTTTGAGCAATCGCCTATAATATCCGCATTTGGTGTGCTTTATGCCTGCAGCGGCTTTTTCATTGCTTACTACTGGAACGTAATGTGGCTTGATTCGTTCTACCTTTTCCCGCTTGTAATGCTCGGAATAGATAAAATTATAAATGAAAGAAAGCTTTCTCTTTACATTGCTTCTTTAACCCTTACCTTCTTTACAAACTACTATATGGCTTATATGGTTTGTATTTTCTCTGTACTCTTCTTTATTTACAATTACTTTGTTCAGTACAGCTTTACAGCTACCTACTTTGGCAAATTAAAGCAAAGAGAGGCAGGCTTTAAGGAGCTTTTGTGCTGGGGCTACAACAATTTAAGAAACTCCAGATTTTTTGATTCGGGCTGTCTTTTTGCCTTTGGCTCGGTTATTTCTGCTACGCTTGCCGCAGTTTCACTTTTACCTGTTTATTTTGTTCTTCAAAACTGCTCTGCAACAAGCGGCACCTTCCCGCAAGAATTAAAAACTTATTTTTCAATTTTTGATTTTCTTGCTAACCATTTAGCATATTTAGACCCAACAATACGCAGCAGCGGTGAAGACGTGCTTCCTAACATTTATTGCGGCATATTACCCGTAATGCTTGTACCTCTGTATATTTTTTCAAACAAAATCTCCGGCAAAGAAAAGGTTTTCAGCTGTGGTATTTTAGGCATTATGTTCGCAAGCTGCTACACAAACTATTTAAATTACGTTTGGCACGGATTCCACTTCCCTAACGATTTACCCTACAGATTTTCTTATATGTACTCCTTCCTGCTTTTGCTTTTCGCATTCAGAGCATTCACGTTTATTAAAGAGTACACAAGAAGACAGATTTTAGGCGTAGGCGTTGCTACCGTTTTCTTCGTTATAATGGTACAGGAAATAGGCTCAAAGAATTTTTCTGAGGTCGGTGTCTGGATTTGCATTGCATTCATTGGTATTTACTGTCTTGCATTAGGCATTTTAAAAAATGACCAATACCCCAAAATTGCTGCTGCAATGTTAATTCTTTGCTCTTGCTGTGCAGAGTACATTGTTGCAAACACCAACAACTATAGCATGGACCAGCCAAAAACAAATTTTGTAAGCGATTACGACGATTTCAGAATTGTTAAAGACAAGCTTGATGAGGTTGAGGGCACCGATATGTACAGAATGGAGCTTTCCTCTCTCCGCGCAAGAATGGACCCCTGCTGGTACTACTACAACGGTGTTTCTACCTTTTCCTCTATGGCTTACGAAAAGGTTTCAAATATGCAATACCACCTTGGTATGTTCAGCAACTATATAAACAGCTACACCTACAACAGACAAACGCCTATTTACAATGCGTTTTTCTCACTTGACTATATAGTAGATAATTACGAGGGCTCCTCTGCACCTATGAATGAAGATTATTACGAAAGAATTTTCAGCAAGGGCAAGTACGTTGCTTACAAAAACAACTACACCCTGCCGATTGCATTCAGAGTTAACGAGGACATTGCCTACTGGTCACACGACAACTCAAATCCTTTTGAGGTACAAAGCGCCCTTTTTGAGGCAGCTACAGGCTTCAACCAGGTATTTAATGATATTACCCTTGATAAGGTTTCCACAAACAATACAACCTGCTACTACGAGGGCTACGGTGATTCAGGCTGCTACCCTTATACTGTTATAGATAGCGCCCCTGATGCATCCCTTACCTATGATTTAACAGTACAGGAAAGCGGTAACGGATATTTATACTTTAAAACCGGCTCAAACTCGGTTGAAAGAATTACAGTTTCATTCTCAAACGGCACCGCAATTTCCCAGCCGATTGATACAAAGCCACACGTTTTAGACTTAGGTTACCTTGAAAAGGGCGATACAATTTCTGTGTTTGCACCTATTAAAGAGGGCCAAAGCGGATACACCTATTTATATGCCGTAACTGTTAACGACGCAGAATTCACGGCAGGCTTTGAGCAATTAAATAAAGATTCCTTACAAGTAGAAAGCTTCACAGAAACAGAAATCAACGGCACAATTAACGCAAGTGAGGACGGCGTAATTTACACCTCCATAAACTACGATTCAGGCTGGTCTGTTTACATTGACGGTAAAAAGGCTTCCAATGAGGATATTGTTGTTATCGGTGAAGCTCTTTTAGGTGTAAAAGTAACAAAGGGCGCTCACGCAGTAACCTTTAAATACACCCCTCAGGGACTTGTATTAGGCAGCATTGTTTCTGCATTAGCGTTAATTACACTTTTATTCCTCTGCTACGTAAAAAGACTTAAGCTCTTTAAGTTTAACCCTCCGTTATACGAGGAGACTGTTACAGAAGAGGTTGAGGTAATATCAGAGGAAGCTACGGATAAAGGTGACGACACAACACAAAACGAGTAGGTGTTAAAATGTTTGCAAAAATTAAAAGCGTAGGCCTTTTGGGCTTAAACTCTTATATGGTAGACGTAGAGTTGAGCATGACGTCTGCAAGCAAATACGCTATAAATATAGTAGGCTTGCCCGATACGGCTGTAAGTGAAGCAAAAGAGCGTGTAAGCGCCGCAATAAAAAACTCAGGGCTTGAAATGAATGCTACCTACCACTACACCTTTAACTTAGCGCCTGCCGACACAAAAAAGGAAGGCTCCTACTACGATTTACCGTTAGCAATAGCCGTGCTTTCTGCAACAAGGCAAATTCACGGTGATTACAAGGAGGCTGCCTTTGTCGGTGAGCTTTCACTCTCAGGTGAAATAAAGAGCATTAAAGGCGTTTTACCGATGGTTATTGCCGCAAAAGAGCATAAAATCAAAGAGATTTACGTCCCCTACGACAACTGTGAGGAAGCAGCCGTAATTGAGGGCATTAAGGTATTCGGCATTAAAACGTTAAAGGAATTAGTTGACCATATAAACGATTTTAATATTTTAGAGCCGGTAAAGCTTAAGCCCTTTAAAACCTTTGATGTGCCCTCATATTTGCCCGATTTCAAGGACGTAAAAGGTCAATATGAGGTTAAAAGAGCGTTAGAGGTTGCTGCCGCAGGCGGTCACAATGCTATGATGATTGGTCCTCCCGGCTCAGGCAAAAGTATGCTTGCAAAAAGAATTCCGACTATTCTTCCTGATATTACTGTTGACGAAGCGCTTGAAACAACTAAGATTTATTCGCTTTCAGGTCAGCTTTCAAAGGATAACCCTATAATAAATTACAGACCCTTCAGAGCACCGCACCATTCAGTTTCCCCTGCAGGGCTTTCGGGCGGCGGTACAATACCAAAGCCCGGTGAATTGTCGCTTGCACACAACGGTGTTCTGTTCCTTGATGAGCTACCTGAATTCACCCGAAACACAATGGAGGTTTTAAGGCAGCCTATTGAAAACGGCACAATTACAATTTCAAGAGCCGCCTGTGCTCTTACATACCCCTGCTCTGTAATGCTTATATGCGCAATGAACCCGTGTCCCTGCGGACACTTTGGTCACCCTACAAAAAAGTGCACCTGCCCTAAGGGTGCGCCTGCAAGGTATCTTTCAAAGGTTTCGGGTCCGTTGCTTGACAGACTTGATATTCACATAGAGGTCCCACCCGTTGATTATGCACAGCTTTCCGCAACAGAGGAAAGCGAGTGCTCGGAGGCTATAAGAAAGCGTGTAAACGAAGCAAGGGCTATTCAGCTTGAACGCTTTAAGGGTACAGCTGTTACCTGCAACGCAAAAATGACGCCCTCTATGACAAGAAAATACTGCGTGCTTTCAGAGGATGCTGCAAAAATTTTGGAAAGCTCTTTTGAAAAATTAGGTCTTTCCGCAAGAGCTTATGATAAAATTTTAAAGGTAGCAAGAACTATTGCAGACTTAGATAAATCTGAAACAATAGAAAAGAAGCACGTTTTTGAAGCAATTCAATACAGAAGCTTAGACAGAAAATTCTGGAAGGAATAAGTAAAAAAGCGCAGACCGCATAAAACAATATAAAAAGTAATATGTATTCAAACTGCATCTTTTTCCCTACCCCCAACAAAAGGCAGTAAAAGCGAAATGCTTTTACTGCCTTTTCATTAAGCTCTGCGATTAACAGTGTATTTATATTTATCAATGCACTTACTTTTCTCTTGCAAGTTTTAATGTGCTGTGCTATTATACTAACATAAAATCCCTAACATTAAATTCATTTAGAGTGAGTGTATTTAAAAATGCTTGAAAAACTTCGTGAAAGATTCACTTACACACAAACCATTGTGTTAAGCTTCGCGCTTTTAACGTTAATTGGTGCCGTACTTCTCATGCTGCCGATTTCTTCTCAAAGCGGAAGCATGACGCCTGTTTTAAATGCAATATTTACCGCAACAAGTGCCATAAGCGGTGCAGGTCTTGTTCTTTACGACACCTACACCTACTGGTCGCTTTTCGGCAGAATTGTAATTCTTTTACTTATTCAGATAGGAAACCTTGGATTTATTATTGTAATTTCCATGTTCTCACTTTTTTTAAGAAAAAGAATTGGCATTTACGAAAGACGTGTGCTTATGCAGTCTGAGGGCACGCTTCGTTTAAGCGGTGTTGTTAAATTGCTAAAACGAATATTTTTTATTACTTTTATAACCGAGATTATAGGTGCTGTATTTTTAGCTGTAAGGTTTTGCCCGGAATTTGGCTTTACAAGAGGAATTGAGTTTGCAATATTCCACTCAGTATCCGCATTTTGTAATGCAGGCTTCGATTTAATGGGTATAAGCGCTCCGTTTTCTTCTTTAACTGCATACAGCAACGACCCGCTGATTTGCATTACGGTTATGCTTTTAATTGTAATTGGTGCTTTAGGCTTTCTTGTGTGGGACGACGTAATAAATCATAAATTTGATTTTAAAAAGTACTCCCTGCACTCCAAGTTAGTTTTTGTAACAAACTTTATTTTGATTGTTGGCGGCGCGTTACTCTTTATGATTTTTGAAGACAAAAATCTTTTTGAGGGCTTGCCGATTTGGGAAAAGGTTTTAAAGGCGTTTTTCCTTTCGGTAACACCGCGAAACGCAGGCTTTGCAATATTAGACTGCTCACAATTCACACAAGGCAGTGAGCTTATTACAGACCTTTTAATGTTTATTGGCGGCGGCTCTGCTTCTACCGCAGGCGGCATTAAGGTTACAACGGTTGCCGTTCTTTTTGTTTTCACAATTGCTGCTGCAAGGAACAACACGCACCCGCAAATTTTCAAGCGTTCTATTCCGATTGAAACGCTTAAGCAGGCAGTTGCCATATTAGTTGTTTACTTAATAGCTGTTTTCTCGGCAACGGCAATAATTTGTACGTTAGACGGATTTTCTATTACAGATACGTTTTTTGAAACGATAAGCGCAATAAGCACCTCGGGTCTTTCGAAGGGTCTCACCACCCAGCTTTCGGGCATTTCGAAGCTGATTATTATTGCTCTTATGTTCGGCGGCAGAGTCGGCGGCTTGACGCTTATGCTTACCCTGGCAGAAAAGAGGGTTAACGCCCCTATTGACCGCCCGAAGGAAAACGTAGTTGTAGGTTAAAAAGGAGATGTTACTATGCAATCAATACTTGTAATTGGTGTAGGTAGATTTGGTAAGCATTTGGCAAAGCAGATGCTTGATTTAGGCAATGACATTGTTATTGTAGATAAAAATGAAGAAAAGGTTGAGGCACTTAACAGTATTTTCCCCGACTCATTTATAGGTGACTGTAAAAACGAGGGCGTACTTCGTTCTTTGGGTATTAACAACTTTGATATTTGCTTTGTTTGCATAGGCAGAGATTTTCAGGCTTCACTTGAAATAACCTCTTTGCTTAAGGAATTAGGGGCAAAAAAGGTTGTTTCCGTTGCAAAGCGTGACAGGCAGGCTTACCTTTTAAAGAAAATCGGTGCTGATGATACAATCTACCCCGAAAGAGAAATAGCAGAAAAAACGGGTATTAAATATAACGCAAAAAATATTTTTGATTTAATTCAAATTACTGATGAATATGCAATTTACGAAATACCTGTTTTAGTCAGCTGGATTGGCAAAACAATTCAAGAGGTTGACGTTCGTAAAAACTACAAGGTTAACATTATTGTTATTAAAAACGGTGATAGAGTAACCGGTGCACCCGGTGCTAACTACAAGTTTGTTGAGAATGACCACATTATGATTTTAGGCACTCAGCACGACGTTTTCAAATTAGCAAATAAAACCTAAAACAAAGAAAGTCATCTGCAGTTAATTTGCAGATGACTTTTTTAATTTTATATTTTCTATTGGCAGCTGCGCTAATATAATTGCCGCAAAAACTAAAACGCAACCGAAAATTTCGTTACCTGTAAGACGCTCACCGAATACAGCGCCCGAAAGTGCAGCAAACACAGCCTCAAGGCTCATTAAAAGACTTGCTACCGTAGGACTAAGGTTTTTCTGTGATACAATTTGAAGTGTATATGCAATTCCCGAGGACATTACACCCGCATAAAAAATTGAAAAGAATGCGGCTTTAATTAGAGTAAAATCTATCTCCTCAAAAATAAGCGCGGTAACCAAGGATAAAACTCCTACTACAAAAAACTGTACCAATGAAAGCCTTACGCCATCAACCTTTTTTACAAAGTGGTCAATAACCATTATGTGCACACCAAAGCACACCGCGCAAAGAATAAGCATTAAATCGCCAAAATTCAGCGCACTTGCTTCACTCACACACAAAAAGTACATTCCCGCGACGCCAAGTGCTATGCACACCCACATAAATGGCTTTACACGTCTTTTAAGAAACAGACCTAAAATAGGAACCGCTAATATGTACAGGGTGGTTAAAAAGCCGGACTTACCTACCCCGGAGGAAATAATGCCAACCTGCTGCAAAGCAGATGCCGCAAAAAGCACTATGCCGCAAAGAGCACCGCCTAAAAGCAAATCCTTTGAAAAGAAGCTTTTGTACTCATTATGCTCACCTGCACCTGATTTTTGCCCCTTTTTATAAAGAAAAACCGAAACAGGCACAAGTGTTAACACACCTAAAAATGAGCGCGAAGCCAAAAACGTGAATTGACCTAAAATATCTAATGCTTCACTTTGTGCTACAAAGGCACTGCCCCAGATAAAGGCAGCAAGCGTCAGCAAAAGTGATGCTACAAACTGTTTTTTTCTTTCTTGCTTTAATGCCATAAAATCAACCTAAAAATTCCCTAACTCTTTTTGCTCTTAATGCATCTCTGCCGCTTTTATCTAACGGTCTGTCAACCGAAAGTGAAATTGTAGCAGGCTGCATATTTATCATCATACCCTCAATTTTTGTGGTATCCATATTCACAAAGCCCTTTACTGCGCCAAGACGAACTAACGACATAAGCTCCATAAGCTCATCTGTATCTATAAGTCGGGCGTATTTCAAGGTGCCGTATGCTCTGAAGATTTTATCTTCAATTGCATCTGTTTTTAAAATTTCTTCTCGAGCGGCTCTTTCCTGCGCTGCAATTTGCAATGCGATAGATTTTAAGTTTTCTATTGCCGCCTTTTCGGAAATACCCAAGGTAATACTGTTGCTTAATCTGAACATATCACCCTTTGCAGCAGCGCCCTCACCATAAGAGCCACGTAAGGTAAGCCCTAATTTTTGCACGGTAGAAATAAGCTTTGGTATTTGCATTAAGCTTGCAAGACCGGGTAAATGAAGCACAACAGAAGCCTTCATTCCCGTACCTATAATTGTGGGGTCCTGTGTTAAATAGCCTATTCTTTCATCAAATGCAAAATTAAGACTCTGAGAAAGAGCGTTATCTATTTCATTTGCGGTTCTGTAGGCTTCATCAAGTGAAAAAGCTGCGTACATTACCTGAAAGCGGATATGGTCCTCCTCATTAAGCATAACACTCACGGCTTCATCATCAGTAATTAAAAGCGCTCTGCCGTCTCTTGAGGATGCAAACTCGGGGCTGACTAAATGCCTTTCCGCCAAGGAAACAACCTCATACTGAGAAAGCATTTTCATCTCTAAATAATTAAAGTTGTAGCTTGTTAATGCATGTGAAGCCTCTTTAACAAGGGAATTAACCTTTAATTTATCCTGCAATGAAAGCATTTGCGGAAACGGAAACTCTCTTAAATTTCTTACAAGGTGCACACTTGTGCTTATAATTACGTCGTTTTGCGCACCTGTACCTAAATACCATTTTGCACCCATTATTCAGCACCTCCGTTTAAAAGATTTATTTCATCACGGAGTGTTGCTGCTAACTCAAAATCCTCACGCTCAATTGCTTCCTTTAAGGCAAGCTTAAGGTCAGCTAAATTAGGCTGCAAAGAGGTGCTTTCCGTAAAATTAAGTGGCACCTTGCCTTGATGAGTTGTTTTGCCGTGGATTTTTCTTAAGGTAGGTAACAGCTTATCGTAAAAGGTAACGTAGCATTCTGCACAGCCCACCCTGCCGCTTTCGGCAATATCCTGAAAACTTTTGCCGCAAAGTGAGCATCTTAAGGTGCTTCCTGTAAGCGATTTTTCTGTTATACCGAGCAAATCACTGAAAAGGTCACTAAACCCAAGACCAAACGAGCCAAAGCTGTCACCATAACCAAGTGAGCGGGCACAGTCTGAGCAAAGGTGTACCTCTGTTGCACTACCGTTTATTATTCTTTTCATGTGCATATTTGCTTCATTTTTTTTGCAATTCTGACAAAGCATAAACGCACCCCCTATAATTCTCAATACAATGCAATACTTATTATTTATTATAAATCAAATTATATTTTTATTCAATATAAATAAAGAAAAAACCGCACCATTTTATTTCATGGTGCGGTAATTAAATTATTATTTTTTAATGCTTTCACTTGCTTTGTAGCAACCCTTTTCGCTACCGTTTAACGCTCTTACGGTGTAACGGTAGGTTTTACCTGTCTTTGCACTTGAATCCACCCATTCAAGTGTTGCAGAGGATACTGTTTTCTGCTTGCTCCAGGTAGACCATTTTTTAGTTTTTGCATTATACTCAGACCTGTAAACAGCATAGCTTGTTGCACCCTGAATCTTCTCCCACGAAACGGTAATGCTTTCATCTGTTTTCGCTGCCGTTACAGTTGGAATATCTAAATACATAAGGCTTGAGGTTACCTTGTATGCACTTATACAACCATTCTTTTCTGCTCTTACGGTGTAACGGTAAACCGTACCGCTTTTTGCAGTTGTATCAAAATATGTTGTTGTGTTTTTATCAAGCTTCCCTAAAACTGTCCAATAAGTCCAGCTGCCGTACTTAATCTCTGACCTGTATATTACGTAATTAGTAGCGCCCGAGATTTTATTCCACGTTACCTTTACACCGTTAGTTGAATTAGCAGACTTGGGTGTCGGCATTTTTAAGTAGGTTATACCATCGGGATTTTTCTGATAAAGGCTTCTGAAGCTGCCGTTTACCGCTTTAATGGTATAACGGTATGTTTTGCCGTTTTCAACAGATGTATCTACCCACTGGGTAACGTAATTTTTTACAGTAGCAATTTTAGACCAGGCTGACCACTTTTGCGTTTTGGTATTATAGGTTGAGCGGTAAATAATTTTACCCGTGCAGTTAGCTGCACCGCCCACGTCAACGGTAACACCCTTTACACCGTTATTAAGCGCTACGGATGGTGCAAGATTATACTTTATATTCTCCGTTGACTCATAGGCGCTTGTTGTCCCACCGTTTCTTGCTTTGACTGTGTAACGGTAATACTCACCGAGCTTTACGTCGTAGTCATTAAAGGTGGGCTGATTAACCTTATCTCTTAATCTGTACCAGCTACCCCATTTTTTAGTTTTAGCATTATAGTCGCGCTTGTATAAAATATAGCTTTCAGCGTTTTCAACTTCATTCCACTCTATTTTCACACCGCCCTCCCACACTGTTGCGGTTACCTTGGGGGTGTCTAATTTAACGTCCTTCCACTCAACGAACTCAAAGCCATTCTCCAAAGCATAGGCTTCTGCTACCGTGCCTTTTACACCGAAAATTTTAAAGTTTTCTATTTTAAATATTTCGTCGTATTTACCCTCATAGTAGCCTACGCCCATTTCACCTATAACCTTTACACTTTCGGGAATTGTTACTCCAGTAATATTTTTTGACATAAGACACGCACCTGCAGCTATACCGTAAGTACCGTCTTTAACACCAAAAACTCCGTAAATACCATATTCAGTGTAAAGCATATATTCATCTACATAAAGAACATTGTAGCCATCGTTAACACCGTTTACATGAGTACTGCTGTAATAGGTTCTGTCAAACGCGGTATAGTGAATGCCGTCAGCACCATTTTCGATTGTAATATTTTTAAGTCTTTTACAGCCCTCGAATGCATCAAGCCCAACGCTCTTAATTGTTTTACTTAAATATACCGTTTCAAGATAGTCGCAATCCGAAAAAGCAAATTTATCAATTATTTCCAAGCCGTTTGTTGCTGTAAATTCCTCTAAATAGCTTCTGCTGAAAGCGTGGTAGCCTATTTCCTTTATATTCTCTGAAAGCTCAATATACCAAAGCGAGCTATCTAAAAAGGCACGCTCACCGATTACCGTAACAGGTAAGTCCTTGTACGTTTCAGGCACAACAACAGTCTTTTCGTCACCTGTGTATTCAACCACCTTATAAGAGGTGCCATCTTCATTCAATTGGTACACAAAATAGCCTTCGGATTCAGTTACGGGTTCGGTTGCTTCATTCTCTGCATTTGCCGTAACAACAAATGAAAAAGCCATTACCATAACTAAAGTCAATACAAATAAAATCTTCTTTTTCACAAAACAACCTCCCTTAATAAGCTCCCGTTTCCGATGTTTCTTCCTCTGCTATTGTTTCTTCCATTGTAGCAGAAGTCTCATCCTCTGTAAACATAAAATCATCATCAAAAACGTCGTCATCACAATCACAGTCAGGGTAATAGTACTCGGTAGTATAAACCTCGGGCATTCTTACTGTTACGTAAATAAATGCTTCGTACCCGGAATAAGTGACCTTTACCCTTGTAGCGCCGTCCTCTTCGGTTTCTAAGACCTCAAAACTACATTCTGAAGACGGAACTGAATATCTTCTTCCGTCAAGATATTCAACGTAAAAATAAAAGTCCTCTATATTTATTTCTTCGCGGTTATCGAAAACCATTTTCGATTCGCCAAGCGGTTGCATAACCTTAAGCTGTTTCACTTGAGTCATACGTGTAGTTGAGCCGGTCTTTTTAGTAGTATCTTCAATCGCCTCCGAAACTACACTCTCACTTGCCTTTGCACTTAAAAATTCACCCTGCTCTGTTTTAGGCTTATCCCTTGTAAGCGCCGCTGTTGCCGCAATTGCACTTATAAGCACCAAGCAAGAGGCTGAAAGCAATATCCTTTTGCTCCTCTCAGAATTATATTTTTTTATAATCTGAAGCGCGTTAAAGCAGGAAACAAGTACTTTTTCGTTATACACATTACCGTTCAAAATCTCTAATGCGGCGCAGCAATCGTCAATTAAATCCAAGTCTGCAAGCGCATCCTTTTTTAATTCCTCTTCTATAATTTCATTAAGCTCATCAATTACAGAGCTGCAAAAATACATATCGTTAATTACTTTTGTTGTTTTATTTTCCAAGAAAATCACCCCTTATAATCTTCTAAAAATTCTTCCTTTAGTTTTTTTCGCAACCGCGAAAGCCGTTTTGCAACCGCCTCAAACGAAAGAGAGGTTGCCTCTGCTATTTCCTTTATTGTTTTATCCTCAATATATTTAAGCCTATACACCAATAATTCATTTTCATTCAGCACAGAGCAAAGCCTTTGAGAAAACTCTTCGAAATCTAAATTTTTATATATATCAGACTCCACAGCCATTTTTTCCGCAACAGAATCAATATCTAAAAGCTGCTCGTTTTTCGCATTTTTACGCCATTGTGCTTTTATTAAATTATCGGCAACCTTATAAAGGAAAAGCTTTTCATTCTCAATTTGCTCCTTTTGTATATATTTTTTATACAAAACCAAAAAGCATTCCTGCACGCAATCCTCTGCCTGATGTTCGTTCTTTAATCTTGCATTACAAAATCTGTACAGACTGTTGTAGTGCAAATTATAGCTTGCGGCAAGTCTTTCCTTTGCTTGTTTTTTAAGCTCCACCTGTTCACCCACTTTTTATGTACTATATATTAGTGTTTTTAAACACCAAAAGGTTGACACATTTTTTATATTTTTTAGTATATTTCAAATATTCTTGAAGAGCAAGTACAAATATGTTATAATTTTTGCATTAGCAGAGCGGGTTATTCAAAGAGAATGCCCCTCGGGAAAGGTAAAAATATGACTCTTGATTTTTTAAAATGTGAAGGCAGGGTTGCTTTAGCCCCTATGGCAGGCATAGCAGACAGAGCCTTTCGTGAATTATGCGTAGGCTACGGAGCCTGCTATTCTGTTACAGAAATGGTTAGCGCAAAAGGACTCAGCCTTAACGACAAAAAGAGCAAGGAATTGCTTTTTATTACCGATAGTGAGCGCCCCTGCGGTGCACAGATTTTTGGTAACGACCCCAAAACAATGGCTATTGCTGCAGAAAAAACTTTAGAATTTGCTCCGCAATTTATAGATATTAACATGGGTTGCCCCGCACCAAAGGTTGCGGCCTCCGGCGGTGGTGCCTTGCTTATGAAAAACCCCGTACTCGCAGAGGAAATTGTTAAAGCTGTTGTTGCTGCCACCTCTCTTCCCGTTACAGTAAAAATGCGTGCCGGCTGGGATGACACCACAATTAACGCCGTTGAATTAGCCCTACGCTGCGAAAATGCAGGTGCAGCAGCAATTACGGTGCACGGCAGAACAAAGGTGCAAATGTACTCACCGCCTGTTAACACAGATATTATTAAAGAGGTTAAAAAGGCTGTTAAGGTACCCGTTATAGGTAACGGTGACGTCACAGACGGCAAAAGCGCTGCAAAAATGCTTGAAGAAACAAATTGCGACTTAGTTATGGTCGGACGCGGCGCCCTAGGCAGACCTTGGGTATTTAAGCAAATAAATGCCTACCTTGAGCACGAAAGAATTTTGCCTGAGCCACCCGTTATAGAAAGAATGCTTATTATGCTCAAGCATATAGAAAAGCTTTGTGAATATAAGGGTGAGCGCGTAGGTATCAGAGAAGCACGAAAGCACGCCGCGTGGTACACGAAGGGTTTACGCGGTGCCGCAGAATACCGAGCAAAAATGAGCTCGATTGAATCTATGGACGATTTAAAATATATTGCGGGAGAATTCATAGAGCTAAGCAAAAACAACGGAACAATATAACCGTTTCCAATATTTATGCAATGAAATTAAACACCTTGTATGTTACTATTAAAAGGCATTAGCTTTTCAAAGAATGCAAAAATAGTAAATACGAGGTGTTTTTTATGAAACGAACGTGTAGCTTAATTTTAAGCATTATTTTAATTTTTACGTTATTTTCAAATCTTAATATAACGGCCGAGGCAAGCAGCACGCTTTATGGTGTTGGTAAGGTTTCAACAAGCTCTACTTCACTTAACGTAAGAAAAAGTGCAACAACCTCCTCAGCTGTTGTTGCTACGTTAAAACGAAATTCTTTAGTTACGCTTGTTAGTAAAAGCGGTAATTTTTGGTACGTAAGGTACGGTGCTTCCTCTTACGGCTATTGCAGTGCAGACTATATTACAGTTACCTCCAAGGATGTTAAGGAGGTAAAAACCACAAGCGGAAGCCTTAACGTAAGAAGCTCTGCGGGGACATCCTCTGCAATTCTCACAACATTAAAAAGCGGTACAAGGGTGCCCGTTATTTCTACTACAAACGGCTGGTCAAAAATTCTTTACAATGGTACTAAAACAGGTTACGTAAGCAGTGCTTATTTAACAACAGTAGCTGCAAACAATACTACCACAGCCTACAAAGCAATAAAGCTTTCCGGTGTTCCGAATTTAAAGCAGACTGACTCACGCTGGGCAAACGTTACAATAGGCTCATCAGGTCAGACAATAGCAAAAATAGGATGTGCTACTACCGCTATTGCTATGCTTGAAAGTAAAAGAACAGGTACAACCATTTACCCTCATGTTATGATGAAAAAGCTATCGTACACCTCAGGTGGTGCGGTTTACTGGCCCTCATACTACACGCAAATAACCTCTTCGGCAGATTACCTTACAAAACTTTATAAATTGCTTCAAGAAGGCAAGCCGATAATTGTAGGCGCAAAAAAGGCTAACGGCGGTCAGCACTACGTTGTTGTAACCGGTGTTAAGGCTACAAACACCTTAACGACCTCCTCATTTTATATAAATGACCCCGGCTCAGCTACAAGGACAACGTTAAACCAATTTTTTAGCGCATACCCTTATTTTTATAAAATACTTCATTATTAAAAAATCTAATACGCTGATACTGATTCAAAAAAAGACTACATTCCCCGTTTACCCGAGGAATGTAGTCTTTATTACTCTAGTGTTATAATTTTAAAATTATCTTTGAACTCTACCGCTTGCGTCGCCGCCTGCTAATTTTTCAACCTCGGCAACAGAAACTCTGTTATAGTCACCTTCAATTGAGTGCTTTAAAGCAGAAGCTGCAACAGCAAATTCAATAGCCTCTTGTGTAGACTTACCTGTTAAAAGTGAATAAATAAGTCCGCCGCCAAAAGAATCACCACCGCCAACACGGTCTGTAATATGAAGATGGTAGGTCTTTGAGAAGCAATAATTCTCACCGTCGTAAAGCATACCTGCCCAGTCGTTATCTGAAGCAGAAATTGAAGAGCGCAACGTAATTGCAACCTTTTCAAAGCCGAATTTGTCAGCTAATTGCTTAGCAACGGATTTATAGCCCTCGTGATTTAATTTACCGCCGTAAATATCTGTATCCTCTGCTTCAATGCCGAATACGTCCTTTGCATCCTCTTCATTAGAAATACAAACATCTACGTATTCACAAAGCTCTGTCATAGCCTTTCTTGCTTCTTCTCTTGTCCAGAGCTTACCTCTGTAGTTTAAGTCGCAGGAAATCTTTACGCCTCTTTTTTTAGCAGCCTTACAAGCCTCAAGGCAAATTTCTGTAACGTTTGCGCCTAAAGCAGGTGTAATACCTGTAAAATGGAACCAGTCTGCACCCTCAAAAATTGAGTCCCAATCAAACTCCGATTTATCTGCCTCCATAATTGCTGAATGAGCTCTGTCGTAAATGCAAACTGAGCCACGCTGAGAAGCGCCTTTTTCAAGATAATAAATACCTACTCGGTCACCGCCACGAACAATTTTTGTGGTATCTACACCAAATGCTCTGAGTGAATTTACAGCACCCTGACCAATAGCGTGTGTAGGTAATTTTGTTACGTAAACACTGTCTAAGCCATAATTTGCAAGTGAAACAGCAACGTTTGCTTCGCCACCGCCAAAAGTAGCCTGCATTTGGTCATTCTGGAAAAATCTGTAATAGCCTAACGGTGCAAGTCTTAACATTAACTCACCGAATGTAACAACTCTTTTCATAATCAGCCCTCCATTTTTTCAAGTGCTTCCTTTACAAAGAAGCTACCGCCGATTGCAGCAACCTTATCGAATGCTAAAAATTCATCTATATTACCTCTGTCTACACCGCCGGTAGGAATAAACTTAACCTGTGGGAACGGACCTGAAAGCGCCTTTAAAGCCTTTAAGCCGCCGTAAATATTTGCAGGGAAGAACTTAACTGTTGTAATGCCTAATTCAAGTGCCTGCATAATTTCCGTAGGTGTAACACAGCCCGGATAATAAGGAATATTATTTTCCTTGCAAATTTCTGCAACTGAAACAGAAAGTCCCGGTGAAACAATAAACTGTGCGCCTGCCTCAAGAGCTGTTTTACATTGCTCAGCATTTATAACGGTACCTGCACCAACGTTCATTGTAGGGTAATTTTCTCTTGCGTATTTAATTGCCTCTGCAGCGCAAGCTGTACGGAAGGTAATCTCTGCACAGTTAATATTTGAATTCTGAAGAGCAGTTAAAATTTTATCTGTTTCAGACATCTCTTTAATAACAACAACCGGAATATATTTTTCCATAATAAATCACACTCCTGAATAAGATGAGAAGCCACCATCTATAGGTAACACGACGCCTGTAATAAAGCCTGCTGCTTCGTTATTTACAAGGAATAAAAGGCCGCCCTCTAATTCCTCTGTCTCGCCGAAGCGTCCCATTGGTGTAGCTGCTAAAATTTTGCCTGTTCTTGCTGTCGGAGTACCGTCGTCATTAAACAAAAGCTTTGCATTTTGCTTTGTTGAGAAAAAGCCCGGTGCAATAGCGTTAACACGAATACCAACCCTTGAAAAGTGAACAGCAAGCCATTGTGTGAAATTTGAAATAGCAGCCTTTGCACCTGAGTATGCAGGAATTTTTGTGAGTGGTGTGTAAGCATTCATAGAAGAAATATTAAGAATGTTACAACCCTCTCTGCCCGTCATTTGACGCGCAAATGCCTGTGTAGGAATAAGTGTACCCAAAAAATTAAGATTAAACACAAAGCCTACACCGTCTGCATCAAGGTCAAAGAAGGATTTTGTGTCGGCATCAATATCGCCCACCTCAAAATACTCCTTATCTGTTGTAGCCTTAGGGTTATTTCCGCCTGCGCCGTTAACTAAAATATCGCAAGGTCCGAAGTCCTTTAAAACCTCGTCTGCAACAGCGTAGCAAATTTCTTTATTAAGAACGTTGCAAGCATAAGCCTTTGCAATGCCGCCCTCTGCTACGATTTCATCAGCATAAGCCTTTGCTGCTTCCTCATTCAAGTCAAGCAAGGCAACCTTAGCGCCTGCACGTGCTAAAACTAAAGCAAAATAGCTGCAAAGCACACCACCTGCACCTGTTACAACAGCAACCTTACCGGTTAAATCTGTATTTAATACGTTCTTTTTCATATTACTTGTACTCCTTTTCCAAAGCTTCAAATAATCCGTTAATGTAGGTAGCACCTAACGCTCTGTCAAAAAGACCGTAGCCCGGCTTACCTGTCTCGCCCCAAATCATTCTGCCGTGGTCAGGACGAACGTAGCCCTCGTAATTATTTTCTACAAGTGCCTTTACAACCTCGTACATATCTAAAGAACCGCAATCTGAAAGGTGTGCTCTTTCTTCGAAGGAGCCATCCTCCATAATTTTAATATTTCGAATATGCATAAATGCAATTCTGTCCATTTGTGCATATTTTCTTATCATTTTAGGAATATCATTACTCTTAGCACAACCAAGACTGCCTGTACAAAGGCAAAGGCTGTTAGCAGGACTGTCAACAAGCTTTAAGAAGCGGTCAAGATTTTTTTCGTCTGTTATAATTCTTGGAAGACCGAAAATCGGATAAGGCGGGTCATCAGGATGAATTGCCATTCTTACGCCGCATTCCTCTGCAACGGGAATAACCTTTTTAAGGAATTTTTCAAGGTTTTTCCAAAGGCCCTCTTCACCTATTTCACCGTAAGCTGTAATTAACTCACGTACCTCCTCCTGGGTGTAGCTTGAATCCCAGCCGGGTAAGTGAATGTCATCCTTAAGAGGGTCAAGGCCCTTCATTTGCTCCCAGTACATAACAAGAGAGGTTGAGCCGTCCTTTGCCTCTTTGTCTAATTGTGTACGTGTCCAGTCAAACACAGGCATAAAATTATAGGTTACACACTTTACGCCGTATTTTGCACATCTTCTGATGTTTTCGCAATAAACGTCTAAAAGCTTGTCCACGTTGCCACGACCTAATTTGATGTCCTCGTGAACAGGAATTGACTCTACAACGTCAAAAACGAGACCGTTTTTGTCGCACTCAGTCTTGAGCTTTTTAATGCTTTCTTCACTCCAAACCTCACCCGGCTTTACGTCGTAAACAGCAGAAACTATTGAACGCATACCAGGAATTTGTGAAATGTACTGAAGTGAAATTGGGTCATCCTCGCCATACCAGCGAAATGAAAGTTTCATTTTCATAAATTTTCTCCGTTCTGAATTTTTTCAAATTTTCAATCAATCTCAATAATTTTCTCAATCTCTATAAAAAACTGTTTCTCACGCAGTTTCTTAAGATATCAGGTATTTATTCAATACCTAATATCATTTTAGCAATTTTATATACATCACCGCAACCTAAAGTTATTACCAAATCGCCTTTTTTTATATTAGCCTTTAAGTAATCGGCAACCTCTCTGAATTCAGGAAACCATACTGAGCCTTCAATTTCATCGGGTAAATCCTGTGTTTTAATACCGAATGTATTGATTTCTCTTGAACCCATAATTTCTGTCATTACAACCTTGTCAGCAATAGAAAGCGCTTCACCAAATTCTTTTAAAAGGATTTTCGTTCTGCTGAATGTGAAAGGTTGGAATACTGCCCACACTCTTTCGTAGCCCATTTTCATAGCGGCTGAAAGTGTTACCTCTAATTCTTTAGGGTGGTGAGCATAGTCGTCAACAATAACCGCACCGTTATATTCACCTAAAATCTCAAAGCGTCT
>JAZOOH010000018.1:0-2435 GCA_045654905.1 Acutalibacteraceae bacterium | reverse complement strand
TAATGCCCTTAATAACCTTTCTTTCCCTTAAATATTACCACTTTTTAAGGGAAAAGTCAAAGAATCAAGCAAATTTACCCTTATTTATTGTTTGTTTTCAAGGTAAAGTTATTTTCGCCTTAAAAGAGAAAGCCAATGCAAAATCGCATTGGCTGAAATTATTTAAGCTCTAATATTTTCTCTTTAATTCTATTGGCGGTCTTGATAAATTCCTCATCGCTTTTACCCGTGGGATCATCAAGTCCGAAGTCTATACGCTCTTTGCAAGGGATATTCGGGCAACTGACATTGCACCCCATGGTGATAACAATATCAGGTGTAGGAACATCCGAAATCAGTTTTGAATACTGACTCGACATATCAATGTCGAAATACTCTTTCATAATCCGCACCGCATCTTGATTTATCTGTGGTTTTGTTTCTGTCCCTGCTGAATAGCAGTCGTACTTTTCTGAAAGATACGCTTTTCCAAAAGCTTCTGCCATCTGACTTCGACAAGAATTATGAACACATATAAATGCTATTTTCTTTTTCATAGATACTTTTCCACCTCTGATGGCTTTAAGAGCTTGCCTTGCGAAACAACCTTTTCATTCACCACTAAAACAGGCATACTCATAGCTCCGTATTGCATCACTTTTTCCATATCTGTGATGTATTCGACTTCGATGTCAAGACCTTTATTTTGCACTGCCTTTTTTGTGTTTTCATATTGCTTGTGGCAAGTTTGACATCCTGCACCCAGCACCTTTACAGAATTGATTACTGCCGAACAACCGCAATCACATTTTCTCTTTCTACCAAATCCAAACATAACAGACCTCCTAAATAATAATATTTTGTATCGCATTAAAGAAATATCCGACAAGGATAATTCCAACTGTACATATCGCAATAAATATTCCAAGCAGTTTCGGTTTGACTGCTTTACGGAGCATAATTATTGACGGAAGTGACAGAGTGGTTACGCCCATCATAAATGATAAAACCACACCAAGCTGTGCACCTTTTGCAAGCAGAGCTTCAGCAATCGGGATTGTACCGAAGATGTCGGCGTACATTGGCACACCTGCAACAGTAGCTATAACAACTCCCAATGGATTACCACTGCCAAGAACTTTTACAATAATATCCTCAGGTATCCAATTATGAATTATCGCACCTATGCCGACACCTACAAGGACATAAGGAAACACTTTCTTTGCAGTTCCCAACACCTGTTCCCAAGCATACTTTATACGATCCTTGAAATACAATTCATCTTGCGGAACATCAAACGATTTGCCTTGTCTTATATATTCTTCGACTTGATTTTCAAGATGTAATTTTTCAATCAGCGTACCTCCTATGATAGCGATAATAAGACCGACTACAACATATGTAACTGCAACTTTCCACCCGAAAATACTCATAAGCAAAACAAGCGAGCCCAAATCAACCATAGGCGAAGAAATAAGGAACGAAAATGTTACTCCAAGCGGAAGTCCTGCACTTGTAAAACCAATAAACAAAGGAATTGATGAGCAAGAGCAAAACGGGGTTACAGTTCCTAAAAGTGCCGCAACCGTATTTGCACCAATGCCGTGAAATCTGCCAAGTATGCGTTTGCTTCTTTCCGGCGGGAAATAACTTTGAATGTATGAGATAATCAGAATTAAGACACCTAAAAGCACCATAATCTTAATTGTATCATATAAAAAGAACTGAACACTACCACCAATTCTGCCACCCACATCAAGACCGAATGCTGACAGAATATTTCCTATCAGCTCATTTAACCATTTCATACCCAAGACTTGATTTTGAAAAAAGTCCCATGCTGCTTTTATTACTTCCATAGAAAAACCTCCTCAAATAGAAAAACATCTATGTGTAGTTGTTTTTGTAAGCCGTGGCTTATTCGCATCACGGCTTTTGTATTACTTTATTTTTGTTAACTCTTGCAACATTTCCGATGCAATCTTTGCACCTTCTTCTGATATGGAGTAATGTGTCCATTTACCTTCTTTTCTGCCGACTACAACGCCTGAATCACAGAGAATTTTCATATGGTGTGAAAGCGTGGGCTGTGTTACTTCAAGTGTATCAAGTAATTTGCAGGCACACTTTTCGCCTGTACTCAGCATTTTAAGAATTTTAATTCTGTTTTCATCACAAAATGCCTTAAATATTTCAGCAATTTTTGTATCATTCATTTCCAAGTAAATCACCTCACATAGATAATCATCTATATATATTATATGCGACACATAGAAAAATGTCAATATGTTCGGCGAAAAAACTCTTCTAACATTTTTCTAGCACTTTTCTAGCGAAAACCCAAAAAATGCATCAAAAAGTGGCAATACGAAAGATGCGAGAACAGCAAAGGCTTTGAAGGTTTTTAAGCCCTCAAAGCCCTTATTTTATGCGGTTTTTATCGCTTTTTAAGTTCC
>JAZOOH010000017.1:0-53267 GCA_045654905.1 Acutalibacteraceae bacterium | reverse complement strand
CCAACTAAACCTAATATACCATATACGATTGCTAACACGAGTGGTCCACCAAAACAAAAACTCATTCCTCGTTTTAAAAACTCAACTACATATTTTCTCATTTTATTAGCCTCCTTTTAACTTGTGGTAAACATCTTCTTGAAACATAATCGGTATAACCCGATTTGAATTCAACATTAACTGCACCACTGTAGGTAGATATAAATTTTTTGATTTTACTGACATTTGCAACTGATGATTTATTTATTTTTATAAATGAAGAAGGAAGTATTTTTTCAACTTCGTAAAGACGACTTTTTATTAAGAATTTCCCGTTTTCTGTTATTGCCCATACTTTATTTTCAATAACAGTAACACACTCAATTTCCTGTAATTCTAAAATAATTGTTTCATCTTCGCTGAAAACTACAATTTTGTTTTCGCCAACATATTCTTTTACAAGAGTTTCAATTTTTTCTGTTAATTCATTTGCTTTTTTTACTCTTACCGTAATAACTTCTTCATTTTCTTTATCTATTATCAGTTGAAAATCCATATCACCAACTCCTTTCATTTATGTTATAACATAAATTTTTGTTTATGTGTGAAATTTAAAGTAAGCGGTTAATTTTTAAATTTAAACGGCAAAAAAATCCTACCATTCCAGTTTTCGTAAACTGAAAAATGATAGGATAAATTTTTTGTTATGAAATTATAATAGCTGACCGCAGGTACCGAAACTATTCACTATTCATTATTCACTATTCACTTGAGCGAAGCGAATATAATTCCGAATTAAAACACCAATTAGATGTTATTAAGTAATTCCGGTAAGCCCTTAATTACACTCGGAAGAGCCTTAACTATGAGCTTTACAATGCCCCAGCCTAAGCGTTCCTTGTCGTTGAGAATATCAAGAAGTCTGTCTGCCATTTCAGGACTGAAAACGCCCATTGACATTGAAATAAAGTTCTTGACAGGTGTTTGCACGGCAATAGCGTAAGCCATACCATCCGTACCAAGAATTTTACCGATAAGACCAACTATCTTCTTACCGTTTTTACCGTGGCAGGAATCCTCAAGCGTATTTGCAAAGGTAAGGTGAGGGTAAGCTACAACGTCCTTTTGAGGAATCGGGTAACCTAAAAGCTTTTCAAACTCTTCGTCTGTAACGCTCTTAACGTCCGCATTCATATATGAAGGATACATTGCCTTCATATCCGGCACCTCTGCCTTGCAGGTAGAGGTAACGTTAACAGCTGCCGTAAGAAGAATATCTCTTGAGGAAGCACCAACAAGAATATTATACTTACCGCTTTCTACGTGCCAGTCGTGAATTTCTACGTTGTAGAATGCGAAGGCTCTCTTTGAAAGCTCAATTTCAATTTCTGTTTCCTCGCCTGCCTTTAAGAATACCTTCTTAAAGCCCTTTAACTCTTTTTCTGCTCTGAAGATTTTGCTTTCTTCCTTAGAAACGTAAAGCTGAGCAATTTCTGCACCGTCTACGTCACCAACGTTTTTAACCTTGAATTTAACTGTAAGCTTATCTGTATCGTTAATATCAGCATTTGAAACAGAAATATCACTGTATTCGAATTTTGTATAAGAAAGACCGTAGCCGAATGGGTAGCGTACGTCTTTTTTAGCTGTATCGTAATAACGGTAGCCAATAAAGATGCCCTCTCTGTATTCAACAGTTGTTGTGTTACCCGGGAAGTAGTCGTAGCAAGGTGTATCCTCAAGTGCATAAGGATAGGTTTCTGCAAGCTTACCTGATGGGTTAACGTCACCAAAGAGAAGGTCAACCACTGCACTGCCGCCTGCTTCACCGCCAAGGAAGCTGTGAAGAATTGCCTTTGCGCTATTTTCCCAAGGCATTTCTACTACTGCACCGCCTGCAAGCACAAGCACAACATTTTCGTTTGCTGTTTTTACTGCTTCTATAAGTGCTACGTGCTCAGGTGGAATTCTTAAGTGGCTTCTGTCAAAGCCCTCTGATTCAAACACGTCTGTAAGACCAACAAATACTAATGCAACGTCTGCGTTTCTTGCTGCCTCTACAGCCTCGTTAATATATGCATCTGCACTCTTCTTTTTGCCTTCCTTTTTAGTAAGTGCATAGCCCTCTGAATAGGTAACGTTAATACCACGGTCAAACATTGTATCAAACGCATTGTCAAGCTTAATAGGATTAACAAGTGAGCTACCTGCACCCTGATGACGTGGCTTTTTAGCCATTTGACCTATTACTGCATATTTTTTATCCTTTTTAAGAGGAAGAATATTTTCTTCATTTTTTAAGAGTACCATTGAATCCTGTGCAACTTTTCTTGCAAATTCGTGGTGCTCTGCCTCGTTGTAGGTGTGCTCACCTAAAACGTCAGCTGCTTTAAAAATAACGTCAAGAACGCCGTCCACCATTTCGTTGAGGTGGTCCTCAGAGATTGTACCCTCACGAACTGCTTCTGCAATTTGTTTATTACCCTCACCGTTTGAAGTCGGCATTTCAAGGTTCTGACCTGCAAGAAGACCCGGTACACGCTCGTTTTCTGCACCCCAGTCAGTAACAATCATACCCTTAAAGCCGAATTCTTTTCTTAAAACGTCTGTAAGGAGCCATTTGTTTTCAGCACCGTAAATACCGTTAAGACGGTTGTACATACACATAATTGTCCAGGGCTGTGCTTCCTTTACAGCAATTTCGAACGCTGTAAGGTAAATTTCTCTTAAAGCACGCTCATCAACAACAGCATCTACCGTCATACGGCGGGTTTCCTGGTTGTTTACCGCATAGTGCTTTAAGGAGGTACCTATGCCCTTGCTTTGAACACCGTTACAAAATGCTGCTGAAAGCTTACCTGCAAGAAGCGGGTCCTCTGAAAAATACTCAAAGTTTCTGCCGCAAAGCGGTGAACGCTTCATATTTGTACCCGGGCCTAAAAGCACAGAAACCTTTTCTTTAAGAGATTCCTCACCTAAGCGTACACCCATTTCATAAATCAACTCAGGATTCCAGGAGCAAGCTGTTGTTGCTGCCGTCGGGTAGCAAATTGCAGGCACACCGCCTAAGAAATTGTCGCTTTTCTTTTGCTGCTCCTTTAATTCCTTTTTCTTTTCCTTATCCTTTGTACCTACGCTGTTTCTGATGCCGTGAGGACCGTCACTCCAAAGAATTGAAGGAATGCCGTACTCCTCAATAGCATCTGTATGCCAATAGTCTTTACCTGAACAAAAACGAACCTTCTCTTCAAGAGTCATTTTATTAATAATGCTTGAATATTTCATTTTTCTTCCTCCTCTGTTATAAATCCACCTTGTTGTTTTCGCCTGTATTCCAGTTGATGAAATGCTCAAATTTCTTACCGTTTTCCTCACAGGTAAGCTTTACTACGTTGTCACCCTCGTAAATAGCGTCAAGCACCTTTACTGTTGGTGCGCTGTAGGTTTTCATGAGCTCTGCACTTTGCTTTTCATCATAGTTTGCAGCGTTGTCAGAGGTAAATATAATTGTACCTAAGCTTCTGCAAAGGTCTGCCCATAAAACTCGTTGCTCCCAGGTGAATTTGAGCTTTTTCTTGCTCTTTCTGTCACCCTCGACCTCTTTAAGAGCATTTCTTAAATAAAACACGTCGGGGTCGTTACCGAATACTCTGCCGTTAAGTCCACGGCGGAAAATTGTATTTTTAATTGCTGTCTGAACAGAAACAATTTCTCTGTTAACAGTTCCCTTTACAGGAACCGGCTCAAACACAAGGTCTACGTCACTACCAATACGGCAATAATCCACCTTGCCGAATGCAGGTCCTAACGGAACACCGCAGCCGAGAATAAGCTTTTCACCTACACATTCTCTTAAAAGAGCCATTGCATCACACATAATTTCACCGCGGCTCTTGCCGTTTCGCGGAACTATGCAAGCAGTGTAAAGGAAGTCGAGCTTTACCATATCGAAGCCCCAGGTGTTAAGAATTGTGTTAAAGAACTGCTTAATGTATGCAGCACACTCAGGGTTGTAAAAATCAAGAGTATAGCAATCTCTGCCAATGCCTACAAAGCCGTAAATCGGTTTACCGTCAGGCTTTTTAACAATCCACTCAGGGTGATTTTTAGCAACAACAGAATCCTTTTGAATGTAGAAGGGAGCAAGCCAAAGACCTGCAAGCCAGCCCTTTGAGTGAATTTCATCTGCTATATATTTCATTCCCTTAGGGAATTTTTCGTTTGGTGTTTCCCAGTCACCTATAAAGCTCTGGTAGCCGTCGTCTATCTGGAATATGTTAATATCCGCACCGGTTGCCTTTAACGCCTCAAGGTCACGAATAATAATTTCTTCCGTAATATCCGTGTAGTAGTTGTACCAACTTGTATAACCGTTTATTCTGTTTGTTTTCGGCTTTTCTATACCCATAAGGTTAAAGTACTCGTCAAAAACAGCGTCGTGCTCACCGGTTAAAACAACCATCTGAAGCACCTCTGCCTCACCATTTATAACCTTACACTCTAAATCCTTTTCAACAACAATTGTATTTTCGTTTGCATCAAAGTGTAAAACCGTGTAGCCCTGCTGCTCGCTCAAGCTACCCAAAAGGGTGAACTCACTACCCGTACGAACGTAGGAATAGGTGTAGCCGTGAAAAACGCCTGCCTTCTCAGGGTATTCTCTGAACATATAGTCACCGCTGCAGCCTGCCATATTAAAGCCTAAAGGAATTGATTTTACAAGCTTGTTCATTCCCTTGTAATGCTCGTTCTTTTTGTACTCTCTTGTACGGCTCCAGCTTTGGTAGCCGTTTGGCATAATACGTACGTCGTCGGGATATTTATAATCCACGCTGACCTTAAGGTTTACTAACTCCGTCTCTCTTGCAGCCTTTAAGGTAACCTTAAGAAGCTTACCGTCAAATGAATAATTTACTGCTAAATCATCATTGTTCTGGGCAAAAGCAACTACGTTACCGTTGACCTTGTAATTCAATGCAACCCTTGCGTTTTTTAACATTGTTTTTTCACCTTTCAAAAAGAATTTTAATTCACAGATTATTTTACCATAAATAATAAAAAAAGACAATGTAATTATAGCCAATATTGCGCGAAAAAAATTAGTAAAAACAACGGCGAAAACAATGTTTTTTTATTTTCTTTTATATTGACTTATTCACAAAAAAAGCATAGAATTGAGATGTATATGTAATAATTTAAGAATGGGTGAAAAGCATATATGGTTTTTATAATTTCAGGCGCACTTTACGGCGCATTTGAGGTTGCACTTTTAAGCCTTGTTTTAAAGAACGTTTTAAAAGGCAATATGACTAATTCCGTTATATTTTTACTTGCAAAATTCATTTCCTACGGTGTAGCCTTTTCACTTGTTTATTTTTTCTTTATGGAGTCTGTAAAGCTTTTAGGCATTGGTTATGCCGCAGGAATTGTGGCTGCAATACCTGTAATTTTACTACTCTCTAAAAGAAACAACGAAAAAGAAAACTCAAGCAAAGGAGATGATAATAAATGAGCACTGCTGATTTAATTAAAATCGGCGTAAGCGTAGTAGTGTTTGCCCTTTCTCTTGTTGGCAACATCCACTTTAAAGGGGTACTCAAAAACTTTAGTGATGAAATCGACAAGAAAAAATTCAAGAAGAAGAAAAGGCTTAAGACTCTGTGCTTTTCGGGAATGCTTATAAGCATCTGGTTTGCAATAGGTGTCCTTATTACCTGGTTTTCCGGCAAGCACTCAGGTCTGCATATACCTGAATTTACAATGTTCGGTGACAGAAGCTCCGTTGAGCTGCTCGGCTTTAAATTAGGTGAAACAACGATTTACACAATGATTATTGTTTTAATTGTTACTGTTCTTTGCCTTCTTTTCAGATTCCTTGCCGTTCCTAAATTCACAGAGGATAACCCCAAGGGTCTGCAAAACGTTATGGAGCTTTGTGTTGAAACTGTTGAAAACTTCTGTATTACAGCTACGGACAAAAAGGCAGGTAAAAGCCTTGCGCCTTATATGTTCTCGCTCGCTGTATATTTAATATTCAGCGCAAGCTTTGAGCTATTCGGCTTAAGAGCGCCTACCTCAGACCTTGTTGTAACTTTCTCTATGGGTCTTTTAACCTTCTTCTTGCTTAACTTCCACGGTTTTAAAAAGCTGGGCTTCGGCGGAAGACTTAAATCTATGGGCGGTCCCATAGCCCCTATGCGTCCCATTATGATTCCCATGAAAATGGTAAGTGATATTGCAATCCCTATTTCACTTGCCTGCCGTCTTTTCGGTAATATGCTCGGCGGTATGATTGTTATGGAGCTTTTAAAGGGCGCTCTTGGTGGATACGGTTCAGGTATTCCCGGTATTGCGGGCTTATACTTCAACTTCTTCCACCCACTTATTCAGGCATACATCTTCATAACTCTTTCTCTCACGTTTATTGATGAGGCAATGGAAGAGCTTGAAGAGGATGAACAAAAAAAATCTAAACAAAAAAGTAAAAATTAAAATTTAATTTTCGGAGGTAATTTATTATGGCATCAGCTTTAGCAATGCTTGTAGCACTTGGCGCAGGTTTTGGTATGTGTTATGCAACTGCAAAGGCAGTTGAATCAGTTGCTCGTCAACCGGAGGCAGCAAGTAAAATTCAAACAATCCTTCTTTTAGGTTGTGCGCTTGCAGAATCAACAGCTATTTACGCTTTCGTTGTAGCACTTATTCTTTCAAGCAAATAATTTTAAAAAACTAAACTAAGGTGTTATTACTATGGATATGTTACAATCTTTAGGTATGTCAAAGGACCTTATTGCCGACCTTTTGATGAATATAGTCAGCATAATTGTTCTTTACCTTGTTATTAAAAAATTAGCCTACAAGCCTGTAAAAAAATTCTTGGATGCAAGAACAGAAAGGCTTGAAGCTCAAAAAGCAGAGGCTGAAAAGAACCTCAAGGACGCTACCGAAATGAAGGAAAAATACAGTACGCTTCTTGAGGATTGCGAAAATGCCAAGGCAGATGCAATTAAAGAAGGCATTAACAACGCTAAGGCAGAGGCAACGGAGATTATCAGCTCCGCAAGAGAACAAGCTAAAGCAATTGTTGATAAGGCAAACAAAAACGCAAAAGAAAAAGAAGCGGAAATGCTCGAAAATTCGCGTGATGAAATTGTCGACCTCGCTATTGATGCTTCCGCTGCTCTTTTAAAAAGAGAGTTTGACGATACAGACAACAAGCGTCTTATTGAAGATTTTCTTGATTCATTAAAAAGTAATGGTGATATAGATGCGTAAATCTACTGTTATAGTTGCCGATAACATCACTATTCCTACCTACAAATATCTTTGTGATGAATTAAAGAAAAAGCTTGGTAAGGATATTGAGTTCGAATACAAAATAGACAACTCAATTATCGGCGGCTTTATAATTAATCTTGATGGTGTTGTTTACGACAACAGCATAAAAACACAGCTTGAACGCCTCAGAAAGCACATTAAGAACGGGGGTGAAGCTTGATGTCAGGTGAAGTTTTTACAACCAAAAACGAATACCTTAAAAGCAGACTTCAAAGCTTCTCAGCTACACCCATTGTTTATGAGTGCGGTAAGGTTTCGTCTGTCGGTGACGGTGTTGCCACTGTTTCTGGGCTTAAAAACCGTCTTTACGGCGAGCTTTTAGAATTTGACGGCGAAATTTACGGTATGGCTCTTGACCTTAACGAGGACGGTGTTGGTGCTGTTCTTTTTGACAGCGCAGACGCAGTAAGCGTTGGCGACAAGGTTAAGGGCACTAACAGAGTTGCTGAAATACCCGTAGGACCTGAGCTTTTAGGCAGAATTATTGACCCTATAGGCAGGGCTATTGACGGTAAAGCGCTTGAGGCAAAAAAATATTTACCCGCAGAAAGACCTGCACCTACAATTATAGACCGTGAGCCTGTTTCAAAGCCACTCGAAACAGGTATACTTGCTATTGACAGCATGGTACCAATAGGTCGTGGTCAGCGTGAGCTTATTATTGGTGACAGGCAGACCGGTAAAACCTCTATTGCGCTTGATACCATCTTCAATCAAAAGGGAAAGGACGTTATTTGCATTTACTGTGCTATAGGTCAAAAGGCATCTAACATTTCTCAGGTTGTAGATTATCTTAATAAAAATGATGCTATGGAATATACGGTAGTTGTTGCTTCAACTGCCTCTGATTCCCCTGCAACACAGTACCTTGCACCCTACTGTGCCTGCACCGTTGCAGAAGGCTTTATGCAGGAAGGTAAAGACGTTTTAGTTATTTACGACGACTTGTCAAAGCACGCTGTTGCATACCGTGCAATGTCCCTCCTGCTTCACAGACCACCAGGACGTGAAGCATACCCGGGTGACGTTTTCTACCTTCATTCAAGACTTCTTGAAAGAAGCGCCTGCCTTTCTAAAAAGCTTGGCGGCGGCAGCATTACCGCATTACCTATTGTTGAAACAACGGGCGGTAATATTTCTGCTTACATTCCGACTAACGTAATTTCTATTACAGACGGTCAAATTTACTTAGAAAGTGAATTATTCCACAGTGGTATGCGCCCTGCTATTAACACAGGTCTTTCCGTTTCTCGTGTTGGCAGAAGCGCACAGCACAAAGCTATGAGAAAGGTTTCGGGTACGCTTCGTATTGAGCTTTCTCAATACAGAGAAATGGCTATCTTCACACGTTTCGGCAGTGACGTTGACGAATCTACCGCAAAGCTTTTAAGGCGTGGTGAATGTCTTACGGAGCTCTTAAAGCAAGGCAAGGGTGAGCCGCTTACACTCTTTAAGCAGGTGGCTATTCTTCTTGCATACAAGCTCGACGTATTTGAAAACGTGCCTAAAAAGGAAATTAAAGCAAAGGCTGAGGAGCTTTTAGATTTAATTCAGAGCCAATACCCTGATTACGTGAAAGAAATAAATAATACCGGTGACATCACCGACGCTATTGAAAAGATTTTCACTAAAACAATGCTGGAGTTTAAACAATGAGTAACGCTAATGAAATAAAGCAACATCTCAAAGCGGTTGAACAAACAAGAAAAATAACAAATGCCATGTATTTGCTGTCTACCTCACGAATGAAAAAGGCTATGCAAAGCATTGACTATAATCTTTTTTATTTGGAAAGACTGCGTACTACTATTAAGGACGTTCTTGCAAAAACAAAGAGCAATAACTTAACCAACAAATTTATAGAAGAGCGCGAGCAAGGTAGTGCGGTTTTTGTTGTGGTAACCTCTGACAAGGGGCTTTGCGGCGGTTATAATTCAAGCGTTGTAAATTTAGCTCTCGAAAAAATGGCAGAGCACGAAAACCCTATGGTTATTTCCCTCGGCATTATAGGTGACCGACTTTTTAAAAACCGTGGCATTGAGCCTGCATTTTCGTGGTACGGGGCTTCTCAGCACCCCACACTTAACCTTGCAGACCAGGTTGCTTCAAAGCTTATTGAGCTGTTTCTTACAAACAACTACAAAGAGGTTTACTTAGTTTACACCGAGTACGTATCTTCATCTGTACAAACCCCGTGTATCAAGAGGCTTTTACCGCTTTTAAGACGAGATTTTATCGATATAAATTTTGAAAGCGATAAGCGTGCTCAGATGATTTACGAGCCCTCTATTGAAGCTGTTTTTGAACAAATTGTTTACCAGTACGTAACAGGCTTTATGTACGACGTTTTTATGCAGTCTGCAGTTAGTGAAAACATTGCACGAATGAATGCAATGCAAAATGCTACAAAAAATGCAGATGAAATGATTGAGGCTCTTTCAAATGAGCTTAATGCTGCTCGTCAGCTTCAAATCACTAATGAAATAACAGAAATTGCTGCGGCAACAGAATTACAAGGGTGATTTAATTTTATGAATATAGTTTACAAAGGTGAAATAGTTAAAATTTCCGGACCGGTTATTGACGTACGCTTCAGCGGAAAGCTACCACCTATTAACACACTTCTCACAATTGAAGAAACAGACAAACATGTAGAGGTTGCCATGCACGTTGGCAAAAACACCGTACGTACAATTGCACTTGAAGCTACCGAGGGTCTTTCTTGCGGCTTAAAGGTAGTTTCAGACGGCAATGGTATTATGGTGCCTGTTGGTGATAACGTTATTGGCAGAGTCGTAGACGTTTTAGGCAGACCTATTGACGGTAAGGGTGAAATAAAGGCAGACCACAAGCTTCCTATTCACAGAGACCCACCGTCACTTTATGAGCAAAAGCCTGCTACAGAGGTGCTTGAAACCGGTATTAAGGTTATAGATTTACTCGTCCCTTACACAAAGGGTGGTAAAATAGGTCTTTTCGGTGGTGCAGGTGTTGGTAAAACAGTTCTTATTATGGAAATGATACATAATATTGCAACTAACCACGGCGGCTACTCGGTTTTCACCGGTGTTGGTGAAAGAAGCCGTGAGGGTAACGAGCTAATGCACGATATGAGCGAAAGCGGTGTTATAAACAAAACAATTCTTGCTTTCGGTCAGATGAACGAGCCTTCAGGCAGCCGTATGAGAATTGCGCTTACCGGTCTTACTATGGCAGAGTATCTTCGTGACGAGCGTCACCAGGACGTGCTTTTGTTTATTGATAATATTTACAGATACGTTCAGGCAGGTAACGAGGTTTCTGCTCTTTTAGGCAGACTTCCTAGTGCCGTTGGCTACCAGCCTACTCTTGCAAACGAATTAGGTGAATTAGAGGAAAGAATTGCTTCTACCTCTAAGGGCTCTATTACCTCTGTTCAGGCTGTTTACGTGCCTGCAGACGACCTTACAGACCCTGCGCCCGCAACAATATTTACTCACCTTGATGCTACAACCGTTCTTTCAAGAAGCATTTCAGAGCTTGGTATTTACCCTGCTGTTGACCCGCTTGAATCTACAAGCCGTGCTCTTGAGCCTGAAATAGTTGGTGAAACTCACTACAGAGTAGCACGCGGTGTACAGGAATGCTTACAAAGATATTCCGAGCTTAAGGATATTATTGCAATTCTCGGTATGGAGGAGCTTTCTGAGGAGGACCGCCTTACCGTTTACAGAGCAAGAAAAATTCAAAAATTCCTTTCTCAGCCTATGAACGTTGCTACTGCTTTTACGGGTGTTAAGGGCCAATTCGTACCTATTAAGGACACCATTGAAAGCTTCAGACAAATTATTGACGGCGAGGCAGATGATATTCCTGAGGCAGCCTTCTTTATGGTAGGCTCCATTAAGGATGCAAGAGAAAAAGCAAAAACTCTTTAAAAGGTGTGAATTATATGCCTAAATTTAAATTAGAGATGTTCACCCCCAAAAAGCAATTTTTTTCCGGTGAGGTAGACTCTGTAACCTGCAACGCGCTTGACGGTGAATTGTGCGTGCTGCATGGTCACCAGCCAATGATAGTTGCTTTACCTCCGGGTGAAATTAAAATACGCCAGGGTGATGAATACAAAAAAGCCTTTGTAGGCGACGGCTTTATGGAGGTAAGACCAAACGACGTTTTGGTTTTCACCCACCTTTTAGAGTGGCCCGAGGACGTGGACGAGGCAAAGGCACAATTGCTTTTAGAACAACAAAAGGAGCAATTAAGAAATGCCGAAAGCTTTTCTGAGCACAGAAGAACTGAAATAGAGCTTCAACGAATGATGACCACTTTAAGAAAGAGAAATTATAATTTAAATATATAACGTATTGTAATTTTCTATAAATTTATTCCTATGTATTCCAATTTTTAGGTGAATACATAGGAATTTTTTTGTTGTGTCAATTTTTGTTGAAAAGTGTAATTTACAGGTGTATAATATCCCCTGTTAAAAAATTTGAAACTAGGTCGGGGTATTATGACAAAGCTTAAACCGAAGCTTTTTTCGGTAATAAAAAACTACAACAAGGGTCAATTTGTAAAAGACGTTACCGCGGGTATTATAGTTGCAATTATTGCTTTACCGCTTTCTATTGCACTTGCACTTGCTTCAGGCGCAACACCCGAGCAAGGTCTTTACACCGCTATTGTAGCAGGTTTTTTAATCTCCTTTTTAGGCGGCAGCCGCGTGCAAATTGCAGGCCCTACTGCAGCATTTGCTTCAATTGTTGCAGGCATTATTGCAACCAATGGCTTTTCGGGGCTCGTTATTGCAACCCTTATGGCTGGTGTAATGCTCATTATTATGGGTGTTTGTAAATTCGGTAGTCTTATTAAATTTATCCCTTTTACAATTACAACAGGCTTCACCTCAGGTATTGCACTTACAATTCTTATAGGTCAGATTAAAGATTTTTTAGGTCTCACCTTTAAAAATTCACCTGTTGAAACAGTTGAAAAAATTGAAGAAATTGTACACTCAATTACAACAATAAATCCAATGGCAGCTGTTATAGGTGTAATTTCTCTTGTGATTTTAATTGTATTTCCTAAATTCATAAAGAAAATTCCGCCATCAATTTTTGCAATTCTTATTTCTGCATTACTCGTTCACTTTTTAAATTTAGATGTTCTTACCATTGGTGATTTATATGAAATCTCATCAAAAGCACCAACTCCTACAATTCCTCAGTTTTCATTTGAAACAATAAAGGCTGTTTTCCCTGATGCTGTTACAATTGCTGTGCTTGCCGCTATTGAGTCACTTCTTTCGTGCGTTGTGGCTGATGGTATGATTGGTAGCAGACACAACTCAAATATGGAATTAGTAGCACAAGGCGTAGGTAACATAGGCTCTGCACTCTTTGGCGGTATTCCCGCAACGGGTGCTATTGCAAGAACTGCGGCAAACATTAAAAACGGCGGCAGAACACCAATTGCAGGTATGGTACACGCAGTAATTCTTCTTTTAGTTTTACTCGTTTTAATGCCGCTTGCTTCATATATTCCAATGCCTACTATTGCGGCAATTCTCTTTATAGTTGCTTACAATATGAGTGAGTGGCGTGAATTCAAAGCAATTGTAAAAACCTCTCCAAAAAGCGATATTTTCGTTTTGGTTTTAACCTTTGTTCTTACTGTTGCCTTTGACTTAGTTGTTGCTATTGCAGTTGGTCTTATTCTTTCTACACTTCTCTTTATGAAGCGTATGAGTGATGAAACAAACGCTTATGGTTGGAAGGAAATAGACGAAGCAACAGACAGCGACAACGTTAACCTCAAGGTTATTCCTGATGGCGCTTCTGTATTTGAAATTACGGGACCTATCTTCTTTGGTGCTGCAACAAAATTTACAGATACACTTTCTTCCACAGATAAAAAGGTACTTATTTTAAGAATGAGAAGTGTGCCTGCAATTGATGCAACCGGTATTCACGCATTTGAGGCAATTCTTAAAAACTTTGAGAAGAAGGGTAAAACACTTATAATTTCCCACGCGAATGATCAACCCTTAAAAGCTTTTAAAAAGTCTGGTCTTTACTCACGAATCGGTAAAGAAAACTTCCAGAGAAACATTGATGATGCTTTAAAAAGAGCAAGTGAAATATTGAAAAATGAATAAAAAAAGAAGGCTGTAAAACCTTAGTTTTACAGCCTCATTTTTATTTATTAGTAACGTTGTAATCCAACACTGCCTTTACGTACGCCTTTTTTGCCTTTGAATTTTTAATTTTTCTAAATTCATCAGAAAGCTCTATTTCCGTTTGGTTACGTTTATTATCGCCAATTTTAAACTCTGTCTTTTCTTTTTCACCAACAAGAGTTTTCACCGCTTCGGCAAGTTCTTCTGTGGTTGCAGTCTTAACTTCACCTGTTTCCTGCTTCCTGTTTTCTGTTTCTTGAAGCTCTTCCGGTTCTTGAGTTTTTTCTGTTTCTGCGCCCTGCAGCTCCTCTCTCTTTGCCTCCTCCAGTTCTTTTTCCGTCTGAAATTTTTCCGCATCTGTAGGAAGAGCCGCGTAAGCACCGCTTTCTATAAATTTAGTTGTGATTTTTTCAATCTCTCGCATTTTAGCCTGCTCAGCCTGAGCAAAGGCTAATTTATCCGCATCAGAAATATTCGGGTTATTTTCTACTGAGCGTATGCTTGCTACGGAAGAGTTTATTCTGTTCATTTTGATGCGCTGTGCTTCATCCTTTGTTTTGCAACGCTTTAAATCCTCTTCATATTGCTTTGCTTCTGCTTCCATTGCGCGCATTTTTTGATACAGAACAGGATTTTTCTTTTGCAAATACTGCATTTCCTGCTCAGTTAAATCGCCGCCCGCGTAAATTTTATTTGTTATTCTTTGCATCTCTTTATCTTCAGGATGCTTTTCCTGCTGTTCTTTATAGGCGTTAATAAAATTCACGTTGTCCTTCTGGCGTTCAGTTAAGCCTTCTGTAGAAAAGCCTTCTTGTTTTCTTTTTTCCCATTTACTTTCAAGCTTCGCGTTTTTTCTTATATGATTTAAAGAGGTCATAAGACCAAAGCTGCTTGTATCTATAAAGCTCATTCAGACACCTACCTTTGTAATTTTTTACTAACAACCAACAGGGTATAATTACCCTCTAATAATATTATTCCACAATTTTCTTATTTTTAAAGTAAAATGATGCAAAAAGACCGTAAAAAACACAAGTTTTTTACGGTCTTTTCTTGTAGTATTCTTTTTATTTTTCTATAAGCTCAAGGCTTATAATTTTATAAAGGTCTTTTACGTCAAAGGGCTTGCCAATGTGAGTTGTCATGCCTGACTTAAGGGCAGTTTCAACGTCCTTTTTGTTGGTGTTTGCACTCATTGCTATTATAGGCACCTTTTTAGAATCCATTCTCTCTAAGTTACGAATAACCCTTGTTGCTTCAAGACCATCCATAACAGGCATTCTTACGTCCATAAGCACTACGTCGTAGTAGCCCTCATCCGAATTGTTGAACTTGTCAAAGCCTGCTTGTCCGTCGGGTGCCCATTCAACGAGCATACCCTTCTTTTCTAAAACTCTCATTGCAATTTGGCTGTTCATTTCGTTATCTTCACAAAGAAGAACTCTTTTGCCCTTCAAAATGCTTTCGTAGTCCTCTGCCTCTATGCTATTTTTAATTTCAGCAGTATCACTTTCGGGCACCTCCTGCAGGGCTAATTCCACTATAAATTTAGTACCCTTGCCTACCTCGCTTTCAACAGCTATGGTACCGCCCATAAGCTCTACTACGTATTTTGTTATGAAAAGACCAAGCCCCGTACCCGAGGAATTCACCGAGGAATTGTCCTCCCTTGTAAACTGATTGAACATCCTCTTCTGGAAATCACGGCTCATACCAATACCGGTATCCGTTACTATGAAGCGTTGAATAGTTGCCTTTTCATCTCTGCTTATAAATTCAATATCAAAATCTATTTTTCCTTTTTCAGGAGTAAATTTAACCGCATTTGAAAGCAGATTGAAGAAAATCTGGTTGAATCTTAACCTGTCCGTCATTATACATTTTGCAATACGCTCATCAGCCCTCATATTAAAGCTGATTTTTTTAGCATCACAAAGTGAGCGTACCACAGAATTTACGTAGCGGTTGAACTCCTGCATTGAATATGGCTCGAGCGTTAATTTAAATACATTCTTTTCAACCTGAGAGCTGTCAAGCGCATCATTTATGAGTCCTAAAAGGAAGTGCGCAGAGGCATCTATATTAGTAAAATACTTTTTAATAGCTTCGTCCTTGCTTTCCTCTAAGCCTAAGGCAGACATACCAATAATTGCATTCATTGGTGTGCGCATATCGTGGCTGATTCCCGCAAAGAAATCGGAGCGTGCCTCGTTAGCCTTTTTTGCCTCTTCCATTGCCTTTTTAAGCTTTTTTTCCTTTTTCTGACCCTCTCTTACAATTGTATCTACGTTTGACCTTGTTGAAATTAAAATATCAGTTTTGTCCTTATTCAAGGGCTTAATCAGCATACTGTTATATTCTTCATTGCCCTCTCGGTCAATCCCTAAAAACTGAAATTCAACACTGCCGTATTTTTCAATTGCAGAAGCAAGGTATTCCGCTGACGTATATTTTCTTACTCTCTTGCGGTCCGTCTCCGCAACACGCTTTTCACAAAATACTTCCATACCCTTCTGGAACGGGAAGGTGTTGTTGAATTGGGTTATATCGAAGCCTTCTGTGTGGTACCTTGTGTAGGTGTCGGACTCTAAATCTATAAGACCTACCTCAAGATAGTTCTGAGAAAGAATATTTTCCGAAATTAAAGAGCTGAGCTTTTCCTCGGTAATATCCTTATTGTAATAGAACGCAAGTATATTACCGGTTTTTGGACTCTTTAAAATATTAACGTCAAGTCGAATCCAAATTTTCTTACCGTCCGGTGCTATTCCCGAATATTCTTCTCTTACCTCGGTTATATCCTGCTCAAAAAGCTTAAGAAGATTTTCTACCGAAACGTTATAATTCTGCTCGTCTGTTAAATCAGAATCCTTTAAGTAAAAAGCTGAGCGCTCACGGTAGTCTATTGTTGTTAAAACAGCTTCGTCCTTTTCATAGGTATCACCGTGCTTCACGTTTTCTATAACGCCCAAAGTAAGGTTAACACAAGCTGTAGAGAGCAAATTGTCACCTATTCTGTTTCTGAATGCAAGCTCTTCCTTAAAGCGCTTCTCGGTGAATTTTTGCTCGGTAATGTCGCGGCTCATACCATAAGCCGTAATAGCGTTACCCTTTTCATCTCTTACAACAGAGTAAAGAATTTCTACACAGCGTCTGACGTTTGAGTTAGAATCAAGCATCCAGAAAACACTTTTTAATTCCTTCTCATCGCCAAAATCTACTCTTCTGTAAAATTCCGCGAACTCCTCGCGCTGCTCTTCCACAATAACATTCTTGTTAAAAAGTCTGTCGGGGAAGTCGTAAAGAATTACCTCTCTGCCAATTTGACCTATTTCTGTACCCTGCGGGTAGCGCGCGCATTTATTTTTAACGTCATACTCCCACACAAGCATTTTTGCACCGCTTATTGCAAGCTTAAAGCGGTTTTCAGTATCCTTGAGCTTTTGCTTGTACTCTACGTTTTCCGTAACGTCATGACAAACGCTTACGTAGGCAAGCTTATCCTGCACCTTAACAACCTTACCGTTTTCCTTAAGCCAAATGTATCTGCCGCTTTTTTTTCTTGCACGGTACAAAATATTGTACTTATCTCCCGATTTTTTAGCCTTACTCAAAATCTCGGCAACCTTTGGCATATCGTCCGGATAAACAAGGTTTTGTACCTTATTGTTTATGTCTAAAAGAAATTCCTTTTTGTTTGCGTAGCCAAGCATTTTAACAAAGTTTTCATCCACCACGTAAACCGGGAAGCCCTCCTCGTCAAAGGCGCCTAAAATACCTGCTTTTACGTCCTGAGTTAAAACCTCACTATAAAAGCTTGCCTCGTAGCCCAACTCCGCTTCTTCAACAAAATAGCGCACAGGAGCCGAGTTTTTATCTATAACAGAAACGTTAAGTGTAGAAATTTTTAGTTCCTTATCCATTTCTACCAGCGTTGCTGAAACGCGCAACAGCATAACCTGCTCTGTATCATTATTTTTTATTTCCGCAACAAAATAAACAGAGTCTACACCCGGCGCAATTGTCTTTTCTGCCTCTCCCGAAAAGCTTACTGCGCAATTAACGTTTGTAAAGGTTAAAAAAGTGCGCAATGCTGCCTTAATTGCAGGAAGACCGTGAATTGTACCGTTCTGTATTAAACCGAAAATATCCGCATCCTCTGTAAAACACTTGTAGCTTTCTTCAATTTGCTTTTCCTGCAAATGCGCAGTAAAAACGTTTTCTACAAATTTAACCTTTCTACCTACTATATTTTCCATACCGCCACCCCCAAAATAGCGTACATCCCCTAAAGTAGTATAATTTTACCATATTTCAGGTCGGTTTTCAATGTTTTTTGTTAGTTTTATAATATTTTAACAAAAAAAATAAGCCTTTCGGAAAAACCGAAAGGCTCTAAAAGCTATTACTTTTTCATTTCAAGTGTTTTTGTAATCATTGACTTTACAACAGATAACGCCGTAAGGTTTGCCTGGTATGCATTAGATGCAGCCATTAAGTCAATCATTTCTTCTGTTGTGTCAACGTTTGAATACGTAACGTAGCCGTTTTCATCTGCAAGTGGATTTGTAGGATCGTAAACCTTTGTAAACTCGCGTTCACTTTCTACCACCTGAGCTACCCTTACGCCGCCGCCCTGTGCCTTTGAAAGCTCATCCTCAAAGGTCATAGCGCGTTCCTGCAAAACAACCTGCTGTCTTCTGTAAGGCTCACCGCTTTCAGTCATGGTTGTTTTTTCATTTGCTATGTTTTGTGTAATAATATCTGTTCTGAAGCGCTCAGCCGTTAAAGCAGAACCAACTATATCTAATGAATTACAAAATCCCATAATTTACTCCTTATTTCATATTACTGTTTAAAACGTAACCGAACTTGTCGAACTCAGATTTAACCTTAGTTAATAACATGCTGTACTGAGCATAAGACTTATAAAGCTCAATGCTCTCCTTCTCCATATTAACATTGTTTCCATCTGAACGAACTGAAGCCGTAGGGTCATCAACGACCTGAGTTTCAATTATGTTCTGTGCAGTAATATTTCTTCTTTCCTCGCTTAAAACGTTAACAAAATCAAGCTGCTTTGCTTTGTAGCCGGGAGTTTCAACGTTTGCAATATTTTGCATATGAAGCTCCTGCTTTGTCCACGCAAGATTTGTACCTGCCTCAAGCAATTTAAAATCATAAGAATTAAAAAACATAGTAGTTCTCCTTAAAATTTAACAATTTTAAGCTCCTGCACCGGATGAACGAGCTATTTTGTCGGCTTGAACGTATGTATCGCGAAGCTCTTTTATCATCACAATAACGTCATCAACCTGCGAAAAATCTTTTTTTATGTTAGCCTGAATTGCAACGTTTAAAAAATACTCGTAGAGCTGGTCAAGATTTTTAGATATTTCGTATTTAAAATCGAGATTGCCTCTTAAATACCTGAAAATTGCTTGTACCTTCTGAAGATTTTTATTCACTCCGGGAATATCGTTTTTGCCGTGTGCAATTTTTGCTAATTCAAAATCCTTCATAGCAGCGTCATATAATGCAGTAAGCATTTCCACAGCAGTCATAGACATAACAGATTGTTGTTTGTACTGCTGTGAGTACTGTTGGTACGGATTATTTACCATAATACACCCTCATTTTATACTATTTCTCCAAAAAAATCAATAGGTAAATTGTTGACCAAGATATGCGCTCTGTGAGCTGTAGTTAGAAATGATAGTTTCCATAGCGTTAAATTGCTTCCAATATCTATCCTTTTCTTTGTTATATCTTGTATTGAGAACTGAAATTCTTTCATCAATTTTTCTAAGCTCGTTGTAAAGAGTAGACTGTGTTTGTGTAGCCTTTGACTCTTTTGCACCTGCAATGCGAACCAATTCACCCGGAGTTGCCGCACTAACCTTTGCGGTACGGTCCATAATATCTGAAAGCTTATCTGCAAGACCGTTTGTACCGACAAATAATTTTTCAACCTCTTCAACGTTTTCTGAAAGAGCCTTTTTAAGTGCTTCTTCATCAATAACAAGCTTACCTCTGTCCTCTTTATTGCTTGAGGTTTCAATACCAATATCATAAAGAGCAATTTTTGAGGTTGTTGACTTTGTATAAAGTGCACTTCTCATATTCTGAAGGAAGTTACGAATGGTTGAATCACCGTAAAGAAGACCTTGCTTTGACTTTTCTTCCCATTTTTCAATCTGACTTTCAGTCATTTCATCCTTCTGTGCATCTGTAAGAGGTGCATATTTACGGTAGGTTGGCTCTTCGTAAACGTAGCCGTTAAGCTTTTCAATCATTTTGTTGTAATCTTCAACAAAGGATTTAATTGTTTCGAAAATAGCCTCTGTATCACGCTCGGTAGAAACCTTGGTTTCCTCGTAGCCGATAACGTTGCCTGCACCATCATACTTTTGTGCGCTTACCGCTGTAAGCTGTAATGTAACGCCGTCTATTGTAAAGTTGTTTGAGGTTCTTGAGAATTCGTTGCCGTTAATGGATACTATTGCATCCTGACCTGCTACTACTGCATCTGCCTTTAATGCGCCGTTTTCAAACTTGTCACTACCGAAAATCTTTGATAAGAAGTTGCCCTCTGTTTCGTTAATGCTTATGCCGAACTTTGAGCCTGATTCTGTAGCCTCTAATGAGAAGGAATCTGAAATAGAAGAGTATGAAAGCTTAACGCCTGCATCACTCTTATTTACAGCACTTATAACATCTGCTACGGTGTTGTCTTTAGTAAATGAGAATTTTTCACCGTTGATTTCAAATGAGAAGCTGTCACCTGTTAAGCCTAAATCGCTTAATTTTGAAGAGGTGCTTATTCTTGTTGAAGCGCCCGGCTCAAAGCCGAAAGCACCTGCATTAGCACCGGTAATTCTTAATTCGTGACCCTTTTCACCGTTAAAATCAATAGCTAAGCTTACGTTTTTAGCACCGTCAACCTCTGTGGTGTTTAATTTTACGTAGCCGCCGAATTTTTGAGATATTTCTTTACCTAAAGCATCTATAACGGAATCCTCTGTTATGTTACCGTCAGCGTCCATTATATCTTCTTTCTTAAGGGTTATAGCCTTCTGTGCGCCGTCTAAAGAAAGAGTAAAGGTGAATTCGCCGTTTTGGTCAATAGTTGACTTGATTTGTTCAATATTAACCTTACCGCCCTGAAGCACTGATTCACCGCTTACGTTTACTGAGGATGAAAGCTTTGCCTTAGAAGCAAGCTGCTTAACAATTATGTTCATATCCTCAGTTGAAGCACCTGCTGCAGAGGATATAATCTTAACCGCATTACCACCTGATACCTTAGAGGTCATTGCATTGAAAAATGCTGCAGATGATAAGTTGTTCTTACTGCTTGCGCCGTAAGCAGTGTTAAAATATTTGCTTGAAAAGCTATTGATTTGTGTTATAACGTCTCTATAGTTTTCTATTTTCCACTCTGTCTGAGTTTTTAAGCCTTTTTGTTTATCTATCTTAGATTGAGTACCTGACAATAATTTTTCAACTAAGCTGTCGGTATCCATACCGGAAATCATACCGGAAAAGCCATTATTAGAGCTAACTGAAGATGTTGAGTTCACATTCATTTAAAACAACTCCTTTATATCTTAATGTCTCTGGAAACGTTGACTGTTGCAAAGCTTGTGCCATGCACAGACTTGTAATACCTTTGAGTGGCAGCCTCGCCGCCTTGGTTAAAAACCTGTATTTTATTAAGAATTTTTTCTTTTTCGTACTCTATTCGGTTTTTAATAACGTCGTCGTTGCTGTTTATTCTGTTTAGCACAGCATTTACAGCAAGCACCTCTACATATATTCTTGAAAGGTCGTCGGTCAACTCATCTTTTTCGCAAACGTTGTTAAGCACGTTTCTTACTGCGTTGTCCATACCTGCAAATTCTCTGAGCTTATCGTCTATAATTTTTATTTCATCTACAAGCTTACCGCGTTTTTCTGTACAATCTAAAAGCTCTTCCTGCGGTACAACCGCCATTAAGTCGGTTAACTTTTCAACCTCGTTAAGAAGTCTTGTTTTTTCTCGGAGGCAACCTATTACGTCTTCATAAAGCTGAGACATAACGTTAACACCCCTTTCCTTGTTCGTCTTTATTTATCGTTTGCACCGTCACTAAGCTTTTTAACCATTGATTTAAGGTTTGCCTTAGGAAGCTCTGCGGGAGCTGCTGCTTGCTTGTTTGCCTGAATTGTCTGGTACAATTCTTCACGCCATATTTTACAAGCCTTTGGTGCTGTAACGCCTACTCTTACCTGGTTGTTTATATCTACAACCTTGATTTCTATTGGTTCCTGAAGACCCTCAACCTCTATTATTAAAGATTCGCCTTCTTTTCTGGTTAACAACAACATATTATTTTTCCCCCTCCATTATAGGATGTCTTACGGGGAAGTCCTGCTCTAAAATAATTTGCGCAGCTACGCCTGTGGTGCTGTTAATAATAACAGGACTTTTTAAATTTACTGTTGATGCTTCAAAATCCTCCTTTAAGGAAAGAATTGACCAACAAACGTATTCTCCCGTACCTAAAAGCTTTTCATCCTCATCTGTTATTTCGGGCTTGTAAAAGCTTTCGAATTGCGAGGGGTTGAACAACAAGAAACAAAGCTCCGGCTCATCAAGAGATTGTAACCAAACAATCTGCTCACCAATTTCCTCGTCATAAATTAAGGTATAACGTGTGTAATCATCAAAACCAAAAATTGGTTGTTTAAAAACTATAACCTTTGAATCCGGAATTTCTCTTTCACCAAAGTCTCTTGTTTTATAAATCATATTTTTTGACTCCTTGTGTTTTACTCAGCGTCTTGTGCAGCGTCAGGGTCTGAGCTTTTCGGGAAATAGTTAGGACCGCCAACGTATTCAATATCTACACTTGCACGCTGAACAACGTTGAATTTAACGCTACCTGCAATGTAGGTCATTGAGCGGTCAAGCTCTTGCCAATTAATATCTACGTTAGCAGGTGTGTACTCCATATTAAGGTCATTCGGCTCCCATGAAATGCTTGGGCCAACGCTTGGGAAATATGCAGTAACAAGCTGTGAAGCGCCTTCGTTTATTCTTTTTTGTGCAATAATGCTTGGAATATTTGCACCCTCGTGAATATTGGACATTTGCTTGCCTATATCCACGTATTCTCTTGTTTTTTCCTCAATATGCTGCTTGCCACGGTTTGCCTCGTAGCTGAATCTGTCACCCATAGTCATTAAGCCTATAGATTTACGGCTTTCATAACTATCGATTTTTACAGATATATTTTTAGCATCAATTTTAAGTGTAGACGGTGTTGTCTGCACGTGCATATCGCGGACAGCATCATTATCATATTCTAACTTTGCAGGTGTTACTTCTAATTCGTATTTACCCGGCGTAGTTTTAATTTCGATAACTTGCATTGAAATCCCTTCCTCCTAAAATTAGTGAATCAACACTATAAAATTAAATCCGTTTAATTTTGTTTTTATAAGCCTTATCTTAAATAATCCCATAATGAAACCGGAAGTATTTGTGAGCCCATCTGAATAACTGCCTTTAAAATGTAGTCGTTCATTGATTGGTTAGTTGCTTCCTCGGCATCATTTATACCTACAAGCTCATCTATTCTGAATTTGTAGTTATCTACCTGGTTCTGAAGTCTTTCCTCCATTGTGTCAAGGAAGTTGGTTTTCGCACCCATATCTGTAATGTTTGTTCTGAAAACGTCTACCCTTGCAGTAAGGTGGTCCTGAAGAGAATGGAATCTGTCAGGGTCATAATTAACAAGTGCATCCTCAAGGTCTGTTATAAGGTTAATTATATTGTTTGAATAGCCTGTGTCAGCATCTGTGCCGAAGCCTAAAATTTGAAGACCCGAGAATGATGCCTCAAAGCCTGAAACAGAGTTGAATGAGGTACCGTCTACACGAACACCTAAGCCGATATCTATATACAAAGGATTATCCTTTGTTATTTCTTGTTCAACACCGTTTTCATCTACATAAAATCTTGTTCCGTCTGCTCTTTGCTGAACAGAGTTAACGTCTACTCCGTTGTAAAGGAGTTTGCCGTCGTCACTTAATGAGAACGGAGCAACCTTTGCAGTAGAGCCGCCGAAGGGATATTTAGTAGCGAACTTTAAGTTTGCGAACTGAATAATCTCTTCCTTCATAGATTTAAGCTCAGCAGCAATTGTTACACGACCTGTTTCACCAACGGTTTCAGAGGAAGCTTTAATAAGCTTTGTACCTATGATTTCATTAAGCACGTCGTTCATAGAAAGCATTGAGTCCTCAACCGCTTTAAATTCACTGTTAATAGCCTGAACGTTAGAAAGCTGTTTGTCTGCCTTGAAAAGCTCTACTCTTGAGTTAAGCATTCTTGTACCGGCAGAAACGTCCTTGGACAACTCAATGAAACGGTTACCTGAAGCAATTTTCATATTTGTTTCAGCATAGTCATTTCTTGCTTTGTTGAGATATTTAATATAGTTTCTTTGCGTTGTTTTATCTGCAACTCTCATTGCTTATTCACCCTTTCATTAGATTAAAGTCCTACACGACCCATTCTGTTTATAATTGTATCGAGCAAATCATCCATAGCCGTCATTAAACGTGATGCTGCTTCGTATGCCTTTTGATAAACAATCATATCTGCTGCCTCTTCGTCAGAAGAAACTGCTGAAATTGAATCACGCTGACCCTGGAAATCGTTTGCAACAAGCTCTGTAGCGTCGTGCCTGCCCTCCTGGAAACTGATTTCTGTAGCAAGCTTACCTAAGAAGTCGATTTCATACTCTGCAAACGTACCTGTGAAGGTTTCACCGTAAGCCTCAAACGTAAACTTATCTTCAATAAGAGCAGATGCTAAGTTTGAAGCGTAATCCTCAATTGTTTCTCCTCTGTTATAAATAAAGTAGCCTGCCGCATTATTTACCCACTCGTCACTAAGTGAAATGTTTGCTGCAGTAACAGGGATTTTTGAGTTTGTTTTACCGCTTTCTGTTTTACCTGCGAGTAATATTTTGTAAACAACCTTACCGTCTGCATCTACCTTAGGCTGACCGGTTGTTTCATCATATTCAGGAATTGAGCTGTTTGCTATTTTTGCAAATGCGCTTGCAATCGAATCTATTCTGTCGCGGTAGTACATAAGACCGTTTGCAGCAGTTTCGTTACCGCTTTGCATACAAGGTCCGCGACCGTTAAGGAATTCAACGTAAGCGTGAATTGAACCGCCTGTAAGCTTAACGTTTTTACCTGTATCACTCCAGGTAACAGCAACTGTGCCGTCCTGATTCTGATAAAGATTAAGCACGTTGTACTTAATGCCGTCAATTGCATTGTGGTCACCAATGTCTAAGTCAATTGTACCATCCATATTTTCAGTAACGTGAATGTCACAATAGCCTGAAAGCTCATCTAAAAGTAAATTTCTTCTGTCTAAGAGCTCGTTTGCCTGGTAATCATTATCTGTAGCAATATTGTCACGAATAGTTTTATTAATGTGAGAAATTTGCTCTAATATTCTGTTTGTTTTATCTACAGTAACAGTCATATCTGTATACTGCTGCTTAAGCACGTTGTCAAGTCTTGCGTTCATTTGTGAAAGAACCTGAGTTAAGTTCTTAAACGCAGACATTACAAGGTTTGCCTCTGAGTCGGAAACAGGTGAGGAAATGAAATTCTGAAGATTTGTATAAATCTGCTGAATAGCTCCTAAAAGACCGGATTCGTCTGTAATGTCAGCACCGTCACCCAATGCAGACTGAATATCAGAAAGAATTGTTGCTGACTGGTCATGGAAGGAAGCCTGCGCATTTTCTTCTCTGAAACGCTTGTCAAGAAAGGCATCTCTCATTTGGCTTATACTTGTTGCCTGAACGCCCTGTCCTGCAAGACCGATTCCGTCGTATGCAACACGCTGTGTAGACGTATTGACTGCTATAACAGCTCTGTCGACCCTTTGTCTTGTGTAACCGTCTGTATCAACGTTTGCAAGGTTGTTACCAACTATATCTAAAGATTTTTGATTTGTAAAAATAGAACTTTTGGCGGTTTCAACGCCCATAAAGGTAGGTCTCAAAATTAACACTCCTTATACTTTCTCTTCAAAGGATGAGCTGGACCAATTTGCACTCTCACCGCTTGAAGTATAAACGCCAGCATTGTCTGACTGCTGCTGTTGCAAAATCGTATTTGCCATTTTAAGGTTGGACTTTGCAATATCTATGGAAATCTTGTTGAGTCTCTGAATTTCCTCAACAATACCTCTTAATTCATTTACTGTAACACTAAAGCTGTTTTTTTCTTCGGCATCCTCAATTTTCTCAATAATTTCATCTGCCTTCATCTCACCGAAGCCTGCCTTTTCCTGTGCGGCAACTCTTTTCTTTTCTACGTTTTCAAGTCGCATCATGGTCGCCTGCTGTGATTGAAGAATAACGGTAAGGCTGTTAGCATCACTCTCTAAAAGAGCCTTTCTTTTTTGTGCTTCAAAGTCGAGCATTTTTTTGCACTCGGCAAGGCACTCCTCTAAAACAGCTTTATATTCACTGATATTTGATTTCATATTTTCCTCCGAAAACAGCATTAGCGATTAAAGCCGATAACGTTGCTGATAATTGCACCTGCAATTTCAGAAGATGATATCGGACAAGCGTCACCCTGATATTTTTCTTTTAACTCATTAATTCTCGCAGCGTCAGTTGGCTTATTGTAAGCAACCTTAAAGTTCATAACTGCCTTGTCGTAGGTTGACTTTTCAGCACCCTTTGCGCCAAAATCTACAACGTCAACGTTGCCTGCTGAAGCCTTAGCAACAGCGTCTGCACTTTTAGCGCTCACGTCCTTTGTGTAAACGTTATTAACGTTGTTTCTTGTGTAATAATTTCTGATTGAATTTATATCCACAACAATACCTCCTTATGGATTTTTATTAGTCAACAAGAGCCATTTCGAGTCTTGTTTTTATATCTCACTTATAGTTGTTCTACGGTTTTTTAAAAACTAAAGTCTTTTTTGAAAATTTTTTCAGTTTTTTTCAAATTTTTTAAGGTTTTCGGATTTTCCGCGCTTTAGTATATAAAACATACTATTTAGAGTGGGTAAAGTGTATCCGAATCAGATTTTGGGATAGTCTTTCCCCCACATATTTTGTTTAAATACTCGCAAATCCGAAAGGATTTGCTGCGTTTTTGCCTCATCTGTGTGAAAAACACTTATCCACAAAATTCTTCGACCTTAAATGAGTGAGTTTTCGAGATATTTTGTTCGTATTTGACTGCAGAAAGGCTGGCGCCTTTCAAGGGCAAACCGGACAAACTAGCCGAAATATTGCCATTTAAGGCTGGTTCGGATATAATTTACCCACTCTAAAGGTAATTTTGAAATATACTCTTTATTTTTTAAAACGTTTATGCTACAATATTGTTTTAAGGGGTGATTTATTTGGCAAAGATTATTTCTTTGATAAATGAAAAAGGCGGTGTTGGTAAAACATCTTCTGCAAATGCTATTGCAGTTTGCCTTAAACACAAAAACTATAAGGTGCTCGGCGTTGACTTTGACCCGCAGGGCTACTTTTCCTTTAGCGTAGGTGCCGACACTCGTGAGCACCCTACTATTTACGACGTAATTAAAAATAAGGTTTCCGTTATAGAGGCTATTCAGCACGCACCCGTTTTAGATATTCTTCCTACGGACGGTCTTTTAGGTAACGTTGAAAGAGAGTTTTCGGGTCCCGGCACAGAAGCCATTCTTAAAAACGTTCTTAAGCCGCTTGAGAATATGTACGACTTTATTGTAATAGACTCTCCACCCGAGTTGGGTCTTATTTCCGCAAACATAATTACCGCTTCTGACGTTGTTTTAGTACCCGGTCTTTGCGACGGCTACAGCCTTCGCGGTGTTATTCAGGTTCATGAAACAATTTCAAGAATTAAGCAAGCCTTTAACCCCGATTTATTGCTTGGCGGTATGTTCCTTTGCCGTTATTACCCAAGAGAGGAATTAAGCAAGGTAACAAGAGAAACTGCAAAGGAACTTTGCAAGGCGCTTAATATGACCTTGCTTGACACAAGCATTCGTCACAGCACAGTTATAAGCAATGCCATGACCGCTTTACAGGAGGATATTATTGATTACGCTCCGAGAAACGCGGTTGTCAGAGATTACATTGCCTTAGTGGACGAGCTTTTTGAAAGGGGGCTTATCTGATGGCAAAAACAAAGCGTGAGCTTGACAAGGACTTGATGTTCCAGAAAATTCTTCCTGCAATTGCAGATAACCCATTTTCAACCGTTTACAATGCAAATCACATTGGTGAGAATGCAACCGAGGCTGAAAAAAACGACCACGACGCGTTCCAGAATTTAAGAAAAAAGGTTTTTTCAAGCACGTATATGTGTGACCCGGGCACGGAGATTACCGTTATAAACATAATGGAAAATTTAGTGCTTGGCTACCTTGATTCAGCTATGAAAAAATTCAACGTGTGTACCTGCGATAAATGTAAATGCTACGTTGCAGCCTTTGCTTTGAACGTTGCGGAAACAAAATACGTTGCAGGCACGCAGGAGGACTTAAGAAAGGCTGAGCAGGAAATACCACAGAAGACAATTACAGATGCACTCATTAAAGCGGTAATAAGCCTTCGTTCAAATCCACAGCACTGATTATAAAAATTATAAAAAAATAAAAACAATATGTACAAAACAAAAAACGGATGCTTTCGCATCCGTTTTATTTTTAAACAAAATACCGAATCCCTTCAACAAGCCTTATCTTTTTACGCTATTGCTTGCTTTAAAGGTACTTTTGTAATTTCCGTTCACAGCTCGCACGGTGTATTTGTAGATTACACCTTTTTTGGCAGATTTGTCTGTCCAGGTCTTTTTATCCTTACCGGTTGTACCCATATTTTTCCATCCAGACCATTTTTTTGTAGCTGAATTATACTCTGAACGATATACTGTATATCCCTTCACTCCGCTGCTTTGTGTCCAAGAAACCTTCACACCGCTGCTAACCGCTTTTACTGTTACGGTTGGTTGAGCAAGGAACCATACTTTATCACTTGCTTTGTAAGAGCTTTTAAAGCTTCCCTTACATGCTCTTACCGTATACTTATAGTATACGCCGCTTTTTACAGTTTTATCTGTCCAGCTTGTAGTCTCCGCCTTCACTGTGCCGCGATTTACCCAACCGCCCCATTTTTTGGTTTTTGCATTGTAGGTTGAACTGTAAATTGTGTAACCGGTTGCATTTTCAACCTTAGACCAGCTAACCTTAACACCGTTACTTACATTTGAAATGGTTACCGTTGGTATTACGTTAACTCTTGTGCCTGTTGCAGCTTTAAAGTCGCTTCTTACGTCACCGTTCACTGCACGTACTGTGTAGCTGTAAATAGTTCCGAATTTAACATTTTTATCTACAAGGCTTGTTCCCTTATATCCTGTTTTAAGCGTAGACCATCCGGAATATTTTTTTGTACTCTCGTTATATACTCGTCTGTAAACTGTGTAGCTTTCTGCATTTGCCACAGCGTTCCAAGTTACCTCAATACCGTTTGATATATTTTTGCTTGTTACTTTTGGCACTGAAAGAGTTATTGGTTTATCCTCTATTGCACAAACTATATTGGCATTAATTAAACTTTCGTTTTCCTGAGGAGCAATTTCAATAGAATTCCATTGAGTTCTACTACCTTTAAACATAACCTTTTCCAATGACTTGCAATTCAAAAAAGCATATCCTGATATTCGGGTAACAGTTTCCGGAATCACAATCGTTTTAAGGTTTTTACAATTACTGAAAGTATATGTCTCAATTGACTCAACACCATCTACAATCACAATTTCCTCAAGTGCTTCACAACTACTGAAAGCTTCTCTTTCTATTGTTTTTACACTTTCCGGAATGTTAATTTTTTTAAGTGAGAAACAAGTAGCAAACATACTTTCAGAAATCTTTGTTAACCCTTTCGGCAAACTTATTTCTGTTAACGAAGCACAGCTTGCAAATGCAAAAATACCTATAGATTTTATTCCATCATGAAGTTTTATCGTTTTTGCTTTAATACATTCACAAAATGCACTATCACCTATACTTGTAACATATTCAGGTATCTCTATACTTTCAAAACTCCTGCAATAAGCAAACACTGAATCACCTATAGCAGTAACATTTTTAGGAAATATAGGTGCTTTAAGATTTCTGCATCCTTGAAACGCACTTTTTCCTATTTCCGTTACATTTTCATACCCCGTAATGACTTCAATCTCAGCAGATTCCCAAAAAGCATACTCGCCAATAGTTGTTACGGTGCTCGGCATATGAACAGCTGTTATATGCGGTATATTAAAGAATGCTTCCTTACCAATTTTTGTAACAGGCAAACCATTATAGCTTTCAGGAATCACTATTTCTCCTGTTGCTTCATATGAACAATCGCTGACAAAATATGATTTACCATCTTCATTAAGCTCAAAAGTCAAATCATAAATATTTGCTGCATTTGCAGAAATCGGTACAGATACAAAAACACCGATTACAAAAATAAACGCTAAAAACAAACTTAATACCTTTTTCATTTTCAATCCCCCAAAAACATTTATACAGTAATTGTATATCTATGATTGCTTATACATAGAATATATACCATTTCGGTTTATATGTCAATATACCAAAATGGTTTTTGTATAATATTTTTATTAATTTTAGGTGGTGATGGGAATGTACAAAAGAATTCGTGAGTTACGCGAAGATTCCGACCTTTTACAAAAAGATATTGCTGAATATCTTTGCTGTACTCAGGTGTGCTATTCCCGTTACGAAGCGGGTATACGAGATATTCCTACCGAAGTTCTTATTAAACTGGCAAAATATTACGACATTAGCTTAGACTATATGTTAGGGTTAACAGATAACAAAAGAAGCTATAAATAGACATTAGAAAGCAAAGAGCTTATTACTCATTTCAATGGATAAATTTATTACAACAAAAATAAATCCACAGCACTGATTATAAAAAAGTAAAAACAATATGTACAAAACAAAAAACGGATGCTTTCGCATCCGTTTTATTTTTTATTTGTTTGTTTTGTTTATTTGGTAAATTACCTCAGAGCCAATTTGGTCTAACGGAAGCTGACGGGAAATACCGCCTATTTTGTAAGCCTCCATAGGCATACCGTAAACAACGCAGGTTTCCTTATCCTGACCAATGGTATAAGCACCGGTATCCTTTAAGAACTTAATGCCCTTTGCACCGTCTGCACCCATACCCGTAAGAATAACGCCAACAGCATTTTTGCCTGCTACTCTTGCAACAGAATCAAACATTACGTCTACTGAAGGACAGTGGCCGCTAACCTTTTCTCCACGCTGGCTTCTTATATAGTAGCCCTTGGCATCCTCCTTAAGAGTAAGGTGATATTCACCTGCTGCAATTATAATCTGACCGGGTACAACTCGGTCAAAATCCTCCGCCTCTTTAACACGCATTTTACAAATTTTGTCAAGTCTTTGCGCGTAAAGGTCTGTAAACTTAGGCGGCATATGCTGAACAATAACAACACCGGGGGTATTTGCAGGAAAATCCTTAACAACCTCAATTATTGCTTCTGTTCCGCCGGTTGAAGCACCTATCGCAATAACGGACTTGGTGTTTGCCTTAACGTTAACCATTGAAGCGAGTGCGCTTGTCTGCTGTGAAGCTTGCTTAACCTCGCTTATAGGCTTCATCCTTTTAACCTTTGCCTTAGAAGCAACCTTAACCTTTTCGGTTAACTCTATAAAGAATTCCTTTATTGCCTCCTGGCTTGCATCCGGTTTTTTAACAAAATCAACTGCACCTGCATCAAGTGCATCAAGTGCATTTATAGGAAGTGAGCTGACAACCACTACCGGTATAGGTCTTTTCGGAATAAGAGTTTTCAAGAACTCAATTCCGTTCATACCGGGCATTTCTACGTCAAGAGTAACAACGTCGGGGTTCAATTCCTCAATTTTACCCATTGCGTCCTTTGCGTTTATAGCACTGCCCACAACCTCAATTTCTTTATCCTGACTAAGTGATAATTGTAGTTTTGTTCTGAAAATTATAGAATCATCAACAACAAGAACACGAATAGACAACTAATTCACCGACCTTCGGTTATTTTTTTGTAATTTTTTGGTAAGTAGATGGTCTGACATATGTATAGCCGGTATATTCTTTATCTATTGATTCTGAATGACCGATAAATAAGTAACCGCCTTCTGCGGTTGCATCATAAAATCTCTTTACGAGCTTATTTGTTGTCTCAGCATCAAAATAAATCATAACGTTACGACAGAAAATAATGTCAAACGGCTTTTTATAGACAATTTCGTCCATAAGGTTAAACACCTTAAATATAACCTCATTACGCATTGCTTCAGAAATCTGATAGCTGCCGTCGGGCTGCATTTTAAAGTATTTTGAACGCCATACCGGCGGTAAATCCTTAAGATTATCGGCAGAATACGCACCAATTTTGGCTTTTTCAAGCACAGCTGTGGAAATATCGGTTGCAAGAATTCTTGTATCCCAAAGATTTTTCTTAGGGCCAAAATATTGGTCCATTGTCATAGCTATGTTGTATGCTTCCTGACCTGCAGAGCAGCCCGCGCTCCATATTCTGAGCTCCTTTTGCCTGCGTTTTTCAAGGTCCGGAAGGGCAACGTTCTGCAGAAACTCAAAATGCTCGTTTTCTCTGCCGAAATAAGAGTGGTTTGTGGTGATTTTATTAAGGAATAAATTCATTTCCGTACCACTTTTATCATCAAGAAGAAGCTTAAAGTACTGGTCAAAGCTTGTAAGTCCTTTTGTTTTGAGAGTTTGTGAAAGACGACCCTCAATAAGTTGTCTTTTTTTTCTTAAATCTATGCCGTAGGTTTTGTAAACAAAGCCTACAATTTTTTCAAACTCTGCATCTGTAATACTTACAATTGGACTGTTTTGAGCAATCATGCGCGGTTCTCCTTTAATTTTTCGTATATTATAATTGAAGTGAGTTTACGTCTTGCTCTAAGAATTTAACACAGTCAATATTAAGAACAATTTTGTCACCGATTTCAGAAACTGAATCAAGGTAATTGCTTACAACGTCACCCATATCAGGTGGTGCTACAAGCTGTGACTGCTCTACTGTTACAACCTCTGAAACACGGTCAACAATTAAGCCAACGCTTGTGTCGTGCACGTCAAGAACAACTATGCAGGTCTGGCTGTCGTATTCGCGCTCAGGCATAGCAAATTTAAGGCGTACGTCAATTACCGGAACAACACCGCCACGAAGGTTAATAATACCCTTAACGTAATCAGGTGTACCGGGAATATCTGTAATTTTAGGAACTTGAATAATCTCTCGAACAGACGTAAGTGATAAGCCGTAGTAAGCCTCGTCGATTCTGAATAATAAATATCTGTTGCTTAACTCTTCAATTACGTCGTTGTTCATTGTTGCATTTTCATTCATGATATATTTCTCCTCTTAGTTATCTTTTATTGTTTGCTATCAAGGTTGCTGCATCTATAATAAGGCTTATGCTGCCGTCACCAAGAATACTACAACCGGAAAGTCCCATTTTCTTTAAGCCGTAGTGGTTGAAAAGCACGGGGAATGGCTTAACAACAACCTGATACTCACCCAAAAGCTCGTCTGCAAAGAAGCAAGCGTTACCGTTACCGCTTTCAACGTGAATAAGAAGACCGTCTGTAAACGGCTTTTGACTGTCGCCTATGCCGAATACCTTGTGTAATCTGTAAATCGGGTAACACTCACCGCGAATCATAATCATTTCTGCACCGTTTGTGTTTTTAACAATTGATGACTCGTCCGAAAGTCTGAACAGCTGCTTAATTGAGGTAATTGGTAAGGTAAATACGTTGTTACCAAGACCAATATTCATACCGTCAACAATAGCAATTGTAAGCGGAATTTTAATTGTGAAGGTTGTACCCTCATCCTTAACGCTGTTTATGGAAATTGAGCCGTTAATTTGTTCAATGTTCTTTCTTACAACGTCCATACCAACGCCTCTGCCCGAGAATTCAGTAACAGTGGAGTTGGTTGAGAAGCCTGCAGCCATAATAAGCTGGAATGCTTCCTTGTCTGTATACTCACTTTCCGGCTTTGTTAAAATACCCTTTTCCTTTGCTTTTGCAATAAGCTTTTGCGGGTCAAGACCGGCACCGTCGTCAGCTATATCTATTAAAATTTCACCGCCTGCATTACGGGCATAAAGAGTAACCGTACCTGTTTCAGGCTTGCCTAATTCTCTACGGCGCTCAGGTGACTCAATAGCGTGGTCAACAGCATTTCTTACCATGTGCATAAGAGGGTCAACAATAGCGTCGTTAATTGTTTTATCTACCTCTGTATCCTCACCTATTGTAACAAGCTCCACCTTTTTGTCGAGCTTTTTGCTCATATCGCGAACGATTCTGCTCATCTTGTGGAAGGTACCCTGGAGCGGAACCATTCTTATTGACATAACTATATCCTGAAGCTCGTCGGTAAGCTTATCTAACTCGCGGAGTGATTTTGTGAAATTGTCAAGCTTTAAGTCCTGAATGTCAGGGTTACGTGCAACCATAGATTCAGTAGTAACAATTTCTCCAACAAGGTCCATAAGCTTGTCAAGCTTTGCTTGGTTAACGCTTAAAAGACTCTGCTTTGCATTTTCCTTTGCAGCAGGCTTTGCATTTGCCTTTTGCTGCGGTGCTGCAGCTGCCTTAGCCTCTGCAACCTCTTTTGCAATTTCCTCAGTTTTAACCTCTTCAACAGGCTTTGGTGCTTCCTCTTGAGCAGCTTGCTCATCCGCTGCCTCTACCTCGGCAGCAACCTCTCCCTTAGCAATTACCTCGTAGCTTTTAACGCTCAAAGCAGATTCAACTGTTTCAATTGCCTCTTGTAAAGCCTCTGCAGGCTTAATTGTAATAAACAAGCCCTTTTTCTCGATTTCTGCCGCTGTTTCAGGGTCCGTTTCAATATTTGCAGGAATAGTTTTAACTGAATCACAAACCTTTTCAAGCTGAGAAACAATCATAAAACCACGAACGTTTTCCATTTGACAGCCGTCGTCAAAGAAGATATGTATGGTTTCGGAATCCTCATCTGCATCAATTACTGCAGCTTCACCCTCAGCTGCTACTTCCGCTGCTGCTTCTGCAGGTGCTTCTCCCTTTAATACAGCAACCTGTGCGTGGATTTTATCTATAAGCTCGGTAGGGTCGTTCGGCTCATAAACACCTGTACGAATCTGGTTAAGCTCATCCTTAAGAAAATCTGAAGATTGGAAAACTAAATCGAAAATAGTATCGAAAACTATTTTAAGCTTTTCCGGACTTTCTCTGAGAATGTAGAAAACATCTTCGATTGAATGTGCAAGATTAGACATTCCCTCAAAGTTCATCATTGCTGCAGAGCCCTTAATTGTATGGGTGATTCTGAAAATAGTGTTTATATTATCATCATCAATATTACGAGCCTTTTCAGACTCTATAAGTACCTCGTCCAGCTCCTCCAACATTGTGTCAGTTTCATGGACGAAAACATCCAACATGGCTTCCATTCCGGGTTCAACGATTCCCATATTGTAAGACCTCCCTTAATTTCTGATGTCATTGCATAACATCCCTATAATATATTTATACCATTATTTTGGAAAAAATCAAGGGTTTTTTAGATATTTTGACAAAATATCTTGATTTTGTCGTCTTTTTTGTGATATATTATAATAAATACTATCATAGAGTAGTTATGCTCTTTTGAAACGAAAATTTGCAAAGGATGTGGTGTTGTTGGCTGACGTATTAAGAATAGTTACCCCTTACGTAAATAAGAACCAGTCTGCCCAATTAAAGCCACAGGTAGAGCCTACTGTTCCTTTTAATATTCAAGACCCTACAAAGGTTATACAGACTCATAATCAAAGCGAGATTTTAAAGCATAACACAAACTTTCTTGAGGGTCAGGATGCCCCTACCATTTTACTTACGCTTTTAAGAGACCCTGCGGTAGCAGCTACCTACTTAAAAAACATATTTTTACTTGAGGAAACCTTTAAGCTTCTCTCCGCAAAAAACACCACTACGACAGAGCAAATTGAACAGTACGTTAACAAAATGTTTGTACCTACTGAAGATATCGCAAACGAAATGGTGCGTCAGGAAAAGGAATCCACCGGCTTCAAGGGCGAGTTTTTCGATTTTTTGAGAAGAGTATGTGTTGAAAACCCGGACAACACAACCTTACTTAAGGCTGTTGCAAACGAGCTTAAGTCTGTAAACAATCTTTTGTATAAGGATGACATTTTAGGAGCTGTTATAAACAACCTTTCCTTCTTAAAGGAAAGCGTTGCCTCAAGTCCCGATTTAACCCAAAAGCTTACTGACCTTATTATTAAATTTTCCTCAAACGAGGCTTATGAAAACTTCCCCGCCCTAAAGGACAGCACGCTTGCTGTTTTAAAGGAGGTTGAGGAAAGTATACTTTTCACACCTAAGCTTGCAAAAAACATTTCCATTACAACCTATAATCTTTCAAGATTTAATGACAATATAGATTTCCTTAAGGAAGCTACCTTCAACTTAAAAAGGCTTGTTGGCGTTGATGACCGCCAAGAGCTTACACGACTGGTTGATGAATTTGTTGCAAAATATCAGGCAGGCGGCTTACACCGCATTACACCTGAGAATTCACCTTTCCATTCAAAGGTAATAGACGCCTTGGTTTCGCTCCTTAATCTGCAATCCTCTACAAGCAAGGAAAGCGTTGCAGACGTTGCGAAAACAGAAAAAATTCTTCACAGTCTTTTATCCTCCCCCTGCAACTTTACGCCCTTATTACATTATATAATCCCTTCTCACTTTGGCGATTTACGCGCCTTTGCAGAAATGTGGATTAACCCACAAAGTGATGAATACGATTATCCCGAGGGCACACGCAAGGGCAAGGGTATACATTTTTTAATGGTTATGGACATTGACGGTGTAGGACGCTTTGAAGTAGAATTTTTTGCTCACGAGAGCTCAAAATCCATAGATTTAAGTCTATACTGTCCAAAAGGATTAGAGGTTCAGTTTACGACAATGCTTCGCACGTTGCCACAGCTCCTTCATAATTCCGAATACAGATTAGGTAGAGCAAAGGTTGATACCTTAACAGAGCCGCGTTCTCTTATGGATGTTTTCAAATCACTTCCATACAGACGTGTTGGTGTTGACGTAACTGTTTAAATTTACAGGAGGGTTAATTTTGAAAAAGTTCATTAGCAACATAACAATCAGAAAAAAACTCATGAGTGCATTCATAGGAATTACTGTTTTAGTCCTCTTTATTGGTGTACTCATAGGAAAGTCCACCTCTACCCTTAACAACGGCTATTACGACGTTGTTATCAACGACGGTTTTGCTCAGGGTGACATAGGCAGGGCTATTCAGGATTTTTGCTTGGTTGACGAGTACATTCACGACTACATATCCTACTATGATGAGGAACGCCGTGAATTCTGCAAAACTCAATTAGCTATGTATCAGGACAAATTTGAAGAGGATTTTAAAGCTATCCAGCCGAGCTTACATACTCAGCAGGAGCTTGAGGCTTATGCACAAGCGGTAACCGCATTTGAAAAATACTGTGCTATTGCAGAAGATATTATGGCGGAGCGTGACAAGGGCGACGATAAAGAGTTAGTTATGCGCCTACAGGCAAGGCTTATTGATGAGCTTGACACCGAATACGATAAAATTGACTCCGCACTCAACCAGATAATGGAATTAAAGGTTGCAAACGGTGACGAGCGCGTTGTAGTTCTTAAGGCTGAAGGTGATAAAACCGCAACCATTGTAATGATTGTTGTATTATTGATAGGTATTATTTCTATCATCTATGGCTTAGCACTTTCAAAAATGATTGCAACACCAATTAAAAAGTGTGCCGAAAGACTTGATTTACTTGCAGAGGGTGACTTAGAATCACCTATTCCGGTTATTAAATCCAAGGACGAAACCGGTATTCTTTATAATGCTACCGTAAAAATTACGGATAATATGAATAACATTATAAACGACCAGGGTATGCTCTTAAATCAAATTGCTCAGGGTAACTTAAACGTTGCATCTGAAAACCCTGACAGCTACAAGGGCGGATTCCAGCCGCTTCTTACCTCACTTGATAAAATTGTTGTTGACTTAACTGACACAATGTATCAGATTTACCAGGGCTCAGAGCAGGTTGCAAACGGCTCCGACCAGGTTGCAAGCGGTGCACAGGCACTTTCACAAGGTGCAACACAGCAAGCAAGCAGTGTACAAGAGCTTTCAGCTACTATTGTTGAAATCTCCGAGCATATTAACACAACAGCAAAAAACACCATAGAGGCAACAGAGCAGGCTAACATTGCTTCTCAGAGCATTAACGAAAGCAATGCACAAATGCAGGAAATGGTGCTTGCTATGAATGAAATTACAAACACCTCTAACGAAATAAGCAAAATTATTAAAACAATTGATGACATTGCATTCCAGACAAATATTCTTGCTCTTAACGCAGCTGTTGAGGCAGCAAGAGCAGGTGCAGCAGGTAAAGGCTTTGCCGTTGTTGCTGACGAGGTTAGAAACCTTGCAGGTAAATCTGCAGAGGCTGCTCAAAGCACAACAGTTCTTATTGAGAGCGCTATAAAGGCAATAGAAAACGGCACAAAAATCGCAGATGAAACAGCTAACTCTCTCTTAGAGGTTGTTGAAAAGGTTAATAACGTTTCTACTAAGATTGACGAAATTGCAACCGCTTCTGAGGAGCAGGCAACTGCAGTTACTCAGCTTAAGGGCGGCATTGAGCAAATCTCCGCTGTTGTTCAGACTAACTCTGCAACAAGCGAGCAAAGTGCTTCTGCTTCTGAGGAGCTTTCAGGCCAGGCTCAAATGCTCAAGCAAATTATTGGTAACTTTAAGCTTAAGGACGTAAGCTCTGTAGTTGAGCCTGTTATTATTCCTGAAATGAACGAATACGACCCTTCTCAGGAATACAACTTTGACAGCTACGACGACAAATATTGATTTTTAATTTTTAAAAGAAAGGATGGTGTAAAATGGGTCCGGCAAAATCAACACAGGCTGTGGCGCTTAAATATAACCAAGACCAGGATATGGCGCCTATTGTTATTGCTTCCGGCTACGGTGAGGTAGCTGAAAGAATTATAGACATTGCAGAAACCGAGGGTATTCCCGTTTACCGTGACGACAGTGCATCATCCGTGCTTTGCATGTTAGATGTTGGCACACAAATCCCTCGTGAGCTTTATGAAACAGTTGCTATTATTTATGCACAGATACTTTCAACGGCAGCTCAATCTAAGCGCACCAACAACGCAGCTAACAACAATAAATAAAATAAAAACCCGTAATTACCGCTATGGTAATTACGGGTTTCTTTTTTTACTTAGTAAGACTGTTTTTTCAGCCTATCATTTTTCTTCTTTCTGCCTTCTCCTTTTCGGGAAGAGTTGCGTTAAACACAACTGTCCAGAAAATTATAAATCCAAAAATTACAGGTATAAAATAGAAGGTGTTGCTTATCTCAAGTTTTTCAACCTCACCCAGCAACGCAGCAAAAAGGCTGTTGAAAAATGTAGAAAGACTTATTGTACCAGAAAGAATAGGAGCAACTAAATTATCAAAAAGCTCCACAAACAAAAGTGAAGATGCAATTCCTGCAATTGAGGATGCTATAACCTTTCTGTTATCCTTACAAACAATTGCGAGCACCGCAGTAACAATTGCACAAACAGCTATGCAAATAAAAGCTGCAAGCATTGCAAAAAATGAAGGAATTAAAATCTCTATCTTTTCTAAAATATCAGAATCCATACCTGCTTTATCACCAAAGCGTTCAACTAAATCTGCTATTTTATAAAGTGAAAAGGTATCTGCTATACCCTCCGGAATCGACGTTAAGTCGTGTCTTTCCATTGCATTTTTGTACGCCTCGCTTCCCATAAGCTCCGCTAACGTAAAAAGTCCCTGAAGCGCAACTGAGGAAACGTAATAATAAATTATTGGTGCGAAAACCAACAACGGTAAAATTGCCAGTGCACAAAGTGCAGAAATTGCCTTGTAAACGTATTTCATTTTATTTTCCTGCCTTTCAATTACTTACCCCAAGAAGAGTTAAGCTGAACAGTTCTGTTGAATATTGGATTTTCAGGAGTTGAATCCTTATCCACACAGAAATAACCGTTTCTCATAAACTGGAAGGAGCTTTCAGGAAGAGCATCCTTAAGAGTTTCCTCAATAAGACAATCCTTAAGCACAACAAGAGAATTCTCGTTTATTACACTCGGGAATTCCTCATCTGAAACAGATGCAGGGTCCTCAACTGTGAAAAGTCTGTCGTAAAGACGAACCTCTGCCTTAAATGCATCAGGTCCTGCCCAGTGAATTGTTCCCTTAACCTTTCTGCCGTCAGGTGAATTACCGCCCTTAGATGCAGGGTCATAGGTACAGTGAATTGCAACAACCTCGCCGTTTTCATCTGTATCGTAAGAAGTACAAGTAAGGAAGTATGCGCCTCTGAAACGAACCTCGTTACCCGGGAAAAGTCTGAAGTATTTTTTCACAGGCTCAATCATAAAGTCTGATTTTTCTACGTAAATTTCTTTACCAAATTTAATTTTTGCTTTGCCTAACTCTGGCTTTTCAGGATGAACGTCAACCTCAACGTATTCAGTTTGTCCTTCAGGGTAGTTATCTATAATAACCTTAAGCGGGTCTAAAACAGCCATTGCTCTTGGTGCAGCTGCGTTAAGGTCATCTCTTACACAAGCCTCTAAAAGACCATAATCCACAACGCTGTATGCCTTTGAAACGCCAACCTTTTCTATAAAGGTACGAATTGAAGATGCTGGGTAGCCGCGTCTTCTCATACCGCAAATAGTTGCCATTCTCGGGTCATCCCAACCGCTAACCATTTTCTCTGTAACAAGGCGTATATTCTTACGCTTACTTGTAATGCAATAGTTAATGTTAAGACGCGCAAACTCAATTTGTCTTGGTGGCTCCTCAAAGCCGATTTGTTCAATAAACCAATTATAAAGCGGTCTGTGATTTTCAAATTCAAGAGAACAAAGTGAGTGTGTTACCTTTTCCTTTGCATCTGATAACGGATGTGCAAAGTCATACATTGGGTAAACGCACCATTTATCACCTGTCTGGTGGTGATTTATATGAGCAATTCTGTAAATAACAGGGTCACGCATATTCATATTTGGTGAAGCCATATCAATTTTTGCTCTTAATACCTTTTCACCATCCTTGAATTCACCCTTTGTCATTCTTTCAAACAAATCAAGGTTTTCCTCTACGCTTCTGTCTCTGTAAGGGCTGTTTTTACCGGGCTCTGTAAGAGTGCCTCTGTACTCTCTCATTTCATCAGCAGAAAGGTCGCAAACGAATGCCTTGCCGTCCTTAATGAGCTTTATTGCACATTCATAAATAAAATCAAAGTAGCTTGAAGCAAAAAGACACTGGTCCCACTTAAATCCCAACCATTCAATATCCTCTTTAATAGATTCAACGTATTCAAGGTCTTCCTTTGCAGGGTTTGTGTCGTCGAGTCTTAAGTTGCAAACACCGTTGTATTTTAACGCTGTCATAAAGTCAATGCAAATAGCCTTTGCGTGACCTATATGAAGATAGCCGTTCGGCTCAGGTGGAAAGCGTGTCTGTACTCTTGTATTGACACCCTCTCTTAATTCTTCGTCTATAATATCGTGAATAAAGTTAGACATACCTTCTGCATTTATTATTTCTTCCATATTTACATCTCCTTAGATTTGGGACAATCTTTTAATTACTTCTTCTTTGCCTAAAAGTTTCATTATTGAGCAAAGGTCCGGTGTATTTTTTCTACCTGTTACAGCTAAACGAATAACCGTTGAAACATCACCAACGTGTCCTTTGAAGCTTTCAGGATTTTGCTTATATTCCTTTACGTTTGGCGTAAAGCCTAACGGCTCGCAAAGGCCTTTTATTTTATTGAACCATACGTCCTTATCGTCCTCAGGGCTGTACACCTTTGCGTATTCACTGAGAATTGCCTTTGCATCCTCCATTGCAATATTTTCAGGAAGGTCAAAGCTCGGGGTATAATACTCGTTAAACATATATGAGAAATATTCCTTAACCTCTTCCCATTTTGCAATATCCTTACGCGGCTTTGCACCCTCACGGTCTATATTGACCATTGCGGTTGAGAAAGCTTTATCTCTTGTAAACACGGCATAAAAATCATTGTCGTACTTTTGCGCCCATTCGCTTATAAGCTCGTAAACCGTTTCAGCCTTCATAACAGATATAACGTTTTTGCTTATATCATTCAATTTTACAAGGTCGAAAAGACAGCCCGACGGACTCATCTTTTTTAAGTTGAACGGGAATGAATAAATATCTGCTGCAGGGTTTGCTCTGCGCCAGTCCTCAAAATTAGAATTGATTAACGTAAGAAGATATTCTAAAATACTTTCCTTAGGGAAGCCTGCTTCAAAGAAGAAGCTTACTGCTGCCTCAGGGTCCTTTCTTTTTGAAATCTTTCTTTTGTTGCCGTCCTCTTCATCAAGCTTCATAACCTGTGAAACGTGAGCATATTTCGGCACCTTAAAGCCACACGCTTTAAAAATTGCTATATGCTTTGGTACAGATGAAAGCCACTCCTCTGCACGAATCACGTGAGTTGTTCTCATGAAGTGGTCGTCACAAATATGTGCAAAGTGATAAGTAGGAATTCCGTCTGATTTAAGTAAAACCTCATCAATTACGTTTTCGGGCATTTCTATTTTACCGCGAATCATATCCTCAAACATAATTCTTTTTTGCTCGTCACCCTGAGAATAAAAGCGTAAAACGTAAGGCTTGTTTTCCTTAAGCTTTGCTTCTATTTCTTCTAAGGTAAGGTCACGGCATTTTGCATATTTGCCAAAATAACCGGTTATTAAAGCGCCGTCCTTTTCTTGAGTTGCTCTTAACTCGGTTAACTCCTCTGCCGTGCAGAAGCAAGGGTATGCAAGACCGTTTTCTACTAAGGACTTTGCAACCACGTGGTAAATTTCCGCGCGAAGGCTTTGTGTGTAAGGACCATAAGCACCCTTTTCTGTACCGAAGCCCGTAACGCCCTCTGTAAACTCAACACCAAAATCCTTAAAGCCGTCTACAATAGCAGAAACGCCGTCTGTTACCTCACGCTTTTTGTCTGTGTCCTCTATTCTCAAATACGCTACGCCGTCTGAAGCGTTTGCAGTAAGTAAATTTACAAGTGCTGTGTAAAAAGCGCCTATGTGAAGATAACCCGTAGGACTTGGTGCGAAACGAGTAACTCTTGCGCCCTCCTTTAAGCCCCTTTCGGGATATTCCTTCTCTAAATCCTCTACCGTTTTTGTAACGTTAGGAAAAAGAAGCTTTGCCAATGCTTTGCAATCGTAATTCATAAGAAACTCCATTCGAAATTTGTAAACATAATATATCATCTTATTATCGCAAAAAAACGTAAAAGTATCAATACTTTTTGAAGATTTTTTTCATTTTTTAAGTAAAAAAATTAAAAATCCGACAAATTTTGAATTTGTCGGATTTTCTTTTAGCTATAAGTTTATTTTTTTATTGAGCTGCTTGCTGTAAACGAGCTCTTTGCAGAGCCGCTTTGTGCTCTTACTGTGTAGCTGTAGGTTTTACCTGCTACCGCAGTCTTATCAGTATAGCTTCTTGTAGTAACGGTTGTTAACTGTGTCCAGGATGACCATTTTTTAGTAGAAGGATTGTACTCTCTTCTGTAAACAATATAGTTTCCTGCGCCCTCTGACTTATCCCAAGAAAGCTTAATTCCGTTTGTAGCAGTCTTTACTGTAACAGTAGGCTCTGCAAGGAATTTTAAGCCTGCAACTGTTTTGTAGGCACTTCTGTAATCACCGTTTACGGCTCTTACTGTGTAACGGTAGGTAATACCGCTTTCCACGCCCCTATCTACACAATAAACAGTTGTATTTGAGCAAGTACCAACGTTTTTCCATGAGGTCCACTTGCCGTTTATATACTCAGCCCTGTAAATTACGTAGCTCTTTGCTGCTGCAACCTTATTCCAGGTTATTTTAATACCTGTTTTTGTGTTTGAATAGCTTACGGTAGGTGTTGTTAAGAAGAGTGATTTCACGCCTGTTTTGTTGTAAGCGCTTCTCTTATCACCGTCACAAGCCTTAACTGTGTATTTAAAGTATTTACCGCTCTTTACGTTTTTGTCTGTCCAAGAGGTTGTAGAAGCACCTACTGTACCTCTGTTAGTCCAGCCGCTCCACTTTTTAGCGGTTGCATCATAGGATGCAGAATATACTGTGTAACCGGTTGCATTTGCAGCCTTTGTCCAGCTAACCTTAATTCCGCTTGCTGTATTTCCTACAGTTACCGTTGGAGTAACGTTGTATCTTAAGCCTGTTGCAGCCTTAAAGTTACTTTTTACCGAGCCGTTTACAGCTTTTACTGTGTAGCTGTAAATTATGCCGAGTCTTACGTCTGTGTCAGTATAGCTTGTGCCCTTATATGCATTGTTAAGAACTTTCCAGCTTGAATACTTTTTAGTTGAATCGTTATACGTTCTCTTATAAACAATATAGGTCTTTGCATTTTCAATTGCGCCCCAGGTTACCTTTATGCCTGCCGCAGTGTTGCTTGTTTTTACTACAGGTGTAGCTAAGGACGTAACAACAGGAACGTCGTACTTATATGAGAATTTATTAAGTGAGCCCGGGTTACCTATGCGGTCCATAGAAGCAACCGCATAGCTGTAGGTATTGCCGTTAACAGCTTTTTTATCTACGTAAACTGTGTTTGACTGTGCCTGTACAGCAACCTGCTGATATTCACCGTCTACAAGCTTGTAAACAATGTAGCCTTCAACACCGCTTACCTTGTTCCAAGTGAATTTAATTCCGGTATCTACAACCTCAATGGTTTTAATTACAGGCTCTGCTAAGTAGATAATCTCCTTATTTGAGCTGTAGGCTGTTTCCTCTCCGTTAGCAGTTGCTGAAACAGCGTATTTATAGCTTTTACCTGATACTACGTTAGTATCTGTATAAGTTAAAATGCTTGAAGAAACAGATTTAATTTTTGACCAGGCAGACCACTCACCGCTTGTAGATTTTGTTGCCTTATAAACGTTGTAGCCGGTTGCATTTTCCACCTTATTCCAGGTAACCGTTACGCCGTCCTTTGTTCTTTGTGCCTTATGAACAGGCTCTGTTATTTTTATTAACATTGGAATAACAGTAACGTCTGTTCTTGCTGTACAGCCTGTTCTTACACAGTGTCTTGATTTTTCACCTGCTGCTTCATAGGTTGCTTCCTTATCCACAGTAAAGCTACTTGAGTAAGCGTGACCTAACGCAGCCGGTTTTTCCTCCTTGTATTGTCCACAGGTTTTACAATTACCTCTTTTAAGACCCGGCTCTGTACAGGTAGGATTTTTAATTACATTAGATGCATCAAAAGTATGACCTAAAGCAGGAATTGTTTCTGTCTTTTTATCATTACAATTTGCGCAGGTAGTAGTTTTTGTACCTGTCTCCTCGCAGGTTGCAGCCTTTGTTACGGTTGCTGCGCCATAGCTGTGACCTATTGCAGGGAGTGTCTCTGTTTTAGTTGTCCAGCAAGTTGAGCAGGTAAAGGTTTTTGTACCCGCTTCTGTACAGGTAGCCTTTTTTGTAACTGTGCCGTTATTGTAGCTGTGTCCTAAAGCAGGAATTGTTTCTGTTTTTGTAATACCGCATTTTGAGCATGTGTAAGTTCTGACACCTGCAGTTTCACACTTTGCCTTTGTAGTTTCTTTACCGCTATCCCAGCTATGCTGACAAGGAAGTGCTGCAGTAATTTCTGCTGATTCCGCTGACTTGTCACTTTCTGTACCACTCATTGTTACGGAAACCTTGTATTTATATTTCTTGCCATTTTCAACTGAAGAATCTATATAGCTGTTTGTTGTTGCAGTACCAACTGAGGAATACGAGTTGTAGCCTGCACCGATACCAAAGATACCTTCAGAATATGTGCTTCTGTAAATTGTGTACTGTGAGCCGCCCGAGATTTTATCCCAGGTAACCTTAACGCCGCTGTCTGTATTTTCCACCTTAACGTTTTTAGGTGTTGCTGCTGTAACTAAAGATTCTTTACTTTCGAGTTTACCGCCATAAGTAAAACGGCCGCGAACTACAAGGCGAATGTATTTACCCATATCAGAAGCGGCAATTGTATAAGTGTTGCTTGTTGCACCGCTTATTTTTTCATATGTAATATTGCCTTCGCTGTCTTTTGTACCGGATTCCCATTGATACTTAACAAATTTCACATTACCATTGTGTGCTTTTTCCGGTGTAACCTTACTCATATCTGCAGTAAGCTTTTCACCTACCTGGAAGTTACCTAAAATGCTTACACTACCGGTAATAACTTCGTTTACTGAGTAGTGGTTTGGTGCAGAGATAAAAGATTTTTCCCAGACATCATCGAAATTAAAACCTGTTAATTTATCTCCTATCATATCAGAAGATTTTTTGCTTGTTGCAGTAGGAGTTGAGCTGTTACTGCTGCCACCAAATCCACTTGAAGCACTGCCACTTAAATAGTAACAGTTTTTAGATGAGCCTGTTGTATAGCCTGCAATACCGCCTGCATAAGTACCTGCGGTAATTGTACCTGTGTTATAAGATGTTTCTGTTGCAGCGCACTGACCTGCAAGACCGCCCGCATAAGATGAACCATTACCGGTTGATGCATTTACATCTGCTTTGTTGTAACAGTCTGTAAGAGCACCTGTTGCTTTACCAGCAATACCACCGGCGTAAGTATTACCTTTAACCTTACTACCTGAATATGTAGCGGTTACAGTACCTGATTTGTGTGAAAGAATTTCTGAACCAATCATTGAACCGTTATTACCAAATACACCACCCGCATACACATTTGCAGAGCCAATACCCCAAGTAGCTGTGCAATTTAAGGTTGCAGAAACCTCACCCGAGGTTGAGCAGCTGTCAATAGTAGCAAACCAACCGCTTACGTTACCTGCTAAGATACCTGCATAAACGCTTGTTGCACTGCTTGATGTATTGTTTAACGTAACGCTACCTGTAACCGTAAGGTTTTTAATAGTACCTGTAACCTGACCGAAAAGACCCGCGTAGGTACCGCTTGTATTAACCTTTAAGCCAGAAATAGTTTTACCGTTACCCTCAAACGTACCTGAGAAAGCGCTTGACTGACCAATTGGTGTCCAATTGTCGTACCCGCTTAAACTTATACTTTTTGTAAGCTTGTAGCTACCGCTGAGCGGATAGCTGTCGTTAGTACCAATTGCCGCTAATTGTGCAGCATCACTTATTTCAATAACGTCAGCCGCAGACGCAAATGAAACAGGAAATGCCATAACCACAAAAACAATTGCTAACAAAACAGATATTGCTTTTTTCATTTTCCATTCTCCTTTGAATAATAAATGTAAGGTATAAATATTCATACCACCACAAATTACATTATAGCACTCTGCAAATAAATAGACAATAAGCAAATTCAACAAAAATCGGATGATGCAGCACGCAACATCCGATTTTATATTTTACTATTTTCCTACAATTTGTAGGATTTGATACACTTTTTCGTTCAAGGTGCAGCTTATAATACCGCCGATTTTACTCCAACACAATACTGTCAAGCTTTTCCGCTGTTGTTTTGTCAAAGGAGCAAATTTTATTTTCACTTTGCGCGTAGGAATAAACTGTTTCACCAATGTAGGTCACCCTGCTTATATTCTCACCGTTAAAGCCGACGTCACCTGTGCCTGCGAGGTAGTTGTTAAGCTTTTTGAGCTGTGCGTTTTTCACGTCCACCTGCAAAGCAATTACGTTATAGCTTGAGTGAAATTCCGCGCGGTAGCTGTTATCGTCCGTGTGCATATACTCGGTTGTTACACTGTACGGTATATACATAGTAAGATTTTTTGAATCCCAGCAAACCGCCTTATGGCTGCTGAATGCAGGGCAATCAAGATAGCCCCAAAGATTTTCCGTATTCTGCTGAGGTGAAACCTCAAACTTTGCAACCTCTTTCGGATTTTTCTTGTCACTCACGTCAAAAAGTGAAACCTTCATTCCGTTTTTAGCACCGTTTTCATCACCGTTTACACCAATTCCCAAAAGATAATTTTCTGTAACAGGGTGTAAATAGTTTGAAAAGCCGGGTATTTTAAGCTCACCTAAAACCACAGGACTCTCAGGATTTTGTAAATCAATTACAAAGAGCGGGTCCGTCTGCTCAAAGGTTACAACGTAGCCTGTATCTCCCATAAAGCGCACAGCTTTAATTGTTTCACCCTTTGCAATTCCCTCGAGCATACCTACAATTACCATATCCTCATCAAGAATATAGACGTTGTTTTTTGCTTCTTTAAAATTGCCGACGGTTGTTGCAACTCTTAAATAGCCGTTGTACTCATCTATACTGAATTGATTTAAGGTATTACCGTTTACCTTGCCCTTTGTTTTGTACTGAATTTTTTCACCCGAAATATCGAATTTTAAAATTTCAGTATAATAAAGCAAGGCTTCGTCTATCATAAAAATTTCCGCTGCATTTCCCACACTTGAGGATACCGTTTCTTCCCATCTGCCACTTGCTATATAAAGGTTGTTTTGCGTGCAGTAAACCTGTTCACCGGCGCCTAAAACCGCAGTTGAATTAAAGGTTTTTTCGTGATTTGTTACGTCAAGCACAGAAGCCACCGAATAAGACGCAGACTTTACCTCACCCATTACACAAATATTTGATGATGGAATTTTGCAAGCTGTTTCACCGAAATACACCTCAGGAACACAGTAATCTCTTATATCTGTATCCTCAAAGTAAAGTGGCACGTTGTAATTGGAAATAAGCACTAATTTATTACCCGTTTTTCTTGCAGAAAGGTAGTCACCGTCCTGGTAAACGCGCCACTCCTCGCAAGGCTCACTTTTGTTGCTTATATCATAGGAAACAGCACACGTTATTACCTTGCTTGTGTAGTAATATTTTTTATTTTCCTCTTGTTTTTCACCGTAGTCAGAGTAACAGTCAAGAATTGCTATAAGTCTGTTGTTATCCACAAAAATTTCTCTTACCTCAGAAAACTGAATTTTTTCATTTTCGTGTTTGCCTACCTTTATTTCAGCAAGCTTTTCCAAAGCGCCCGAGTCACCTGTTTTTACTATAAAAATTTTATTCACAAAATCTTCCTCGGTCATATTTTTGTATTGCTCTGCTTCAGGGTTATAGCCTGGTGAAATATAAATGCTGTCGTTACCTGCTACACCTGTTACGGGCTGCGTGTCAGAATTCTTGTAGCGTAAAAAGCTCTGGTATTCCCAGTAGTTTTTTTGGTTTGGCACCACGTAAAGATTTTTGCCGTCGTTTTTTATAATATCTGCTTCGTTTACGCCTTTAACCTGCTCGTTTGTTTCACCGTGCTCAGACTCCGCCGAAGGAGTAGTTGCAGACTCACCTCTTATAGTTGTTCCCTCACCCTTTAAGGCACCCGATACGTTTTGTGAGGAATTTGCAACAGCACCGTTTTCCGCAATAGCATCATCCTCCATAACAAAGCCTTCTCCTGCACCAAAAAGCGGTCTTGTCATTGCTTTTTGATAATTCTTCTGATAATCCACAAACAGCTTTTCTATTTCGGTATAATCGTCTGCTTCTGCGCTTTGCCCTATAGCGCCTTCTTGAGAATTTTCTTGCTTTAAGCCCATATATTCCCACGGCTTTGCTACAACCACAGTTGTAACAATAACTGCAAAAACTGCCGCTATTGCAATCATCTTTTTAAAGAGCGATTTATTCTCTTTTTTTATTTTTTCATTTTCTTTTTCGAGCACTTCTAATTTATGCGCTTCCTTCTCAAGCAAATTCTTTATGCTTTCCTTGCTCAAGCTTTCAGGCAGGCTTATATTCTCACTCTTTTTAAGCACCTCGTTCAACTCTGAAAGCTCTTTCTCACTAAAAACCTCTTCGTTAAGAATTTCGTTTTTATTTATATCTTCGTTTCTCATAAGCTCACCTCTAATACTCTTCTCAGCTTTTCTAATGCACGCTTTTGCTTAGAGCGGATTGTTGACGGTGAAATATTATAAATTTTTGAAAGCTCCTCACTTTTAAATCCGCCTATTATAGAGAGTAAAACTATTTGTGCGTCCGGTGGGGTCAGAGATTTTAACGCTTCTATAAGCTCAATGCTGTTAAATGAATACGAAACGTTTTCATCCTCAATTAAAAACACGTAATCCTCCTCCGGCAGCAGCTCGGGGTTTTTCTGTTTCTTTTTAAGTTGGCTTTTACATTGGTTAGAGAGTATTTTAAAAAGCCACGATTTAAAAAGCGTGTCATCTCTTAAATTACTTAATTGTTTAAATGCAGCTATAACTGTTTCTTGTACAGCATCCTCGGCATCTTCCTTTGAATTCAGCATATAAAGCGCAAAGCGATACATATCCGCCGAAAAAATTGAATACAATTCTGAAAACGCCGCTGTGTCACGTTCCTTTGCTTTTTTTACTAAAAAGGATATATCCATTTACTCACCCTCTTTTACTCTCTGCCTATATGAGTGTTTTAAAATGCATTTTGTTGCAAAAAATATTTAAAATTTATTACTTTCAATATAACAAAAAACAAAGCAAAAGTAAACAAGCGCAAATTTACATAAAACATTTGCAATACTATATATAATGTGATATAATAGTGTTTAATTATTTTTGAATTTAATTATGAAAGGACAAAGAAATAATGTCTTTATTTAAAAAGCTTTTTGGAGATTATTCAACAAAGGAAATCAAGAGAATTTCCGGTCTTAAAGACAAGGTGCTTGCTTTGGAGGAGGAATATGCTGCTCTTTCAGAAGCAGAGCTTCAGGCAAAAACACCTGAATTCAAGGACCGTTTAGCTAACGGTGAAACTCTTGACGATATTTTACCCGAGGCATTTGCTGCCTGCAGAGAGGCTGCCTCCCGCGTGCTTAATATGAAGCACTACCCCGTGCAGATTTTAGGTGGTATTATTCTTCACCAGGGCCGTATTGCAGAAATGAAAACAGGTGAAGGTAAAACACTTGTTGCAACCTTACCTGCTTACTTAAACGCACTTTCAGGTGAGGGTGTGCACATTGTTACGGTTAACGACTACCTTGCAAAGCGTGACTCTGAATGGATGGGCAAGCTTTACAGATACATGGGACTTACGGTAGGTCTTATTATTCACGAAAAAGATAATGCCGAAAGAAAAGAAGCCTACGCTGCAGACATTACCTTTGGTACTAACAACGAAATGGGCTTTGACTACCTTCGTGACAATATGGTTATGTACAAGGACCAGCGCGTACAGCGCGGTCATGCCTTTGCCATTGTTGACGAGGTTGACTCAATTCTTATAGACGAAGCAAGAACACCGCTTATTATTTCAGGTATTGGTGATGCTTCTACCGACCTTTACAAAATCACAAACGATTTTGTTAAAAGACTTAAAATGGTTAAGGTTAAGGAGCTTGACTCCAAAACAAATGCCGAGGAGCTTACCGAGGATGAAAACGGTGACTACCTTGTAGACGAAAAGGCAAAAACCGCAACTCTTACAAAGCAAGGTATTGCTAAGGCAGAAAAGGCTTTCGGTCTTGAAAACCTTATGGATGCCGACAACCTTACAATTCAGCACCACATTAACCAGGCACTTAAGGCTCACGGTACAATGCAAAGAGACGTTGACTACGTTGTAAAGGACGGTCAAGTGCTTATTGTTGATGAATTCACCGGTAGAATTATGCTTGGCAGAAGGTACAGCGAGGGTCTTCACCAGGCAATTGAAGCAAAGGAAAACGTTAAGGTTGAGCACGAAAGCAAAACACTTGCAACAATCACCTTCCAGAACTATTTCCGCCTTTACAAAAAGCTTTCAGGTATGACAGGTACAGCTATGACCGAAAGTGATGAATTTAAAGAAATTTATTCCTTGGACGTAGTTGAAATTCCTACCAATAAGCCGCTTATCCGCCAGGATAACGACGACGTGCTTTACAAAACAGAGGAAGCAAAATTCAACGCTATTATTGACGTAATTGTAGAAGCACACGCAAAGGGTCAGCCTGTGCTTGTTGGTACGGTTAACATTGAAAAGAGCGAAAAGCTTTCACGACTCCTTAAAAAGCGTGGCATTAAGCACGAGGTACTCAATGCTAAATTCCACGAAAAGGAAGCCGAGATTGTAGCGCAGGCAGGTAAATTCGGCGCTGTTACAATTGCTACTAATATGGCAGGCCGTGGTACAGATATTATTTTGGGCGGTAACCCTGAATTTATGGCAAAGCTCGAAATGCGCAAAAAAGGCTTCCCGGATGAGCTTATTGCAGAAGCAACCGGCTTTGCAGAAACTACAAATGAAGAAATTTTAGAAGCACGCGAAACCTTCCGTGAATTAGAAGCAAAATTCAAGGAGGAAACAAAAGAAGAGGCAGAAAAGGTTCGTGAAGCAGGCGGTCTTTACATTATAGGTACAGAACGCCACGAATCAAGACGTATTGACAACCAGCTCCGCGGTCGTGCAGGCCGTCAGGGTGACCCGGGTGAAAGCCGCTTCTTCCTTTCTGCTGAAGACGATTTATTAAGACTTTTCGCAGGTGACCGCTTCTACAACACACTTGACGCATTTAAATCTATTGGCGATATGCCTGTTGAAGCAAAGATTTTCACAAGCACAATTGAAAATGCACAAAAGAAGGTTGAAAGCAACAACTTTGCTATTCGCCGTAACGTTCTTAAATACGACGACGTTATGAACAAGCAGCGTGAGGTTATTTACGGTCAAAGAAACAAGGTGCTTGACGGTGCCGATATAAGCGCAACAATTCAGAAGATGATTGTTGACACAATTTCTGAATCTGCAGACTTCTACTGCCCCGCTTCTAACAGTGTGGATGACTGGAACTTTAAGGGACTTGCCACAAAATACAACTGGCTTATTACAGAGGATGAATTAAAAGACCTTACTAAAACCGAAGACGTTGCAGAACTTCTTCTTGACAAGGCAGAAAAGCTTTACGACGAAAGAAAAGCAGAGTTTGGTGAGGAATTAATTAAAGAAATTGAGAGAAGCGCCCTTCTTCGTAACGTTGATATGCGTTGGATGGACCACATTGACGCTATGGACCAGTTAAAGCGCGGTATTTCTCTCCGTGCTTACGCACAAAAAGACCCTGTTATTGCCTTCAGAGAAGAAAGCTTTGATATGTTTGACGAAATGACAAACGAAATAAGAGAAGGTACGGTTGACTTTGTTCTTAAGGTAAGAATAAGAAAAGAAGAGCCCGTTGAAAGAAAGCAAACCGTTAAAATTACCTCAACCTCCGGCTCTGACGACCAAACCGTGAAAAAGCAGCCTGTAAAAAAGGCGCAAAAGGTTGGCAGACACGACCCTTGCCCTTGCGGTAGCGGTAAAAAGTATAAAAAGTGCTGTGGTATGCACGAAGCGTAAGCCTTGTGCAACGATAAAAATCCTTCGATTTTTATCATATCGCATACGAGCAAAGCGAGTATATCACTAAAAACAAAAACCTCGGATAGTTGATTTTTCATCTATCCGAGGTTATTTTATTTCTTGTTCTAAATTTTTAAAATGTTCTGATTTAAAGAAATCTTCTATTGATATAT
>JAZOOH010000016.1:0-167144 GCA_045654905.1 Acutalibacteraceae bacterium | reverse complement strand
GGAGCAATAACACCGTCTGAAACCTCTCTTTTAATAAGCTCTGCCGTTGTTTTGTCACAAACGTCTGAAAGTGCAACCCAGTCACCAAAGGAGCACATTCTGTCAGTACCTCTTGCTCTTGCATATGCACAAGCAAGCGGTGAAGCGTCTATTTCAGGAATATCGTCTACAAAACAAGCCTTTTTAAGCTTTTCTGAAAGCACTGTACCAACCGCAGCAGACGTTGGGCTAACGTGCTTGAAGGAAGCTGCTGCAGGAAGACCTAAAATCTCTTTTAATTCCTTTACTAATTGCCAGCTGTTGAAGGCATCAAGAAAGTTAATGTAGCCCGGTCTGCCGTTAAGGATTTCAATAGGAAGCTCTGAGCCATCCTCCATATAAATTTTTGAAGGCTTTTGATTTGGGTTACAGCCGTATTTAAGTTCAAATTCTTTCATTTTAAAATCTCCTTACTTGTTCTTGTTAACAATTCTTGAATCGTATTTGCCTGTTTCTAAGTCAATGTATCTTACAAAAAGAGAAACCTTGTTGTCTTCGTTTAAATTTTTCCAAATTAAATCTGTTAATTCATCAATAGAAGCATCAGGCAATGCAAGAGTTTTTGGCTCACCCTCAAAGCTTGGAAGCGGATTACCGTCACACTTGTAGGTATGAATAAACTTTGCTTTTCCGGGAATCGGATTTGAGTAAGCGTAGGTATATCTCTGGCAGGAGGAGCCGTCGCCGTCTGCAGATTTTAAAATAGACATAGCAAAATTCATATCGCCGTTTTCGTTATGTATAATACCGGAAATACGAGGTGTGAAGTTTGGAGCATCATCCTCAAACTCACGTGTGCGAAGTGATTGCTCAAAAGTCATTTGCTTGTCCATAAGCTCATAAATTGTATCTGTTTGGTCACCGTTTGTAACAATAGTTTTATTACCAAGAACACGAACAGGTGCATAGATAATAAGGTGTGGGTCTGTCATTTTAGACTCGTCGAAGGCCTGTGTTCTTATGCCTTCGCCATCTTCAATAAATACCCTGTTACGGCTGTTTTCGCTTCTACCCATAATAAAATATGCTGTAATTGCCTTTTTGCCGTCTGCACTTTTACCAATAATAATTCCTCTGCCGTGATATGCTAAAGAATTAAGTTCATCAACAATAGTTTTAATTTCCATATTACCTATTCCCTTTCAGTATTTATTTTGAAATTATAGTTTTGCCGTCCTTGACAGTAATTTTATTATCACAAAAAAGTCTGACAGCCTGAGGCAAAATTTTCCACTCTGCCTGCTCCATAATTCTTTTTTGTAAGGCTTCAGGGGTATCACCCTCTGCAACCTCTACGGCTTTTTGAAGAATTATGGGACCTGCGTCACACTCAGCTGTAACAAAATGCACTGTAGCACCCGACACCTTAACGCCTTTTTTCAAAGCCTCCTCGTGCACGTGAAGACCGTAAAAGCCTTTACCGCAGAAGGAAGGTATTAAAGCGGGATGAACGTTTATCATTCTGTTAGGAAACGCATCACACACGTTTTCATCAAGAATTGTCATAAAGCCTGCATAAACTATTAAGTCTGCTTGCTCCTCAACAAGAAGCTCCTTCATTGCCTTGCTGTAGGAAGCTATATCTGAAAAATCTTTTCTTATAAGTGTTCTTGCTTTAATGTTGTTTTCTTCAGCTCTTGTAAGCGCATAAGCGCCCTCCTTTGAAGAAATAACACAGGTGATTTTTCCGTTACCAAGCTCACCGCGTTTTTCAGCGTCAATTAAGGCTTGAAGATTTGTACCACCACCGGAAACAAGAACAACAATATTTGTTTTACTCATAGCAACACCTATTAGTCAACAATAATAATTTTTTCGTCTGATTTAATAATTTCACCAATAACGTAAGCGTCCTCACCGTTTGCCTTGAGAATTTCAATAGCCTTGTCAGCATCCTCTTTTTTAACAACGACGCTCATACCAACGCCCATATTGAAGGTGTTGAACATATCTCTTTCAGGAATGTTGCCGGTTTCCTGAAGAAGAGTGAAAATAGGAAGAATTTTAACAGCGCTCTTGTTAACCTTTGCGCCGAGGCCATCCGGAATACTTCTTGGAATATTCTCGTAGAAGCCACCGCCGGTAATGTGAGATATACCCTTTACCTTAACCTCTTCTAAAAGAGCAAGGATTGGCTTAACGTAAATCTTTGTTGGTGTAAGAAGTGTTTCGCCGATTGATTTACCGCCAAGTCTTTCAAGAGGTGTTTTAATATCTGCATTTTCGACGTCGAAAACCTTTCTTACAAGTGAAAAACCGTTTGAGTGAACACCGCTTGAAGGAAGAGCAATAATAACGTCACCCTCCTGCATCTCTTTATTGTTGAGGATTTTTTCCTTATCTACAACGCCAACTGAGAAGCCTGCAAGGTCGTACTCATCTACAGGATAAAAGCCCGGCATTTCTGCAGTTTCACCACCGATAAGCGCAGAGCCTGACTGCACGCAGCCTTCTGCAACACCCTTAACGATATCGGCAATTCTTTCGGGAATATTTTTACCGCAAGCAATATAGTCAAGGAAAAACAATGGCTTTGCACCTGAACAAATAACGTCGTTTACACACATAGCAACACAGTCAATACCAACTGTATCGTGCTTGTCCATAATAAAAGCTAATTTAAGCTTTGTACCAACACCGTCTGTACCGCTAACAAGAACAGGCTTTTTAAGACCCTCAGGAAGCTCGAAAAGACCGCCGAAGCCGCCAACATCTGAGCAAACACCCTCTGTAATTGTTCTTGCAACGTATTTTTTCATAAGCTCTACGGCTTTGTAGCCTGCTGTAATATCAACACCGGCTGCTGCGTAACTTTCTGATTTTGAATTATTCATAATAACTTTCTCCTTCAAGTATATTTTAATTAATCTTCTTTACCACTCCAGCAGTAGGTACAAACCCTGTCTGCCGGAAGACCGATTGCTTTTATAATTCCATCTAATGACTGGAACTCGAGTGAAGCAAAGTGAAGCTTTTCACAAATTGCCTTTCTCATTTTCTGACCACGCTCTGTTGAAGCATCACTGTATTCCTCAATATGCTTAAAGCCTTCTTCTCCCTCAAGCTCGTAAATGGTGCTTCTTGTAATAAGCTCCATATCTGAATTTGCTCTTGAGAAATTAAGATATTTACAGCCGTACATAATTGGCGGGCAAGCTGAACGCATGTGAACCTCTTTTGCACCGTTCTCATAAAGGAACTCAACTGTTTCACGAAGTTGTGTACCTCTTACGATACTGTCATCTACAAAGAGAAGCTTTTTGTCCTGAATAAGAGCATGAACGGGAATTTGTTTCATTTTTGCAACCATATTGCGCTCTCTTTGATTTGACGGCATAAAGCTTCTTGGCCAAGTTGGAGTGTATTTAATGAATGGTCTTGCGAAAGGAATACCACTCTCATTTGCATAGCCTATTGCGTGTGGTGTACCGGAATCCGGAACGCCGCCGACGTAATCAATATCCTGAGCAACACCGTTAGCTTTATCGGCCTCAGCAATAATTTTGCCGTTTTTATACCTCATTGCTTCAACGTTTACACCCTCATAGCAAGAGGTTGAATAACCGTAATATGACCAAAGGAAGGCACAGATTTTCATTTTTTCTCTCGGCTCTACAAGAACCTTAACTGATTCACTTGTAATTTCTACAATTTCACCAGGACCTAACTCTCTGTAATCCTCATAGCCGAGCTTTTTGAAAGCAAAATCCTCAAAAGAAACACAGAAGCCGTCGTCACGTTTACCAAGAACAACGGGGATTCTGCCAAGCTTGTCTCTTGCGGTAATCAATTTACCGCTTTCGGTAAGAATGAGGATTGAAGCAGAGCCTTCAATTACATCCTGCGCAAATTTAATACCCTCGGCAAAGCTGCTTTTTTGATTTATCATAGCTGCAACTAATTCGCAGGAATTTATTTTGCCACCTGTCATTCCGCTAAAGTGACCACCACTAAACGACAAATACTGTTTAACAAGCGCTTCTATGTTATTTATAACTCCGACCATGCAAATTGCGTAATTGCCCAAATTCGAACAAATTAAAAGCGGCTGCGGGTCAGAATCGCTAATGCAGCCGATTGCCGCATTACCACTCATATCATTCAAAATATTTTCAAACTTTGTTCTGAATGGTGAGTTTTCAATTTTATGAATTTTTCGTTGAAGTCCTATTTCTGAATTAACTGCCGCCATACCTGCACGTCTTGTGCCAAGGTGTGAATGGTAGTCTGTTCCGAAAAAGACGTCAAGGACTGCATCATTCTTAGATACAACACCAAAAAATCCGCCCATACTTAAACCTCCGGATTAAAAGTTGAATTTTTCTTCAATTGACTTATTTTTTTCTAAAACCACTGCTGTATCATTTTTTCTTTTCTGAACAAGCTTTTCTGCCAGCTCATCATCTGAAACAGCTAAAATTTCAAGAGCTAAAAGAGCAGCGTTTGCGCCGCCATCTATTGCAACAGTTGCTACCGGAATACCGGAAGGCATTTGTACCGTTGAAAGCAATGCTTCCATACCGCCTAAATTAGCAGACTTAACCGGGATACCGATTACCGGGAGTGTAGTATTAGCAGCAATAGCACCTGCTAAGTGTGCCGCCATACCTGCAATTGCGATAATTACACCAAAGCCGTTTGCTTTTGCATTTTCACTGAATTCCTTTGCCTCTACCGGTGTTCTGTGCGCTGAAAAAACGTGAACCTCAAAAGGTGCATTAAAATCCTTTAAAGTGTTAACCGCTTTTTCTGCAATTGGAAGGTCGCTGTCACTACCCATGATAATAGCAACTTTTTTCATAAACATTAACATCCTTTCAAAAAATAATCCTCAGGAAATTCACTTGCACATAAAAAACAAAAAGGCGCACTCGTTCAAAAAACAAGTGTGCCCAGACGGTCGGCAATATAGCCTGAAAGTTCCGTGTGGTGCTCCACTCAGGAATGAAAAACCTTCCCCTTTCCGTCAGTAACAATCAGACATTAAATTTCCAGAAAAATCTATGTTTAAATTTTAACATTTTAATAATATAAAGTCAATAGAATACACCACAAAACTGATAACGAAAAAAAGAATATTTTGCACTTAAATTTGTACACCTTGCCAAATTAGCAAAAGAAAAAGTGCAGACGTTTGCCTGCACTACTCTTCGCTGTCAATTACATTAAGCTTTTCCATACAAAGCTTCTTAAAAAACTCGAAGTTTTCCTCACCTAAAACATCCTTGTTATTAAGGAGTGACTGTTGGTATTCGTCGAACATTTTTTGTTTTTGCGCGGAAGAAGCTTTTTTCTCCATTTCTGCCACTAAATCATTGAAGGTTTCATTCAAAAACCCTTTTATTATGGCATCTTTTCTATTGTTTAAATCTTCAAGCTGTTCTGTTGGTGTTCTGCCGTCAAAACGCCAAAACGGCTCTATCCTCACAAGATTTTCTGTGGTCACAATTAAGTCTCTGAGCGCCTTGAAAAACACCTGCGGAAATTTAGTGGTATTAACGTTTTGCGCTGCTGCAGAGCCTATTCTTATATTCCTTGCAACGTAAGAATACGTAAGCTTTACAAGCTTTTCCTGCGGAATAAGCTTTCTTGTTACAGGTGTTCCCGAAACAATTTTTTGAAGAGCAATTCTTTCATCTCTATCGTATTCTCTCGGCTTAAAGGAATAAGTATTTTCTTCTGTTTTTTTCTTTCTTTTAAACAACATTTTCTACACTTTACCCACTCTGATTTTATTTCAAAAACATTTTAACACATTGAAAGATTTTGTCAACATTTATATAAAAATCAAGTATTTTTAAAGGCTGCGCAAATCATTGTTCTGCTTACTTCAAGTTCCTCTAAAAGCGTCAGCTCGCTAGGAATTTCCAGAAACCTGTAATCGGGGTAAAACGGTACTGTTTCCCCGTTTATAAGCACGTTCAATTTATTCTCTGAAAGGTTTTCGAAATCTGCAACAACTTGAAAACTGCTTGCGTTAATTCTTTCTGACTTTACTAATTCCGGTTTTACACCAAACTCAAAAAAGCACTGATTCTTCCACTCCTCACAAAGCGCAAAATCTTCAGTTGCTATCGTAAGCTTTTTTATGTAAGGAATAATTTTCATAATCTCTTTTTTTAAGGTTAAATCAGCATCTATTAACAGCACCTCTGAGCTTGTAAGCTCTTTTTTCTGCACATATTTTTCAAAGCTTGAAAAGAGCGCTTTTTTAAGAAACGGAGCGGTATCAAAGGAGACCTCGTTCACAAACATATCCTTTTCGAGCTGCTCGCAAGGAATTACTGAGCCCCTATACCTGCTCAGCAGAGCTTTGAACTCTGCATCCTGCAGAGTGCTTTGGTCTACAGAAACAACAAAATGCGGTTTATTGTTAATAATTATACCGGAACGGGAAAACTCAAACACCTGCTCTTTATATTTTCTTTGCTTTTTTCGTCTTTTAACTTGCTTAGGAGTAAGCTTTTCCTCGGTATTAAGCCTTAAAATAATCATAAAAACGCCCCTTTTTCAAAGTATATGAAAAAGGGACGAAATATATGTTAGCCTCTTATTTGAAGACCTGCCGGCTTTGAAAGATAATTCATTGGGTTTTTCCATGTACCGTTAATCATAAGACCAAAGTGCAAGTGAGCACCAAAGGAATAACCTGTATTACCTATTTCACCAATTTTTGTACCTTGAGTTACGTAGTCGCCAACGTTAACTGTAACCTTCGACATGTGCGCATAATAGGTTTTAACGCCCTCGCCGTGGTCAATAACAACGTAAAGACCGTAGCCGCCGTTGTAGCCGCTATGATAAGCCGTTGTAACCTTACCCGCTTTTACAGCAACAACTGTTGCACCGTAAGAACTGCTTCCGCGGCAAATGTCTATGCCGTTATGCTGTCTTGTAACACCATTAAGCGTTCTCATTTTAAAGGATGAGGAAACGTAGGTATTGTTATAAGGCACAGGCCAAACCATATTACCGGTAGTACCGCTACCGTAGCTGCCGTTATCACCGGAAAGCTTGTTTTCGTAATCAAGAATAGCCTGCTCACCACGGCTAATTGCAGCCTCATACTCCTTACTTGAAGCATTAAGCTTATTAACAACACTCATAACCTTATCTAAGTCTGCTTGAATTTCAGCTTCAGCATCTAAAATAACCTTACGAGCATCTACCTGCTCCTTCTTTTTAGCTTCAAGGTCAACAACCTTAAGGTCTAATTCTTCAATTTTCTTGTTCTTTTCCAGCTTGGTTGCTTCGATTTCTTCAACCTTTGCCTGAAGTCTTTCTATATTCTTTTCAAGTGCAGTTATAACTTCATTATCGTGCTCGGAAATTCTTTCAAGAAGCTCAATTCTTTCAAGGTAAGACTGATATTTAAAATCATCAGAGGTAAGAAGATATTCCAAAGCAGAGTTAGAGCCGGACATATAAGATGCACGGATTCTTTCACCTAACAACGTATAAGTATCGGCAATATCCTGCTGAATTTCTATAACCTGCTCATCAAGCTTTTCTACCTGCTTGTTGAGTGCCTCGATTTCGTTTTTTATACCGTTAATTTCATCTTCTACAACCTTTATATCCGCATCAATTAAAGCAATTTCCTGATTGTAAAGGTCGATTTGTGTCTGAAGAGCTTCAATTTTATCCTGATAACCACCTATTTCATCATCATAGGTTGAAGCTTCGTCACGAAGAGCTTGAATTTTCTTTTTATTCTCTGCAATCTGTGCACGAATCTCCTCAATTTTTTTGTTATATTCAGCTTTTTCTGAATCTGTAACAGCGTAAGCTGATAATGAAATTGATGAAAACATAAGCACAAGAGCAATTACCAAAGCAATAACTCTGCTGCTTTTAATTTTAATCTTTTTCAACGACATTGTTGTGCTCCTTTAAATACTTGTTAAGTGAAATAAGACTACCTGAGGTGCCGATAACAACACCTACAAAGCCGAATACAGCAAGGAAGAACCAGATGTAATCAAAGAATTCAACCGGTGCACCGCCAAGCGTATCCATAATATCAGCAAACCAAATAAGTGCAACTGAGTAAATAAGATATTGTAACGCTAAAGAAATTACAGCGGATATAATACCTAAAAGCATACCCTCTACAAGGAAAGGCCAACGAATAAACGAATTAGTTGCACCTACCGCCTTCATAATGCTTATTTCAAGTCTTCTGTTGTAAATAGTAATTCTTATTGTGTTAGAAACAATAAACATAGAAACAAAGAAGAGAATTGCAATAATACCTAAGCTGATGTAGGAAACAGCATTTCTTATTGATTCAACCTTACTTGCAAGGTCACTATTTTCGCGAACCTTTAAAACAGAGTCCATTTTTCTGATTTTACTTACAGTAGAATCAAAAATGGAAAGGTCGTCTACAGTAACCTTATAAGCATTTGGAAGAATTTCAGGTGAAAGTCCGTCCAATAAAGCTGAATTTTCACCGAATTGCTCCTTTTGATTTTCAAAAGCAACCTCACGAGGGACAAACTCTACGTTTTTCACGTTACTCATACCCGATAACTGTAAACCTAACGATTCCGTTTCGTAATCAGTAGCGTTGTCATCAACGTAAACCATAACAATATTCTGACCCTCAATAATATCAAGAAGAGAGTTTATGTTAAGGAAAATAAGTGAGCCTGTACCAACTATAATAAGACAGGCAACAAGCACAAGCACCGTTGCAACAGAGAGAAAACGATTCACCCATATATTTTTGAAGCCTTCTCTTGTTAAATAACCTAATCTCATACCCTTCATTGAGCATCATCCTCCTCTCGGAATGCTGAGAATGATTCAGCAGGATGGAAATTTCTTGGCTCTGTAGGAATATCTACGAAAGGATTTCCTCTTTCCGGCTCTCTTCTTTCTACAGTTTCAACTCCGTAGGTTTTCATAAGATAATCGAAGTCAACGGTTGTTTCATCCGAATAATAATTACCTACCTCATCCTCAGGTGTATCAAAGCTGTATGGCTCAACGTCAATGTGAGAAGCATCAGGATAATCCGATTCAACCTTACCGTTTTTGATGGTAATAACCCTGTGATTGAAGGTTTTTACAAGGTGATAATCATGAGTAACCATGATAACGGTTGTACCATCTGAGTTAATGTGGTTAAGTAAGCTCACAATCTCGTGTGACATTCTCGGGTCAATGTTACCTGTAGGCTCGTCGGCAATAATCATGCTTGCATTGTTAGCTAAAGCACGGGCAAGAGCAACACGCTGTTGCTCACCGCCTGAAAGCTGATTCGGGAAGGAACGAGCTTTTGAGTTAAGACCAACAAGGCCTAAAAGATATGGTACTCTTTTACGGATTTCAGTCTCCTTTGAGCCGATAACACGCATAGCGTATGCAATATTATCGTAAACGTTCATAGATGGAATAAGACGGAAATCCTGGAATACTATACCAAGCGTTCTTCTGAAATAAGGAATCTCTCTCTTTTTTAAGCTGTTAAGTAAATAACCGTTTATTTCAACAGAACCGGAGGTTGGAACCTCCTCACGCATCATTAATTTTAAAAACGTACTTTTACCTGCACCGGAAGCACCAACAACAAAAACAAATTCGCCGTTATCAATTTTAATATTGAGGTCAGAAAGTGCTTTTGTTTGTGTATCCTCATACACCTTAGACACATTTTTGAATTCTATCAAGCTATAACACCTAATTTCATTTTAGTTTAAAATATTGCTGTGTTCGACAAAAAACACAATATAAAACGATTATAGCACATTTTATTACAAAATGTAACCCCTTGTAATAAAAATGTGCTATTTTTTATTATTTGTTAACAATTTATTCTTTTCAAGAAAATTTTTGTGAAAAATGCAAATTAATACTTAACCGGATTAGCATCAAGATATTTCTTAACCATAAGAGCAACTTTGAAAACAATAGCGTCATCAAATTCGCGTAAATCAAGACCGGTAAGTTTTTTTATTTTCTCGAGTCTGTAAACAAGAGTATTTCTGTGAACGAAAAGCTTTCTTGAGGTTTCGGAAACGTTGAGGTTATTCTCGAAAAAACTTTGAATAGTGAATAATGTTTCTTGGTCTAAGGTCTCAATAGAGCCAACCTTGAATATTTCCTTCAAGAACATTTCGCAAAGAGTTGTAGGAAGCTGATAAATAAGTCTTGCAATACCAAGATGCTCGTAGCTTACAATATTTCTTTCAGTATCAAACACCTTACCAACCTCAAGTGCAACCTGAGCCTCTTTAAATGAACGGGCAAGGTCCCTTACACCTGTAACGGTTGTACCTATACTAATAAGAGAATGTGTATAGAACTCAGAGGTAAGCGCATCAGAAATTGAACGAGCAAGCTTTTCTAAATCCTTACTGTCAATATCACTCTTAACTTCCTTAACCAGAGCAATGTCTGTTTCATTGATATTGATAACAAAATCCTTAGACTTATCCGGGAAGAGATTCTGAATAACGTCATAAACAAAAACGTCGTTTTTGTCAAGAAGTCTTATAAGAATAACAACTCTTGATGCCTCGTTATTAAAATGAAGCTCTCTTGCCTTAAGGTAAATATCACCCGGTAAAATATTATCAAGAATTATGTTTTTAACAAAGTTACTGCGGTCATATTTTTCGTCATAATACTGCTTGATGCTTGCGAGAGAAACGCAAAGCATACCAAGGTAACCTTTGGATAAATCGTCAGTACCTTCAATAAAAGCAGCACACTCCGGATGAACGTGAGTGCCAAAGCTCTGATATGTACAATTTTCTGTTGCAACAGGCGCATTTGAGGAGAAAATTGAACTTAAATTAATGTTTCTTACCTCACCGATTTTACTAAGGTCACTACAAGAGATAACTGCACCGGTTTCATCTATAACGCCGATTGTTTTATCAACAGCCTCTCTCATTTGATGAATTACACTTTGAAATAATCTATTGGACATTTAATATACCTCCAAAATATGATTTTGAACAAAATGACCATTTAACAATTATACATAATACACAACTTTTTGAAAAATTGCAAGTGTTTTTTAGATTTTTTCTTATCTTTTTTATGCAAAATGTTTATTTTCTGATAAAAAAAGACATAAATAACAAAAAAATGCACATACTTTTCAATTAAATTTTTATGGTAAAAATTACCAATAGAAACTAAAAAAACAGAATATCTACACAAGATTTTGTGTTTTTTGGGTTATTTTGCATAATTCTTTTTCTGAAAGAATCCGCGCTTCCCCTTCTTTTAAATTTTCATCTAAAAAAAGCTCACCTATTTTTATTCTTTTAAGCTCTGTAACAGTCGAGCCGAGAGAAGAAAACATTCTTTTAACCTGGTGATATTTCCCCTCTTTGATTACTACCTTGTAAGTAGGAGCCAAGCTGTTTTCTACAATTTCCAGGCTCGCAGACAAAAGCACGGTGCCGTCATTAAGGACAACTCCATCTAAAAATGCTTGTCTTGCTTTTTCAAAATCAACAGCCTTATCAAGCTGTGCAATGTAAGTTTTTTCTACGTGGTGATTGGGCGCTAAAATATCATGCGCAAAATCACCGTCGTCTGTAATAAGGCAAAATCCGGTTGTATCCTTGTCCAGCCTGCCTGCGGGAAAAAGATTTTTCCGTTTTAACTCCTCGGGAAGAATATCCACAACGGTCAAATCCTTGTTGTCATTTGTAGCACTGACAACACCCTTAGGCTTATTTAACATTATATAAACGTGCTTTCCCTTTCTTAACGCCTTACCGTCAACAACTATATCATCTGCTTCACAGTCAAATTTTTGTGAGGCATCTGTTACAGTAACGTTATTAACCTTAACAAGACCTTTTTTTATTAAAGCCTTAACCTCACTTCTTGTAGAAAGTCCTGAAGACGCAATAATTTTATCTAATCTTTCCTTACTCATATTCACTCTTTTCTGAAGGTGTGCATAAAGCCTGCTAACTCGGTAGAAGAAACATCTCCACCTATTACCATTCCGTCGTAAATCAAAATATTTATTCTTACACACGTATCCTTTTCGGTGTAGCCCGGATAATTTTTAATTACGTAGGTCCACCTTTTAACACGCATACCTGCATAATCTCTTAAGTCGCACCCTTGCTTTAATTGAATGCTATTATAATTGTTATAAACCTCGTCGAATTCCTGAGGAATAATAATTTCTGCAACCTCCTCAGGCTCCTGGTTTACCTCCCAGCCAAACTGAGAAATAAACGACATTCTCTCTTTGTTGTTGCCAGCCTTAAAATTGATTGTTTTTGTTTCTGCACCAACTGGCTGAGTGTTAAGTCTTTTAAGCTGAACTCTTGAAATCGTTGCAAGCACACCCGCAAAAACAACAAGCAGCAAAACTATGGAAGCGTATTTTATATTTTTTGAAGTAACAGAAAAAACGAACATTGTATCCCCTCACATTTATAAAGTTTTTATAAAATATATGCGGGATACCCGTTTAAATTGACACTCAGATAAACATATTAAGATAAAGATTTAAAATGTTTTCACCAACAAAAAGTGATACTGCAATGCCGATTGCCAAAAACGGACCAAAGGGAATTACGCCACTCATTTGCTTTTTTGCCACAAGCTTTCTGACAATTGAAAACAAAACGCCTGCAAATGCACCTAAAAAGAGCGAAACAATTACCGCCTTCCAGCCTAAAACAAAGCCTGCAGCTGCCATAAGCTTAACGTCTCCGCCGCCCATCCAGGCGCCCTTTGAAATAACGCCGATTAAGAAGAACAAGCCTGAAACTGCGAATAATCCGATTACCTTTGAAATTATAAACTCCTTTGTAAATCTGCCGTTTATAGCAGCGTCAATAACAATAAAAACGCCACCTACAAAAATGGAGATCCACATTGAATCCGGAATGATTTGATGCTCAAAATCAATCCACGCAGTAACAATCAGGCAAGAGGCAACAATCATGTAACCAAGCAATGACAAATTAAGACCTTTTATTGCGTTACCGCCTGAAAGGAACAAGTAAATAAGGACATACATAATTCCGTTTAACGCCTCTACTATTGGGTATCTTGCAGAAATTTTTGCTTTACAGTAACGACATTTACCGCCTAAAAAAATCCAGCTGAAAAGCGGAAACAAATCGTACCATGCAAGGCTGTGCTTACAAGTGGTGCACATAGACTTACCAAGCTTAAAATCCATACCGATAGGCAAACGATAAATAAGCACATTCAGAAAGCTGCCTATTACCGTACCGAACACAAAAACTATTGTTGCTATGTAAGCTGTTAAAAAGTTAATCATACTAAGGAAACCCTTTCTTTAACTTGATATTTTGATTATATGATTTTTTTTGTTTAAAGTCAATAAAAATTATTGATGTATTTTATTCAACTTTAACCTTTCTTTTTCTTGATAAATTCAAAAAAATATGTTATATTTGGTTGTGTATTATATTGTATATTACTAAGGAGGACTTTTTCAATGAAAAAGACACACAAGAGAGTGCTCGCTTTCCTTCTTGCCTCTACATTTGTTTTCTCAGCAATGACAGCAGGCATTTTTGCGATTGCAAGTTATCTCAACCCATATGCAAACGGTTCAACCTCATCTTTTATGAGCGTTAACACTGTCAACGACTTTATTGACCTTGTTGGCTCTTCTGATTTCTTTGGTGAACCAGAAAAGAAAAATGCTCCGCAGGACATTGCTCCGACAATCATCATACCGGGTATAAGCCAATCTATCTCATACCTTGCAGATGAAAACGGTGACCCTGCTGTTAACTCAAACGGCGAAGAGCTTTCAGGCGGTCTTCTTATTATCGACTCCTCTACTCTTCCAGGTATTCTCGTAAACAAGGTTGCCGGTCCGCTTGTAACTTCACTTATTGCTCAGGCAGACGTTGGTCTTTCAAGCGCTGTTTACGACACGGTTACTGAGGTTTTTGCAATTCAATCCTCCGGCAAAGACGGTAAAGCAATTCAAAACCTTCAGACAATTACATACGAATACCCTGTTTCAGAAATGTCTGAGGACGACAGAGATTATTTCTACAGAATGATTCCTATGAAATCTGTTGTAGAGGAAATCGGCGGCGAAGACAACCTTTACTTCTTCACATTCCCACTTATTTCTGACCCATTCATTTCTGCTGCAAAGCTTGACAAGTACATTCAGCTTGTTAAAGAGCAAACCGGTAAGGATAAGGTTAACATTGTTACCATTTCTCTTGGCGGTACAATCCTTACAGCTTACCTTGAAATGAAGAAGAACACAAACTATGAAGATATAAACAAAGTGCTCAACGTTGTTTCTTGTCTTGACGGTACAGACGTTATGGGTGACTTCTACTTAAGAAACTTCAACTTAGACGACCAATTCTTCTTCCAGGAATTCTTACCAATGGTAATGAAGGAAATGAACGGTTATGCAACCTTAGGTCACTTAATAAACGTCGCGCTGAAGATATTCCCGCGTTCGGTTATTGAAAGCATTCTCACAGCGGCTGTTGACGGTATTATTGATACCTTAATGATTAACTGTCCTCAATTCTGGGCTATGATTCCAAAGGACAGATATGACGACGTAATTGAGAAATACAGCTTTATTAAGAATGACCCTGAATACTCAAGACTTTATGCTACGATTGAGAAGTTCCAACAGGCAAGACTTAATCTTGAGGATAACCTTCTTAAATTAAACAGACAAGGCGCACTTGTTCACAACGTTTGTGGTTACAACCTTGATTACACCGAGCAAGACTATTGCTTCTTTGGTGCTATGAAATCATCACTTACAACTAACAGTGACGCTATTATAGATATCGACTCAACCTCTCTTGGTGCAACATATGCTATTGCGGGTGAAGTTCTTTCAGAAGAATACATTGCAACAAGAGACCCTAAGTACATCTCCCCAGAAGGCAGCATTGACGCTTCAACCTGCCTCTTCCCTGACAACGTATGGTTCTTCCAGGGTCAACACCACGAGGTTGGTAGAAACGACGTTATCATTAAGCTTATTGCAAAGCTTGCTTCAGGTCAGATTAACTCTACAGCAGATATGGCTAACCAATTCCCACAATTCAACGGTAACCGTAATACAAGAAATATTACTCGTTGGTATCTCGAAGAAGCTGAGTTAGTATTTGCTGAGTACGAAGCAGACCCAACTCTTTACAATGAGGAAGACGTTGAAGAGCTTAGAACAGTTTACAACGAGGCTCAAGAGCTTCTTGCTGATACAATTTGTGAGCCTACATCAGCTACCGCTATGAAGGAAAGATTTGAATACGCTCTTTGCAGAGTTGGTAAGCAAGACCCTGCGGGCGATACAAGCACAGATGAGGCTCTTGAAATCATTTGTAAGTTTGTAGACGAAACTGTTTACGGCGTATTTGGCTCAGGCGGATTCTCAGACCTTAATGATGACAATATAAACATTCAATCCCCTGTAGTTTTACCATAAAGTTATTTTATGAGCTAAAATCGTTTCGGAGCAACAACTCCGAAACGATTTTTTTAGGAGTCAGTTATGAAGGTTTTTTTCACAACGTTTGGTTGCAAAGTAAATCAATACGAATCTCAGGAAATGAGTGAATTACTCGCAGCAAACGGCTATACTATTACAACTGAATATAATATAGCAGATATTATTATAGTTAACTCCTGCACAGTTACTGCTGAAGGCGTGCGCAAAGTAAGGCAAACTATAAGAAAGCTTAAAAAAGCAAATGAGAATGCAATAATGGTATTAACCGGCTGTGCCTCTCAGGCGGAGCCGCACATAATTGATGATTTGCCTGAAATTGATATTCTTATGGGCAACAGAAACAATACCGAGCTTATAGAAGTACTTCAACAATATCTTGAAGACCCCGCCTTTTTAAACGCTCATAAAAAGCATTTAAGAGACGACCCTTTTTGCGGTACGGGTATTACAAGGTTTGACGGTCACACAAGAGCGTTTTTAAAAATACAAGACGGCTGTGACAGATACTGTGCCTATTGCCTGATACCCTATGCTCGTGGCTTTTCACGCTCAAAAGCATTAGAGGATATTGATAAAGAGTTAAAAGCTTTGAATGATAACGGCTACAAGGAAATAGTTTTTGTAGGCATTAACCTTTCCGATTACGGTAAAAACACAAAGTATTCTTTACCTGATGCTTTATTTCTTGCAGAAAAATACGAAAACATTGAGAGAGTGAGACTCGGCTCCCTGGAGCCTGACCATCTTACGAAGGAAATGATTGAAAGGTTAGCAAAGATTAAAAAGCTTTGTCCTCAATTCCATATATCTCTTCAAAGCGGCAGTGATTCTGTTTTAAAGAAAATGAACAGACACTACACGTCAAAGGAATATGAGGAATTAACCATAAACCTGAGAAAAGCTTTTCCTGATGCTACCATTACAACCGATATTTTAACCGGCTTCCCCACAGAAACGGAAGAGGAATTTTTAGAAACACTTGAATTCGCAAAAAAAATTAAATTCGAAAAAGCACACATATTCCCCTACTCTTTAAGAGAAGGCACAAAGGCTGCAATGCTTCCTCAGCTGCCAAAAGCTATAAAGGAAGAGCGTGCAAAAATATTAACAACTGCTACAAACGAAACCAGAAAAGAATTCTTGAAAAACCAAATTGGTAAAACGGTAAACGTGCTTTTTGAAACAGATAAAGAAGATTACTCTGAGGGCTACACAGAAAACTATACGCCCGTAAGAATTTACGATTCAAAGAAACGTGCCGGTGAAATTTTCGAAATTGCAATTATTGATTCAACTGACGATTATTGCATTGGAAAATAAAATATAAGAACAACGTAAAAGGCTCTATCATTTAAAGTTAAATGATAGAGCCTTTATTTTTGGATTTAAAAAAGTCTAATTGTTTTCCTCTCTGTACTGTTTGGGTGAAAGTCCCGTTGTTTTCTTGAACAATCGCGTAAAATAGTGCACGTCTACAACACCACAGTACTGCGCTATTGTTTGAATTTGCAAGGACGTTGTTTTCAAGAGCTCCTGCGCTAACTCAATTCTTCTTTCATTTACGTATGCGGTAACTGTTTTACCCGTTTCCTTTTTAAAAACAGTAGAAAGGTAGCTTGCGTTAATATTTAAAGAGGTTGCAAGCTCTGAAAGTGAAAGGTCTGATGCAATGTTAGATTCAATCATAACAATAACCTTTTGAACGGTTGGCGAGTAGTTTTTAACCGAATGCTTATTTACAAGCTGACAATAGGTCTTAACCATTTCCAATACAAGCCTTTGCAGGTCGTCAATGCTTGTTCTTAATTCTATTTTTTTTGCAAATTCAGCTGAAACGCTGTCAATATAAATCGGGTGAACGCCGCCACGTTCTACAGACTTTCTGAATAAAGTGTTAATAATTATACAATAATTCTTTATATCTCTTACCGGGTCGGAATTACGCTGTTCAAACTGAAAATTACTGAATTTAGGAATTAAAAGCTTGGCCTTGTGGTAATTACCTTGAGTAATGGCATACAAAAACTCGTTTTCATAAGAATATCTTGTCTCAATAAGCTTATAATTCCAGATGTTTTCGTTGTCATTAACCGGTTTATTTATTACAATTGAAACATTTTCAACATCTGTCTCGAGCTCATATTCAGCAAAGCTGAAATTACTGCTGCCATTCCATAAAAACTCTGCAAGGGTTTCCACCAAGGCAAGAATTTGCCCTTCATCGTTGAAGACAGGCACACCTGTGTAAAAGCTTTCAAAATCGCGCATTTTCCCTGCAGGAACACCGTTTTTTTCAGCCAATTCGAGAATCTCTTGATTATTTAATTGCTTTGAGAGATACGGACCTATAACAAGTATATTTTCATACTCCTCTCCCGGTAGCTGCAAATAAATATATTTACACAAGTAACCGTCAACAAGCATATGAATTGTTTTTGGCAGAATCTCCCCTAAAACGTCAATTAACGGCTTTTGATAATGGTCATCTATTTCCAGAAGAGCCCTGAGTCCTAAATCCAACGTGCTTTCCGGATGCCATTTAGCATTTACAACCAAGGATTGTATGTGGCATTTTTTTAAAACGCTTTGCAAAAAATGCAATTCTGAATCATAAAACATAATAACCCCCCAAACGCATCAAAATCAACAATTTTATTTTGATAACATTTAGATTATAGTATATTTTAATCAATTTTTCAACACATTTCATAAACAAAAAATAAAAATTGTGCAACAACCCCTAAAAATTTTCATAACAATACAATTTCAAAACAGTTATAATATTATTGTATTAAAGAAAAAAGAAGCGAAAGGAATGTTTTTTATGAGAAAAATAATAAACATTAACAACGGCTGGAGCTTTGCGAAGCCGGACTCTGCACCGGAAACTGTAAACCTTCCACACTCATGGAATGCTATTGATGGTCAGGACGGTGGTGCCGATTATTTTAGAGGCACCTGCAAATATACAAAAACAATAAACAAGGCAGAATTGCCTGAATCTAATTTGATTTACCTTGAAATAAGAGGCGCAAACTCATCTGCTGACGTTACGGTTAACGGCAAAAAGCTTGCACACCATGACGGCGGTTATTCTACCTGGCGTGTAAACATTACAAACGTTATTAAGGATGAAAACGTTATTGAAATTGACGTTGACAACTCTGAAAACGACCGTGTATACCCACAAATGGCTGACTTCACCTTCTACGGCGGTCTTTACCGTGACGTAAATATTATTGGTGTAAACGAAAAGCACTTTGATTTAGATTATTACGGTGCACCAGGCTTAAAGGTTACCCCTGAAATTGATGGCAGCAACGCAAAGGTTGAAATCGAAGTATTTTTAACAAACGTTTTAGTTCCTTCACTCAAATACACAATTAAAGATGCCGAAGGTAACGTTGTTGCAGAAGCAGCCTCAGAAGAAAGAAAGGTTTCTTTAAATATTGAAAACGTTCACCTTTGGCACGGTAGAAAGGACCCGTACCTTTACACAGCAGAGGTTGAGCTTTTAGAGGGTGACGTTGTTCTTGATAACGTTAGCGCACGCTTCGGTTGCCGTACCTTTAAAATAGACCCTGAAAACGGCTTTATTCTTAACGGTGAGGAATACCCGCTTCGCGGTGTTTCACGCCACCAAGACCGTTGGGGCTTTGGTAACGCTTTACTCCCTGAGCACCACAGAGAGGATATTGATTTAATATTAGAGGTTGGTGCTACAACAATTCGTCTTGCACACTATCAGCACGACCAATATTTTTATGATTTATGTGACGAAAAGGGTCTTGTTATCTGGGCAGAAATCCCTTATATTTCCCACCACATGCCGGGCGGCAGAGAAAATACAATTTCTCAAATGAAGGAATTAGTTTCACAAAACTACAACCACGCATCTATTGTTGTTTGGGGCCTTTCAAATGAAATTACCATGGCAGGCGAAAATGACCCTGACTTAATTGAAAACCACAAAATTCTTAACGACCTTGTTCACGAAATGGATAAGACAAGACTCACAACAATAGCTTGCGTTTCAATGTGCAGCATGGACAGCCCTTACCTTCAAATTCCTGACGTTGTTTCTTACAACCACTACTTTGGTTGGTATGGCGGCGACACAACAATGAACGGTCCTTGGTTTGATAAATTCCACGCTAAGCACCCTAATATTCCGATTGGTTGCAGCGAATACGGCTGCGAGGCACTTAACTGGCATACCTCTAACCCAACTCAAGGCGACTACACAGAAGAATACCAGGCATATTACCACGAGGAATTGATTAAACAGCTCTTTACACGTAAATTTATGTGGGCTACTCACGTTTGGAATATGTTTGACTTTGGTGCAGATGCTCGTAACGAAGGCGGTGAAAACGGTCAAAACCACAAGGGCCTTATGACCTTTGACCGTAAGTACAAAAAGGATGCCTTCTATGCATATAAGGCTTGGCTTTCAGATGAGCCTTTTGTACACGTTTGCGGTAAGCGCTACGTAGACAGAGTTGAGGACGTTACAAAGGTAACTGTTTACTCTAACCTTCCTGAGGTTGAGCTTTTTGCTAACGGTGTATCTTTAGGTAAAAAATCAAGTTCAGAGCATTTCTTCTACTTTGACGTGCCTAATAACGGTGAAACAAAGCTTTTAGCTGTTGCAGGCGATTGCAAGGATGAAAGCGTTATTAAAAAGGTTGACACCTTCAATGAGGAATATCGCTTAAAGGAAAAGGGTGCAATTCTTAACTGGTTTGACGTTACAGCTCCTGAAGGCTACTTCTCAATTAACGACAAGCTTTCAGATATTTTTGAAAGCAAGCGCGGCAAGCTTGTTGTTGCACTCTTCGGATACAAATTGCTTAAAAAGATGAAGGCAAATAAAAAAGGCAAGAACGCCGAAAAGAAGAGCGGTGGATTTGACTTTAACTTTAAAGCAATGAAGGGCAGCATGATGCAAATGCTCGGCGGCTTCTCAATCCTTCGCATGTCTTCTATGATTGGTATGGCAAACATTACCGTTACTAAGGAAGAGCTTCTTAAGGTTAACGCTCAGCTTAACAAGGTAAAACGCCCTAAGAAATAAGTAATCAATCAAATTTCAATATATCTCACTCACAGAAAAGGCAGACAACTTAAAGTTGTCTGCCTTTTCATTTTTATTATTATGTATTTTAACTAATCCTTAATCTTGAACATGAGCTTTAAAATACCTTTGAGTGCTTTAGGGCTTTGCCAAACTACAACCTTCACAAAAATCACTCCTTAATATGTTTTACTACATATTATGATTTTTTAAAAATTGTGTTACAGCTGCCACTCCTTAATATTTTTAACCTCATTATACATTGTTACGTAGCTGTTGTGTCTGCTTTCATGAATCTTTCCGTTTTCAACTGCTTCAAGCACCTTACAGCCCTTGTCAACCGTGTGAGTGCAGGTAGAAAAACGACATTTTCCAAGATACTCTGAAAACTCCGGAAAACAATACGGCAGGTCATCCTTCATAATCAGCTCACCGCTTTCAATGTCAAGAGAAGAAAACCCCGGTGTATCTGCAACGTAAAAATCGTTTATTTTATGAAGCGTTACGTCTCTTGTGGTGTGCCTTCCCCTGCCTAACTTACTGCTGACCTCACCTGTTTCAATCGAAAAACGTGAATCTATGCAATTCAAAAGTGAGGATTTACCAACGCCGGTGTTACCTGTGAAAACTGTAATGCCGCCCTTGAGCATTTCTTTTACCTTTTCTACACCCTCACCTGTTTTACAGCAAACCGAGCAAACGTTTATGCCTGCAATTTTATAAATTTCTTCAAGCAGAGATGTTTCACCTAAATCACTTTTAGAAAACACAACGCAAGGCTTAATACCCTTATTAACCGCAATTGCAGTTAATCTGTCAATAACTGTAAGGCTTGGCACAGGCTCCTTAACAGACGACACAATAACTAACGTGTCAACATTTGCAACCGGCGGACGCACAAGAAAGTTTTTTCTTTCTTTAATTTCATCAATTGTATTTTCACCATTTTCACGAACGGTAATTGATACGTTATCACCTGCTAAAGGTGCTATTTTTTTCTTCCTGAAGGCACCGCGAGCCTTACACTCATAAATATCACCCTCAGCCTCAATGTAATAGAAACCGCCTATGCCTTTTATGATAATTCCGTTTAAAACCTTTTCAGACATCAATATACGCCTTCCGAATTATTTGTTGTAGAATCGTCTCCCAAGCCCTTGGATACTGTTAAAATGATTGTTGTACCTGAATCCAGGTGCGGAGAGCCCTCAAACGTTGGTGTTTGACCGATAACCGTGCCTACAGGCTGTGAGCTTGCCTCACGGTTAATCTGAATAGTTCTGTAGCCTAAAGTATTAAGTGCATTTATAGCATCTATTTCCATCATACCAACAACGTTTTTATAGAATGAAACCGCATAGGTATTTGCATTGGTAATTCTGACGGTATCCCTTGTAAAATCACCAATTGCTTCATAATAAAGGCAATTATCAATATACACCTTAATTTCTGAATTAGCTGTATTTCCCTTAACACTGATTGCATAGGTTGAGTAAGAGTCAGTATCTATAAGCTGGTTAAAGGTTTCTGCACCGTCAACCGTTGCTCTTACAGATAACACACCCACACCAACGGGAAGCTGAATGCTTACTTCACTTGAAACGTAACCCGAGCTAATTGTAATTATAACAGGGTCACCTTTTCTTACCGGAGAGCCCTCTGCCGGAGATTGACTTACAACGTAATTAGAAGCAATGCTGCTGTCAACAGTTTCAACTTTTGATACTGTGAGCTCATTTTTAGCTATAAGAAGCTTTGCTTCCTCTAAAGACATACCCTCAAGATTCGGCATTTTAAATTGAGTTGCCGTGCTTGTATCTACCGCGTAATAAACGGTTATTGTTGAGCCCTCTAAAACGCTTGTGTTTGCGGCAGGATTTGTTTTAATAACATTACCAACCTGCACAGCATCGTTTTCTAATGCCTGCAAAGTAACAATAAAACCCATTGATTCCAATGTATCTCTTGCAGCCTTATAGCTTTTGTTTGTGAAATCAGGAATTATTTTTCCCTCACCTGATTTTGCAACGTAAAGCTTAACAATGCCGCCTTTAGGTACGGTATCACCTGCTTTGGGGTCCTGGTCGGTAACAACGCCCTCTTCAAAGCTGGAGGATGCAACGTACACAACCTCAAAGGTATACTTATCCTCATAAGCAGAATTATTTGCAATATCCTCAAGATAATTTGCCCCGAAGAAATTTTCAACCTCTACCCTTTTGCCGTTTATTGAAATAGTACCGTTTTTAATAAAGATACCTAAAACAATTGCTAATATTAAAAGAAATGCAAATGCAACACCAAAAATAACGGTAAAATTCTTTTTGGCGTCGTCCTTTGTATCTTCTTCCTTCACCTGCACTGCTGTGCTGCTTTTTTGAGGCTTATCCTCCAAATAATGACTATAATCATTATCTGCCTCGTAGTTTGATGCCCTAACCGGCTTATATTCACCGGTAGGCTGTCTGTCAACCGTAGCAGCTGAAGGAACAGTTTTTTCTTGTATTTTGCCTATGTGTCTTGTTTGCTCAGTCTCAACATAATGGAACTGATAATCGAACTTAATGTTAGGATTCATTTTAAGCTCTTCCATATCGAGCAGCATTTCAGAAACAGACTGATAGCGATCACGTGTATTTTTTTGCATAGCCTTTAGGGCAATTTGCTCGAACCCGATTGGAATATCGGGATTTATGCTTCTTAACGGCTCCGCCTCATTTTGAATTTGCATAAGTGCAATAGAAAGCGGGTCTTCTCCGTCAAATGGTAATTTACCTGTAAGCATTTCGTAAAGAACAATACCTATTGAATAAATATCCGCCTTTTCATCTGTAAGGTGACCCCTTGCCTGCTCAGGGCTGATGTAGTGCACAGAGCCCATTGCTTTTTCTGTGATGGTTCTTGTTTCACCACGGCTGAATCTTGCAATACCAAAGTCTGTAACCTTAATAAGACCGTTATCTAAAAGCATTATGTTCTGCGGCTTAATATCTCTGTGAACAATTCCCTTGTCGTGAGCGTGCTGTAATGCTCTTAAAATCTGTATAACGAAAAACAATGCCTCATTCCAATTAACAACGCCACACTGCTCAATATATTCCTTAAGAGTTATGCCCTCTACGTACTCCATTACAATATACTGAAGTCTGTCACCGAAGCTAACGTCGTAAACCTTAACAATATTAGGATGTGAAAGAATTGCAATTGCCTTTGACTCGTTTTTAAAACGGCGTCTGAATTCTTCCTTTGCTAAGTACTCATCCTTTAAAACCTTTATAGCAACTGCTCTGTCATCAATACTGTCGTAAGCCTTGTAAACAACTGCCATACCGCCTACGCCGATTATATCCTGAATTTCATAACGACCGTCTAATCGTTTACCTACGTAATTTTCCATAAGCTTAGTCCTCTACAATAACTACTGTTATGTTATCCTTTCCCCCGGCATTGTTTGCCATATCCAAAAGAATTTTGGCAGGCTCTTCAGATGATGAATTCTTGACCACGTCAAGCATTTCGTCATCTGTAACGTACTCATAAAGACCGTCTGAACAAATTAAAATTTGTTCACCCTGGTTAATCGGAATAATATCTACGTCAATATCAACCTCAGCTGCAACACCAACCGCTCTTGTAATAACGTTTCTTTCGGGATGGATTCTTGCTTGCTCAGGTGTAATTCTGCCTGAATCTACTAAATATTGCACAACCGAATGGTCGTGTGTTATTTGCTTAATTTCATCTGTAATAACGTATGCTCTGCTATCACCAACGTGAGCAACTGCAGCAAAACCGTTTAAAATAACTACAGCAACTACTGTTGTACCCATACCTGCATATTCATAATTTTCTTCTGACTTTTCAAAAACCTTGATATTGGCAGCAGTAATTGCAGAAACGAGTAAATTTTTTACAGATTTCATACTCATACCCTTGCGGTAACCCTTTTTGATATGAGAAGAAACCTCATTAACACAAATTTCACTTGCGATTTGACCACCTGTTACGCCACCCATACCGTCACAAACAACAGCCCAGGCACCACCCTCGTGAAACGCACCTGTTAAAAACGCGTCCTGATTCATATCGCGGACACGACCTGTATCTGTAAAAGCTTGAATTTTCACAGTGCTCACCTCTTTTCTAAAATCTTTTCACGCCTTAGCTGACCACAAGAAGCATTTATATCGCTACCTAACGTTCTTCTTATTGTAACAGCAAGACCGTTTTTTTCTAATATAGTTTTAAACTCATTTATATTGCTGTCGTCACTTCTTTCGTGACCCTTTTCCGGCACCTCGTTTGCAGGAATTAAATTAACGTGACACAAAAAGCCCTTAAGTCTTTTAGAAAGCGCCTTTGCACACTCAGGTGTATCGTTAACACCCTTAATCATTGCATATTCAAACGAAATTCTGCGAGAGGTTTTATCGGCATAATTTTTACAAGCCTTTAAAAGCTCATCAATATCCCATTTATTATTAACAGGCATAATTTTCGACCTTACTTCGTTATTGGGTGCGTGAAGAGAAACAGATAACGTCAGCTGTAAATCAAGGTCTAACAAATCATAAATCCGCGGCACAATACCGCTTGTTGAAAGTGATATGTGACGCATACCGATATTAAGACCATTTTCGTCGGAAACTAGCTTTAAAAACTTAACTACGTTGTCGTAATTGTCAAGCGGCTCACCCATACCCATTAAAACAATTCTTGAAATTCGCACCTGCAAATCTCTTTGTGCTGCATAGATTTGACCTAAAATTTCTGACGGGGCTAACTGCCTTTTAAAGCCACCAATACCCGAGGCGCAAAATGAGCAACCCATTTTGCAGCCGACCTGTGTTGAAACACAAATTGTAAGACCGTATTTATAGTCCATTACAACACACTCGAGATACTCTTCGTCCGGCAATTTAAAAAGATATTTTACTGTATTATCATACCTTGAAACCAGTTTTTTTTCAATAGAACAACTAAAAATTACAAAATTGTCATTTAATTTTTCTTGCAATTCCTTACCAATATTGGTCATTTCAAAAAAGGACGTTGCACCCTTTTTGTGAATCCAGTCATATATTTGTGTTGCTCTGAATTGCGGAAGTCCCAAAGCCTTTATTTGTTCCTTTAACTCATCTAAAGAAAGAGAAGCAATATCTTGTTTTTCCATAAAACCTCTTATTTTTTAATAAATTTTGCAATAAAAAAGCCATCACATTTATTTATATGCGGTGTTAAAGTGAGGTAATCACCCTCATCTATACAACGCTCAATATCCGGCGCGACCTTTACGCTTTTAAAATTATTATTTTCCTTTAAAAACCAATCGCAAACCTTTCGGTTTTCATTTGGATTTATAGAGCAGGTAGAATAAATTAACGTACCGCCCTTTTTAACGTATTGTGATGCTGTAAGTAAAATCTGCTTTTGAATTGGAATAAGCTCCTTTGTATCATCAAGCGATTTATACTTAATTTCGGGCTTTTTGCCTATAATACCCATACCCGAGCAAGGTACGTCACACAAAACACAATCTGCATTTTCAAAAGCCTTATTAAAAACAAGTGCGTCGTTTACGGTTGGCTCAATATTAGTAACGCCCAACCTTTGGGCGCCGTCTTTAATCAGCTGCACTCTATGGGGATGAATATCGCACGAATAAAGCTCACCCGTATTGTTCATATATTGCGCTGCGGTAAAGCTTTTACCGCCGGGAGCACTGCAGACATCTATAAATTTATAATTTTCTTTTAAATTCAGCTCAGAAACACAAATTTGCGAGGAAATATCTTCGACGTGGAAAAGTCCTTTTTTATATGCCTGGAGCTCGTAAACAGCGCCCCTTGCTTCAATAACCAAGGCATTTTCAAAAGCAGCTTTTGTTGCTCGCACGTCCTCTTTTTTCAACTCTTCAATTAAAGCCTCTTCGCTGATTTTTAACGTATTAACACGAATAGTAATTTCTTTGGGCAAAAGTGCAGCTTTTAAAATTTCTTCTGCATTATTTTCGTTGTAATGATACTTTAAAAATTTTACAAGCTCAAGGGGGGCTGAATATAAAACAGAAAGTTTTTCTTCACCGCAAAGAGAATCAAAAATTGAATTGCCTGCCGTTGCAATTTTTCTTAAAATTGCATTTATCATACCCGCAGCAAATTCACATTTATTATTTTTGGCAAGTGAAACACTCTCGTTCACTGCAGCCGAGGAAGGAATTTTATCCATAAACAAAATCTGATATGTACCTAAGCGCAAAATCACAAGCACCTCAGGCTTCAACCTTTTAATCGGTTGCTTTAAAAATTGCGAAACAGCATAATCAAGGGTAATTTTCCTTTCTGTTACACCATAAACTAAGCGCGAAACAAAAGCACAATCAGTGCTGTCAAGGGAATACGCCTTAACAGCACTGTCTATTGCGATATTAGAATATGCTTTATCTTTTTCTATTTTAAGCAATATTAAATATGCCGCTTGTCTTGCAGTAATACTCATCTTCTTCTGTTACCGCCAAACTTTAAAATTAATCTTAAAAGCTGTGCAAGGCTCATTGCAAGAGAAGCAACGTAGGTCATTGCAGCCATTTTTAAAACCTTTGCGGCACCTTGCTTTTCTTCAAGTGAAAGAATCCCGGTAGATTCAATTACGTGAAGCGCTCTGTTACTTGCGTTAAACTCGACGGGCAACGTAACGAACTGAAAAACAGAGGTTAGTGCAAAAAAAGCAATACCAACCCATATTAATGGCTCAAATGAAAAAATTATGCCTAATATTAAAAGCGGTAAGGAAAGCCTTGAGCCAACGTTGCATACGGGTAAAATAGAATTCCTTATTTTGATTGGACTGTATTGCTCTGCGTGCTGCGCTGCGTGACCTGCCTCGTGACAAGCAACGCCTACAGCTGCAATGCTCGGATTATCAAAAACAGAATCGGAAAGCTTAATAACCTTATTTACCGGGTCATAGCAGTCTGTAAGGCTTCCGTTTATTCTTTCAATTCGTACGTCTTGAATATTGTAGTACCTCAAAACCATTTCGGCTGCTTGTGCACCGGTAATATTACGCATATTTCCAACACGAGAATACTTTTTAAAGGTAGATTTTAACCTTGCGCTAATTATTAAGGAGATAATAAATACAGGAAGTGTTAAAATGAAATAATAAATGTCATAATAATAGTACCTAAGCCACATAGTATGCACCCCCTAATTACATAATAAATCTTTATACTCCCAAAATTGTGCCGTCTGTTAAATTAGCACCGCGGGAGAAATCGATAGCAGACATTCTTTTTTTGCCTTCTGCTTGTACCTCAGTAACCAGCACGGCTTTTTTATCGCCGCAAACAACACAAATACCCTCTTTATTTTTAAACACGCTGCCTGCAGGCTTATTAAATTCCCCCTCAATTAAACGAGAGCGGAAAAGCTTAAGATTTTTACCCTCAAAAACAGTTAACGCTACAGGCCACGGGTCAAGACCTCTTATAGTATTATGCACTATGTCAGCAGATAAATTCCAATCTATTTTAGAAAGTGATTTATCGAGCATTTTTGCATAGCTGCTTTTACTGTCATCCTGCTTAAGAGGCTTAAGTGAGCCTTCCTTTAGTGCAGAAAGAGTTTTTATAAGCACCTCGGCACCTAAAACGGTAAGTCTTTCATATAAATCCCCCGAGGTTTCATTTGGCTCAATTTTAGTTTTTTCAACTAAAAGAATATCACCTGTATCAAGACCTACGTCCATTTGCATTGAGGTAACACCCGCATATTCCCTGCCGTCTAAAACAGACCATTGAATAGGTGCGGCACCTCTGTACTCAGGTAAAATAGAGCCGTGTATATTAATGCAGCCGTATTTTGTGTAGTCTAAAAAATCCTTTGGTAAAATTTTACCGTAAGCCACTACAATTACAACATCCGGCTTAAGCTCTTCTAAAATTTTTACACCCTCACCGTTTTTTAGAGACTCCGGTTGAAAAACCGGTATATTATTCTCGGTAGCAACCACCTTAACCGGTGGAGGTGTTAAAATCGCCTTCCTGCCCACAGGCTTATCAGGCTGAGTAAAAACACCAACAACCTCGTAGTTATTTGCAATTAAAGCCTCAAGAGGCTTTACGGCAAAATCGGGTGTACCCATATAAACAACTTTCATATTGTTAATCATCCTGTTCCATTTTGTCCACTCTTTGAAGCATGGTGCCTTCTACAAGATTATCCTTGTAAAGAATACCGTCAAGGTGGTCAATTTCGTGACAGAAGCACCTTGCCTTTAATTCCTCACCCTTATAAACACACCATTTACCCTCGCGGTTTTGTGCCTTAACAATTACACTCATGGGACGCTTAACTAAGCCACAAAGGCCGGGAAGAGAAAGACAGCCCTCTTCACCTGTTTGTTCACCCTCTGTCTTGGTTATTTCAGGGTTTATAAGCTCTAAAAGACCGTCACCAACGTCCATAACAACAACTCTTCTTAAAACGCCTACCTGCGGACCTGCAAGACCGACACCGGGGGCGTCGTACATAGTTTCTGCCATGTCGTCAAGTAATTCAAAAAGTCTTTCGTTAAACTCTGTAACAGGACGTGCTTTTTTTCTTAAAATGGGGTCGCCGTCCTCACGAATATTTCTAATTGCCATAACTATACCTTCCAACACGAAAAATTTTTTCGCATATATTTTTAAAGCTACAATGGATTTATATCTGCTGCTACAGTAACACCATTATTGAGCTTATCCTTCATAAAAGTAATCAAAAGTGATGACATCATACTTCTGAATCTTTTATTATTTTTACATTTTACTGTAATTATATTTCTGTGCTTATTATTTATTTTAGAAACCTTAGGCTGCAACGGACCTAAAATATTGACCTTTACGTCTGCATAATCTGTTAGGACTGCATTTTTTAACAGTTCAAAAAATCTGTTTGCAGAAGCATTACAATTCAAAAAGCTTTCGCTTGTAAACGTTAAGGAGCAAATATCACAATACGGTGGGAAAATCATAGCTTTTCTTATTATGTTTTCCATTTCAAAAAAACCTTCGTAATCCTGCTCGGCAGCTAACGAAATTATGTCATTATCCGGCAGCATAGTCTGAATAACAGCCTTGCCCTTGAATTTACCACGACCGGACCTGCCAACAACCTGTGTCAGCAAATCAAATGCTTTTTCACTGCTTCTGAAATCATCATTATAAAGCTGATGGTCGATTGAGATAACACCTACAAGCGTAACATTAGGGAAATTAAGTCCCTTTGCTACCATTTGTGTGCCAAGCAAAATATCATACTCACCGTTTGCAAAAGCCTGCAATTTTTCCTGGTATGAATACTTAGCCATGGTAGTATCGGCATCCATACGAAGCACCCTTGCATTCGGAAAAATATTTTCTATGTCGTCTTCAATTCTTTGTGTACCGAAGCCTGCATATTTAATTGATTTATTGTTACAGGTCGGACAAACGTCTGTGTAGCTCATTGAATAGCCACAATAATGGCACATAAGTCTGCTGTTTGCATTATGGTAAGTAAGCGAAATGCTGCACTTGGGACAGGTAACGACCGTTTTACAGCTTTCGCAGGTTGCAAAGGTATTGAAGCCGCGTCTGTTCATGAGAAGAATTGCCTGCTTTTTGCTTGCTAACGCCTCTTCTATCTCAGAATAAAGTTCGTTGCTGATAACGCCCTTGCTGTTTGAAATATCTACAGCCCTTACCTCGGGCAAAACAGCTGTGCCAAATCTTTCGGTAAGCTTCACAAAGCCGTATTTGCCATCCATAGCATTTTTATATGACTCGACTGATGGTGTTGCGGAGGAAAGCAGTAAGAAAGCATCGTTTTTTACACACCTGAATTTTGCTACCTCGCGTGCGTGAAAACGTGGTGACATTTCAGATTTATAGGTATGCTCGTGCTCCTCATCCATAACAATTAAGCCGAGATTATCAAACGGTGCAAACACTGCAGAGCGTGTGCCTATAGCGATTTTTGCTTGTCCGTTTTTCACTCTTTTCCATTCATCTATTCTTTCACCTGCAGAAAGAGCACTGTGAAAAACGGCAACAGTATCGCCAAAATATGAATAGAAAACGTTAAGTGTTTGTGGTGTTAAAGCAATTTCAGGCACCATAACAATAACGCCCTTGCCACTGTTAACAACCTTTTCAATAAGCTTAATGAAAACCTGCGTTTTGCCGCTGCCGGTAATACCGAATAATAAAGCGGCGCCTGCCTTGCCATCGTCTATTTTAGAAGCGAGATAAGAAAAAGCCTCGTTTTGCTTTGGGGTTAACGCAGGAATAGGCACTTTTGTTTCGGTGGCATCTATTTTAGGCTTACGGTAAATTTCACTGTCAAAAAGCTCTACAAGACCTTTTTTCTCAAGTGCTGTAACAACCGCAATGGTAACGCCCGTAAAATAGCAAACCTCTTTTACGGAGGCAGAGCCAATATCTAAAAGTAAGCTGAGCACAGCCCTTTGCTTTGCTGTTAAAGCACCAAGTACACCTTGCGCCTCATCCTCCGAAACTGAAAGCCTGACGTTTTTTACTGTTAAATCTCCAATTTTTCTTTTTGTGTCAAGATTAGAAACTAAAACACCTTTTTTTTCGAGCTTTTCGAGTATAGGGCAATCTGCCGTAAAACCCAAGGAGGAGAGAATTTTCTCTTTCTTTTGGAATTTACAGCCGCCCTTTAAAAAGTCGTAGACCTGCTTTTCTTCAGTTGATAATTTTTCAATTACAGTAGAAGATACGCTTTCATCTGCCATAAATGATACAACATACTCTAAACCGATACCACTTGGAAGCATTGATTTTGCAGCCTCAAACAGCGTACAAAAGGTATTTTCCTTTAAATAAGTAACAAGAGAAAGCATTTCGTCGTTAAGAAGGGGTGACTCGTCGAGCACGGCAGCAATTGACTTAAGCTTAATACCGCCGCTGTACTCACTACAGGATTTTGTTGATAAAACAAAGCCCTGCTTTTTCTTATTACCATTGCCAAATGGCACTAATACCCTACACCCCGGTAAAACACTGAGCGTTTCGGGGATTAAGTAGGTAAAAGGTGCATCAATATGATAAACAAGACCTTCAACTGCAACCTCTGCAATTAAAGAATCGTTATACATAATTAAAGATTTTTAATTGAGTCAGGCTCAACGATTTTGTATTTACCATCAATAATTTCACCAAGAGCAACTGTAACCGGTTTTTCGGTTGAGAGGTTTTTCTCCTCAAGATTTTGCACAGCAATTTCTCTTGCTCTTTTAGCAGCAGCTGTTACGAGTGAGTAACGGCTGATTCCTTGGTTAAGAATTCCTTTTAAATCTGGGTTAAGCATAATAAAAACTTCCTTTCAAATTAGTTGTTTATAATTTCATTTACTTTATTTTGCATATTGCTATATTTTAAACGCTCTGCTTTTATAATGGATAAAACGTCATTAACACAAACAGATAAGTCATCGTTTATAACAATATAATTATATTCCTTCGCCCTTTGCATTTCAGTTTCTGCAATTTTTAAGCGGCGAGCAATATCCTCTTCGGTCTCTGTGCCACGATTTTTAAGTCTTCGTGATAATTCAGAGAATGATGGCGGCATTATAAAAATTGAAATAGCCTCAGGGTAAATTTTACGGACATTACCCGCACCCTCGACCTCAATTTTTAATATTACGGATTTACCGTCATCTATCATATCCTCAATAGCTTTTTTAGGTGTACCGTAATAATTAACACCGTATTTTACGTATTCAAGAAAGCCGTTTTGTGAAATACTTTCTTCAAAATTCTCTACCGTGGTAAAGAAATAATCGACACCGTCAGCTTCACCCTCTCTGGGTGCTCGTGTTGTCATTGAAATAGATTGCTTTACGCTTTCATCTGCCTTTTTAACCTCTGCTAAAACAGTATCCTTACCGCAGCCCGCAGGGGCAGAAAGCACGAAAAGCAAGCCCTTATCCTTCGAAGCCAAATTCACGACCTCCTTTTTCATCATTAAATCTGGTTAATAATTGCTCTGCAGACAAAAATGAAAGCACAACGTTATCACTATCTGTAATAATAACGCCTTTTGTTTTTCTGCCGTGAGTAGCATCAATTAAGGTGGCTCTCTCCTTGCTTTCCTGAATCATTCTTTTGGCAGGTGCAGAATCGGGACTGATTACTGCAATAACTCTGTCTGCATTTATGAGATTTCCAAAACCAATATTAACAAGCTTCATAAAAAATCCTCATTCTATATTCTGTATTTGCTCTCTGATTTTTTCGATTTCAGCTTTTGTATCTATTACAACCCTTGCAATTGCAACATCCTGAGCCTTTGAACCTATAGTATTAGTTTCACGATTTATTTCCTGTACAAGGAAATCGAGCTTTTTACCTATTGATTCGCTTGAATTCAGCATATCTCTTAATTGCTCGAGGTGGCTTCTTAATCTTACGGTTTCTTCCGCAACGGCAACCTTGTCCGCATATATAGCAGCCTCGGTAAGAATTCTTGCTTCATCTACCTGAACGGTGCCTAAAACGTCGTTCATACGCTTAAGAAGCTTTTCGTTGTATTCCTTTACGGTTTCAGGAGAGCGTGCCTCAACAAGCTCTACGTTTTTTAGAATTGTATCTGCTCTTGAAAGAACGTCGTTCTTTAATTTTTCACCCTCAAATTCCTTCATTGCAATATATTTGCCTAAAGCAACCTCTAAAACAGATTTTACCTTTGTCCAAAAATCTTCTTCGTCAATATCACTTTTTACAACAGATAAAACCTCAGGGTATCTTGCAATATCTTGTGCAGAAACGTTAGCGGGAACAGAAAATGCTTCACCTATATGACGAAGTGCCTCGTAATAGCTTTTTGCCAAGCCCTCGTTCACATTAACTACAACGCTTTCATCAGATATTGATTCAACTGATATGTAGCAATCTACCTTACCCCTTGAAATATGCTCGGAAAGGTAGTTTTTAATTTTTTCCTCAAGAAAAAGATACGGTCTCGGAATTCTTGCAGAAAACTCAAAATATCTGTGGTTTACGCTTTTTATTTCTGCAGTAATATAAAATCCGTCGACAGAAGCTTGTGCTCTGCCGTAGCCAGTCATACTTCTTATCATTTTAACGGCTGAATGCCTTCACACCTTTCAAAATTTATCAAATAATTATACATTATTAAAAAATTAATGTCAATTTGAGTGTATCCGAAGCAAAGCTTGAAAAACACTTGCCTGATGCCTCTCGCGTTAGTTTTTAGTATTTGTAACTAACTTGTGCACCTCGTCTGCGGTAAGCTCGCGCCATTTACCCGGCTGTAGCATACCTAATTTTAAAGAGCCTATTGAAGTACGCTTGAGCCTTATAACCTCAAGACCTACCTCCTCGCACATTTTTCTGATTTGGCGGTTTCTGCCCTCAAAAATTTTAATTTGAAGCACACTTCTTGTTTCATTTTTTTCTAAAACGGCTACCTCTGCAGGTAAGGTTTCTCTACCGTCTATTAAAACACCGTTGCTAAGCTCTTCGATTTGCTCCTTTGTAATAGTAGAGCGAACTGTTACGCGGTAGGTTTTAGGAATGTGCTTTCTCGGATGCATGACACCATTGGCAAACTCACCGTCGTTTGTGAGTAAAAGCATACCCTCTGAGTCACGGTCAAGTCTGCCTACCGGGTAAACCGTTGCACCAACGTCTGCAACTAATTCTGCAACGCATTTTCTGCCTAATTCATCACTCATAGTAGTAACGTAGCCACGTGGCTTATTAAGCATTATATAATATTTTTGCTTTACAGCGGTTACTTTTTTGCCGTTTACCGTTACGTCATCTCTTTTAGGGTCAACCTTATCACCTATTGAAGCTTTTTTGCCGTTAACCCATACCTTGCCTTCTCTTATAAGCTCTTCTGATTTTCTGCGAGAAGCAACAGAGCATTCAGATAAAAATTTTTGTAATCTTATTTCTGCCATAATTCTTTACGTCTGTCATATCGACAGTCTTTCTATAAATTTTTTGATTTTATCTTTAAAGGATACGCTTTTTTGCACCTCACTATAAAGGCTTTCGGCGTCATCCCCTGAAACTAACGGAATAACCTTTACAATTTTTTCACTGCTGTTTTTAAAAACAACCTCGCCTACCACGTCACCCTTTTTCACAGGGGGATATAAAAACGGCTCTACGAAAACCTCGGCATTAATCAAAGAGGTTGAATACAAGTCATTTGTGTAGCTACACTCAACCGAAACGCAAGCCTTATTTGCACAAACAACAGGAATTTTCACACTAGAAGCAACTTCAATTACAGATTTATTTTTATAAAGTGAAAAGCCGTAATCATAAAGCTTTTTATGGTCATTCCAATCGTCGTAGGCATTTAAGGTGACTGCAATAAGCGTCACGCCGTTTCTTTCACACGCTGTAACAAGGCATCTGCCGCTTGCCCTTGTGTAGCCGGTTTTCACGCCGAAAACGCCCTCACATTCACTCAAAAGTCTGTTATGATTTGAAAGTGTTCTTGAAACCTCCGGCACGCCAAAATCAATTACTGCAGATTTTGTTGATGCTATTTTTCTGAAAATCGGATTTTTAATTGCAACAGACGTAAGGAGCGCCATATCGTATGCGGTTGAATAATGGTTTTCTGAGGTAAGCCCTGACGGATTTGTAAAATTACTGTTTTGCATACCTATTTTCTGTGCATAAGAATTCATTAAAGCAGAAAACTTGGTTATATTACCGGAAATGCCAAAGGCTGTAACGTTTGCGGCGTCGTTACCGCTTTCTAAAAGCATAGCGTAGGCTAACGCTTTAATTGAAATTGTATCGCCCGGCTTTAAGCCGATAGACGTACCTTCGACCTTTACGGCTTCTTGTGTAGCAACAAATTCACGCTGCGGCTCACCATATTCTAACGCAATTAACGTTGTTAAAATTTTTGTTGTACTTGCAATTCCGCGCTTTTCGTGCTCGTTTTTGCTGAACAAAACCTCGTTTGTTGCAGCATCAATAAGTATTGCAGATTTTGCAGAAACTGCCACCGACTCTGCATTCACTGAAATTACCACGCTTGGAATTATAAGTAAAACAGCAATAAAAGCTGAAAGGATTTTTTTTAACACCAGACCACCTGCTTTCTATGAAATATATGCAAACAGTCTGTTTTTAATGTAATTATTCTTCCCTTTTTGAATCTGCCTTGTTTTTACTTACAAAGCTTGTAACCTTGTCAAACATTTCAGGCACCATTGTTACAGCTCTTTCAACAGCATTATCGTTTGCTGTGATGTTTTTAATTGTAACCTCACCATCCTTAACAACAAGGAATGCAACAGGATTAATTGTGATACCTGCGCCGCCTGCACCGCCGAAAAGCTCTACGTTGTTTTTTGAAGGGAAATCTGAGCCGCCTGAAGCAAAACCATAGGTTACCTTAGAAACCGGAATAATTGTAATTCCGTCAGGAAGAGTTATAGGCTCGCCAATAATTGTGCTCACATCTACTAAATCTCTTACCTTTTCAATAGTTGTTCTTAAAATACCATTTGCTGATTTTTCCATTTTAAGCACCATCCTTTATTTAGATAATTATAATTGATTTGTTTGTGAAGAAGCCTCTTCGGTTACCTTAGCTTCTTCGTTTTTTATATTAACGCTCTTTTTTGATTTGTTATTTGTAAAAAGAACCTTTAATATCACCTTAAATAATAATTGTACTGCAAGTACAACTAATGAATTAGTTACCCTAATGGGCACTAAGGAGACTCTTAAATATAAATCTGCCTTGTTCTTTACCCCTAAAAAGTCAGGGCTTATATCTACGTCATATTTTTTCATTTTGCAGGTAGAAGCAAGCTTTCCTAACAAAGGGAAAAGCCACGAGGAAATTTTTCCGTATTGAATGGCTGTATCTGCAGCATCACTACCCGTAACGTGCATTGTAAGATAAAGCTCGTTAATTGTAACGGTTTTATATAGCTTGCCAAAAAAGGATGAAAGTGAATTTTGAACACCGACAAGCATTTTTACAATACCGTCATAGCCGTGGTCAGTATAAAGCTGCTTTAAAAAGCTGTTGCCTTTTTCTTGTGCTTGAGGTGTTGCTTCTTCACCGGGTGCTTCTTCCTGCTCCGGCTTTTCATCTTTTTTAACCTTTTCTTTTTTCTGCTTTTCTGTTTTGGGCTTTGATGAATCTAAAACAGTAAATTTTAAGAATAAATATTTTACAATAATTTTATTCTTATCAGTCATTTCAACAACAACCGAAATCCTAAAAGAAAATGCGATTACAATGAAAAGAATTATTCCGAGTATTATGTATAACGCTGTCACCAAAACCCTCCCTTCAGAAAATTTTAAAAGTCTTATTCGGCTACAGCTGCTGTTTCTTTACCTTCGGCAGAATCGGAATCACCCTCATCAAAGAGAGATAACTGACCCATATCAATATCTGACATTAAAATTTGCTTATCTACGTTTGGTAGCTCCTCAAGCTCAGACAAGGCACTAAGTGAAAAGCATCTTAAGAAATTGTCCGTTGTGCCGTATAAAACAGGTCTGCCGGGCACCTCTAAACGCCCTTTTTCTTCAATTAAGCCTCGCTGTGCAAGTGTACTAACAACACCTGAGCAGTCAACACCGCGTATTTGCTCAATATAAGGCTTGGTAATTGGCTGATTATAAGCAACAATTGCAAGCACCTCGAGAGCAGCTTGTGAAAGCGGTGTATTTCTTTTTAAATCGAGAACAGCTCTTACCTCGTTTATGTATTCCTTTTTACTGCAAAGCTGATATTTGCTGCCAAGCTTTAAAAGGCAAAGTCCGCTTTCCTCTTTTTCATATTTTTCTTTAAGCACGTCTAAAAGCTCTAACGTTGTTTCACTGTCTGTTCCCAAAACAACGGAAAGTCTTGTGTGTTCAATAGGCTCTGCAGCAGCAAATAAAACCGCTTCTGCAATTGCTAACAATTTATTCTCTATCAAGTGTTTTCATTTCCTTCCAAAAGTTCAATTTGAATATCCTCACCATCACCGGTAAGATAAATAGATTTATCCTTAGCAAGCTCAAGTATTGCTAAAAATGATGCTACTAAATCTGAACGGCTTGTTGCTGACTTATAAAAATCTAAAAGCCTTTGCTTACCCTTTTTCTTTAAGGCAGACATAATTGTTTCGATTTTTGAGCCAACAGAAACAATTTTTTTAGCAACAATAGTCTTAAAGGAGTCAAGCGGCGGCGGTAATTTTCTTAATTTTTTACCGACAACGGCTGAATAAGCCTTTAAAAGCTCTGAAGGCTCGTGCAATCTTTTATACGTTAAATCCGGCTCTACGTCCTCAGGTAAGGCTCTTACTACATAGTCAAAGCCGGTTGTCATAGAGGAAAGCTTTTGTGCAAGCAGCTTACATTCCTGGTACTCAATTAACTCTGCTGTGAGCAAGTTCTTTTGCTCCTCAGCATCCTCGTAAACAGGCAAAAGAGAAACCGTTTTAATATAAACAAGTCTTGCAGCCATTTCTAAGAACTCACTTGCTATATCCATATTTTCTTCTTGCATAGCACGAACGTATTCTGTGTACTGGTCAACAAGCTCAAGAATAGGAATGTCGTGTATGTCAAGCTTATGCTTTGTAATTAAGTGAAGAAGCAAATCCATAGGACCCTCAAACACTTCTAATTTATAAGATATTTTTTCCATACTTCACCATTTCTTAAAAAGGAATTTGTGTTATTGCATATAAAAGATTCAAAATTTTATCTGAAAGAATGTTGATTGGTGCAGACAAAACGCCTGTTACAAGCAGAATAAAAAGAACTATTGTAATTTGTCTTTCGTACTGCATAACCTTAAAATAATATTTTGCAGGTAATAAGGCTGTTAAAAGCCTTGAGCCGTCAAGCGGCGGTATGGGAATAAGGTTAAACACTGCAAGTCCCACGTTTACGTCTGCCGCAAACAGGAAGAAAAGTGCAATATAATCAAAAGCAGGATTTACATCCTTAACAGTGCAAATAAATGAATACAAAAACACGTAAATAAACGCCTGCAGTAAATTACACAACGGACCTGCCAATGCTACGAGAGCCATATCTCTTTTTGGATTTTTGAAATTGCGCATTCTTACGGGCACGGGCTTTGCATAGCCAAAGCCGCATAAGAATATCATTATTGCACCTATTGGGTGGACGTGTGCCATTGGGTTAATTGTAAGTCTGCCCATTTTTACGGGTGTATCGTCACCTAATTTAGTTGCTGCAAAGGCATGAGCAAATTCGTGCAAGGGCAAGGTACAAAACACAACAAACGCGGTTGCGCCAAGATAGACAATTAAATATATAAAATCCATTTGCCCTGAAGCAATTCCTCTTATAACACTAATCATTTAAAATCTCCATTTACTTTTTTAAAACCACAATTCGTTCTATATCCTGACCATCCTTAAGAATTCTTGCACCCTTTGCGGTTGTCAGGAAAATCTCAAGAATATCTGTTGCCTGAGTTTCACCGCATTCTAAAAGCATATAACCGTCAAGATTTAAAAAGGAAAACCAATTATCTCTTAACGCTCTGTAAAATTTAAGTCCGTCCTCACCGCCATCTAGTGCAAGGGAGGGCTCAAACTGTACCTCTTTTTGTAATTGCGGAAGCTCTTCTGTTTTAATATACGGCGGGTTAGAAACAATAACGTCGGCAAAAGGCAAGCCTAACGGTGTTGTAGGGTCTAACATATCACCTTTTATTACTTTTACGTTATCCGCCTCAAGCCTTTCCTTATTAAGCGTTGCATATTCAATTGCCGTATCTGAAATATCTATGCAAAAAACCTTTGCTGAAGGAAAAAGCTTGGCTATGGTAATACCAATACAGCCACTACCGGTGCAAATATCATAAACTACCTTAGGCGGGTTGCTTTTCAACTTATTATAAATGTATTCGGGTATAAGCTCTGTTTCGGGGCGCGGTATTAAAACACCCTCACCCACCTTGAATTTGTATTTATGAAAGCCCCATTCCCCTAAAATGTATTGAAGCGGGACGCGATTTTTTCTTTTTTCAAGACATTCATCAAAATAAGTAAAATCTATGCCTTCAATACTTTCATTTGCTTTTAAAAGCATCTGGGTTTTATTTATGTTAAGGCAAAAATCGAACAGCTGCTGCACGTCAAACTCGGGACTGTCGCACCCTGCAAGAGAAAGAGCTTTTACCGAATTTCTGTAAAACGTATATAAATTCAATTTTCTTCCTCCGACTTATTTTCATTTGGTAAAACTGCCTTTAAAGCCGTTATACCAACCTCAATAATATCATCTGTTGGCTCTTTTGTAGAAATGCGCTGCATCATAAGCCCCGGGAAGGAAAGAATTTTCACCAAGAAGTTGTCGTGCTTGCCTGCATACCTTATGAACTCGTAGCTGAACGCAACCGTTACAGGTATTATGAGCAATTTTATGGCAATCCATACCACTCTTATGTCGTCTATTTTAGGAAATGCAACGACAAGCACAGATGAAATAAGGATGCTTATAATAATTACAACAAAAATGAAGCTTGTACCGCACCTTGGATGAAAGCGTGATTGCTTTTTAACGTTTTCTACAGTTAATTCAAGACCTTTTTCAAAGCAGAATATACTTTTATGCTCTGCACCGTGATACATAAACACCCTTTTAATGTCCGGCATAAGAGAAACAAGGTAAAAATACACTATAAAAATAACCATTCTCAGCAAGCCCTCAAAAAGCGGATGTAAATTTGCAAGCAAATCCTTAAAGAGGTATTTATCAATTACGTCTACAAGGAAGGTTGGTAAATAAACAAATAAAACAAATGAAAGTCCGAAGCCTAAAACTGTAGCAACAGCTGAAATTACAGCTATCATTTTAGGGCCAAAATGGTCGGAAAGCCATTTGTCGAGCTTGGACATTTCCTCCTCGGGAATATCGTCGTCAAGCCCCGCCTTCTCCGCAGATTTTGAAATGCACTTATAACCAATGGTCATAGATTCAACAAAGTTTACTATACCTCTGATTAAAGGCCAGCCTGCGGGCGGAAACTTGTCTTTTAACTTTTTTAATTGAAGATTTTCTGTTTCAATTTCACCGCTTGGTAAACGCACCGACATAGCAGCACCATTGGGGCCCTGCATCATTATGCCTTCAATTAAGGCTTGTCCACCAATGGAAATCTTATTTTCCTTGTCCTTAGACATCTAACGTATCGTCTCCTATAATATTGTTAATGTATTCTTCACTTTCTTGCGGCTCTACAACCTCAACAGGTAAGGCTATTGTAACAGTTGTACCAATACCCAATTTACTTTGAATATCGAGCGTACCGTTATGCATTTTTACAAGCTCATCTACAACAGCAAGACCAATACCTGAGCCGCGGACCTGAATGTTTGCCTTGTAAAATTTCATTTTTACGTTTGGTAAATCATCCTGTGCAATACCGCAGCCGGTATCTAAAATTCGAATAATGAGCTGTCCTTCTGAAATAATTGCTTCTACGCTTACCATACCGCCACTTTCAGTATATTTAAAGGCGTTATCGAGAACGTTTACAAACACCTGCTTAATTCTGTTAGGGTCAGCCATCATAGGTGCGGGCATTTCGGGTGCAGAGTAGGTAAGCTCTATACCGTCGCGCTTGGAACGCTCCTTGAATACGAAAATTGTTTCGTCAAGCTCAGCTAACGCATCTATTTTTTCAAGTCTTAAGGAAAGTGTACCATTCTGAATACGTGAGAAATTAAGCAGCTCCTCAACTAACTGTGATAATCTTTCAGACTCACTTATAATTATTTCTGTACCGCGCTTTGAAAGCTCAATATCATCCGGACCTAACTCACGAAGCATTTCGCCCCACCCCTTAATAGCGGTAAGCGGTGTTCTTAACTCGTGAGAAACTGTTGTAATGAAATCGTTTTTAATTTTATCGGTTGCAGAAACCTCATTCAGCATATTGTTAACTGAATCTGCAAGCTCGTTTATTTCGTCCTTTTCATCACCCGCAAGCTCAATTCTTACGTCAAAATTACCTTGTGTAAACTCCTTTGTAGCATCGTTGATTTTTCTTACCGGCACAACAATGGTTTTAATAAAGAAAGAGCCGGAAACTGTAACGAAAGCCAAAGCAATAATATAAATCAAAATAACTATTGCAACAAAGGCATAAATTTGCGAGTCAATTGCAGAAAGCGAGGTAGTAAACCTTACAGCACCTTTAAAATTGCCGTCGGAGGTAGGAAAAACCATAGCAACACTCATAACGTGCTCACCGTTTTGGTTAAACCCCGACCAGCTGCTTATGCCGGTTTTTGATTCCATAGCATCTGCAACGTCATGCATATTATCTTTTGTATCCTGGACCTCAAAGCCCGAGGAGGAAACCACTACCACACCATGGCGGTCTATAACCATTACCTCTACCTTAGATTTATCGGAAAAGCTTTCAATAAAGTCCATTGACCTGTCCTGAAAGGCTTCCTCAGTACCGTCTAAATATGGTGAAAAGAAGGTTATAACGCTGTCGTTAGCATAGCTTAACAAAACGTTAGAGGCATAGCTTCTGTAATAGCTTGAGACCGCAAAAACGGCAACAGCAAGCAAAAGCGCAAGGATTATTGCTGTAATGAGAAGTGTGTTTGTCATCCAACGCTTTGTAATACCCTTAGGCTGAAAGAACGATTTAATTATATCAAATCTTTTGCGAATTAATTCCACTTATATCCCATTCCCCATACTGTTACAAGATGTTTTGGTAAAGATGGTTCATCTTCAATTTTCATTCTTAAACGACGCATATTAACGTCAACAACCTTTTCGTCACCGTAGTAGGATTCACCCCACACGTGCTTTAAAATATCTGTTCTGCTGAGCGCCTTACCCGGATTTGAAAAGAAAAATTCTATAATCTGAAACTCAACCTGGGTTAATTCTATTTGAACAGAGTTTTTGAAAAGTGTTCTGTTTCTTAAATTAAGCTCAAACGGACCTATAACAATTTTGTCGGTCGGTGCTGAAGAATTGCTTTGGTTTGAATTCATTGCAACACGTCTGTAAACACTGTCAACACGAGCCATTAACTCTGAAGGTGAAAACGGCTTTGTTATGTAGTCGTCTGCACCCATAAGAAGTCCTGAAACCTTGTCCATTTCCTGAGTTTTTGCCGTAAGCATAATAATACCTACGGTGCTGCTTATTTTACGGAGTCTTTTACAAACCTCAAGTCCGTCAATATTTGGCATCATAATATCAAGAAGAACAACGTCAAACTCATTTTCGTGACCTGTGTATAAAAGCAATGCCTCTTCACCGTCGCAAGCCTCTGTAACCTCGTAGCCTGCTCTTTTAAGAGTAATAGCAATAATTTCTCTTATTGCTGCTTCATCCTCTGCAATTAAAACTTTTTTCATATTTTCACCCACTATACTTTAATGAAAGATGAGCTGACAAACTCATCAGTAATTCCGTAGCTTTCACCGTAGGATGTAATTTCATAAACGAATACACCCGACTCGGTTTCTTGTATAATATTTTTTTCGTCGTAATTATCAATTACATCTGAAAAGCTTTTATCCTTTTCGATAAAAATAATTGAAAACAAAATATCCTCAACCTCTTTTGTATTGGTATTCCAAATACAGAAATTGGTTTGATTTTCGATTTTGTTGAAGTTTACAGTTACGTCCTCTCCCCACGGGAATAAAAACAAATATGAATGAATAGGATTATAAATTGTTTTTACCTTCTCAGCACTGTTGTCACCTGCAATATTTTTCCATTCAACCATTGTAAAATTGTAAACAACGCCCGAAAGCACAACCGAGGAGTCCTTTTCATCCGTGAAAAATTTGGTGTTTACAGGAACCTCAATATTGCCGTCCTTATCAATATCACAAGAAAGAATTTTGGAGCTTCTTAAGGTATTCTTTGCAGGCTCTGTAATTTGTCTTGAAGCCTTTGAGGACTTTACATCCCAAATAACAACCTCGGTAAAGATTGATGTATCACTCTTAAGGCAGTCTATAAAAACTCTTGTGTAGGTACTGTTTTTTGTAACAAGCTCATCTGACAATAATGCTGAAACAGACGTAATGGATGAATCGAGCAATATTTCACTGAACTTGACAATAGCACCGCTTTCAGAAACAGAAAAAGCTCTGAAATATGAGTTTTGAACCTCACCTGCATCATCTAAATAGACGAGCACTAAGTCGTTAATACCATCCGTATTTAAATCTAACAGCGCCTTGGAGCTGAAATATTCATTTGCCAAAGCTTCAACATTAAAGGAGTTATTATTTGCTTTAACAACCTTGTATACCGTAAGCACTTTTGTGAGCTTTGTGTCAAACAACGACCAGGAAACTATAATTTCCGGAAGTGCATCACCGTTAAGGTCCTGAAAAGCAACATCGTAAACGTCACTGCCTGCACCCTTAATGTCATTTGCGAGAATCCACTTGTCATTAACACAGTCAAGAATCGAAACTCTTACAGTAGTATCTGTTGAAGAATCCGTGTAGAAAACTATTGCTTCCTCTTCGTTATCACCGTCAATATCGTAAAGCACAAACGAGGATTTATGCTCGCCCTTTGACGGAGTTTTTAAAAGAAAGGTTTTGCCACTCATAAGCTTGTTGAAGGCTTCCTGCACCTCTCCGCTTTTACCCGATAATGCAGGCGGCTTTAAAAGTGTTTCGGTTGAGAAAAAATTGAGTGAGCAACCTGTTGTTGTCAAAAGCAATATTACTACAAGTATAGCCGATATAACCTTTTTAAAAACCATTAACTTTCACCTTTATAACGATTGTAGTTAGTCGAAACAGTGTAAAACCCACTGTTTCGATACCAAATCATATATTTGGTATCGAATTTTCTTTGAAAATTCGACTATAATCCTTTCAATGACTGTAATGCAAAATTGTGTTTATGAAAAACAATTTTGCTAAAAGCCGATAAAATCGGCTTTTACGAAACGCAACTGCGTTTCGGCATATTACAGTTATTATAACGATATTTCAACGGTATAAGAGCCGTAAACCCAGCAATTTGTACTGTCCACAGTAACGTTTACGGGGATTGTAATGCTTTGACCTGCTGAAATATTTATAGCTGAAACGTCTGCTTCAACTTTTATTTTATCTGCAGTAATACTGTCAAGTGCCTTTTGGGTACCCACTATTACAACAGATTTATTCAAGCCTGAAATTTTGTAAGCAACCTTAGAAGGGTTGTTTGCGTGAATCTGACTTGCAGGAATTACAAAATATTCTTGCGAAAGATTTGAAACGTCAAGCTTTACTACAAATTTTTCTGTATTACTTTCTTCAGCTACAGGAAGGTCTGAAGCAGAAAACTCAAATACGTAGTTAGATGGTGAAACAGATTTTAAATCTATTGTTCCAACCGCATAGTCAACTGTTTTTTCAAACTCATCTACTGAAATATTGAAATAATCCTTAGAAGGAGAAACAGTGTAATGCAATGGATTTAAAACGTATTCATCAGGTGCATTTTTAAATAAAACAGACGTGTTAACCTCTTTAACACGGAGCACCGGAATGGTAAGCACAACAGAGCTAAAATTTGTTTTTACATATTTAAAATTAGATTTATTATTCTCATCAAGAAGAGTGATGCTTGTTTCTGCTGACTTATTTGATGAAAGTGATTCAGTAAGCTCAAGCCTTGCAACTGCCTTTGTTATTTTGTTAATTTCAGTTGAAGGGCCGGTTACGGTAACTGCAGATTCGGAAAGCTTTACGTCACCTGTGTTGAAGCCTTCTTTAACGATATCGAATCCATTTGCAATTATCTCAGGCTCGATTACCATTTGAATAGTCTTCGGAGTATCAAAATAAACGTCCACACTTTTTTGTGAAATGTGGGTTATTGTGTAGTTGGAGGACTCAACCTCAGGCTTAAGAGTGAGTGTTCTGAAGCCTGCAGAGTCAACGTTATTGGTCTGTGCAACTATTACAATATCCTCAGCAGAAAGATTTTGTGAGGAGATAAGATATTTTTTACCCTTAACCTCAACATCTACGTAAAACTCAGAATCTCCGAACACCTCAAGACCGAACTGAGATGGTATGGTATTATCTATTTGAACCTTTACGCCTTTAATTGTGTTAGTAGTTTCGGGGCTTACGTTTACAACAACATAAAACCATATTGCTATAGAGGCAAGAAAAGATATGGCAAGAACTATTTTATTGTTATCGAGAAGCTTTGAAAGTTTACCCTTTGTCACTCTTTTCACCCCTTACCTTTTTGAAAAACCTTGAGTCCTTTTCAGTATCGTTTACAAGGCTGCTTAATAATATTTCACGAAGCCTACCGGTTTGTATCTCTCGCTGGAGCTTACCGTTTATTGCAACAGAAATACCGCCTGTTTCCTCAGATACAACAACCACAACTGCATCTGTTTGCTCACTCATACCAATTGCTGCCCTGTGTCTTGTACCTAAATCACTACTGATAGCTGTATTTTGCGTAAGCGGTAAAATACAGCCTGCAGAATATATTTTTGCATTTTTAACAACCACGGCACCATCGTGAAGAGCTGAGTTTTTAAAGAAAATTCCGTTAAAAAGCTCTACGGAGGAGCGTGCATCTAAAACTGTGCCCGATTTTATAACCTCACTAAGCGGAGCCTCACGCTCAAAAACAACCAAAGCGCCTGTTTTAGTTTCGCTCATTTCACCCGCTGCTTTACAAAAGTCGTTTACTAATGCCGTAATTTCCTCCTTGTAAGCACCGTTGTTTCTGAAATTAAGCAACGAAAAATCTGTAATAGACCTTCTGCCGAAGCGTTCAAGAATGTTACGGATTTCAGGTGCAAATAAAACAACGAGCACAATAAGTGCATTTTCTATTACGGAAGAAAGAAGGTATTCACTTGCTTCCATACGTGTTAATTTAACAAAGAAGAACACTAAAGCTATGAAAACAATTCCCTTGATTAAATGGAATGAGCGTGAGCCGCGTATAAATTTAATTGCCTCATAAATAATGAACGTAACAAAAACTATATCAAACAAATCTGATGGGAATTCGAAGCTTAATAAAGCGTCCCAAATCGTCTTGAAAAAAGCTGTAATTTCCGTCATTTTTACACCACTTTCCTTAAAAATAAACATACTACCACATATACTGTTTCATTATATCACACATTTTTATTTTTTGCAATTTTTTGGAGCAAATTTATTAAATAATTTACATCTTTTTTTGTAGTAAATCTTGAGGGGCTTATTCTGACCGCGCCGACCTCCTTTGTGCCGTAAGTTTCATGTGCTAAGGGCGCACAATGATAGCCTCCTCTGACTGCTACGGAATTCTCATTTAAAAGTGCCGAAACCTCTTCGCTGTGCATGCCTTTTATATTAAATGCAATCAGCGGCGCCGTTAACCTCTCGTCATACTCGTTTCTGTAAAGAATCACCTTTCTCATATTCGAAAGCTCGTTAAACAGATATTTCATTAAAAACGTTTCTTCTTTAAAAATATTCTCCACACCAAAATCCAAAACAATTTCCGTACCCTTTTTAAGACCGCAAATTGCAGGCACGTTTAAGGTACCGCTTTCTAAGCCCTCGGGAAATCCCTTTGGCTGTGTAAAGTTAAAGCTTTCCGTACCCGTTCCGCCTTCAATTATTGTGTTTGTAACACAGCCGTCATGTAAAAAAGCGCCAACGCCCATAGGACCAAGCAAGCCCTTATGCCCAGGCACGCAAAGACAATTAATATTAAGCCTTTGCATATCTATGGGAATTAAACCTGCACCCTGTGCTCCGTCTACAAAGAAAAGAATCCTCTTTTCTTTTGCTATTTCACCTATTTCCTTTAACGGCAAAATATCACCAAAAACATTGCTGACAGCAGTAACTACAATAAGCTTTGTATTTTCATTAATTGCTTTTTTCAGATTTTCAAGTGTCTCCTTAGTGCTGTGTGAGACCTTAAAAATTGAACTGGTTATGAATTTTTCCTCTGTCATTTTAAAAATCGGTCTTAAAACAGAATTGTGCTCAAGTGATGAAATAACAACGTGGTCACCTTTTTTCAAAGCACCTTTAATTGCAATGTTTAAAGCATACGTACAGTTTGCAGTAAAGCTTACAAGCTCACTACCGTAACCGTTAAAAAGCGTGTTTAACATTTCTCTTGCAGAATAAACCTGCATAGCAGTATTTATAGATAAATTGTGACCGCTTCTACCGGGGTTTGCGCCGTACAAAACAAATGATTTATTCACAGCGTTTATTACCTCTGTCGGTTTTGGGTAGGACGTTGCCGCGTTATCAAGATAAATCATAAAGCATCACCCAAATCTACCGTGCCTATTACCTTTATGCCATTGTTATTAAGAATTTGAAAACAGCGTTTGTCCAAATTATTCACGTAAATAAGATACCCGCAGCCCTCACCTTTACCCGGTGCAGGATTGCGGGTTAAATATGCCTTATAACCATTTTTTAATAATAAATCTCTACCCTTCATTGCAAGGGTAACAGAATTAACCTTTATGCCTTTTTTACCCATAAAAAACCCTTCCATATTAAGTTACTACATAATATGCAAGGGTTAAAATTTTGTTTACTTTTCAATTAAGCACACGCTATGTGCGGAAATACCTTCTTTTCTGCCGGTAAAGCCTAATTTTTCTTCCGTAGTTGCCTTTACGCTTATAAAATCAATATCCAGATTCAAGGCATTTGCTATGTTTTCGCGCATTTCAGTAATAAAGGGAGCAAGCTTTGGTGCTTGTGCAATAACGGTTGCATCTACGTTGACTACTCTGTAGCCCTTTTCCTGCAACAACTCCCCGACCTTCTTTAAAAGCAGAAGACTGTCTGCACCCTTGTAGGCGGGGTCAGTATCAGGAAAATGCTTACCTATATCACCTAACGCAGCAGCACCTAACAACGAATCGGAAACAGCGTGCAAAAGCACGTCTGCATCTGAATGCCCTAAAAGACCCTTTTCATAAGGGATGGTAACACCGCCAATAATACATTTTCTGTTGTCTGAAAATGCATGAACGTCATAACCGTGACCAATGCGAATCATAACAAAAACCTCTTATTTCATAAGATTTTCAAGACAAGCAAGCTTAGCGGAAACTGTAAGCACCTTTACCGCCTGCTTTAAAACGTCTGCATTCGGGAAGGTAGGTGCAATTCTGATGTTGCTGTCACTTGGGTCCTTGCCGTATGGGAAGGTTGCCCCAACATTTGTAAGGGTTACGCCTGCTTCTTTACAAAGCACACCAACTCTTGAAGCACTGCCACCCGTTATATCGAGGCTTATAAAGTAACCGCCGTTCGGCTCATTCCATTCTGCAATTTCAAGTCCGCCTAAATCTGCATTCAAGGTGTCAATAACCGCATCAAACTTAGGCTTTAATATTTTTGCATGCTTTTGCATATGAGCCTTTATGCCGTCAAGATTTTTAAAGTATTTTACGTGGCGCAGCATATTAACCTTATCGTAGCTTATGGACTGTACTGTAAGGCGTTTTAAAATTTCTTTAATATTTTCTTCTGATGAAGCAAGGCAAGAAACACCTGCACCAGGGAAAGAAATTTTTGACGTTGAGGTTACCTCAATAACCATATTCTTGTTTCTTTCAGGAAGTACGTCGAATATATTAAGAAGATTGTCTGTGCTCTCTGTAAGGTCATGGACAATGTAAGCGTTATCCCAAATAATTCTAAAATCACCTGCAGCAGGAGTTAACTCTGCAATTGCTTTAACAGTTTCCTCAGAAAACGTAATACCCTGCGGATTTGAGTACTTTGGCACAACAAACATACCCTTTACCATTGGGTCCTTCACGTATTCCTTAATTTGCTCAACGTCAGGACCGCTCATGGTCATATCTACGTTAATCATTTCTATGCCTAATGATTCACAAATGGCAAAGTGTCTGTCGTAGCCGGGGCATGGGCAAAGGAATTTAACCTTACCCTGCTGTGCCCAAGGTGTAAAGCCTGCGCCTAAAAACATACATTGGTTAACGTAATCGTACATAAGTGAAAGGCTTGAGTTTCCGCCTACAATTACGTTTTTAGGCTCAACACCCAAAAGCTCTGCAAAAAGCTTTTGGCACTCAGGTATGCCCTGAAGCAAGCCGTAGTTTCTTACGTCAAAGCCTGCCTCTGTTTTAAAGTTACCGTCTTCAAAAACAGCAAGCATATCGTTAGAAATATCTAACTGGTCACTACCCGGCTTACCGCGTGACATATCTATATTGAGACCTTGTGCCTTTATAGCATCATACTCTGCCTTAACAGCGTTATACTCTGCCTGTAACTCGTTTTGTGACATTTTTAAATAAGATTGATTCATAAACTAACTCCATTAATTCTATTTTTTTCGTTTGAAAAGTATTGGTTTGATTTTCGGTTTTTCTTCCCACGCCTTTTCCATTTCAGGTAAAAGTATATTCGAAAGATTTTTTCTTATTTCTTTAAAATTCTTGTCGTTTACAAGATTCATTTTCTCATTGGGATCATGGCTTAAATCGTAGAGATAAGCTTCAAAATAAAGCTTTGTTTTTCCACTAAAAAAGCCAAGCCTTGGCGCACGAACAGAATATTTATATTTATCTGTCCTTATTGCTCGGGTTTGCTGTGATTTGCAAATCTGAATAAAAACGTTGTCGCGCCTTTCGTCAGCTTCTGCACATTCTGAAACGGGAATCCCCAAAAAAGTAGAAGGAATGTAAATATCTGCAAATTTGAGCATTGTCGCAGGCAGGTCTATTAAGCTTACAAGCCTGTTGTCTACCATACCTTTTTTATATGCGCCGCCCAAAATTACAAGCGGTGTATGAATTGCTGAATCGTGACAGCTTTTTTTGTATTGGGAGTTTCTTGTTTTAAAGTGACAGCCGTAATTACTTGTGTAAATAACAACTGTATTTTCGTAAAGACCTTTTTCCTTAAGTGCTTTTACAAACTCACCAAAATTATGGTCAATTCTGTTTATTGCAGAAATATAATTGGGATATTCCTGCTTGTAGTCCCCCTTTAAGAAGGATAAATCCTCAGGAACGGGGTAGTTCTTAAAGCTTTCAACCGTTTCGTTAAAGCCTTCAAAATGGCTGTTTCCCTTTTTCAAAGTAAGTTCAGGCTGTGAAACGAACATAAAAAACGGGCTTTCGTTTTCTTCTCTGCTATTTATATATTCAATTGCCATAGCATTTATAGCGTCCGCTCTGCAGCCGGTAAGCTCTGACTTGTTGCCGTTTTCGTCAAACACACAGACAGCTTCGCCCTGAGTGGTAAGGCTGAGTGTATTTGCCGCACGCCAATATTTATAACCGCCCTGCAGCTCTTTTGGAACTGCATTTTTTTCTTCACCCTTTTTACGTGCCTTACCTGCTAAACGCCATTCACCGATAAATGCGGTGTCATAACCATTATCGTTAAAATAATCTGCAATAGTTTTTGTACCTTCAGAAAGCACAGCACCGTTTTTGCTGCAGTCAAGTTCTGTTGTATACATACCTGTCTGCAAACAGGCACTTGCAGCAACAGAATCGGGATGACAAGTGAAAGAATTTGTAAAACGAGCACCTTCTTTTGACAGCTCCCACAGGTTAGGCATAACTTGCGAATTAAGCGTATCAAAACGCTGTCCGTCAGAAAGATAAAAAATAATATTCGGTTTCATAAGACTTTCACCCCCGAAGCGTAAATATATAATATCCAATGTATTATAACAAAGACAAAAAGATTTGTAAATATTTTTAAGCAGAAATTTAATGATGATTTTATTGATATTATATTGTAACCTTCGCAAAAATGCGATATAATGATTAACAACTGAAAGGCGGTGTGTAAAATGACTGCACGAATAGCAATTATTGGCGGAGGTGCCTCGGGCCTTGCTTGTGCGATTGAAGCAAAAAGGCAAAGCAAAAAGGCTGGCATCAGTGCCGAGGTAACTGTTTTTGAGCATTTGCAGAAAAGCGCAAAAAAAATTCTTGCTACCGGCAATGGCAGGTGCAATTTTTGTAACGAAAGCATAAGTGAAGCAAATTACTATGGTGACAAGGCTTTAATAAGCTCTGTTTTAAGCTGCGACTACAACAACACACTTGAGTTTTTTAAAAAGTCAGGCATACTGCCCTATTTTGAAAACGGAAGAATTTATCCACGCTCAGAGCAGGCAACCGCTATAAGAGATGCTCTTTTAAAAACTTGTGAAATTTTAAAAATAGAAATATTAACCGAGCAAGAGGTTAATGAAATAAAAGAGGAAAATGGTAAATTTAAAATCTTAAACAAGGAATTTGACGCTGTTATAGTTGCCACGGGCGGATGCTCACAAAAAGCGCAGGGCAGTGACGGCTCAGGCTACAAATTATTAAAAAGCTTCGGTCATAAAATTACAGACGTTTACCCTGCCCTTACCGCACTTACCGTTTCACAAAAGGGATTCAAGGATTTAAAAGGCTTACGTATTAAGGGATATGCCATTTTATTCTCCGGCAAAAGAATTTTAAAAGATGAGTTTGGTGAAATACAATTTACCGAAAATGCAATTTCGGGTATTCCTGTTTTAAACCTTTCTCACCTTGCGAACGACAAAAAGAACGTTCACGTTGTTATAGATACCTGCAACGAATTTTCCTTTGAAGAGTTAAGTAAGCATTTTTATGAATGCAGGCTCAAAACCCCTACCCTTAGAGCAGAAGAAATTCTTTCGGGGCTTATACCGCAAAAGCTTTCTTACTACGTTATGAAAATTGCGGAAATTAAAGAAAATACGCTTGCAGGAAAGCTTACCGACAAAAATATAGAAACACTCGTTTACAGCTTGAAGCAGCTTGATTTTAAAGTGGACGGTGTACGTGATTTTGAATATTCACAAGTAACCTGCGGAGGCGCTTCAGCAGATGACCTTGACGTTAAAACGCTTATGTCTAAAAAGCAGCCGGGGCTTTTTGCCTGCGGTGAAATCCTTAACGTTAACGGTGATTGCGGCGGCTACAACCTACACTTTGCCTGGACAAGCGGAAGGCTTGCAGGCGCTTCAGTAATAAATTATTTAAAAGCAAGGTAAAAAGATGATTAGACTTAACGAAATTAAAATGCCGCTTGGCACAAATGAGCTTGAGGTAAAAAAAGAGGCTTGTAAAATACTTCATATAAATGAAAGTGACGTAAAAAGCTTTTCTCTTGCAAGGCGCTCAATAGATTCAAGAAAAAAGGACAATATTTTTCTTGTATATTCTGCAAATATAGAAACTGACCTTAACGAAGAAAAGATTATAGCCAAATTTTTACCGAGCAAGGCTTTCATTACAGAAAAATACGAATACGTTTTGCCCGAGAACAAACGAAAATCAAGGTACAGACCGGTTATAGCAGGCTTTGGACCTGCAGGTATGTTTGCTGCCTTAACTCTTGCAAAGGCGGGACTTTGTCCGCTTGTTTTAGAGCGTGGCGGTGATGTAGATTCAAGAACAAAAAGCGTAAACACCTTTTGGACACACCACAAATTAGACACGGAATCCAACGTGCAATTCGGTGAGGGTGGCGCAGGAACGTTTTCTGACGGTAAATTAACCACGGGAATTAAGGACCCTCGCTGCAGAGAGGTGTTTATTCAGCTTGCAAGATTTGGTGCGCCGGAGGAAATACTTTATTCCGCTACACCGCACATTGGTACCGATAAGTTAAAAACAGTAGTTAAAAGCTTAAGGGAAGAGGTTGTTCGTCTTGGCGGTGAGGTTAAATTCAACACAAGACTCACCGATTTAATTATTGCTAACGGTGCTTTGCAGGGTGTTACCTATGAGGACGCAAGCGGCAGCCACGACATTGAAACAGATGCTGTAATTCTTGCAATCGGGCATTCCTCAAGAGATACCTTTGAAATGCTTTACAAAAAGAACTTTGATATTATGCAAAAGCCTTTTTCGGTTGGCACAAGAATCGAGCATCCGCAGGAGCACATTAATAAGGCACAATACGGTAACCTTTATAATTCCCCTCTTTTGCCGAATGCAGATTATAAATTGGCGTGTCACCCCGAGCACGGACGCGGACTTTACACGTTTTGTATGTGCCCGGGCGGTACGGTTGTTGCAGCCTCCTCCGAGGAGGGCGGTATGGTTGTTAACGGTATGAGTGAATATGCAAGAGACAAGGAAAACGCTAACTGCGCCTTGCTTGTTGGCATAGAGCCTCCGTTTGACACAGACCATCCGCTTGCAGGTATGTATTTACAAAGAGAAATAGAAAGAAAGGCTTTTAAGGAAGGCGGCGGTGATTATACAGCCCCCGCACAGCTTTTAGGTGATTTTCTTAAAAATGAGCCTACTAAAAAATTCGGCTTTGTAAATCCGAGCTGCCCTACGGGTGTTGCCCCCTCTGATTTAAGAAGAATTTTACCTAAAAAGGTTACGGATACAATTGCAGGTGCAATAAATGATTTTGATAAAAAGCTGAACGGCTTTAATCTTTACGACGCCGTGCTTACCGCACCGGAATCGAGAAGCTCTTCACCAATAAGAATTTTAAGAAATGAGTTTTTCCAGACTACTAAGGTGCAAGGAATATTCCCCTCGGGTGAAGGCGCAGGCTATGCAGGCGGAATTGTTTCCGCTGCTGTTGACGGAATTAAATGTGCCGAGGCAATTATTTCCGACTTAAGATAATAGGACTATCACTCTTTTGAATATATTTCAAAAGGGTGATTTTTTATGAAATGCTTAGTTATAAATTACAGAAGCACAGTTTTTATTGTTGCAACGGTATTTCTGCTTGTGCTTTCAAGTCTTTCTGCAGTTATGGGTATTGCTGTAACAAGCAACAACCCCTTAAGGTGCTTACCAATTTACTGTGTGGAAACAAACGAGAAAAAGATTGCCATAACCTTTGATGCCGCATGGGGTGCTGAGGATACAGATGAAATTTTAAAAATTCTCGAAAGGCACAATGCGAAGGCTACAATTTTTGTTCTTGGCACCTGGGTTGACGCTAACCCCGAGGCAGTTAAAAGCTTTTATGAACAAAAACACGAAATTGCCAACCACTCAGACACACACAAGCTTTTTGGCAAGTCAGACCGTGAAACAGTTATTAAAGAAATAGAAGAATGCAACAAAAAAATTGAAGCTGTGACAGGTGAAAAAACAAGGCTTGTACGGGCGCCCTCCGGTGACTACGACAACAAAAGCATAGAAATAGCCGAGGAAATGGAAATGAAAATGGTGCAATGGTCTGTTGACTCACTCGACTGGAAAAAGCTTTCGGTAGAAGAAATGTATGCGAGAGTTACAAGCAAGGTGGAAAACGGCTCTATTATTCTTTTTCACAATGGTGTTGAAAACACACCCGAGGCACTTGATAAAATTCTTACAAAATTAGAAAAAGACGGTTACGAATTCGTAACCGTCAGTGAGCTTATTTATTGGGAGAATTATAAAATCGACCATACGGGTAAACAGAAGCACTTGAAAAACGCTTTAAGTTGAGATATACTTGTTTCATTAAATCAAAAGAGGTTTAGCTATGACAAGGAAGTATAACATTGATATTTTAAGAATTATAAGCGCCTTGGCGATTATAGGAATTCACGTTATAAGGTGCCCTATACATAATTCTGCATTTATTGACCCTGCACTTGAGGGCACGCTGAATATGGCGCACCGCTTATTACTATGGGCTGTGCCTGTATTTTTTATGATAAGCGGCTACTGTTTGATGCAAAAGCAGGACTGTACTTATAAATATGCCTTTAAGCACGTAAGAAAATACGTAGCGGTGCTGTTTACGGTTGGTCTGTTTTTTGCTTTACTTGAGTTGTTTTTTGCACAAAGAACAATTAACCTGCAAATAATTAGAACTGCCGTTCTTAACGTAATAGTAGGCAATTTGTGGGACCACATGTGGTTTGTTTATGCAATTATAGGAATTTATTTGGTTGTGCCTATTTTTCACAATTTCTTTCAAAAGAGCAAATCAAATGCAGAAATTGTAACGCTTTTACTTTTTATTTTCACGGTAATTCTACCGCAATTTAAAAGCAAGCTTGCAGTAGCAAACGACTTTCCGCTTGTAGGCTACCTTTTTTACGTTTGCTTTGGTATGCTTATAGCAAAGGTTAAGCCGAGTAAGCTTCTTATTCCCGTATTTGCCGTTACGGCAATTCTTTCGGGTGCTTATTTAGCCCTGAACCCATTTAACGAAGAATTCAACTACTTAAGTCTTGGTGTGGCTGTTTGCGGAGCTTCTGTTTTTTCTCTTGCAACGTACTTAAAACTAGAAAAAAACAAAACTGTTTTAAATCTTTCAAACGCAACCTGGGGTGTTTATTTAATTCACAACTTTTTTGTAAACGTTGCAGTTAAGGTTTTAGGCTTAGATTTACTTTCAAGCCTCCCCTACTTAAAGCTTGGTCTTTTATTTATAGCTGTTACGGTTGTTTCATTTGCCATAGTACTGGTGTTAAGAAAAATACCGTTAGTAAAATACTTGTTCTAAAAAAGAAAGTGCAAGGGCAAACGCCTTGCACTTTTGTTATATTAAATCCTTTAAAACGTCGGGGTTTCTTGTTGTAATGTTATCCGGAGCAAAATAAAGAATTTTGTACATATCCTTTTCTTCATTTACAGTCCAAATAGATACAAGCAGGTCGTTTTCGTGAAATGCCTCTACAAGCTCCTTTGAGGCAGAGTCCTTGTTAAAATTTATGCCGACAGCACCGCTGTCTTTTATGGTTTTAACTAATTCGTTAAGATATTCGGGTGTGTGACTACCTGCTTTTTTGACCTCTATGTTCAAATAATACGGTACGTCAGGACATTCTTTTTTTACTATTTCAACGTTTTCTGACTCGACACCGGTGAAAAATATTCTCTCTTCAATTTTATATTTTTTTGCAAGCTCCCACACCACGCTAAGGTCTTTAAAATCCTTAACGTCTACGTTAACCATAAGAGCTTCGTACGTGGAAACAAGCTTAAAGGCCTCGTCAAGCGTTACCTCACCGCCTACCGGCTTATCGTGTGAAAGCACGGCTACGTTTTCTTTGTTAAAATACAAATCAAACTCCACAATATTTGCAGAGTGCTCGGCACCCGCCTTTATAGCCTCAAGAGAGTTATCTGCCGTACCGCAGCAGCCTGTATGTGCCGTATAAGTAAAGTTTTCCGGCAAACTTACCGGCTGTGCTTTATAAAACTCCGTCTGCTTTTTCTCGTTCATAAACAACACCAACAAAACCACAATTGCAGTTACCGCTACAACGGCGGTTGCACCAATAATAAGCTTAATTGTTTTTTTCATATTTCTCCTGTTTTTAAAATGGGTCAGCATTGCGCTGACCCATTTTTATTATTAAAAATTAGTCACCGAGGAAGTCCTTAAGCTTTTTGCTTCTGCTTGGGTGACGAAGCTTTCTTAAAGCCTTCGCCTCAATTTGACGGATACGCTCTCTTGTAACCTGGAACTCCTTACCAACCTCTTCAAGAGTTTTTGGGTTACCGTCATCAAGACCGTAACGAAGACTTAAAACTCTTGCTTCTCTTGGTGTGAGTGTTTTTAATACCTCTGCAAGCTGCTCGCGCATAAGTGCCATAGATGCAGCATCTACCGGTGCCTGAGCATCATCATCAGGAATAAAGTCACCTAAGTGGCTATCCTCCTCTTCACCGATTGGTGTTTCAAGAGAAACGGGCTCTTGTGCAACACGAAGTATTTCGCGCACCTTATCTACAGGCATATCGAGCTTTGCTGCAATTTCCTCTGCGGTCGGGTCTCTGCCGTTTTCATGAAGAAGCTGACTGTTTGTCTTTTTAACCTTGTTAATTGTTTCTACCATATGCACAGGAATACGAATTGTTCTTGCCTGGTCTGCAATAGCACGTGTAATTGCTTGTCTTATCCACCAGGTAGCGTAAGTTGAAAACTTAAAGCCTTTAGTATAGTCAAACTTGTCAACAGCCTTAATAAGACCTAAGTTACCCTCTTGAATAAGGTCTAAGAACTGCATACCACGACCAACGTATTTTTTTGCAATACTAACAACAAGACGAAGGTTTGACTCTGAAAGACGTTTTTTTGCTTCAGGGTCATCAGTAGAAATTCTCATAGCAAGCTCAATCTCCTCCTCAGGAGTTAAGAGTGGAACTCTACCAATTTCCTTTAAATAAACCTTAACCGGGTCGTCAATTGAAACGTTTTTAGCATCAGAGGAAATATCCTCTTCAACGTTTTTGGTTTCATCTAAGTCGAATGCAAGTGCATCAAGCATTTCTTCACCGAGGTCGTCAATAATTTCTATGTTGCTGCTTTCAACAGTTTCATAAAGCTTATCGAGCTCCTCAATGTCGAAGTCCATTTCAAGAATTACAGCATCAATTTCGTGCGTGGTAAGCTTACCTGTTGCTTTACCCTTTTCAATTAACGCTTTAATTTGAGGTTTCTTTTCAAATCCTTCCATTTTAACACCTTTCTTTTCACACTAACACAATTTCTTGCATTATAAATTTACTTTTTTTCATCTTCAGATTTTTTTAAAGCCGCAAAAAAATCCAAAAAAGCTGCGTCATCCATTGTTGATGGTGCTTGCTCCTCCTTTTTTGCTTTCTCAGCCTTTAATACATTAATGCAATCCACACATTCCTCGAGGGTATTTGAAACAATTGAAGAATCAGCAAATAGCCTTGCCACGGCATTCATTTCCTCGGTGGTAAGATGTGGCGCTAAAAATGATATTTCAACGCTCATGCTTTCACTTAATCTGCTTAAAATGAGAGTAAGTATTCTTTTATTTAACGGCGTTAGGAACAAGTCTTGGTTTAAATCATCCTTAAGCTTGTTGTAAAACGCTGTATTATTGAGTAAAGAAATAAGAAGAATATCCTCAGCCTTGGCTGCTCTTATATTTTTAGCTCTTTCGGGGTCAACTGATTTTTGAATCGCCTTTTCTTCCTTTTGAGCTGTTTTAAATTCTTCTTTTTTCACAACATAGTTTTGCTTTTTGCCAATAGAATTAACCGTTGTAAGAATTGCATCCTTAGAAACGCCCAATTCATCTGACAATTTTGAAGCATAAACCTCACGCTCAATAGCATCAACTCGTAAAAGAAGCCTTGCAGCATCCTTTAAAAAGTTGTTTTTGCCGTCGTCTGTATTAACGTTATACCTTGATTTTATTACGTGTAAGCTATATTCAATTGCATTCAAGGCGTTTTCCATAAGAGTCCTGAATTTGTCGGGACCTGCTTTTTTACCGAGAATTTCGTCAGGGTCCTTTGCACCGCCAAGCATTATAACCTTAACCCTTACCCCGGTTTTAGAAAAGAGCGTTAAGGCTGCTCTTACAGCCTTTTGACCTGCCTCGTCCGAGTCATAGCACAGGTAAACCTCCTCCGCATAGCGTGAAATTAAGGTAACCTGCTCAGGTGTAAGCGCTGTACCGAGACCTGCAATAGCATTAGTAAAGCCGTGCTTGTGAAGGGAAACAACATCCATATAGCCCTCACAAAGAATAAGCCTACCGTTATTACCGTTCTTAGCAATATTAAGAGCAAACAGCTCCTTACCCTTTTTATAAACAGGTGTATCACCCGTATTTATATATTTAGGCTTGCTGTCGTCTAAAACTCTGCCGCCAAAGGCAACAACGTTACCCCTTAAATCTATAACAGGAAAAATAGCTCTGTTTCTGAAATTATCGTAATAATTTTTTCTGCCGTCCTTTTCGGAAAGCTTTATTAAATCGGCTCTGACTAAATCATCCTTACTAAAGCCCTTTGAAACAAGGTAATTAGTAAGCTCATGCCAGTCGTCAGGTGCGGCGCCTAAGCCAAAGCGTGTAATTTCACTTTTAGAAAGACCTCTGCCAATAAAATATTGCAAATGCCTTTTACCCTTTTCACTAAACAGCGTTTCGTGAAAAAATTTGGCTGCTGCACGGTTTGCTTCATAGGTCAGCTTACGCTTTTCGTGCAGCGTATCGTCAAAATTTTCATCCGGCATTTTTATGCCGCTTCTGTCGGCTAAAAACTTAACTGAATCAATATAATCAAGATTTTCTATATTCTTAATGAAGGTGATTACATCACCGCCTGCATGACAGCCGAAGCAATAATAAGAAGAGGTTTCAGGGTAAACTGTAAAGGACGGAGTTTTTTCATTGTGAAACGGACAAAGTCCGACAAGGTTTCTGCCTCGTCTTTTTAATTCAACGTAATTAGAAATTACCGATTCAACGTCATTTCTATCACGAATTTGTTCTAAAAAATCGTCAGATAATCTTACAGCCACTTTCACCACCCCTTTATTTTAATTGAATTAATTATTAATATCCCCAGGTTTTCGGTACAAATAAATCTGTAAACGTTTTAATTGAAAAAGCATCCGTCATACCTGAAATAAAGTCACAAGCGGCTCTTTCGGAGCCCTCCTTTAAGGCAATGCGGTAATAGAATTCCGGCATCTTGTCAGGATAAAACGAGAAATATCTGTACAATTCCTTAATCATATCCTCTGCTCTGAATTCTTCACTTTTGCAAACCGGGTTTGTGTACACGTTTTTAAACATAAATGAATGAAGCTCATCAAACGCCTGCTGTACCTCGTCAGACATTTTAACCTCATCCTCAGTATTTTCGATAACAGACATAACAAAATTGTTTATGCGCTCACTTTTACTGAAGCCTACCGTCATTCTTATTTCGAGAGGAATATCATCCTCAGATAAAACGTCGGCTCTTTCCGCGTCGTCAATATCGTGATTTATGTAGGCTATTTTATCGGCAAGCTTAATAATTCTGCCCTCAAGAGTTTTTGCCTCCTGACCCTTTGTATGACACACAATTCCGTCACGCACCTCTTCGGTAAGGTTAAGCCCTTTACCGTCACGCTCTAAGGAATCCACAACTCTTAAGCTTTGCTCAAAATGTGTAAAGCCTTTAGTGTAAACCTCGTTAAGCGCCCTTTCGCCTGCATGCCCAAAGGGCGTGTGACCTAAGTCGTGACCTAAAGCAATTGCCTCGGTTAAATCCTCATTTAAAGAAAGTGAGCGGGCAATTGTACGGGCAATCTGACTTACCTCAAGCGTATGAGTTAAGCGGGTTCTGTAATGAACGTTGTCCGGTGACAAGAACACCTGTGTTTTATCCTTAAGTCTTCTGAAGGAGGAGGAGTGCAATATTCTGTCTCGGTCACGCTGGTAAGCTGTTCTGACGGGACATTCCTCCTCTAAAACGAGCCTGCCCTTTGTATTCATACAAAGCATAGCGTGCTTTGAAAGCTCACGCTTTTCTCTCTCTAAAGTCTTTAATCTTATTTCATTCGACAAGAATATCACCTACCTACACCTTATAATACGCAGTATTTTTATTTTCCCCTGCTTATTTTTTAAAATTTTTTCAACCTTCTGCAATTACCGTACCAATTTCCTCCGGAGTAACCTTGCCGTTAGTTAAATCAGCACAATTTATAAAGAGCTTTTCCTTAGCTTCCGCCTTAACACGAAACTCAAGTGTTACACTCTCACCAAAATCGGAATTAAGCACAACACCGCCGCACTCTCTTATTAAGGAATCCATTTTATTGTAGAAGGTATAATCAACTGAAACCTTAAATACACTCCACGGCATTAAGGTGATTATTACGGATTCATCAACGCCAAGCTTTGCTGAGTGTGAATAGGCTCTTACCAAGCCGCCACCGCCCAAAAGAATGCCGCCGAAATAACGTGTTACTACAACTACACAGTCTGTAACATCCTCCTGATTGAGGACGTTGAGCACGGGCATACCCGCAGTACCTTGCGGCTCACCGTCGTCAGAATACCTTTTTATATTACCCTCACGAATAGAATAAGCGTACACGTTATGGGTAGCATCCCAATGCTTCTGCTTAATAGAGGCTATAAACTCCTGCGCTTCCTGTTCAGTTTGCACGGGCTTTGTGTAGCTTATGAATTTTGATTTTTTTATTACGTATTCGGTTTCCGCATAATTTCTGAGGGTTTTATAAGCTTCTGCCACGGTTACACCGCCTTTAATGATTTAATACGCCAAAAAGGCGGTGATAACTCACCGCCCGATTCAGCAATAATTTGATACAACTTATTTTGAAAGGTTGTATTTTTTATTGAATCTGTCAACACGACCGCCTGTATCAACAAGTTTTTGTTTACCTGTGAAGAATGGATGGCAGTTAGAGCAAATATCAACACGCATATCGCTCTTTGTTGAAGCAGTTTCAATGATTGCGCCGCAAGCACATTTCACCTGTGTTGGTGCGTAATTTGGATGAAGTCCTTCTTTCATTTATTGTCACCTCTTTAAAACTTTCAATATCACATTAGCAGAAGAATATTAACATAAACCAAGAAAAAAAGCAAGCCTTTTTTACATTTTTTTTAAAATTAATTCTTTTTTTAAGCTACATATTAAAAAAAGTGAAAAACAAATTGAAAACAAGGCACAATATTACACCTAAAATTGTTGGTAAGAAAAACGAAACCATAAGCCATTTTAAGCTTTTTGTTTCTTTATAAATAGTAAGCAGTGCTGTAGCGCACGGGAAATGGAAAACAGAAAATAAAACGTAGCAAACTGCAGTTTTAATACTCCAACCGTTTTCTATGAGAATATTGCTTATTTCCTCTATGCTTTCAATAGAAATTAATTCGTTGCCGCCTGAATAAAGCATAAGACAAATCGGCAATACAATTTCGTTTGCGGGCAAGCCTAAGAAAAAGGCAGTAAGAATTTCTGAATCTAACCCCATTAGAGCACCTATAGGCTTAAAAAAATTCATAACAGAGCCAAGAAAGGCTTCATTAAAGAAATTTAACAGCAGCCAGATTACAACACCCGCAGGGAAAGCTACGGCTACCGCTCTGCCGAGCACGGAAAAGGTTCTGTTTATAAATGAGCGCGCTATTACCTTTGCTATTTGCGGTTTTCTGTATGACGGCAGCTCTAATATATAGTGTGATTTTTCACCCTTTAAAAGCGTTTTTGAAAGCACGTTAGAAATAAAAAGCGTTATTGCAATACTCATTACAATTACAAGTGATAAAATTAACGCACTTAATGCCTCGCTACCCTTTTGCACCTGAGAAACAAAGAAAATTGAAATAATTTTAATAATTGCAGGAAATCTGCCGTTACACGGTGTAAAGCTGTTTGTTAAAATTGCAATCAGTCTTTCTCTTTTTGAGTCAATAATTCTTGCGCCGGTTACGCCTACACAATTACATCCGAAGCCCATACAAATAGTCAGTGCCTGCTTACCCGAGGTTTTTGCCTTTTGGAATTTACTGTCTAAAACGTAAGTAATTCTCGGTAAAACGCCTGAATCCTCTAAAAGCGTAAAAAGCGGAAAAAATATTGCCATTGGCGGAAGCATTACGGAAACAACCCAGCCTAAAACTCTGAAGCCGCCCTTTAAAAGCATATCTTTAAAAAAAGCGTTTATATTAAGCTTTGAAAAAAGCTCCAGCAAGAACACTTCTGCTTTATTAAAAAAACTCATTAAAAGCTCTGAGGGTATATTTGCACCTACAATGGTTATATAGAAAATAAAAAACAATAACACCCCAAGCACAAGGTACGCTGTGTATTTACCCGTTATAAACCTGTCGAGCCTTAAATCTCTTTTTATATTTGTTCTGTTTTTCGAAACTGTTACACGCTTTGAAATATCAGCCGCCTTACAGTACAGGCTTTCCGCAACGAGCTCCTGCAGGTCGTCTTTATCTATACCATTTTCATTAAGATGCTTTTCGGCATTTTCTAAAGCCTTGGCTAAGGACTTATTTTTTCTTATATCGTAACCAAGATATTTCTCCAATGCCTTGTAAAAATCATCATCACCGTCCAAAAGACGCAAGGAAACCCATTTTTTATTCAAATCCTTTAAATCCGTGTTGAAAAGCTGTGAATAGACAAGCTCAATTGCATATTCAATTTCGTTTTGGTATTTAATTTGAAGCTGCTTTTTATTACTTTTAGCCTCAAGAGCTGTTTTCAATTCATTTATACCAACATTTTCCCGAGCACTTGCCCCCACCACGGGTACACCAAGCTCGTAAGAAAGAAGCGGCAAATCTAACTCAATACCTTTTTTTCTTGCTTCGTCTAATAAATTCACACATAAAACCGTTTCTTTTTGCAGTTCAATTACCTGCAATACAAAATACAAATTCCTTTCAAGGGTTGTTGCATCACACACAATCAAAAGCTTTTCGGAAGCTCCGAAGCATAAAAAATCTCTTGCTACCCCCTCTTCCCTTGAACGTGGTGTAAGAGAATAAGTACCCGGCACGTCTATTATTTCGTAAACTCTTTTATTAAATTTATATTGTCCGTTAAACACCTCTACCGTTTTCCCCGTCCAATTACCTGTATGCTGATTCAAGCCGGTTAAAGCATTAAAAACCGTGCTTTTTCCTACATTGGGGTTACCTGCAAGGGCAATTTTTATTTTTTCATTCACCGCTATTCCCCCTTGAAACCATTATTTTTTGTGCATCACAATTCCTTAGCGCAATTACACTGCCACGAATCAGATATGCACGCGGGTTACCGGAGGGGCTACTGTGCAGCACACTAACCTTGCTGTTTTTAGTAAGTCCTATATCCTGTAAGCGTTGCTTAAACGCTTTATTGGTGTTTATATTAGTTACAACACCTGTTTCACCAATTTGTAAATCGTACAAGCTAAGCTGCATTATACTCAACTCCTAATATTTAATATATGAGGATTTATTTTGTTGGTGAATATTGCATTTTCATAAAAAAATGCTAAAATAGTATTATGTTTTTTAAAAGTGAGATTAATTATGAAAACTAACAACAAGCACGGCTTTATTTTTTCAATAATTGCATATTTAGTGGTTACGTTTTTAGACCTGTATTTCACCTACGTTGCTACGCCAAATTTAGAGCTTGAGGGCAACCCGCTTTACAACGTTTTATTTTTTGGATGGACAGGGCTTATAACAATTAACGTAATAGCCTTTTTGTTTTACGCACTTATTTCGTACTATGCCTTTATTGCCTACAAAAGACCGCTTACAAATGAAACTGATTTAAGAAAGTACCTTTCCTACATTTCTTACGGTGATGCCGACAAATACTCGGTTATGATGTGGAAGCTGCCTAAGTACTGGGCACCTCAAATTGCATGCCTTTGTTGGTCGGTTGCAATAATACTACCCTTTGCAAAGCTTTTTATTGTTATTGTTTGGTATTTGCTTATTTTAGATATACCCGCTCCTGTTTTCTTTGATATAGTAACGGCAATGCCTATGGGCAGAATAGATTTAGTGGTTGCCGTTCTCGGTGCGTGGACATTATCCTTTGTGTGGATTGCAAAGGAATTCAGGTTAAACCTAAAGCAAATTGAAAAAAGAAAATCAGAAGAAGGTAGCACTTGTGACTAATGAATTAAAGCAAATAATTTTAAAGCACGTAGAAAAATATCCTCAAGCAGAGCTTTCGGATATTTTAAAGTTGCTTTTTCAAAATGAATTCGGACCAAAGCATTTAGCGGAAAATGAAATTGAATGCTTTAAAGCGCTTTCGCAGGAATTCAAAAAAATTGAATACAGTGAAACCGAAGAGCTTTTTGAGGATATTGGCTGCAATGCCGTAAGGCTTAACTTAAAGGCAGTGCCCAAAAGCGTTAACTTAAATTACATAAACAAAATCATTGTGAATTCTGTAAATGAATTTTGCGGCACTAACGAAAAGCTTGTTATTAAATTCGGTCTTTTGGTTGTTATGGCACAAAACAAAGAAATTCCGTTTGATATTCAGCTTGTACGGGACGAAACAAACGCATTTGCTAAAAACGGCTTTAAGCCGATAAGCCACAGCAAGACCTACAACAAGACCTACTCACCTGCATACAGAGTTATAAGCAAAAAATATATGACCTTGGTTGAGGCGGTAATAGGGCTCAGCACTTTAGATTTTGAAAACAGACATATTGTTATTAGCATAGACGGCTCCTCTGCTTCAGGCAAAACAACGCTGGCAAAAAACCTTGCTTCTCTTTTAAACGGAGAAACGGTGCATTGTGATGATTTCTTTTTACCCGCAGAGCTGAGAACCGAAAAAAGGCTTAACGAGGCAGGCGGAAACATTCACTACGAAAGGCTTAAGACTGAGGTTATAGACAATTTAAAAAAGCCTAAGGCAATTTCCTATAAAGCTTTTGACTGTCAGAGCGGCACCTTTGCTAAAAGCAGATTTTTAATGAACAAAAAAGTAGTTATTGTTGAGGGCGCTTACTCTTCTCACCCGTATTTGGGAGACTATGCTGATTTTAAAATCTTTTTAAAATCAGATGCAGCTACTCAAAAGGAAAGGATTTTAAGCAGAAACGGTGAAAAAATGCTTAAGCGTTTTTCAGAAGAGTGGATACCAATGGAAAACAAATATTTTAACGAATTTAAAACAGAACAAAATTCAAATATAATAATAAGGAGTGTTTAAAATGAATTTTAAAAGTGATTTAGTAAACAATATTTTGCCTTTCTGGCTCAAGGACGCTATTGATTATGAAAACGGCGGTATTTACACCTGTCTTGACAAGGACGGTAATATTTACGGCACAGACAAAAGCGTATGGTTTCAAGGCAGAGCGCTGTGGGTATTTTCAAAAGCATATAACTGCATTGAAAAAAAGGACGAGTATTTAAAGGCTGCTTTAAACATATATAAGTTCTTACCGAAATGTACCGATACAGACGGAAGAATGTTTTTCACCGTTACAAAGGACGGCAGAGAATTACAAAAAAGAAGATATTACTTTTCTGAAACCTTTGCTGCAATTGGCTGTGCAGAGCTTTACAAGGCAACCGGTGACAAGCAAATTTTAGAAAGCGCTGAAAAATACTTTAACGTTGCATACGAGTGCTTTAAGGGAATAAGAAAAAACGCGCCGAAAATAAACCCTGAAAACCAACAGACGAAGGCGCTTTCCCCTGTTATGATAATGCTTGCAACCGCACAGGTTATGAGAAGCGTTGAGGGGCTTTATGATAAATACAACACAATAGCTGCAGAGTGCCTTAACGAAATTCTTAACGGTGGTTACTTAACAGAAAAAGCATTGCTTGAAAGTGTAAGTGTAAACGGTGAATTTATTGACTCACCTAACGGAAGAATTGTAAATCCGGGCCATTCTCTTGAGGCTGCTTGGTTTATTCTTGCGGAGGGTCTTGTTACAGAAAATGACGAGGCAATAAAGGCTGCTAAAAGAATTATAGATATTACCCTTCCTTTGGGTATTGATAAGAAGCACGGCGGTATAATTGCATTTACAGATTTAAACGGCAAGCCACCCGTACAGCTTGAGTGGGATATGAAGCTTTGGTGGCCGCAATGCGAAACTATGATTGCCTTAAGACTTGCTTATACTGTATTTAAGGATGAAAAGTACTTAAAGCTTTACGAAGAATTTAAGGAGTATTGCAAAAAGTACTTTGTAGACAACGAAAGCGGTGAATGGTACGGATACCTTCATTACGACAACACCGTTTCCACTACTCTTAAGGGTAACATTTTTAAGGGCCCCTTCCATATTCCGAGACTTTACATTATTATGGCAATGATGGATGAGTTTGGCGGAATTATGGAATATATGAAATAAGTAAAAACGACAAAACAAAAAGCATTCTATCTGAATGATAGAATGCTTTTATTTTTTTATTCCCAGGTTCCCTCGAAAACTAAATCCGGTGTTGCGGAGGCTGAGTCGTTGTAGTAGTCAACCTCAATATACTTTGAAGCGGTTTTATCTAACGAGAAGGCAATGCTTGCCGTCATTGTACCGAATTGATTAATTTCACCTGCTTCAAACAGGTTAGCTTGAGGGTAGAGCTCTAACTCCTTACCCGATTTGTCGTAGGCCTTAAAGTGAGTTGAGCCGACAACCAAACCGTTTTCAATACTGTTGTTAGTATACTCATAAACGACTATTACAACTCTGTCTGCCGCGGGAGCATCCTCTGTTACAGGCTCCGGAGCAACCTCATAAATCGTTTTAATTTTTAAAGCGTACTCTCCCTCGGGAGAATCAAAAACACTGTTTTTCGAACCGTCGTGCAATATAGCGCCTGCATTTATTTTCTCTTCAATAGTCGGCTCTTTTTCTCGTGTTAAAAAAGCTACAACTAAAGTGAAAACAAGCACAGCACCAATTATACTAAAACAAATTCGCATTGCTCTTTTACTCATAAGCTGCTTCACCTAACCTACTTTTATAAATTTATTTAACTTAAAGGAATATAAATAACATTCCTTAACAGTACAGTTTGTACACTCCTCGAGTGCGGCTTTGTAAACCTCTAACTGACTTTTATAAATTTCAACAAGAACCTCTTCGTCTGCAATTTTATCTGTTTTGTAGTCGATTAAAACTGCACCATCTGCCTCAAAAAATGCACAGTCGAGCTTACCTTGAATAACTATTTGCTCGTTTTTAAGCTCTGAAGGCAATTCGGGATAAAAATCCCCCGCGTTTCTTAACACGGTAAATTCATATTCTCTTAAAACCGAAGAGGATGCTAAAAGTCTTTTTGCAACGTCACTTTCAAAAAAACGAGAAACAGAAGCCTCATCTATGAGGGAAGCCTCCTGCGCAGTAAGCTTAAAGTCGTTCAAAAGATTTTGAAGCTCACCCTTAAAATCAGTTAACGCATTATTAAAATCACAAAGCTCAAAGAATTTATGAACAGCCTTACCCTTATCCTTACCGGAAAGCTCTTCTTCTACGAATGAAGGCTTTTTAGTAGCAAAAAATGCTCTTGAGGCAATATGATTTTCTACCGACGAGGCGCTTATTTTTGCAAGCACTGTTGAAAGAGCATCATAAGGGTAAACGTACTCGGCACGCTCCTTAATTTTACTTAAAAGCTCATCATTCACAGGTGCAGGCTGCTCCTCTTTGGTATTCTCCTCGTTTTCCTCAGCTGCTTCTGTTATGCCAGATATAACTACCTTTAAGTTAAAGTTTGAAGGCATAATAAGTGTTGTTTTAACATCTAAGTATTCTCTTAAGGAGTCAGCATCCTTATGGTAAAGCATAGCAGAACAAAGCCATTCTGTCAAACTTTTTGCATTGTACACCTCATAAGGATGTAAAACGCTGTTATTATTTTCATCCGTAACATAAAAGCTGTTTGCAATTCTTTGCTTAGCTTTTTCTGAGGTTACAGAGCACACGAGCACAAGGTGCTCCTTTGCTCTTGTTAATGCAACGTAAAGAATACGCAGTTCCTCAGAGATGCTGCCTATTTTTATAGCTTTTTCACCCGCAAAGGATGAAAGCGTGCCGTAGGTTGTGAATTTTTCATCATCACGTATTTTTAAGCCTAAGCCTATTTCTCTTGAAACAGTAAGCGAGCCGTAACTGTCCATGAGATTAACACCCTTTGAACAATTGGCAAGAATAACAAACGGAAATTCAAGACCCTTGCTTTTGTGGATTGACATAATTTTAACACCGCAAAGGCTTGTAGTGTTACTCTTGGTCAGAGCGTTATTCTGAATAACGGAATCGAGGTAACGAATAAAGCCCGAAAGACCGTAACGACCGTCTGCAGTATAGGTTTCTGCACAATTAAGAAAGCTTTTAATTGCCTGGTATCGCTCGTCACCGTTGCTTGTGGATAAAAAGATTTCTGCAATAGCGGTATCATCAACTAACAGTTTAACAAAATCGTAGATAGGATACGCTGATGCTATGCTTCTGTAAAAGTCAAGCTTTTGCACAAACAGCTTTGCTTTTTCATTTGTTTTGGCATATTCCAAAAGACAAGTATAAAGGTCACTGTTTTTATTTACAAGTCTTATTTCTGCAACCTCATCTGCTGTAAAGCCGAAAAGCGGAGAAAGCATTACCGAAACGAGCGGAATGTCCATTAACGGATTACTTACCGCTTTAATAAGTGCTGTTAAAAGCTGTATTTCCTTTGCTTCGCAATTGATTTCGTTATTTTCAAACACAGAAGGAATTCCAAGCTCACTCAGTGCATCACTGTATTCCTTAGCCTTGCCCTTGGGGCTTCTCAGCAAAATGCAAAAATCGTCGTACCTTGCCGGTCGCAGAGCATCATGCTCACCCTTTACAAGAACGCCTGTTTCAACGGCGTTCTTAATGTAGCTTGCAATATAGGCTGCTTCGTTCTGAATTGTTTCATCTGCATTCAGGCTTACGGAATCTAAAACGTGAAGCTCTGCTTCGGCTTTTTTTTCATCCTTATAGGTGCCGCCGTAATAAAGGTATTCGTTTTTATTATATTTTATTTCGCCTACTTCCTTTGTCATAAGCTTAGAAAAAATATAATTAACGCATTCGGTTACACACTCTCGGCTCCTGAAATTCTTTTCAAGTATTATTTGAGCAGGCTTATTGAACTCCTCTTCTGAAAGCGGCAATTCTTCCTTAAGCTTCATAAAAAGCTCGGGGCTTGCAAGTCTGAAACGGTAAATACTCTGCTTTACGTCACCAACACAGTAAAAGTTGTTTTTATGGTTTGAAACAATCTCAAACAATATATTTTGCGCTTCGTTTGTATCCTGATATTCATCTATTAAAATTTCCTTGTACTTTCCGCTGATTTCCTTTGCAAGCTCGGTTTTTTGAGGATTACCATCTTCATCAAAGAAAACAAGTAAATCAATTGCTTTATGAAGAATATCGTCAAACGAGAACAAATTAAGCTCCGCTTTTTTCTCTGAAAGCTTCTCAGAAAACATATTTATTGCTTCAACAAGCTTTTTAACTATTGGGTAAAGCTTTTCACAATCTGTTTTATTTTCTTTAGTAGTAGGAAGAGATTTTAAAAGAATTTCATCTAACGCCTTCTTGCAATCACCCATAATTGCATTGGTCGGCTTATAAAACTCACCCTTTGGTGACCTTGGGTATTTAGCAACGGGCTCTGCTTTAAGCTGCGCAACAAAATCGTCCCACCGCTTCTCACGACAAGCAAGTAAAAGTTTTTTTAAGCTTTCAACGTTTTCCCTGACAAGGTCTGTAAAATCGTTTTCCTCGTTTTCCTCTTCGATAATAAGCCCGCGCATTTTTGTGAGTATTGCAATATAGTAATCAAGCAAAAGCTCAAAATACTTATAAGCTTCCTTTGCAAACGGTGATGAATTCAGTTCGTTTTCGGGATTAAAATATTCCGCAATTTCTTCAAGCCATTTTTCTGATGACGGATAAGAACGAGAAAACTCGTAAAGGTCTATTATAACCCCCTCTAAAGCCTTATCATCACGCTCCGACAAGAAAAAGGACTTTAACGCGACAAAGGATTCATCCTCGTTATTATAAAGAAAGTCTAAAACCTCAGCTACACTTTCATTTTTTAAAACCGTGTGGTCGTTGTCATCTATAACTCTGAAATCTGTTGAAACGCCTGCTAAATGCGAGTTTTCACGAACAATTTTTGCACAAAAGGCGTCTATTGTACAAATATCCGCTGCAGGAAGAAGGGCTAACTGCTCCCTTAAAAAGCTTGCATTATCCGTTTTTTTCTTCAGCTCTGCTTTTAAAGCCTTTCCTATTCTTTCTCGCATTTCACCCGCAGCAGCTTTTGTGAAGGTAACAACAAGTATTTCTGAGGATGAGCAATGGTTTTCTGTATCACAAAGAATGTTTTTAACACGCTCTGTTAAAACCGCAGTTTTACCCGAGCCTGCAGCAGCAGAAACAAGGCACTGGTGACCCCTGGCTTTAATAGCTCTTTTTTGGTTTTCCGTCCATTCTCTACTCATTGCTGTCACCACCTAACATCTCTAATATTGCACTGTGACTATCATTGCAGATTTCGTTCGTTTTATCCCCCGGCTCAAAGCCGCAAACAGAACGATAATCACAATAAGTGCATTGCTTTGTTTCCCCGCCGTTGCTTGACGGTAAAACAGGAAACACACCATTATGAAGGGCTTTACCCATTTCTAATATTTTTCCATCCACAATTTTAGAAAGCTCCTCAAAATTCTTTTCGGAAAAATAATTGCCCGACAAACCGTTTTTCTTTTTATAGGATACGGGAAGGTAATCAGGGAATTGCTCAATACCCATTCCCTTTAAAACGTCTTCATCATTAAGCACCATTCCCGACAGCTTGCCACTGACTCTTTTTTGCGCCTCTATATTTTCTGGTGATGGGTTTCTTGCAGATAAATAATTCTTAATACCGATTTTTGAGGGTAAGTAAAGCACGCCTGCAGGCACAGCCTCACCATAAAGCTCTGTACCGTTTTTGATAATTGCCATTAAGTAAATTACCATTTGAGCGTTCAAGCCGCTTAAAATATGTGAGAGCTTAAACTCCTTACTACCTGTTTTGTAGTCAACAATTCTTAAATATTTTGTATCACCCTTTTCCATTATATCAACTCTGTCCACAGAGCCGTAAACGGAAATTTTCCCGCCATCCTCAAGCGGCAAGGTGTATTCGGGAAGATTTTCATCACCAATTTTAAGTTCAAAATCAGTCGGAGTAAAGCTAACACCTGAAAACTCATTTTTAAGACGTTCAAAAATAACCATTAAAACGTCTACCATTCTATTATAAAGGAACATAAATCTTTTAGATTTGTCGCTAAAACCACCCATTTTTTCCAAAAGATACTTTTTAAGATATTCCGAAACAAATTCTCTTAAAACGTCTTCTGAAACAGATAAAAATTCTCCCTTGGGATATTTAGATAAAACCGCCTCTAACACACCGTGAATTATAAGACCGCTATCCGTAGGCTGAAGCTGTGCTGCTTTAACCGCTTTTGCCTTCAAGCCGTATTGGCAGAAGAAAGAAAACGGACAGGTGTAGAATTTATCTAAACGGCTTGCTGAAATACCAATATTTTCACCAAACAGTCTTTTTGATACGGGTGGATTTTTAAATTCTCCCTTTTTACCGCTTTTGGCAAGAGAAATACTTTCTAACCTTCCAAAATATTCGGGCTTAGTTTTGAAATACTCATAAAGTGTGGACTTTAATTCCGTATTTTGATTATACATTTTTGCAAGAGTGAAAAATGCAGAAAACTCACTTTCTATTTTTTCTGATTCCTCAATATCGCAGGAGTCTACAACCTTAACAGACGGTAAAATTGCTTTAATATCCTCAATAAGCTCAGAGGCACCGCTTGTTGTTTCGTCATCTGAAACCTCTCTATAGGACAAATAAAGCTTTTCACTTGCCGCTGTGAGCATACAGTAAACCAAAAATTTTTCTTCTGCAACAGTTTCCTCGAAGGCAGGATTTATATTAAGAAGCAAATCCTTCACAAGAATTCTTCTGTCACTATCTGTTAAAAGACCGCTTCCCGGTGAAATTAAAGGAAACTCGTTTTTATTAACACCAACTAAAAATATAACCTTTAAGCCTTCTGTTCTTATTCTGTCGGCATTACCGATTTTCACCTCGTCAAGACCCTGCGGAATTTCTCCTATATCCTTTGAGAAAACAAGGATAGAGAAAAGCTCATACCAACGCTTTATTGTATAGTATTTATCCTTTGTAATTTCTGCAATAGTGTCGAAAAGCTCTATTAAAGCGTCCCAGGAGCGCTCCTTTTGCTCAGCTTCTACAGGGAAGCCCTCATTACAAAGCTCGTTAGAAAGCTCGTAAAGTCTGTCGGTTACCTTTGTTTCTACCAAAAAGCCGTAAACAGACTTTGTTACCTCTAAGCCCGACACGCCCTCACACTCTTTTTTTAATTTTAATAATGGTAAAATGACCTTTTTTCTTAAATTATTAAGATATTCAATCTGACTTTTTGCAGCATCATCTATTACGTTACCGAAGCCGTTTGGATGCAACGTAAAATCGTTAAGCCAAGCGCTGCCGCTAATCCCCCAAACAAGCACGTATTTTTCTAATGCGGCAACCTGTGTATAGCTTAACTGAGTAAGACCTGTTTTTAGGTAGCGCATAACGCTTTCCGTTTTAAAATTTTCTGCAATACATTCAATAGCAGAGGTTACGTGAATAAAGAGCGTTTCAAATGAAAGCTGACGACGGCTATCGTCAAAAACAGGTACACCGTAGCGCTTTAAAACGTCGCACAGAATTCTTTTGTATTTATCATTTGAGCGCTCAACAATCGCAATATCTCTGCAACGATACTCCCCGCTTCTTATAAGCTTTTTAATTTCAAGCGCAACGGTATTGCACTCGTCGGAAATATCGCGGCATTTTAAAACAGTTACACCGCTCGCGTCCCCCGCAAGAGGTTCCTGCTCAGTACTGTAAATATTCTGCTCAATATGACGAATGCTATTATTTAAGGAATCGTTAACCTTTAGCTCTGTCACGTTATCTATTGAAACCCCTGCACGCTTTGCGATTGCTTCAATTTTATGCTTTAATTTATTCATATAAGCAAAGGGTGAATCCTCACCGCTGTTTTCCTCGGAGCAAATTGTTATATAAACGTCCTTTGCATCTATAAGCGCAAGACGAATACATTTAAGCTGCTGCTCAGAAAATGCTTTAAACGAATCTAAAAATACGGTTTTATCCTTAAAAAAGCCCGTTTCCTCAGCGTATGCTACAAAGTACTTAAGGCACTCGGTATCATCAAAATAGCTTTGATGCAAAAGTGCGGTGTAGGCTTCGTTTATTAAGTTAATTTCCGTAAGCTTGTCCTTTAAAAGACCGTCACTCATTTTTTCAGTAACGGCAATTAAGTCATCGCACGAAACGTCGCAGGATTCAAGCTCCTTATTAAAATCAACAAACGCCTTTAAGCCTGGAACGTTATGGCGCACCTTAGAAAAAACCTTCAACTCATCCTCAAGCGTTTTTATGGCCTCACTCATATAAGCCATTCTGACACCATCTGTTGCAAACAGCTTGCCTTCAATAATTTTAGCATCCAGATTTGACGTAGCAAGCCTTGAAAAACCGCAAATTTCAACACGGTTCATTTTTTGCGCACCAAGCATTGTAAGCATGGTTCTGTCTGTTTCAAAGGAAAATTGGTCCGGCACAATAAGCAACGGCTTTGTGTCAGTTGTTTCAATTACCTGTTTAATTTTTTCTCTTACCCAGGTAGTTTTACCGCTACCTGACCTACCCTGTATAACGTGTAGCATAATACACCCCTTTTCATAATTTTTATTATAACACACCAAAAACAATTTTTAAACACAAAAAAATTATAGCAGACAAAATATCCCAAAAATGGTACAGATTTACTTTTTTGGTTAACGAATTGATTTTTTAGCTGTATAAGACTTTTGTTTTTGTAAATAATAAGTTTACCGAAAATATTCGGCAAAAGGAGTTGACAAAAATGTTAGACAAAATAGCTTTGATTCTTGTAACTATTGGTGCTCTTAACTGGGGTGCTATTGGTTTTTTCCAATTTGATTTAGTTGCATGGTTATTCGGCGGTCAGGCAGCAATAATTTCAAGAATTGTTTATGTTGTTGTTGCTCTTGCTGGTATTTGGTGCATATCCTTCCTTTTCAGAGAGCACAATGACGTACTTGAACCAACTACAATGGATTAAATTAAAAAAAATAACGGTTCAGGCAACCGCCTGAACCGTTATTTTTTATTTAGATTCAACATCAATTTTAACAATTTTGTATGTCATTTCGCCTCTTGGAGCCTCAACAACAACCTTGTCACCAACCTTGTGACCCATAAGAGCCTTACCGACCGGTGATTCATCTGAAATTTTGCCTTCAGCAGGGTTCGCCTGAGCAAAACCTGTTATATGGAAAACACGCTCCTTAGCACCGCGGGTTGTTTCTTTAATAGTAACAACTGAGCCAATGTGAACAGTCTCGGTGCTTATGTCCATTTCCATAATTTTTGCTCTTGAAATCATTGTTTCAAGGTCAATGATTTCTGCCTCTAACTTTGCTTGCTCAGATTTAGCTTCGTCGTACTCACTATTTTCTGAAAGGTCACCAAAGGAACGAGCTACCTTAAGTTTTTCTGCAGCTTCTTTTCTGCCTACTGACTTAAGATTCTCGAGCTTATCCTGAAGCTCCTTAAGTCCTTCGCGAGTTAAAATAACGTCTTGTGCCATTAAAAAACATCCTCTCGAATATATATAATAGTTGTTTTCGCAATTAATAGTTTGTATTATATAAAACCTTGCTTAAATTGTCAAGTAAAACCAAAAATTTAACAATCTCAACCAATAACTACCGGAAAGGTTGCTTTTAAAATTTCGGTATTATCATCTGAGGTAACAACGCTGATGGTAAGCTTTTGCCCGCCGGTTGTATAGATTTGATACGCCATAGCATCTGCTACAACGCTTATTAAGGTATCGTCTAAAAAGTTTAAATTCTCCGGTAATTTTTCACGGTCTGCAATAACCTTAATATTACGAAAATCCTCATTATATTCAATATTTATTATATAATTCTCGGTATTATTCTTTTTCTCTTCAAAGGCAGCTAAAACAACCTTTGACTCTATTTCCTTAAGCTTTTTATAAGCCGTCTCCGTCATTTGAAGAGTATACTCGTTTGTTTCGGTATTTTTGGTATGGAATATACCCTCAATGCCATCCAGCTTTTTGTAAAAATCCTCTTCAGAAAAATCCTCTGCTAAGCTGCTTGCAGGAATTTTTACAACTATGCTTGTAGGAGCTGCGGTCGTAGTTGTTGTAGGCTCGGTAGCATCCTTACCACAACCTGCAAAAACAGTAAGTGTCAAAAGCACCGCCAAAAAAACAGATAAAATTCTTTTCATAGCACACCTCTTAATCCCAAAGCTTTTCGGGGTATACGCCGTTTTTTACAAGCTCGTTTACAGAAGCAACAACACCGGGCTTATCTTCCTTATAAGTAACGCCAAACCACTTGTCTGTTGTTTCAAGGACTTTTACAGTACATTTATTTTCCGCAAGCATATCTTTAACAATAAACGGCAAATAAAACTCACCCTTTAACGGGTTGTTAACCAATGCATCATCTAAAAACTTTTTAAAGTAAACCTCAATTGCATCTATAAAGCTTGCAGGGAAGCACCAGCAATTCATAGAAACCTTTGTTTCTTCATTGAGCTCAACCCAATTTTCATCATCCTCGGTAAAATAAATTTTACCGTCTTCTTTTCTTATGATTTTTGTTCTTTCAACAACGTCGGTTAAAAAGCTGCTTTCGTTTACAGAGCAAATGCCGCGTGAAACCGTACCGTTTTCAGTTAAGGTATTGCTCAACTGATATGCCGCCATTGCATAATTTGCAGGTGTAGCGTTAAAATCTGCAGCGTTAATCCATTCCGAAATAACGGAAAACGCATTTCTGCCGTAAAAATCATCTGCATTTATAACCATAAACGGCTCATTTACGACACCCTTGCAGGAATAAATTGCATGGCCCGTACCCCACGGCTTAACTCTTTCCTCGGGAGTTTTATAGCCCTCGGGTAAATTGTTAACGTCCTGGAAAACGTATTCCACCTTTACAAGCTTTGCAATTTTATCGCCTACAACCTCTTTAAAAATTTGCTCATTTTCTTTTTTGATTATGAATACAACTTTATTAAAGCCTGCTTTTACTGCGTCGTAAATAGAATAATCTATTATTATTGAATTATTAGGTCCTACCGGCTCCATTTGCTTTAAGCCGCCAAAACGGCTGCCCATACCGGCTGCCATAATAACAAGAGTTTTATTCATAAATAGCACTCCTTAAATTTCATTTTAAATAATATACCATATTTTAACATAATTATCAACCAAATTTATTGACAATATTTTCATTTCAAATATAATACTTATTAACAATATTTTTTCAAAGGTGTTTTTATGACAAAGCTTTTAATTAAACTTTTTATAAAGAATGCAGATGTCTCTACCCAAAAAGGCAGAGAGTCTTACGGAAAGCTTGCGGGCATAACAGGAATTCTTTGCAACGTGCTTTTAAGCATAATGAAGCTTATAATAGGTGCTGTTTCAAACAGTGTTTCTATCACAGCGGATGCTACAAACAATATTTCTGACGCAGGCTCTTCAATAGTTACTCTTGTAGGCTTCAGACTCTCAGGCAAGCCTGCTGACAAGGACCACCCTTATGGGCATGCAAGAATTGAATATATTTCGAGCCTTATAATCTCCTTTTTGATTTTACTTATAAGCTTTTCGATTTTTAAAGAATCAATAACAAAAATTTTCAATCCTGAGGAAAGTATTTTTTCAACAGCAACTCTTGTTGTGCTGATTTGTTCAATAATAGTTAAGCTTTGGCTTGCTGTTTTCAACCAATTTTTAGGCAAGCAAATCAACTCAAAAGCACTTGAAGCAACTGCAATAGATTCAAGAAACGACGTTATTACAACTGCTGCCGTGCTTGTTGCAAGCATTATATCACATTTTACCGGCTTTAATTTAGATGGATATATGGGCGTTATTGTTTCTGTGTTTATTTTCATTTCAGGAATAAACCTTGTAAAGGAGACGCTTGACCCGCTTTTAGGTCAGCCGCCCACAAAGGAAATGTTTGAAGCAATTGAAAGCAAAATTTTAAGCTATGAAAACGTTTTAGGCGTTCACGACCTTATGGTACACAGCTACGGTCCGAATACATATTTTGCCTCTGCCCATATTGAAATGGATGCAAACATTGACGTTTTGGTATGTCACGACATAATGGACCAAATTGAACGAGATTTTAAGAGTGAATTAAACATTCACCTTGTAGTGCACTTAGACCCGACAATACTTGATTCACCCGAAATCAACGAATTAAAGGAAATGGTTAACGACATTATTTGCGAAATTGACAAAAATCTCACCTTTCACGATTTCAGAGTTGTTGTTGGCGAAGAAAACAAAAACGTTTTGTTTGACGTTGTAGTTCCCCCGGAATACAAATACAGTGATGAACAGCTTGAAGCTATAATTAGCCAAAAAATCACCGAGGTAAGTAACGGAAAGATATTTACTGTTTTAGTAGTTGACCATAGCTATGGTGTATTGGAATAAGAAAAAACCGTTCTCTGCTGAGAACGGTTTTTTGTTGTGCAGAAATGAGTAAAGGTTGTGTAAACAGAGGTAATAAAGGCTAAAAATAATGAGAATTATTTAGCATTTTTCTCATTTTCTCTTATTTCCTGTAACGAATAGGTTTTACCGCAAGCGGTACAAAAAAATTCTGTCCAAATAAATTTAACGTTTCCTACCAGAAAAGTATCGCCGGATGAAAAATTATAATTATGGGCTTCCTCAGATTTTGAATTTACGATTTTTGATACCTTGGTTGTTGTGAGTAAATTCATACAAGTAGGACAATAATGCTTCTTAAATCGCACCCAAAACGGTCTTGACCAAATTCTTTTAACACCATGAATTTTCAAACGACTCACCTCACAGAGATAGTATAACAGAAGAAAAGATAATATTCAAGTAAAGCAATGCAATGCAAAAAGCAGACCGCAGTCTGCTTTTTAGTGATACCTCTCTGCGCGCTAATGATACGCCAATCCTGCTGCTTGGATAAAAATTAACCATTTTCAGAAATCCATTTCTTTGACCAAACAAGCAAGAGTTCGGACTGCGGTAAGAAATCAACCGCACCGCCTTTTTTGAAACTTATAAAGTTATCAATAATGGCTTGTTCATCAGTCGAAGCAACTTGGAGTAATTCTTTTTGCTGTTTCATATAATTCCCCGTCTGCTTAAATACGATTGCCTGCACAACGAAAGAGGCGGATTTGTATAATCCTCGCAAAATGTCCTCACTTTTTTCATACAGCATATTGTGAACACATCCGTGGTATATATTGCAGGCGCCGATTTTAATTGCTCTGTTCACGGCACTCTCGTCAATAACAGCCAGAACTTCGTCTAGACTTCCCTGAATTGGTATAGTGTCATGATAAAACTGAAATAGGTCAGAAGGTTCCCAATTCAATATTTCATCTTTACCAGAGAGAAAACCGCAAATCAGTTCTCTGTGGGGCAAGACATCCAGCATAGCATGATAGATTTCGACATCCTTGGCAGATAATGCATCCAGCACTACAACAGTATCAATATCGCTTGTTTCTGTTGCTTCGCCACGAGCAAAACTTCCCTGTAAGCCAACAAACCACACACGGTTTCCAAATGTACTATTTAATTTCTGCAAAAAGTCATTCATCCAAGCCATAATATCTATCATCCTAATCACCTCGTCAAATTCTTACTTATTGAATTAATCATACCACAAAACTATGATTTTTCACCAAAATAGTAGAAACCTCTCTTGTCTTGGTAGACAAAAGAGGTTTCTTTAGTGGTGGGAACAATAGGGCTCGAACCTATGACCCTCTGCTTGTAAGGCAGATGCTCTCCCAGCTGAGCTATGCTCCCAAGCACGACTGTTATTATAACACAAAATCACAAAAAATCAAGTGTTTTACCCTAAAAAATATTTTATTCTTAAATATTAAATAATACCAAAATTTTATAAAAATACACTTGACACACAGCATTAGTTGTGTTAAAATATCTCACGTTGAACACGCGCGGGTGTAGTTCAATGGTAGAATCCCAGCCTTCCAAGCTGGTCGTGTGGGTTCGATTCCCATCACCCGCTCCATGTAAAACACGCGCTTTTAGCTCAGTTGGATAGAGCAACTGCCTTCTAAGCAGTAGGTCGGGGGTTCGAATCCCTCAAAGCGTGCCATTTGTGGTGGATGTAGCTCAGTTGGTTAGAGCGCCAGATTGTGGCCCTGGAGGTCGTCGGTTCGATCCCGATCTTCCACCCCACTTAGGGATGTAGCCAAGCGGTAAGGCAACGGACTTTGACTCCGTCATTCGTAGGTTCAAATCCTGCCATCCCTGCCAAAAAACGACAAGCTTCTGTAGAAGCTTGTCGTTTTTTCTTTTTCGCTATGTATAATAGCTTTTTATTATTCTAATTACGTTAACAAACATAAAATCCGCTATCCTTATCATTATGACGAAGATGGCGGGATTTTTTCTGCTATTATTACAATTGACATATTTTGACTATGGTTATACAATTGATATTAATGCTATACAATTATAAGTGGAGGGATTTTGTGAAAGAAACAAAGAAAAACGACAAATACGGCAAGCTTATTAAAATTCTGCAGATTTGCTCCTTTGCATTTATGCTGGTTATGGTTATTGTCTGTGCCGCATTTCTTTCTGAGAATAACGTTTCCGTAAACAACGTTGACGCTTTAACCGCCTACCTTACCGGTGGCACGTTAACTGTTATTTTAATTATTGTAGGCTTCAGCATTGTAAAATCCTTTGCGCTTATTTTTCCGCCTGCAGTGTTATTTGTTATATCCGGAATAGTTTTTGACAATTATTTTACTGCGGTACTTGTAAACGCACTTGCTACCGCCTTTAGCCTTATTCTCCCCTATTTTCTCGGTAAATTCACCGGAATGGATATGGTTAACTCACTCAAGAAAAGATTTAAGGCTATAAAAAAATTAGATGACTTTACAGACGAAAACTCTTTTGCACTTGTGCTTATTTTTAAAGCGGGCGGACTTATGCCGTCTGATTTAAGCAGTCTTATTTTCGGTGCTTTAAACATACCGTTTGCGAAATATTTTATTGCATCAAATTTAGGACTTCTTGTGCTTAATATGTTATGGACGCTTTTAGGCTCAAAGGGTGACCTTACAAATCCACTTTCTTATCTTTACGCATTACCCGCACTTGTTTTTGCTATTTTAGCATCTGTTATATTATCAAAAAGACAAATTAAGAAAAACAAAAATATAAAAACGGAGGAAAAACAATGAAAAACTATGACGTAATAGTAATTGGCGCCGGCAACGGTGGTCTTGCTGCAGCTGCAAACTGCGCAAAAGCCGGTCTTTCCACACTCCTTTTGGAAAGACACAATATTCCCGGTGGCTCTGCCTCTTCGTTTGTAAGAGGTCGTTTTGAGTTTGAGCCCTCTCTTCACGAATTAGCCGGTATAGGTGACGAAAAAGAGGCAGGTACAATTGAGGAGGTATTTAACCGCATTGATGCAGACGTAAGCTGGTGCCGTCACGACTCAACTTTCCGTCTTGTTGTTCCTGCAAAGGAAGGCGACACAGACACCTTTATTAACGAGGATGGCGTTGAGGTTACAGTTGACGCTCGTATGCCCGTAGGCTTTGAGGCATTCTCAAGAAAGCTTGACGAAATTGTGCCCGGCTCTTACGAAAGCTGCCGCAAGGCTTTTGATTTATCAATAAGTATGTTTAAGGCGTTTGATTGTCTTGAGGACCCCTCAAAAATACCCGGCTCATTAAAGGACGTTCCCGACCTTATGAGAATGATTTCTCACACTATGAAGGAAGCACTTGATGCACTCGGTATGCCCAAAAAAGCGCAGGATATTTTTAACACCTATTGGTGCTATATGGGCTCACCTGCTTCACAATTCGATTTTCTTTACTATTTATGCGTGCTTCACAGTTACGTTCGCAGCGGAACAGGTATTCCTAAGTATAGAAGCCATGAAATGAGTCTTGCCATTGACAAGAAAATCCGCGACTTCGGCGGAGAAATCTGGTACAATTCAGACGTTACAAAGCTTATAATGAAGGACGGCAAGCCTGTTGGTGTTGTTATTAACGGTGAAAAAGAGGTTTACGGTAAGCAATTTATTTGTAACTGCTACCCTTACAAGGTTTTCACCGAGCTTTTAGATAAAGAAGAAGTGCCTGAAATGCAGCTTAAAATGCTTAATGCAAGAAAAACAGCTTGTACACTTACTACTGTTTACCTTGGTATGAACAAAACCAAGGAAGAGCTCGGCATTAAAGATTACTCTGTATTTATTGCACCAGATTCCGATTCAGACAAGCAATATGAGGCTGCCCAAAATTATTTTAGCGGTTATTGCATTATAAACTGCCTTAACGAGATTATTCCGGATTGCACGCCTGAAGGCACAAGCCAATTATTCTTAACAACTATGACCTTTGGTGATGTTATGAAGGATATTAAGCCACAGGACTATAAAAAATTCAAAACAAAAGTTGCTGAGGATATGATTGAAACCTGCGAAAAAGCACTTAACATTTCAATTAAGCCATATATTGAAGAAATTGAAATTGCTCTTCCGCCAACATTTGCACGTTACCTTAACACCCCACTCGGCACACCTTACGGATATATGCTTGAAAAGTGGGACAGTATGCTTCCGCGTACAATACAGTACGAAAAAGACCAGCCATTTGAGAACTTCTACTTCTGTGGTGCAACGCAAGAACGCGGTGACGGATACGGCTGTGCTTATTACACCGGTGAAAAAGCTGCCGGTATAGTTATTAAAAAGATGAAGGAGGGCAAATAAGATGTCTGATAATTTTAAAAAGCTTAAGGCTTCAAAATTTATTAAAATGCTCCCTGACCGTCAAAACAGATTTAAGGCTGAAAAGGCAGAGTTACCGAGTTTCACAGACAACGCAACGGCTCTTGCAAGGGCACTCCACCCAAAAGTGCAATATTTAAAGGTTGCCGAGGTTATAGAAAGAGCCGAGGATACAAAAAGCTTTGTTTTAGTTCCCGACACAGAAAAAGGCACAAAAGAGCTTGCCTACTTTGGTGCAGGTAAATACCTTACAATATTTGAAGCTATTGACGGTATGCCTATTACAAGAGCTTACTCAATTTCCTCTTCACCGAAGGATTCCTTAAACGGCAAATACGTGCTTACAATTAAGCTTGTTGACGGCGGTCTTATGTCACAATACATTTTTGACAACTGGACAACGGGCACAAGCGTTAAAGCCTCTGCACCTGCAGGTAACTTTGAATACCAGCCGTTAAGAGATGCAAAAACTGTTATTTGCCTTGCAGGCGGTAGCGGTATTACACCGTTTGTTTCTATGGCAAACGCTATTGCAGATGGTGACGAAGACTTTAACTTAACACTTCTTTACGGCAGCAGAAGCTACGAAAACATTTTATTCCGTGAGGAATTAGCAGAATTAGAGAAAAAATGCGATAAAATTAAGGTAGTACACGTTTTAAGTGATGATACAAATTCCTACGAGGGTACGGAAAAAGGCTTTATAACAGCAGAGCTCATTAAAAAATACGCACCCGCAAACGAAGAGTATTCAATATTCATTTGTGGTCCGCAGCAAATGTACAACTTTGTTGACAAGGAAATAGAAAAATTAAATCTTCCTAAAAAGCTGGTACGCCACGAGATGTTTGGTGAATTCCACAACCCTGCTTCACAAGCAGATTACCCGCAGGGTGTGCCCGAGACTGTTAAAATTAAAATTAAAATTCAAGATGAGGTTTACAGCGTTGAAGGCTCTTCAAACGATTCTGTTATGCAGATACTTGAAAAAAGCAAAATCTCGGTACCTGCACGCTGCAGAAGCGGTGAATGCGGTTTTTGTCACTCCCACTTGCTTTCAGGTAAGGTTTACGTACCAAAGCACTTAGAGTACAGAAGACTTGCAGACTATAAATTCAACTGCTTCCACCCTTGCTGCTCCTTCCCTCTTACAGACTTAGAAATAGAGGTACCTGTTGCAAAATAAAAACTAAAAAACAAAAAGGACAATGCGAAAACGCATTGTCCTTTTATTTTATTCTTCTATTAAGCCGTAGTATCTGCCGAACCAATACGGAATGAGGAAGCTTGCGGTATTATTGGCATTTACGTTGTTTCCGTTGTTTAACTTGTATGGATTTCGGTCAAAGTTACAAACAACTCTTTCATCTACGTCTAAAGCCACTTTAAGCTGTGCAGAGCCGCCCCATTTTTCTTGACCCATATCAAATTCAAGATTTTTTCTGTTACCATTTTTCATTTCAAACTGAATGAAATCAAGGGGAATTTCTCTTAAATTCTTAATAGCGTACTCAATGTCACAAACGTCATCTGTAAAAGCGTTGTAAGCAAGATTAAAGAACGGGTTTCTTTCGTTTCTTTCGTACTCCCAATGCTGACGAAGACCCATTAAAATATGGGCTCTTACAGCAGGGTCCTTTTCAAGTCTTAAGAAGGTAGTTGTACAAAGGAAGCCTAAATTATCATCTATATGACAAACCCTTGCATCATCCTTTTTAGGCTGAGATGCATTTAAAAGATAATGCTCCTCGTAAGCGAGTCTTAAAAACTCTTTTCTGTATTTTTCGTTACCTGACATATGGTAAGCAACGTTTAAGAAGGTAAGAATCTCAAGAGAGTTTATGCATTTTTCCCAAAGCCACATACTCTTGCCGTTAAGCTCGTCGGGGTCCCAGCAAGCCCAGGTGGTTGGTTTATCGTCTATGTCGTGAAGCCGGAATTTATGCTCAATTATGTGGTCTACAATATCGCAAATAATTTCTCTTATGTAAGCCTTTTCCTCTTCATTTGCACAAAAATCGTAGTAGAGTGAGAAGCCGAAGAAATGCCCTGTCATTTCATCACTTGAGGTTTCGCCTAACCATTCACAGCTTCCGTCGGGTGACTTGTGCCACTCGCCGCCATCTATTTGCATATCAAGATTTTTACCATAGTTTTTATCACCAGGAAATCTTATAGCACGAGCTGTAAAGCCTTTTATACCCGTCACCTTTGTAAGGCGTGCACAAGCATTCATAATCTTTCGTGCTAGGCTTAAAACCTTTTCATCCTTTGTGACTGCATAGCAATAAGCAAGTCCACCTAAACAGCAATGACTCCAAAGACCATCATTATCTGAAATTCGGAGTGTACCAGTTGAAATATCACGATTAGAAATCCCCGTTAAGCCTACTACATAGCCTGGCTCACGAATATAATATTTTTCTGTATATTGGAACACCTTTTCTGCCTTTTGAGCAAGAGTCATTTGCTCCTCGTAGATTCTTGTAACGCCTGAAGCAGTTGCCGTCCATATATCGTTACCTGAGAAGACTACGTCGTTTACCTTTTCCTCTAACACCCAACGTGTTGCAGGAAGATATTTTCTTACACCATTTTTAAGAAGAATCAAGCCTGCATTTGAAGCAAAGGCAATTCCGCCGTCATCTGCAAATGCAATTTTGTAAATCTCCTCCTGAGGAAGCGCTGAAATTTCATTTGGTCCGAACCAAGAATTGTTGTTGTCGTAAATATAGGCACCCTTATCTGTAGCAAGCCATAAAAAGCCCGTTGTTTTATTAAAGGTTATAGAATTAATATGGAAATGAGGCATTGAAGAATGCTCCGGGAATATGCACATCCAATGCTTTCTTTTACCGACAAAAACAGTGAGGGCTGTATCGCAATTTGCCATAAGCTTGCCCGGTGCGGAGGAAATGCCCTCTGCCTTTATTTCGTTACCGTAGAAGTGCTTAAACTCACCGTCTTCAAGTCTAAAAATATTATCCTCGGTAATAAGGAAGGTTTCGGTTGCATAGGTAATGCCCTTAACCTCTTCCTCGAGGGTTTGAAGCTCTCGAATTTTACCGTTTTCGCAAACGTAAACGGTTTTTGAGGAAGCAAAGAAAACCTTACCGTTTTCCCCCTCAGCAATTACAGTAACGGCACCGCAGGAAAATGAGCCAAACGAGCCGTCATTTTTTGTGTAATTCAAGCCGTTTTCCGTACCGATAAAAATTGTACCGTCCTTGGAAGAGCTGAGACACAGAGCATTATCGGCAAGCAAGCCTTTTTCACTTGTATATACCTCGCACATTCTTTGCGGAAATTCATTTGATTTATAAACGCCTTTTCTTTCCATATTTACCTCATTTTACGCTTTATAGGAGACCTTAATTTCTCCTTTTACTGCAGTCACGCTGATTTCACTTAATTCAAGCTCTGCTCTTTCAATGAGAATATCTGCAATTTTATCCTCTATTTCTTTTCTGATGTTTCTTCTTAAATCTCTTGCGCCTCTGCCACCATCAACAGATTTTTCTGCAATAATTTCTGAAACACCTTTGCCCACAACAAGGTTGATACCCTTATCCTTGAGTGGCTCTGTAAGCTCATTAATGAGAATTCCTGCAATTTTAACAAGATTTTCCTTGTCAAGATTATTAAAGAAGATAACCTCATCTACTCTACCTATAAACTCAGGTCTTAAGAATTCTTTTAAAGCCTTCATAGCCTTATCCTTAGCGTAATCATTAGCATCTCGATTAAAGCCTAAGGCGGATTCCTTCTGCTCACTGCCTGCGTTAGATGTCATAATAATTACCGTGTTTTCAAAGCCTACAGTTCTGCCCTGCGCATCACTTGTTTTACCTTCATCCAGAATCTGAAGAAGAATGTTAAGCACGTCAGGGTGAGCCTTTTCAATTTCATCAAAAAGAATTACAGAGTAAGGCTTTCTTCTGACCTTTTCTGTTAACTGACCTGCTTCGTCATAGCCAACGTAGCCGGGTGGTGAGCCTATAATTCTTGAAACGCTGTGCTTCTCCATAAACTCAGACATATCTAACCTTATGAGTGTTTCAGGCGTTTCAAAAAGCTCGTTTGCAAGCTGCTTTACAAGCTCTGTTTTACCTACACCCGTAGGACCTACAAAGATAAATGATGCAGGACGTCTCACAGCAGAAATTTGAACTCTACTTCTTCTTATAGCAGCACAAAGAGCCTTTACGGCTTCATCCTGCCCTATTATTCTTGAGCTAAGCTTTTCTTCAAGTGAAGAAAGCTTTTTTAAATCGTTTTCTATAATTTTTGTAGTAGGAATACCAGTCCAGAGGTTAATAACCTTTGCTAAATCTGCCTCTGTTACAGCGTTGTCCGCAGCTTTTTCCTTAAGCTCTTCTTCTTTTGCTTCAAGCTTCATTTTCTCAGCCTTAGCATTGGCTAATTTTTCGTAGTCAATTTCACCCTCGGTAACGTTGACTATATCTTCAATTTGCTCGTCAATGCTTACTATTTCCTTTTGAAGCTTTTCGTAATCACTTATAGCTACGTTACGAAGATTTGCGCAAGTGCAAGCCTCGTCAAGAAGGTCTATTGCCTTGTCGGGCAAGAATCTGTCGTTGATGTATCTTTCTGAAAGCGTTACTGCTTTATAAACGAGGTTGTCACTAATAGAAACCTTGTGGAAGCTTTCGTAATAATCCTTTATACCTAAAAGCATAGAGTAACAATCTGCAATTGAAGGCTCTTCAACCTTAATTGGCTGGAAACGTCTTTCGAGAGCTGCATCCTTTTCAATATGCTTTCTGTACTCATTAAAGGTTGTAGCACCAATCACCTGAATTTGACCACGTGAGAGTGCAGGCTTTAATATGTTGGCTGCATTCATTGAGCCCTCAGCGTCACCGCCGGTACCAACTAAATTATGCACCTCATCTATAAAGAGAATAATATTACCCTCTTGCTTAATTTCATCTACAAGACCTTTAATTCTGCTTTCAAACTGTCCGCGGAATTGTGTACCCGCAAGAAGCGCAGTAAGGTCTAAAAGATAAATTTCTTTATCTGCGAGCTTTGCAGGAACATCACCATTTGCTATTTTTAATGCAAGGCCTTCTGCAATAGCAGTTTTACCCACACCGGGCTCACCTATTAAGCAAGGGTTGTTTTTTGTTCTTCGGCAAAGAATTTGTATTGCTCGGTAAATTTCAGTTTCTCTGCCTATAATTCTGTCAATTTTACCTTCTCTTGCATTGCCGGTTAAATCTGTACAATAAAGGCCTAAAAACTTACGTTTAGATTTTCTTTTGTGTTTTTTTGATTTTGGTGCTTCTGCCTCTTCATCCTCTAAAAGCTCCTCATCCTCAACCTCGTCTGAATCATCTTCTTTTTTAGCCTTAGAAGAGCCTGAGTTGAAAAGATTTTGCAAAAACGGCATTGTACCTGCACCGCCCGGCTGAAAGCTGTCCATATCACCTAACATATCACCGAACTGGTCTGAAACAGCCTCTAATTCGTCGTCAGTAATGCCCATACTTTCCATCATTTGCTTTATAGGGCCAATATTAAGGTCCATTGCACACTTAATGCAAAAGCCCTCCTGCGAAGTTTTTTCACCTTCAATTTTTGAAACGAAAATAACTGCAGGTCTTTTTTTGCATTTAGAACATATCATTTTATTTTCCATTGAATTCACCTATTATTTTTTTGCTTTCTTTTCCTTTGCCTGACGTATAACGTCCGGAATATAGCTAAAGAAAGCCACCATAGTAAGTATTGCCGAAATTACAACAAGTATCATCATAAGCGGATTCGGAATCTCGAAAAGCTGTCTGAAAGCACCAACCTCAGGACCAAAGCCGATAATGAAAATCATTACAACGTAAAATGCTAAGGTTGCAACCTTGCCGTAGATTTCTGCAGCGCCGGGACGAAGTCCTACACTTAACATAATAACGCTGCCAAGCACCATTACAAACTCTTTTGCAATGAATACAAGGAAAACCCAGCTGAAGGCCTTTAACATAGTATCCGCTGCTTTATTGAAGGTTAAGAATAAAATTACAGCAAGTGTAATTTGAGTTAACTTGTCTGCTAATGGGTCAAGCAATTTTCCGAGTGCGCTTATCTGGTTGAATTTTCTTGCAATTTTACCGTCTACAAAGTCAGAAAGACCTGAAAGTGCAAGAATAACAACCGCTATTACAAACTCACCCTGCATAAAATAATATGCAAAAAACGGAATAAGAATAATTCTTATAACACTAATAAGATTTGGTATAGTCCAACAGCCCTTGAATAAATCTTTCATAATAACAAAACCTCTTTTTTTACAAAATGTGCTTATTTAAGAATAATCAACAATGGATTATTTTCATTTATTGCTCCAAGAATTTTTGATGAGGCAACCATCTCTATAAATTCCGTATCTGCGGAGGAGGAAGCCATATATGCGAGTATAGCGCAAGCTACAAACACAACAACAATCCCCTTAAGCAAGCCTAAGGCACCGCCTAATATCTTGTCAAAGCCTTTTATAACAGGCATCTTTTTTACAAAGCCGTCAAGCAAACGTGTAAAGAGAGACAATACTAAAACAAATGCTATGAAAAGAACTACCAAGGTTACAGCTTCCATAAGCGGCATAATAACCTGATCTACCACGTTTACCATGATGGTATCTATAATAACGTCCTGCTCGGTCGGGTTTGCTCTGATGATGCTGTCTGAAATAGCTGTAATATTAACGCCCATTTTACCTGCGATATTCACAGCACTTTCAGGGATTTTCTCAATTAAAACCTCTACCTTTTCCTGTATTGTGTTATACTCGGTAAGATTCATTGTAAATGCGTTTTCCAGCCTGTTTCTGAGTAAATTTCTTGCAAATGAGTCGTAAGCAAATTTAGCAGCCTCATCAACAAAGCTATATGCTAAAACGCCTGCTATAAGTGTTGAAAAGCCGTCAAGGAAAGATTTTACAAAGCCCTTTCTTGAACCGAACACTACAAAAGCAACAATAAGCGCGAGTAAAACTGCGTCTAAGAATAATGCCATACTTAAAAACTCCCTTCTTTAAAAAACGTAACCTAATTCAAGCTCGTTATCGCCATAGGAATAACACCTTGAAACGTAGCCCAACGAATGAACAAAGCAATATTTGTTGGTAGGATAAATGCCGTAAAGCTTACCTACAATATCAATTTGTCCGACGTTTCGTCCGTTAAGATTATATACCAATATACAATTTTCTGCAAGAGCAAATATGTACTTGTTGCTCATACACATTGAGCTGATTTTGCAGTCAACCGATATTGTTTCTTTAACCCTGCCCGAGGGTGAAAAGACAGATATTTCAAATACGTTTGCGCTGCCGTATTTAGCAAGGCAAACCGCATAGTTACCTTTTTCGTTTGAATCTACGGCAATAAATTCACTGCTGAAATATTCAACAACCGTTTTATATTCATCACCGTTTTTCTTGATTTGGTAAACGCCCTTATCTGAAAATGCGGTAAGCGTTGATGAGTTTGTAAATTTCAAATCAAGCACCGCAACATCCTCAAGCCTTTGTTTGTTAAGCGCTGTGCTGTACTCAAAGCCAAAATAGTGGACTACTGAGTAGATAGCACCGTTTTCAGCACTTAGTGTGGCAACGCCTGCAAATTTACCGTCATCTGAAAGGGTTATAAAGGCAATATGCTCGTAAGCACAGTTCCATTGAAACCTTACCTCACCCTGCTTGTCAAACACAGCTAAAACGCTGGTGGATTTTTCACCTCTTATAGAAAAAGCGTAGTTACCGTTTTCGCCGTATTCAGCCGTAATAATTACGCCTGACGTGTTACCTGAGGAAACCTTTTGTTTTTCTGTAACCAACACGTAGCCCGTGCCGTTTCTGTCGAAAACCACTGCTCTGTCGTCATTTATTGAAAAAGCAGGTCTTGAAAAGCTGTGCTTCTCGGTAAAGCGCAAATTACCGTTTGTATCGTAAACAGAAATTGCTTTGTCAGTCAGTATTAAAAGACTGTTGCCGATTATGCCCATATTTACAACGTCGTCACTCTCAATAGAAAGCGGATAATATTTACCGCCGCCGAAAAGACCTGTTGAAATCCTTGCTGCAATTGCCTCTGCAGGTATAATTCCTACCGCAGAAAAAAGCAACGTTACCAAGAAAACAGCGGCTAACGTAAGCGCGATAATTGAAGCACTACGTTGCTTCGGCGTAAGCTTTTGCACACGCTTTTCTAAAGCATAGCCCGTATTCAATTCTTTAAGCTTTACCTTCATCATTTTCACTTCCGTAAAAAACTTTATTAAGATACAAACCATCCGGAATTGCAGTTATACCTGCTTTTGTACGGTCCTTGCCATCTATTATAGCAGGAATGTCCCGAAGGTTAATTTTCCCTTCTGCAACGTATAAAAGCGTACCCGCCATTATGCGCACCATATTATAAAGAAATCCGTTACCGCGAACGCTGAATATAACCAAATCCCCTTCGCGACGAACAGAGGCTGAATAAATAGTTCTCACCTTTGAGGTAACCGTTGCGCCTGCTGCGCAAAACGCCGAAAAATCGTGTTCACCGACAAAGTACTGACAAGCATTATTCAAAAGCTCAGCATCTAACTCTCTGAATTTGTAATGACAAACCCTTTTGTACTTGAACGGTGATAAGCTTTTAGAATTCAAAAATATGTATTCGTACTCCTTGCTTGTGCAGTCAAATTGCGCATTGAATTCTAAAGAAACCTCTCTGCACGAGATAACAAGAATTTCAGGCGTAAGCTTAGTTGATAAAGCGGCAGGAAACGATTCGCACGGAATAACCGCTTCAGTTTTAACGTTAAAGTAATACTCCCTTGCGTGGACTCCCGCATCTGTACGGCTGCAGCCGTTTATTACAACACTTTCACCTGTAAGTTCCAAAAAAGCTCTTTTCAATTCACCCTGAACTGTTCTTTGTTCATTCTGAATTTGCCACCCGTGAAACGCCGAGCCGTCAAAGCTTATACAAAACAATAAATTTCTCATAAATTATATTAAAGCCTCAAACATAAAATTCATAAAAATAATAGCACCGCAAATTACTGCTGTAATTACTAATGCAATAGCATCCCTGTAAGTAAACTGCATTTTTCTCATTCTTGTTCTGCCCTTACCACCTACGTAGCACCTGCAGGACATAGCATCCGCTAATTCAAATGCTCTTTTAAAGGATGAGATAATGAGCGGTATAAAAATCGGAAAAAGTGCTTTTATTCTTTTTAAAAGATTGCCGCTTTCAAAATCTGCTCCGCGAGCCTTTTGTGCCGACATAATTCTGTCGATTTCATCTATAAGCGTAGGAATAAACCTTAACGCTATTGTCATCATCATAGCAAAGGTGTGAATATCTATTTTAAAAACTCTTAAGGGTGAAAGCAGCTTTTCTATTGCATCTGTTAAATCCGTCGGTGATGTTGTGTAGGTAAGAATTGAGCTCATAACCAAAAGTGCTATTATTCGCACAATTATAAAAATTGCCGTGTAAACGCCGCCGTCTGTTATAGCCAATTTTTCATTATAAGACCACAAAACGTCACCCGTATTATTGTAGTAAAGCTGTAAAACCGACGTGAGCAAAATAATGGGAAGCAAAGGCTTTAAGCTTTTAAGCATAAGCTTGGGTGAAAGCCTTGTGAGTGCGTAAACAACTGCTACAAACAAAAGCATTACACCCATTGCTGCAAAGTTTTTGCAAATAAAAATAAATATAATCAAAGTAAAGCACGCTAAAATTTTTGCTCTTGCATCCAACTTGTGTATGAAAGAATTTCCCGGGAAAAATTGCCCTATGGTAATATCCTTAACCATTTGACTTCCCCCTCTCAAGAAACTCTGCAAGTTTTTTGACGCCCTCACTTACCGTGTAAACGTCTGTAGGTACGTCAAAGCCGTTTTCCTTAAGCTTTAAAAATACCCTTGTAATTTCAGGCACATCAAGACCTAACGCTAAAAGCTCACTGCCCTTTGAGTAAACCTCCTCAACAGTACCGTTCATAACAATATTGCCCTCATTTAAAACTAAAACTCTGTCAGCAATTAACGCAACGTCATCCATATTATGAGAAACAAATATAACCGTACTGCCTGTTGATTCGTTGTAATGCTTAATTAAATTAAGTAAATCTGTTTTACCTATTGGGTCAAGACCTGCTGTGGGCTCATCTAAAACGAGAACCCTCGGCTTCATAGAAATAACACCTGCAATTGCAACGCGGCGTTTTTCTCCGCCGGATAAATCGAACGGTGATTTTTGCAAATACTCCTCGTTAAGACCGACAAAGCTTATTGACTCTAAAACGCGCTCCTTGATTTCCTCCTCTGAAAGCCCCATGTTTTTAGGTCCGAAGGCAATATCATCATAAACGGTAGATTCAAAAAGCTGATGCTCGGGATACTGGAAGCAAAGACCTACACCGAAGCGACATTTTCTTACGTTTTCTTTTGATGCCCAAATATTTTCATTTTCGAAAAGAACCTCACCTGCTTCCGGCTTTAAAAGACCGTTGAGATGCTGAAGCAGTGTGCTTTTTCCTGAGCCTGTATGACCAATTACGCCAACAATTTCACCTGCTTCAAAATCCACAGACACGCCTTTTAAGGCACCTATTTGAAAAGGGGTGCCTTTTGAGTACGCATATTCTAAATTTCTTACTGAAAGTACTGACATAATTCAAATTCCTTTATTTTAAACTTTTAAACGCTTCTAAAAAAGCTTCGTCTGTTAATGCTACCGTGCCCATATCGTAGCCTGCTTTTTTCAGCTCTAGGGCTAACTCTAACGGCTTTGGTACAGAAAGACCTATTTCCTTTAACCTTTCCGTGTGAGAAAAAACCTCGGCAGGTGTACCATCCAAGCACACAACACCGTCATTCATGACAACCACTCTGTCGGCATTTACAGCTTCATCCATAAAATGTGTTACAAGTATAATTGTCATACCCATTTCATTTTTAAGTCTTTTTAAAGCGGACATAACTTCTCTTCTGCCCTTGGGGGCAAGCATTGCGGTAGGCTCGTCCAAAACAATGCACTTTGTTTGCATGGCAATAGCACCTGCAATTGCTACCCTTTGCTTTTGTCCGCCCGACAATTTGTGTGGCTCGTGAAGTCTGTACTCATACATATCCACCGCTTTAAGAGCATCATCTACTCTTTTGCGAATTTCCTCACGCGGAACACCTAAATTTTCAGGTCCGAAGGCAACGTCATCCTCAACAATTGTTGCAACAATCTGGTTGTCGGGGTTTTGGAAAACCATACCGACGTTTTGTCTTATTATTATTTCATTTTCTTCATTACTCGTGTCATAGCCAAAGCTTATAACCGCACCCTCAGTTGGGTAATTGATTGCATTCATAAGCTTTGCCAAGGTAGATTTACCCGAGCCGTTATGTCCCAAAACACAAGTGAACTGCCCCTCATAAAAATCGAGTGACAAATTATTTATAACGTCTGTTTCCTCTTCGGAATATTTAAAGGAAACGTTTTTAAATTCTATAATTTTTTCCATATCATTTCATCCAGACTGCGGTAGAGCCACACGGTAACGCAAGACCGTTTTCACTTACTCTTAAGCCGATTTCATCTGCCTCGGCTTTGCCGCCAAAATCTTTTACTACAGTAGAATTTAATATGTAGCTCATTACCGCAGGTGAAAGTCCTGCTGTGTAAGAGTTAACAAGAATTGCAAGCGGGTCATCAGACAGCACCTGTTTACACATTTCAATAAATCCGTAAACCTCGTTTTCTAATTTCCAAACCTCACCGCCCGGACCTCTGCCGTAGGATGGCGGGTCCATTATAATAATATCATATTTCTTCTCGCGTCTTATTTCACGAGCAACAAATTTCATACAGTCGTCAACTATCCAACGGACGGGCTTGTCTGCAACGCCTGAGGAGGCGGCATTTTCTCTTGCCCATTGTACCATACCCTTCGAAGCATCTACGTGCACTACGGACGCGCCTGCCTTAAGAGCTGAAACGGTTGCAGCTCCCGTATATGCAAAAAGATTAAGCACCCTTACGTCCTCACGACCGCTGTTTTTAATTATATCCCTTACTAATTCCCAGTTACACGCTTGCTCAGGGAAAACGCCTGTGTGCTTAAAGGACATTGGCTTTAAATTAAACTCTAAATCATTAAACTTAATTTGCCAAACCTCGGGAATTTTTTTGTAAAACTGCCACGAGCCGCCACCGGTATTTGAACGGTGATACCTTGCGTGTGCCTCGTACCATAATTTATTTTTCTTTTCGGTTTTCCAAATAACCTGAGGGTCCGGACGAATTAAAATAATATCGCCCCACCTTTCAAGTCTTTCACCGTCAGAACAATCTAACAGCTCGTAATCCTTCCAAGCGTCTGAAATGCGCATTAAAGTAACCTCTCCTTAATAATATCTGAAAGCTCCTCTGCAAGAACTTTGATTTTATTTTCTTCTTTTCCTTCAAGCATAACTCTTATGAGTGGCTCTGTACCCGAAACACGCACAAGCACTCTGCCGTTGCTGCCTAATTCCTTTTCTACCTCTTCAATTGCCTTTTTTATTTCCTCATCATGCGGGAAGCGCGCTTTACCGAAATCTGAAACGCGAATATTTATAAGCACTTGCGGATAAACCGTCATACAATCTGCAAGAATAGAGAGTGATTTTTTTGTTTCCTTCATAATTAAAAGAAGCTTTAAAGCAGAAAGCTGACCGTCACCGGTTGAAGCGTGGTCGAGAAAAATTATGTGACCTGATTGCTCACCGCCTATGGCGTAGCCGCCCTTTAGCATATTTTCAAGAACGTAGCGGTCACCGACCTTCGCTTTTTCGCACTCTATTTTGTTTTCCTCACAAAACTTAAAGAAACCCATATTGCTCATTACGGTAACAACCGCTGTATTATTTTTAAGCTTATTCTTTTCTTTAAGATGCTTTGCAAAAATTGCTATGAGCCTGTCGCCGTCTATTACCCTGCCGGTTTCATCTACTGCAAGAAAGCGGTCTGCATCACCGTCAAAGGCAAGACCAACGTCGCAATTATTTTTAACAACAAAATCACTCAACTTTTCAAGATGTGTTGAGCCGCAATTCTCGTTAATGTTCGTTCCGTTTGGATGAGCGCCTATAAAAAGCGCTGAGGGACAAAGCCTCATAAACAACTCGGGCGCTGTAACGGCTGAGGCACCGTTTGCACAGTCTACCGCAATTTTTAAACCGCTTATTGCACCTATGCCGTACACCTTCATATCATTCTCTGCAATACCGAGAAGATATTCAACGTAATCACTTACTGCAGTTTTACATTTTGTAACTCTGCCGACCTCACCGCCGATTTTCACAGGTGGTATTTGCGCCTTATCTAAAATAATAGCTTCTATTTTTTCCTCCAGGGCATCCGGCAATTTGTAGCCGTTACCCTGAAAAATTTTTATACCGTTATACTCACATGGATTATGTGAAGCAGAAATCATAATTGCGGCGTCATATTCGTACTTTTTCACAAGATATGCTATTGCAGGGGTGGGAATTACACCCGCTAAAAAAACGTCTGCACCAACTGAGCAAAGCCCTGCTGTAATTGCTGATTCCAGCATTTGCGAGGAAGCCCGTGTATCCATACCGATAAGAACCCTAGGCTTTTTATTTTCAGAGTCCGTCAAAACCATTGCCGCGGCTCTGCCGATTCCCATGCAAAGCTCACAGGTAAGCTCTGTATTTGCAACACCTCTTGCGCCATCTGTACCGAATAATCTACCCAAAACAATCACTCCGTTAATAATTTTTAAAAGTGTTTTGTTCGCCGTCCTCTGCAGGTAAATCAATTCCTAAGTGTTTATATCCTAAAGGTGTAACCTTTCTTCCGCGTGGGGTACGCGTTAAAAAACCTAACTGCATTAAGTACGGCTCATACACATCTTCTATTGTAACCGATTCTTCGCCGATTAATGCAGATATTGTTTCAAGTCCCACAGGACCACCGTTATAATTATATATCATAGCGGTTAAAAGATTGCGGTCTGTCATATCAAGACCCAGCTCATCTATTTCCATACTCGCTAAAGCCTTTTGTGCATTTTCAACTGAAATAACACCGTTGCCGATAACCTCGGCAAAATCTCTTGCACGCTTTAAGAGTCTGTTTGCAATTCTTGGTGTGCCGCGTGAGCGTGATGCTACCTCTAACGAGCCGTCCGACTCAATTTCAACACCTAAAATAGAAGCGCTTCGCGTTACTATTTTTGCAAGCTCCTCAGGTGTGTAAAGCTCAAGCTTTAAAATTATGCCGAATCTGTCTCTCATAGGTGCAGAAAGCTGACCTGCACGGGTAGTTGCACCTATAAGTGTAAAGCGTTTTAAATCAAGCCTTATTGAGCGTGCTGAAGGTCCCTTGCCTATGATAATATCAAGAGCAAAATCCTCCATTGCAGGATAAAGCACCCCTTCAATGCTTCTTCAAAGGCCGTGAATTTCATCTATAAAGAGAATATCACCATCATTAAGACTTGTTAAAAGTGCGGCTAAATCACCAGGCTTTTCAATAGCAGGACCGGAGGTAACTCTTATTTGCACGCCCATTTCGTTAGCAATAACACCTGCTAAGGTTGTTTTACCCAAACCCGGAGGTCCGTAAAGAAGCACGTGGTCAAGCGGCTCTTTTCTGTTTTTTGCTGCCTCTATATAAATTTTTAAGTTATCCTTTACCTTTTCCTGACCTATATATTCGTCAAGCGTGTGCGGTCTTAAGGAAGTTTCAATATCATTATCATTCCCTGTAAATTCGGGTGTAATAATTCTTTCTTCTTCAGCAATAAAAAAATCGTTCATTTTTCCACCTTAATTTTTAAAATCTTAAAGTCATATTTTTAAGTGCACCCTTAATAAGCTCTTCAACAGATAATTCGGGATTAAGCTTGCTAATAGCAACTGAAGCCTCGGTTTGCGAATAACCCAATGCCGCTAACGCTGCAATTGCTTCGCTTGTATTGTTTTTTGAAGAAGCCTCGGAAACTGCGCTTGAAATCGCGCTGCTTTCTTCACTTATAAAGCTTACGTTTGAAATTTTATCCTTAAGCTCAAGCACAATTCTTTGGGCAAGCTTAGGACCTACGCCGTTTGCCTGAGTAATAGCCTTGGTATCACCTGAAGCTACCGCTACAGCAAAGGCATCCGGTGTTAATTCAGAAAGAATTGCCAGCGCCGCCTTAGGACCTACACCCGAAACGCTTATAAGAAGCTTGAAGGCATCTAACTCCTCGGCTGTGTAGAAGCCGAATAAATCAAGCGCATCCTCACGAACGTTAAGGTAGGTAAAAAGAGTAACCTCTTTTACGCCTGCGGCATTTATTCTTGCAAGTGAATTGCGTGTTGTGAAGCACCTGAAGCCTACACCGCCACATAAAACGGCAACAGATTGGTCATCCTTATGAATTATTTCTCCTGATACGCTATAAAACATTTTTTACTCTCCTATTTAATATGTAGTAACGAGCCACTTGCATGACCGTGGCAAATTGCAAGAGCAAGCGCGTCGGCAGCGTCGTCGGGCTTGGGAATTTTATCTAAATGCAAAAACATTTTAGTCATTTCCTGCACCTGGGCTTTTTCTGCTCTGCCATAGCCTACTATGCTTTGCTTAACCTGAAGCGGTGTATATTCAAAAATAGGGATACCCTTGTTTTGCACGGCTAAAACAATTACGCCTCTTGCTTGTGCTACGTCGATAGCGGTTTTTTGGTTGGTGTTAAAATAAAGCCTTTCTATACTTATTGCGTCGGGCTTAAATTTTTCTAACAGCTCGGTTAAATCGTCATAGATTTTTTTTAGACGCTCGTTAAAGGGCATATCCTTTTCAGTGGTAATTGCGCCATAGCCCATAAGCCTGAAATCGTTTTTTTCGTAACGTACAATGCCGCAGCCGACTATTGCATAGCCGGGGTCTATACCGAAAATTACCATTAATTTCACCATCCTCAACAGCAAGCAACACTACTCTAATTTAAAATCATTTCATTATATCATACATTACATATATATTGCAAGTTTTTTTGATATTTTTACAAAGTTGATTTTCTTTGAAAATATTGATATAATTCGGTTATAAATTGCTTGAAAAAGGGTCTGTAAAATATGTATATTTGTAACGATTGTCCAAGAAAATGTAACGTTGACAGAAGTGAAAAAACAGGCTTTTGCGAAATGGGTGTTGAGCCCGTAATTGCAAGAGCTGCCGTACACCTGTGGGAGGAGCCGCCAATAAGCGGTAAAAACGGTAGCGGCACCGTATTTTTTAGTGGGTGCAATTTAAAATGCCGCTTTTGCCAGAACAAGGAAATAAGCAAAGAAAAATTCGGAAAAGCAGTTACCGTAGAAAGACTAAAGGAAATCTACAAGGAATTGATTTTGCAAGGCGTAAACAACATAAACCTTGTTACCCCCACACATTTTACAGAAGCAATTTTAAAATCACTTGATGAGCCCTTGGGAGTACCCGTTGTTTACAATTGCGGAGGCTATGAAAGCCTTGAAACCCTAAAAGCACTTGAAGGAAAAATAGATATTTACATACCCGATTTAAAATATGCAGACGACAGCCTGGCCTTTAACTATTCAGCTGCAAAAAATTATTTTGAAACCGCAACAACAGCTATCAAGGAAATGTATAGACAAACAGGGAATTACAAAATCAATGATGACGGAATAATGCAAAAGGGCGTTATAATTCGTCACCTTGTGCTACCCGGTCAGCTTGAAAACTCAAAAAGAGTTATAGATTGGGTAAGCAGCACCTTTAAAGAGGGTGAAATCCTTTTCAGCTTAATGAGCCAATTCACCCCTAACGGAACGTGTAATAAAGACGAGCTTTACAGAAGGCTTACGCAAGAGGAATACGACGAAATCGCGGAATATTTATATGCCTCGGGAATTGAAGAGGGATTTATGCAGGAGCTTTCCTCCGCAAAGGAGGAATACACTCCGCCGTTTGATTTGACGGGCGTTATAAAAAAAGCGGATAATTGAGAAAACTCAATTATCCGTTTTTTTAGTGTCGTGTAAGCTCTGCGCTATAAAGAGTATCTACGGGGTATTTTCCTCCGCCGTTTCTGTATTTTGCAGCACCCGATTCAAAGAGCAGATAAATAGTCCCGTTAACGCTCTCAATACCCTGACTCATTGGCGGTGCGGTATAAGTGATTTTTGTTTCCAGCTCGTCGCAAGCATACAAATCCACCTCACAGCCATCTATGAGAACGGTGCCTACCCTATCCCCCTCGGTTACGTCGTTAAACACCTTTATAACAGAATCATTTTTTCTTCCATAGCTAATGCTGAAAATAAATCCGCCCGAGAGTGTTCGGGTCATACCCTGTGTTTGCTCGGGAATTGCAAGCATAATATCCGGCACGTAGCCATCTCTTGTAGAATTGATTTTTTCAATTTTAGGAAGACCGTCCTTCAAGTTATAGCCCTCGCAATATGCATAAAAGGTTTCACCCGAATCTATGGTAGTTACGTTTTCCACCTTACCTCTTTCAGCCGGTGTACTTTCAATAAAATCACCAATCCAAAGAATTTCGCTGTAAACGTTGGCAAAAGAGCCCTTTGTATTAATTTTAAAATCACTTGCAAACTGAACAACGTCGCCGTCATTTGCCTTTGAAAGCGTGCTTACCTCTATTGTTCTTGCGGAATAGTCACTTGTTACGAATATGTAGCTGCCCGAGGAGGCAATACCGCCTGCGTGACCGTAGTACATTGAGCCATCTACATTTTGAAGCTTTACAGATTTAATAAGACTACCGTTTTCTGCATCCAAAATCATAAGCATAGACGGAAAAGCTGCATCCTCATAGTAGCCGCTTATTATAATCCAGCCCATATCAAAATTGTAGCACAAGCCTTGCGGAATTATGCCCTCGTAAAGACCTGGCACTGTATAAGACGGAGTAAACATACTTGAAAACTCGTCAAATTTTTCTTCCTTTGAAACAAAATCGTGCAACACAACGTCTGTTGCGGTAATTTTATCCGTAACCTCTTTTGTTCGTAAAATTTTTCTTCCGCTGCAGGAAGTCAACATAGAAACAACAAGCAATAAAGCTACTAAGGAAAGCAAAATTCTTCTCATGATCTCACCTCTTCCGGTGTATTCTACTACAAATTTTAAAAAAATGCAAATCGGTAGATTTTCACAAAAAAGAAAACGGACGTCGCAAGCAACGTCCGTTTTCTTTTTAGAATTTCAAATTAAAATCGCCTAACTGATATTTTGTGCAAGGGAAATTAAGATTTCCGTTTTCATCCGGGAACGGTGAATACACGTCATTTTCAAATTCGGCTCTTTCTGCCTCGTTTGTGAAGTCCGGAATTTTGTACTGAATTCCGTTGTTAAGGCTGCTGCGCCAGCCGAATATTGCTGCTGCAGTCATTGCCGCTGCCTTATATACGTTAAGGAATGGCTCTCTGTCATTCTGTATGCAGTCAAGGAAATCGTAAATAGCGTAGTAATCACCGCCAAAGTGACCGCTTTGACTTGCCTTATCCTTATCGAACGGATACTCTGACTGGAACGTGCTTTCTTTTTCTGCACCCTCCGGCTTTTCCCAATCGTTATAGCAAAGGCGCACGCTGTAATCGTCACCGCGAACACTTTCAATACTACCCTTACCGCAAGCAAAACGATACCAAAGACCGTGACCGCCAAATTTTGACCAGCCTGTAACGCGAGCTACAGAGCCGTTGCTCATAGTACAAAGCATAATTGAAGCTACGTCCTTTGTAGGCTCCTCTTCACGCTCAATTCTTACCTCATCACTGTAAATGCTTAATGCATTAACAGCAACCGGCACCTCACCTGTAACCTGCATGATAGGAGCTAAGGCGTGAGTTGAATAATAGCCTGAAGGCATTAATGCGCGCCAATGCTTTGCATTTGGTGTTATAACCTTGTAATCCTCGTGGCTCATTGGGTGAACGTATTCACCCTCGCAATAAACTGCTTCACCAAGAGTGTTATTTTTGTAGATTTTTTCCATTTCGCGTACTGTGCCAAAATATGCACAGTTCTCAGCAATCATATATTTAGCATTGCTCTTTTCTGCTGCACGGCATAATTTAACGCAATCTGCCAAGGTAACCGCAGGAAGAGTTTCACTGTAAACGTGAATACCCATTTCGAGCGCTTTAATTGCATATTTAGCGTGCTCGTTAAAGTAGTTAGCTAAAATAACTACGTCCAGACCACTTTCAATAAACTCGTCAAAGTCCTTGAAGTATTTTGTATCCTCACAGGTACATTTTTCAATAAGCTCGTAGGTAGTTTCATCATAGTCACAAACAGCGTGAATATAGCCTTTTTCTGTTAAAACAGCAGGCTCTGCAATAGCTGTGCCGCGACGAAGTCCGAAAACGCCGATTTTAAGCTTATCCTTTCTTTCAACTGTACAAAGCTTCTTTAAAAATTTATTATCGTTATCGTAAGCATCTACGTTCATATAGCCGTAACGATTAAGCCAGAAGGTCCAACGAGCCTCCATATCCTCTTCATAAAGAACAGGTCTGAAGCCTGCTGTTAAGTAAGATTTTACTGCAGGCACTCTGAACTCGTCTGTTGTAAGCCCTACGTAGGTACAGCCCTCCTTATAGAGTGCTGCAAGCGCAATTTGATTAAGAAAAGCGCCAAGGCCCTTTCCGCGACTATCCTTATGAACAGAAACCATATGTACCCAGCCTCTGCCATTTCCCTGCACTAACGCAGTGATAGTTGCAACGGGCTCGCCCTTTAAAGTAATAAAAAATACGTTTTCCGGCTTATAGCCGTCTGCACCCTCAATTACCTCGACAAAGCGTGTAGCATCCGCCTCATCACTAACCAAGCCTTTTTTACAGATTTCTGCCCAGGCAGCTCTGTCCTCTACAGTGCCGTTATAGCTTCTGTATTCATATTCACCTAAATCTGTTGGAAACTCGCAAGGTGTCAACGTTTTGTATAATTTTAACTGACTCATTCTATAATTCCCTCAAAGTCCTTCAATTGATATTTTGTACATGGATAATTTACATTACCGTTTTCATCCGGGAATGGTGTTAAATTATCGTTTTCATATAATTTACGCTCTTCCTCATTGGTGAAATCCGGAATCTTATATTGCTTACCATTATTGAGACTGCTGCGCCAACCCATTATTGCAACTGCAGACATAGCACAAGAGCGGTAAACGTTAAAGAATGGTTGTCTGTTATTCTGTACGCAATCCAAAAATTCATAGGTTGCATAATAGTCACCGCCGGAGTGACCGCTTTCAGATGCTTTTTCCTTATCGAACGGGAAGTCGTGTCTGAATACAGTTACATCCTCTGCTCCCTCAGGCTTCTCCCATGGGTTGTAGCAAAGACGGATGTTGTATTCGTCACCACGAACGGTTTCAATACTACCCTTACCGCAATTAAAGCGGTACCAGTTACCGTGGCCACCGAATTTTGCCCAACCGGTAACTCTTGCAAGACCACCGTTGCTTAAGGTACAAAGCATTATTTCTGCTACATCCTTTATAGGCTCGCCCTCGCGCTCCTGACGAACAGCATCACTGTAAATGCTTACAGCGTTAACTGCAACCGGAATTTCACTTGTAACCTGTAAGATAGGTGCAAGTGAGTGTGTAAGATAATAACCCGAAGGCATTAATGCACGCCAATGCTTTATATCCGGTGTGTAGTGAGCATATTCCTCCTTGCTCATAGGATGAACGTATTCACCCTCACAATATACAACACCGCCAAGAGTTTTTTCGTTGTAAATCTCGCGCATTTTCATAACTGTGCCAAAATATGCATAGTTTTCTGCGAGCATATATATTGCATTGTGCTTTTCTGCCGCACGGCACAATGCCACGCACTCTGCCATAGTAACAGCAGGGATTGTTTCACTGTAAACGTGAATTCCCATTTCAAGAGCCTTAACAGCAAATTTTGCATGTTCGTTAAAGTAGTTTGCCAAAAAAACAACGTCCATACCGGATTTAATAAACTCATCAAAATCCTTGTAGAATTTTGTTTCCTCGCAGCAACAATCCTTCATTGCTTCGTAAGTGCTTTCATCATAATCGCAAACAGCATAAACGTAGCCTTTTTCGGTTAAAACAGCAGGCTCTACAAGAGACTTACCTCTGCGAGCGCCAAAAACACCAATTTTAAGCTTACCCTCTGTCTGATTTGCAAATTTTCTGAGCATTTCAAGATTTTCCATAACATCACCCAAACGCAATTTTATTGTATAATATTATTAAATAATATCAAGAAAGATTATATACCCTAAAGTGACAATATTCAATACAAAAAACCAAAATATTTGATTATTTTAGCACCTAAAAATATTTTTAAATTTTCTCTCATTAAATTCATAAAAAGACTTGACAAACACAGCCAATTCACATATAATGTTAAGCGTTCCTGTCGCAAGACATGGACCATTAGCTCAGTTGGTTAGAGCAACCGGCTCATAACCGGTTGGTCCGGGGTTCGAGTCCCTGATGGTCCACCATATTTAGTGGTATAGCTCAGTTGGTAGAGCAGTGGTCTCCAAAACCACGTGTCCTGAGTTCGAGTCTTAGTGCCCCTGCCAAAACAAAAAACGGATTGCTTTTGCAATCCGGTTTTTTGTTTTCATATAATTTCTAAATTACTGCCATTATCTTTTAGCCTTAAAAATTTCGGCCTTTCGTGCAAGGATTTGTTTGGTGTGTGGAAGGTTAAATAAATATTTTGATTATCCTTAAAAATCATACCGTGACCGCCGTCGTTATCAATAAGCGGGTCTAAATGGGTGAAATTCATATTTAAATCACCGTCGTTAAATTTCACAAGGCACTCTGCATACTGTTTTTTTATAAAGGTAGACCACAGCATAAAAAGCTCACCTGTTTTCGAACGAAACATAAACGGACCGTCTGTAACAAAGTGTCCGTCATCCGGTGCCTCTTTTATAAAAAACGGTGACGAGCCTGAAAACATTGTAACAGCTTCCCCTACTATTCCCGTTAACTCGTTATTAAGCTGAGCGTAGCAAATAGTACCGTCTATTATTTGTGTGTGCTCGTGACAAAAAATAATATATGGTACGTTATTTTTATCAACGTAAAACGTACCGTCAAGGCACTCCCACTCCTCAGGCGTTACCGCGCCGTTGCTATGCGGAAAAAACGGACCCAACGGGCTTTCTGCTTTTAAAATATAAGTACCTCTTAAGCCGTTGGGCTTTGTAAAGGTTGCAAACATATAATAAGTATTTTTATATTTATGCACCTCGGGTGCCCAGTTGACGTTTGAGTTAAGGTTATGCTTTTCTGAGTTAAAGCACTCAACAGGCTCGGACCAATTTTCCAAATCATCAGAAACGTACACGTCAAAGCCCTTTGTCTTTTGTCCGAATTTTTTTCCTCTTGTACCATACATATAATACTTGTTATCCTCAAATAACACGTACGGGTCGCGGATGTTAATTTGTTCGTTTTTCATAGAGTACTCCTTTGCTAAAGCAAATAATTTGCATTCCAACAGAAAAAAGTATACCACAGTTATTTTCTATTTGCAATCAAAACAGCAGCAACTTATTTTTGTTATTTACACCGTTTTTTTACTATTAAATGCAAAAAATTACAAATAATTGGCTAAAAATTACATTTTACACTAAAAAAGCTGTAACGGCGTATAATAAAGTCGTAACAAGGAAGCAACAAAATGGAGCACTGCAAACACCTTAAAAACTGGTGACAAACGCTTCAAGTTGTGCTTGAATATAATTGAGGTGAGGTTATGACAAAAATATCTAAAAATATTAAAAAACTCCGAAACGCCCGTAACATAAGCCAGGAAGCGCTTGCAGAAAAGCTTTTTATTTCTCGGCAAGCGGTATCCTCATGGGAAAACGACCGTACTCAGCCTGATATCGAAATGATTGGAAGGCTCGCAGAGCTTTTTGATGTTTCGGTTGAAGAATTGATTTACGGAGAAGAAAGAAAAACTGAGCTTGAAAATGAAGAACCGAAAACAAACAACAGACTGTTGATAATAATCTTCTCAATTTTAGGCTCCGCCTTCATTGCAATAGGATTAATTTTCTTTATTGTCTTTGGTTGGGAGAAATTCAATTTAGGAATAAAAACATTCTTAGGACTTTTACCTATGCTTGCAGGTCAGGTTGTTGCCTTTTTCACTTATACCAAAAAAAGGCATTCCGTTGCCTTCAGTGAAAGCGGCGCTTTGGTGTGGTCCGTGGGTGTTGTTGCTACCATATTTTTAACAGACGGAATACTTGGAATTAACATACCGTTTTTCATACTTCTGGCAACAAGTGCAATTTTAATTATTCCCGCCGTATACATCTTTAACTCTGCTTCAGCACTGGTCGGATATTTTGCATTGGCCCTTACGGCTACAGCTAATAGTATCAACGACTTTTCGACTATTTTGTTTTTCATAATATCATTCCTTGCAGGTGGTTTATACGTTATACTTGAAAAAGGTAAAGTCGGAGAAGTTCGACATAATTTATCTGTCTGGATTTTAGTTGCTTCTGCGTTTATTGCAACAATAGAATTAGTTATTGCGCTTGATTCCACCCTGTTTTCCATTAGCATTTTTGCAGCGTTCTTAACCTTCTTTACCTTCCTTTTTGCTTACAGTAAGGAGAGGGTTTTAGACAAACCTTTTTACCTTTTAGGATCACTTGGTTTAATTGGAACGTTACTATTTTTAACATTTTTTGATAATATGGATTCAATAGATTTTGTTTTCAACAACGACTATTTTATTCGTAATAATTTAATGCCGTACTTAATAATAAACCTTATTTTACTCCCGGGAATTATAGGTGTAGGTGCATTTTTCGGCAGAGCTTCACTTGCTAAAAATCCGTTAAAAATAGCAATTATACTTACAGGGTTAGTCTCGACTCTGTTCGCAATAATGTGCGGTGATATATTTGCCCCGATAGCAATTGTGCTCTCGCACATACTTGCTTTATGCTACATTATTATAGGCACAAAAAACAATAAGCTTTTTGAGGTTAACATAGGCTTAATTGCAATAATTATAATTATATTCAGAATCATTTTCGATATTGACTTAAACCTTCTTGTGCTTGGTTTTACCTTTATCCTTTCAGGTGCTACACTCCTTACTGTTAACCTTTTACTGTTAAAGAAGGCAAAAAAGCAAAGACTTTTGTTGACTGCGAAAAGTGACGAATTGGTTGAGGATGGTGATTTAAATGTTTAAAAGACACGGAAAAACAATTTTGATAATTGTTATAGTAATTCAGCTTACCTTCCCCTTTTGGTTTTTAGCCTACCAGGCAAATATTAATAAGCATTTAAATGAGAGCGGAAGCTTAGTAAAGCTCAATTTAAACTCAGTTGAATTTAGCGACACCTTTGATGAAAGTGAAATCAGCATAATGGTAGACTTTCACGGGCTTTACCAGAGTTATGATATTTACGAAAGCAAATATGTAACATTTAAGGCTTCTGCTAACGGTGAATACTCAGTAGCCACACCCGTAAACACCCCCGAAAACAGCTGCTATATAAACCGAGATTCACTTTACGAATTGGAATACTTTGGCTACACCTATGAAAACGAGCTTTTAAAGGACGTTGAATATTTAGCCTTATACAATAAAGAAAATGAATTAAGAAACGTTGCAAACGGCAGAAGCAGCGGTGCTCTTACAGAGGCATACGTTATTTTAAAGGTGTATAAAAACCATTTTCAGGTAGAGGAAATTTACATAGACGGTTACACCTTAGATGAATTTGTAGAGCTTTATTCTAAAGGCGAAAAGGATGTTACACGTTACGATTTCTTTTACTTTGACGATTACTCCGAGCTTGATATTGAGGAATACATAAAGCTGATTGACGAGGACAACATTCATTTATACCGTTCTATTTTAGATGATTTAGATATGTACGGTCAGTTTTTAGAAATCTTAGAATAAACAATAAAACAGCTGTAAAAGCATATAGCCTTTACAGCTGTTTTTCTTATTCTTTAATTTTTTTACCTATTACTATTTTATATGAGAGATTAAAAGCAATGAAGCTAATCAGCATAATTAAAGGTATAAAAAGCTCCCCGGAATTCCATTTTTCAAAAAATCCTTGCGCAGTAAGAAGCTCTGAAAGCTTGCTTGAGACAAGCACGTTTGACCCCGGCTCTCCTAAGAAGAAATAAACTAAAAACACAAATAACAGATAAATCGGCAACGCCCTCAAGGCGAACTCCTGTGGCTTCATATTTACAGGTGTAGCCAGGTCTTTTTTTAGCATATTTTTAGTAACGTACTTATAAACCGGGTAAAATAAAGCTGCACTTAAAACAATTGTCAATACAGTTTCGAATATCTCGTTATCTAATATTTTTTCATTTAATCTGAACGAAAAAGCTCTTACCGGCACTATAACAAAAGAGAAAAATATTGTTAAAATACCGTTGTAAATCAAGCTGTATTTTTTAGATTTTACTAACGGTGTGTAAGTAAAGAATTGTTCTGCATCTGTAAACTGCTTTGGCCAAACAGCTATTAACGCCATTAAAAGCAACCCTAAAACAAAGCCTGTAAAATACTCCCATGTTGACCATTCACACCCCTCTAAGAAAGCAGGGGTATTTACGCCTGCTAAAACGCCTCTGTCTGAGGATAATATTAAAGGAATATCTGCAACGGTAATAGCCACAGCGCACGCTGTATTTATTAAAAAAGCAAAGGCTGCCGTTACTCTGTCCTTGCTGACAATTGCAACAGCTAAAAGCGAGGACAAAGCGCCAATAGCGCTTGAAATTACCTTTACGCTTGTAAAATAGTTACGGCAAAACGGTATTTTTTTAGCCCATGCAGCAGAGCCGAGCTTTACTATAAATGCTTTCATTGGAGAATAGTCGTGCCCTGCATCCTTAATACCCTCTGCACACGCCTCTACAGCCTCGGGATTTATAAGCTGCAGCACGTAATGAGAAACGGTAAAATTCGCAATTATTACAGTTAAATAATAAACGCCTACAAAAATCACAAAGTCCTTAAACTCAAGCTTTTTCTTAGAAAAAAGTGAGGCAAAGGCAATTGCAAACAACGGCAGCCAGCCAAAGCCTAACAGAAGCATTATTGCTATGCCGCTGTAGTTATTTATTTCTATAAATCTATATTCGGTTTCACCAACAAATGATGCATTACTTGAAAGATAGCCGCTCATTTGTGAGTTGAGCGTGCCCCACCCACCGGCCGTAAGTGCGGCAAACACCGCACAAAGCGGCAGCATTTCATAATTCATTTTTTTACGTCTGCCGTAAAGAGCGTAAACAAACATAACAAACACAAAGGCAACCGCAAACATACCCCATTTGGCACCAAAGCCGTGCGAGCCCCTTGCACGCCACATAATGCCCATAAGGCAGGCGCCTGCAAAAATTGCAAAAAGCTGCTGGTACCATTTTAAATTATTTTGTTTTGTAATACTCAAAAAACCACCCCACATAGCTTATACATATATATAATTATAATTCTAAAAAAACAAATAGTCAAGTAAATGAGACAAAGCATATTATACTGTCATCTTGAAATAATATTTTAGTACTATTTTTACTTGAAGTGTCGAAATATGTTGAAATTAGTCGGGAATAGTGTTATTATAATGATTGTAATTAGTCGAAACGCAGTTGCGTTTCGTAAAATCCGATTTTATCGGCTTTTAGCAAAATTGTTTTTCGTAAACACAATTTTGCATTACAGTCATTGAAAGGATTATAGTCGAATTTTCAAAGAAAATTCGATACCAAATATATGATTTGGTATCGAAACAGTGTTATTTTACACTGTTTCGACTAACCATAATCGTTATATATTCAATAATTTTGCGAAGGAGGGTAAAGTATGCTATATAACAGAATTATTCAGTTTCGTGAATACAACAAAATTCCGATTGAAACAATTGCAAAAGCCTTAAATATATCTGTGGAAGAATACTTAAAATATGAAAGCGGCACTATAACGCCCGATATTACAACCATTACCTCACTTGCAAAAATCTACAAGGTGACTGTTAATGAATTTTACGGTCATACTCCCCGCCTCACCCTTCATGATGACCCCGCCACACCACAAGCGGAGCTTAATTCCGACGAGGAATTTAAATTTGCTGAATTGAGCATAGACGAAAAAGAATTGATTTTAAAATACAGACTAAGTGAAAACAAGGAAGAAATATTTGATTTTATAAATAAAAAATAAAAGAGAACGAATTACTGTTGTAACTCGTTCTCTCTTTTTTATGTAGTAATTATTTAAGAATTTCACCCATAAGACCAGGTGTTGCAAGAGCTGCATTGCTTTCGTCTGTATCAATGTGCATAGCTGCTGCAAAGTTAGGATTAACACGAACAACTACGTCACCGAAAATAAGGTTTCTGCCTTCTGTTTCTACCTTAACGTTAACAATTTCCTTATCTGCTACACCGAACTCCTCTGCATCTGCAGGTGTTAAGTGAATATGTCTTTTTGCAACGATAACGCCCTCTGAAAGCTCTACCTCACCCTTTGGACCAACTAACTTACAAGCACCGCTGCCTGCTGTGTCACCGCTTTCTCTGATTGGTGCTGCAACGCCGATTGAACGAGCGTCTGAAGCAGAAAGCTCAACCTGAGAAGCAGGTCTTGTAGGACCAAGAATTGAAACTGCAGGGAATTGACCTTTTGCGCCAACTACTGCAACTCTTTCCTCGCAAGCGTATTGACCGGGTTGTGATAAATCCTTTTTCTTTGTAAGCTCGTAGCCTGCGCCGAAAAGTGTTTCTAAATCCTCTTTAGAAACGTGCACGTGACGAGCAGATGTTTCAACAAGAACCTTTGACATTTTAATATCCCTCTTTCAAAATAGTGAATAAAGCACCTTTATAATTTTCATATAAAGGTGCTTTTAGTAATTAAACTTAATTATTTCGCACTTTCTTCAACTGCAACAGCGCAAGCAACTGTCATACCAACCATTGGGTTGTTACCTGCACCGAGAAGACCCATCATCTCAACGTGAGCAGGAACAGATGAAGAACCTGCAAATTGAGCGTCACCGTGCATTCTGCCCATTGTGTCTGTAAGACCGTAAGAAGCAGGACCTGCAGCAACGTTATCTGGGTGAAGTGTACGACCTGTACCGCCACCGGATGCAACTGAGTAGTATTTAACATTGTTTTCCATAGCCCATTTTTTGTAGGTACCTGCAACAGGGTGTTGGAAACGTGTTGGGTTTGTTGAGTTACCTGTAATAGAAACGTCTACTTGTTCCTTACGCATAACTGCAACGCCTTCGTTTACATCATTTGAGCCGTAGCAACGAACCTTTGCTCTTTCACCGTTTGAGTAAGCTGTTTCTTTTACTATTTTAAGCTCGTCTGTGTAGAAATCGTAATCTGTTTCAACATAAGTGAAGCCGTTGATTCTTGAAATAATCATAGCAGCGTCTTTACCAAGACCGTTAAGGATAACTCTTAATGGTTCTTTTCTAACTTTGTTAGCTGAACGAGCAATACCAATAGCACCTTCAGCAGCAGCAAAGCTTTCGTGACCTGCAAGGAATGCAAAGCATTTTGTATTGTCATCAAGAAGCATTGCGCCGAGGTTACCGTGACCAAGACCAACCTTTCTTTGGTCTGCAACAGAACCTGGGATACAGAATGCCTGAAGACCAATACCGATTTTAGCAGCTGCATCTGCAGCCTTTGTTGCGCCACTCTTAAGAGCAACAGCAACACCGAGTGTGTAAGCCCAAACTGCATTTTCGAATGCAATAGGTTGAACACTCTTAACTTCTTTTTCTACGTCAATACCCTTTGAAAGGCAAAGCTCTCTGGCAGCCTCAAGGCTTTCAATACCATACTCGGCAAGGCACTTTTCAATACCGGCCATTCTTCTTTCTTTACCTTCGAATCTCATATCATTAGCCATTTTCAGTGTCCTCCCTTATCTTATTCTTCTCTTGGGTCGATATACTTAACAGCATCAGCAAAACGACCGTAGTTACCTGTGTTATTTTTAAGAGCTTCGTCAGCTGACATACCGTGACGGATATCCTCCATCATTTTGCCAAGCTTTACGAATTCATAACCAATAACCTGGTTGTCACTGTCAAGAGCCATACGTGTAATATAACCCTCTGCCATTTCCATATAACGAACGCCTTTTGCTTTTGTGCTGAACATTGTACCAACCTGAGAACGGAGACCTTTACCTAAATCCTCAAGACCGGCACCAACTACGAGACCGTCCTCTGAGAAAGCAGATTGGCTACGACCGTAAACAATCTGAAGGAAGAGCTCGCGCATTGCAACGTTAATAGCGTCGCAAACCAAGTCAGTATTAAGGCACTCTAAAAGAGTTTTGCCAGGAAGAATTTCTGCTGCCATAGCTGCAGAGTGAGTCATACCTGAGCAACCAAGTGTTTCAACAAGAGCTTCCTCAACAATACCGTTTTTGATGTTGAGAGTGAGCTTACATGTACCCTGCTGAGGTGCACACCAGCCCACACCGTGTGTGAAGCCTGAAATGTCTTTAATTTCGTATACCTTTACCCATTTTGCCTCTTCAGGAATAGGTGCAGGACCGTGCTGTGGACCTTTTGCTACTATGCACATGTTTTCTACTTCGTGTGAATAGTTCATAATTTTGACTCCTTTCGGATGTTTATTTTTTACTATAATATTTTAGTACATTACACTCTTTAAGTCAAGAGTAAATTCCCCCTTAAAAAAACAATTTATACAGTTGTTTATGGTAATTTTTATTAAAAATGAATAAAGACTTGTTTTTCTTGTCGAATATCTATATAATATAGTATTAGTGAAAATATTCTCTTTTTAGGTGTATATATGGTTTTTTCAAGTTTAATTTTTATTTACGCTTTTTTACCTGTCACGCTTATGCTTTATGCAATCGGTAAAAAAACGAGCATCAGAAACTACATACTTTTATTGGCATCCCTTGTTTTTTACACATGGGGTGAGCCTGTCTACGTCTTAATTTTAATTATAATGACTCTTGTAGACTGGTTTTCCGCTTTGTTAATTCAGGGCGCACAAGAAAATATGCGCAAGAAAAAGCTGATTTTATCCTTAGCAATTGCTGTAAATCTTTTAATAATCGGCTTTTTTAAGTACACAGGCTTTTTCCTTACAAACGTTAATGCAATTTTTGGTGTACCCGAAAGTATTCCGAAAATAATTTTACCAATTGGTATCTCGTTTTACACCTTCCAGCTTATCTCTTACGTTGTAGACGTTTACAGAGAAGAGGTGCCCGCTCAAAGAAATTTTTCGTGCTTACTTCTTTACTCGAGCCTTTTTTACCAATGCATAGCAGGTCCTATTGTAAGATACGCTGACGTACAGAACGAAATCGAAAACAGAAGAATAGATTTTTCCGAGGTTTGTGAAGGTATTTCAAGATTTGCCGTAGGTCTTGGCAAAAAGACCTTGCTTGCAAACGTTTGCGGCTCACTTTCAGACCAGCTTTTGGTTTCAGACGCATTTATGTCATCTGCAGAAACGGCAAGCACTGCCCTGCTTGAGCTTTCCTCACGCTCGGCAGCAGGAATTTTCTTCGGCGTGCTTTTCTATATGCTGCAGATTTACCTTGATTTTTCTGCTTATTCAGATATGGCTATTGGTATGGGCCTTATGGTTGGCTTCCATTTCAAAGAAAACTTTAACTACCCATACATTGCAGGCTCCGTTACAGATTTTTGGCGCAGATGGCATATTTCATTAAGCACCTTCTTCAGAGATTACGTCTATATTCCTTTAGGCGGCAACAGAAAGGGCAAAGCAAGAACCTACTTAAATCTTTTAATTGTATGGTTTTTAACAGGTCTGTGGCACGGTGCCTCTTGGAATTTTGTTTTGTGGGGACTGTTTTTCTGCGGTTTCCTTATGATTGAAAAGGCAGGCCTTTTAAAAGCTCTTAAAAGCGCACCAAAATTTGTTGGTGTTGTTTACACCTTGATAACTGTTTATTTTGGCTGGATTCTTTTCAGATTTTCAGATTTCAGATTTATTCCTGTTGTTTTAAAGGGCTTATTAGGTCTTAACCACAACGGCTTTATTGATTTTGAAACAAAGACTCTGCTTGCTTCAAACGCTGTATTTATAATTATTGCCGTAATCTCAGTTACACCGCTTGCAAAAAAGCTCAAAAAGCTTATTGCTGCAAAATGTAATACCGAGAAAAAACAAGCCGCTTTTGAGGCTGCAGGTATAATTATCCCGATTATTTTATTGATTCTTTCTTCTCTTACTCTTGTAGGAGACAGCTACAACCCATTCCTTTATTTCCAATTTTAAGGAGCTCTTAAATGATATATAACAAGCCACGCGACTTTATTTTCAAGGTGCCGAATGCAAAGCCACCTGAAAAAAAGGTAAAAAAAGAAAAACCGGAAAAAGTTAATATTTCTTCAGCATTCACGGTTGCAAAGCAAAAGCCGAGAAAGCAAGAGCTTATAAAAATTGCAAGCTTTTTCATTACGCTTTACCTTGGCACTGTTTTAGCCTTTATTATTCCGTTAAGGCCTACATATTCGGACTCGGAAAAGCGTTCTTTACAAGAATTTCCTCAGCTTACTTTCAAATCCTTTTACACGGGCGATTATTTTGATGATTTGACGCTTTGGTTTTCAGACACGTTCCCCTTCAGAGAAGGCTTAACAAAGGCAAACACGTTTTTAAAATCACTCTCGGGCTTTTCTACCGTTAAAATTCACGGAGACGTTGAGGGCGGCGACGATATTCCCGACACACCGTTAGACGTTGACGTAACCGTTCCGCCTTCTACTACTGAGGCTACAACAGTTACTACCACAGCACCTGACCCAACCTCACCCGCTGTAGTTGAAACTACAAGCCTGCAGGATACCGTTCCGACTGATATGAACATTCAGTCACTCGGTGCAATTTTAATTGCGGGTGACGCCGCTTATGAGTATTACAGCTTTTCAAATTCTTTAGCACCGAGGTTTATAGGTAGCATAAATAACATTAAAAATGCTTCGGGAAATAAATCTAACGTTTATACTCTGGTTGTACCTACAAGCATAGATATAACGCTTAACGACGCTGTAAGGAAGGATATAAACTCCTCCGACCAGAAGAAGGCTCTTGAATACTTTAATTCATCATTTAAAAATACCACACCTGTTACGGGTATTTATGAAAATTTAAGAAACCACCGTGCAGAGTACTTATATTTCAGAACAGACCACCACTGGACCGCTTTAGGTGCTTACTACGCTTATGAGCAGTTTATTTACACAAAGGGTGTTTCTCCGATACCTGTAAAAAATTATAAAACGCTCAGCTTTGACGGCTTTTTGGGAACGTTTTACTCAAGCTCGGGACAATCCTCAGACCTTGCTAAAACACCCGATACGGTTATTGCCTACGAGCCCTATAACAACGTTGATTTTACAATTACACAGACAGACGGCACTGTATTTAAATGGGACGTTGTAGCAGATGCAACCGATTACGGACAAAGCATGAAATACACAGCCTTTATTGGTGCAGACCAGCCTTACTCCGTAATTGAAAATCTTGACAATCCCGACGGCGAAACCTGCCTTGTTATTAAGGATTCCTTTGGTAATGCTTTTATACCTTTCCTTATACCGCATTACAAAACAATTCACATAATAGACCCAAGGCATTACGAGGCAACGCTCAGTGAGTTCAGCCAAAATAAAAAGATTGACGATATTATTTTTATCTCCAATATTTCTACTACAAGAAATGAGATTTTTATTGGAGCGATGGAGGAATTTATAAAATAATTCGGAATTAAAGGGTCTACGACACTATTATAATTAAATAACAAAAGAAAAGTTCTATCATTTAAAGTTTTTCGTAAACTAAAAATGATAGAACTTTTTTGTTTATGGTAACTGCCTGAACTCGTACCCTTGCCCTCTTGCGTAGTCTATTATATCCCCTAATGCATCTGCATTATCCTGCGAAACGGCGTGTAAAAGCAACACACAGCCCGGATGCAAGCGCGAGGTTACCGTATTAAAGGCGTAATCCTTGCCCTTAAGGTTATTAACGTCCCAGTCGGCATAAGCACTTGACCAAAAAACAGCGGTATAGCCTGCATTATTAACTAAATCCAAAGCACTTTCCGAATAAGCGCCCTGCGGAAAACGAAAATATGGTGATGAATATCCAAAACGTGTTCTCAGGTAATTGTCCACGTTTTCTATTTCCTTTGCCATTTGTGTTCTCGAAATGGTAGAAAAATTCGGATGTGTATCTGAGTGGTTACCAACAACGTGACCCTCTAAAATCATTCTTGCGGCAGTTTCGGGTGCAGATTTTAAATACGGTAAGGTAACAAAGAACGCTGCAGGCACTTTTCTTTCCTTAAGCACGTCTAAAATCTTTTCTGTACAGCCATTTTCGTAACCGCAGTCAAACGTGAGGTAAATAACCTTTTTGCCGCTTGTATCTAAGCAAAGCGCATTAAAAGCGTCATACCTCTTTTGAAAATTTACAGATATTTCGTGTGGCTTACCATCCTTTGAAACACCATAGGAATGGCTTTCACTTTTCTCACTTAATTTTTTAAGATTATCCTTATCTACTACAGGCACAGAAACTTCCTCAAGAGGCTCAAGACCCGTGTAGGTTTTTTCTGTACCTGTTTTTTTGCCGTAAACAGATTTTTTATTTGCGGTGACAGTACCCATACCCTCAGGAAAAGGTGCTTCTGTAGGGTCTGTTGTTTCGCTGAAGGTAGTAGTTTGTGTAAATTCATCAGTAGTTGTTGTACTGTTTTCATTCATACCTTCTTGTGTATTCTGCGGCTTGCTACCGCAACCGCTAAAAAAGCAAACAGCACACACTAAAAAAAGACTAATAAGCCTCTTCATATTATCAACCTTTCAATTTTTCAATTTAAGGCTATTGGTTTTACCCCAATAGCCTGACCGTTACTTAAACATATACTGCATATTGCCCATTATTCCGTCGACAGCCTTTGCAGATTTTTTTACAAGCTTTTTAACGGCCTTTTTCGGATTGCTTTTCATTTTTCCCATACCCGTTGCCATTGCAGCTGCTGCGCCTGCAGCCATAACAGCACCGCTTATTTTAAGCATATCTGTTGTCTTTTTGTTCATTTTTTCACTCCCCTTCAAATTTAGTTTTTACTAAAACAAAAAATTTAAACTCTTTTCATTGCAATAAATAATGGGAAGTGTTATAATACTTAACTAGTAAAATTTTTACAGTTAAATTTAGGGGTGATTTTATGGAAAAACAAAAAAGACTTGTAGCCATTAACGATATTTCAGGCTTTGGCAGATGCTCTTTGACAGTTGCTTCCCCTATAATTTCTGCTTGCGGAATAGAGTGTGTTTGTATGCCGACCGCCGTGCTTTCTACTCATACGGGTGGTTTTTCGGGGTATACGTACAGAGATTTAACAAGTGATATGCCGCTTATTGCAGAGCACTGGAAAAGTATAGATTTAAAATTTGATGCGATTTACAGTGGCTTTTTAGGCTCAATAGAGCAAATTGATATTGTTAAGGATTTTGTAAAAAAATTCAAAAACGAAAACAACATTTTAATTGCAGACCCCTGCATGGCTGACCTCGGAAAAATGTACGTGCTTTTTGATGAAGAGTTTGCAAAAAAAATGACCTCACTCTGCTCGCTTGCAGATATAATTTTGCCCAATATTACAGAGGCGTGCTTTATGACTGACACCGAGTACGTGGACGGCGTACAAACGAAGGAATACATTGAAGAGCTTTTAAACAAGCTGCTTGATTTAGGTGTAGGCAGCGTTATTTTAACGGGTGTTTCATTCGAGGAAAACAAAATAGGTGCCGCTTGCATTGGCAAGGACAGAAAGCCACAGTATTATTTTAATGAGAAAATACCCGAAAATTATCACGGCACGGGCGACGTTTTTGCAAGTGCTTTTTCGGGAGCACTCTTAAACGGATTTTCACTTTATGAAGCCACCTGCATTGCCGTAAGGTACACCTGCGACTGCATTAAAAGAACAAAAGAAAGCGCTCCTGACACGCATTACGGTGTGGATTTTGAGCGTGGAATACCATATTTATTAAAGGAATTAAAAAAGCTATGAGTGAGTTAAACGTAGTACTCGTGGAGCCTGAAATACCGCAAAATACGGGTAACATTGCAAGAACCTGTGCGGCTACCGGTGCAAGGCTTCATATAGTAAGACCTATGGGCTTTACAATAGATGACAAAAAATTAAAAAGAGCAGGTCTTGATTATTGGTATCTGTTAGATATTACGTATTATGATAATTTAGATGATTTTTTTGAGAAAAATAAAGACGGTAATTTTTTCTTTTTCACAACGAAGGCACGTCAGACACACTCCGACGTTACTTATACAGATAAATCGTTTTTATTTTTCGGCAAGGAAACAAAGGGTCTGCCCGAGGAATTGCTTTTAAAGCACCCTGACGATTGTGTAAGAATACCTATGATTGATGATGCAAGAAGCCTCAATCTTTCAAACTCTGTTGCAATAGGTGTTTACGAGGCACTAAGGCAAATGGGTTACCCAAAGCTTTCTAACAAAGGTGAATTACACAATTACAAATGGGAAAACGAATAAGTGCTGAGAATTCAGAATTAAGGAATAGGTTCTATCATTTTTAGTTAGTAACAAACTTTAAATGATAGAACCTTTTTTCGCTGCTTCCTGTTTCCTATTTCCTATCACATTAAGAGGCAAGCTTCATTTCGTTCATGCCCTCTGCCGTTTCAAGCATAGTTTCTGCAAAAATTCCGTAGCCACCGGTTGGGTCGTTTAAAAAAACGTGCGTTACCGCACCTATTACCTTACCGTTTTGAATAATAGGGCTGCCGCTCATACCCTGAATAATACCACCCGTTTTTGCAATTAAGTTTTCGTCCGTTACTTTAATTATAAGGTTCTTATTTTCTTTAGAGGCATAGTCAATACGCTCAATCTGAATACTGAATGCCTCTTGCTTACCGTTTTCAACGGTTGTTATTATTTGTGCCGCACCCATTTTTATTTCGTTTTTCCTGCACAAGGGGTAAAGCGTTTTTGTTGTATCCACCCTGTTAAAAACGCCGTAAATACCAATATTTTTATTGCAAAATATTTTACCCGTTGTATCACTTTCAAGAACACCGCACAATTCACCTGCTGACCCCGATTTACCCTTATAGCAGCCTGTTATTTTTGCGCTGGTGGTTTCACCGTTTAAAATTGGTAAAAGCTCACCTGTGTCTATATCACAAACGGCGTGCCCTAATGCTGCAAATTCACCCGCTTGTGTATAAAAGGTTACGGTGCCTATACCCGCAGAGCTATCCCTTATCCAAAGCCCCGCCTTGTATTGCCCTGCTACAGTTGAGTAAACAGATGAAAAAACAACGTTTTTAATTTCGTTGTTTCTTAAAATTTCCATTTTTAACTGTCTGCCGTTGCTTTCTTCAATAATTTCTGAAACCTCTTTGTTGCTTGTTACCCTTACGCCGTCTATAGATTTTATTATATCACCCTTTAATATACCCGCCTTTTGTGCAGGGTTTTCAAATGCTCCCGAGGTTTCTACGTTTTGCGTATCCACAACAATTACACCGTCGCAATAAAGTTTAATACCAATCGGGAATCCGCCGATATAAACTAATTCTTCTGCATTATTTTCACTTTTAGTGGAAGAATTATTATTAGCCTCCTCTAAATTCCCATTTTTGAAATATCCTTCAAAAAGTCCAAAGCTGAAATCGGTAATTTTTTCCTTTAAATTTAGTTTTACGCTATTACTTGTTACCGCTTGCGAAACCAAGCCGTTATTTATAATCATTACTAATATTAAAAACGACGAAAAAATCGCAACCATTGATTTGAACAGACTTTTTTTCAATATTTTCACCCCCGTAATTTAGTTGCAGAAATCAAAAAATCTGCCTTATTACTTTTCCTTTAAACGAGGATTTTATGAATGAAAATTTTGAACAAAAGAGCAAAAAAATAACGCCTGGAAAAATTTTCCAAGCGTTAAATTTTATTTGTTTTTATATAGAAATTGCGTTTGCGATTTTGTAAAGCTCAGGGTCAATTGTCTTTTTCATATTGAGTGCTTCTATAATATCGTAGTCAACAACCTCTTCGTGGTCAATTGCAACAACTCTGTTACCAATATCCTCTTTAAGAAGCTGAACTGCGTGGTAACCCATTTTACTTGCAAGAACTCTGTCGCGTACAGATGGTGAGCCACCGCGTTGAACGTGACCTAAAATGGTTGCACGGCTTTCAACACCTGTTTTCTCTTCAATATATTTTGCAAGTGAGCCAACCTCTACGCCCTTGACGCCCTCTGCAACAATTATTATAAAGTGATGCTTGCCTGTTTGCATGGTACGTCTCATTCTTTCGATTATGTAAGAATCTATATCGTAGTCAATTTCAGGAACGAGAATACAAGTTGCACCTACAGCAATACCTGCGTTAAGAGCAAGGAAGCCTGCGTTTCTGCCCATAACCTCAATTACAGAGCAACGGTCGTGTGATTCTGTTGTATCACGAACACGGTCAACCATATCCATAATTGTGTTAAGAGCTGTGTCGTAACCAATTGTATGTGAGGTTGAAGCAATGTCGTTATCTATTGTGCCGGGAACACCAATGCAAGGAACACCCTTAAGAGTTAATGCTCTTGCACCCATAAAAGTACCGTCACCGCCAATGGTAACAATACCATCAAGGCCAAATTCCTTACAAACCTCTACAGCCTTGTCCTGTACCTCAGATTGACTGAATTCAGGGCAACGAGCTGAGTAAAGCATTGTGCCACCTCTGTGAATAATATCTGAAACAGAACGAAGATTCATTTCGTACATATCGCCTTCAATAAGGCCCTTGTAGCCGCGGCGAATACCCATAACCCTCATACCTGATTCGCAACCTGTTCTTACAACTGCACGGATTGCAGCGTTCATGCCCGGCGCGTCACCGCCACTTGTTAATACACCAATGGTTTTCATAATTCTATGAACCTCCAAAAATTTCTTAATAGACAGTTATGTAGTATAACATAAAATTTTCCAACTTACAATAGAAATTTGTCTGAAAAAACACTTTTTATAAGTTTAATTTTGTACAACTACGTTACCTTTGCCTAAAATTGCCTCTAACTCATTCTTAAGTGGGTCATTCACCCAGGTTAAAAGTTCTGTACCTAAAAACTCGTACTCCTTTGTTTCCTCGTGATACAAATAAACAGGCATATCCCCCTGGAAAATGGAAACAAGGTTTTTAAGTTGCTCGGTCTTGCTTTCCTTTTCATGAGAAAGCTTTAAAAACAAGCCTCTTTTTTTCTTTTTGCCGCTTTGAGCGGTATTTTGCGGTTGGGTTACAACTCTTCTCGAAAGTGTAGCCTTATCGGCAATTTCTATAAAATCGGGTATGAGCTTAATTTGCTCGTCCTTAGTAGAAATTCTACCCTTTACAAAAACAACCTTACCTACCGAAAGAACACCTGAATATTGCTCGAGTGTTTTTGGGAAAACTATCATTTCGAGACTGCCGTATAAATCCTCAAGCTCAACAAATGCCATAACAGCATCACTTTTTGTGACCTTTTTCTTCATATAGGAAACAATGCCCAAAAACTGCACCGGCATTGAATCTATTTCGGCTTCAAGACCTGTTTCAAGCTTCTCGTAAAGCTCATTTGTTTTAACGCATTTTATACCCTCGCTTATTTCTCGGTACTCCTCTAACGGGTGACCTGAAAAATAAAGTCCCGAAACCTCTTTTTCGAAGCCTAATTTTTCACCGTTTGAAAAATCCTCACACCTTTTTAGCTCAGGCTCAACGGTAGCGCTGCCCTCAAGACCTACAGAAGAGAACAAATCTAACTGACCGCCTGAATACAAATCGCTTTCCTTTGCAGCGCACTCCATAACGGTGTCCATATTTATAAGCATTTCGCGGCGGTTAAGACCTAAGCCGTCTAACGCACCTGATTTCACAAGACACTCTAACGCACGGCGGTTAAGCTCTGTGCCGTAAATACGCTTACAAAAATCCCAATAGCTTTTAAATATGCCACCGTCTTTTCTTTCCGCCTCAATTTTGCGAATTAAGCCGCGGCCTAAATTTTTAATTCCTAAAAGTGAGAAAATTACACTATTTTCTGAAACCGTATAGCTTTCAGAGCTTTTGTTTACGTGCGGCGGTATTACAGGAATATTAAGACGGTTGCATTCATTCACATAAACGTTAGTTTTACTCTCATCACCTATTACACTTGTAAGGATTGCTGCCATAAACTCCTTAGGGTACTTAACCTTAAGGTAAGCTGTTCTGTATGCAACAAGACCGTAAGCGGCGGTATGGCTTTTGTTAAAGCCGTAAGATGCAAACGAGGTCATATCCTGGAAAATCCCGTTTGCAACCTCGGCGCTTAAGCCACGGCGCACGGCACCCTCAATACTAACCTTACCATTTTCATCCGTTAAGCCGTTTATAAAAATAGCGCGTTCGTTTTCCATTACGTCGTGCTTCTTTTTACTCATGGCACGCCGTACAATATCTGCCCTGCCGTAAGAGTAGCCCGCAAGTGTTCTGAACACCTGCATTACCTGCTCCTGGTACACCATGCAGCCGTTGGTTTCATCAAGAATATCCTTAAGCAGTGGTGATTTATATTGAACTAAATCGGGGTTTTTTCTGTTTTTTAGATAGTCGTCTATAAAGAACATGGGACCGGGACGGTATAATGCTATTGCCGTTGCAATATCTGAAAAACGCTCCGGCTGCATTTTTTCTATGAGGCTTGTCATTCCTGCGGATTCGCACTGAAACACGCCCACGGTATTGCCCTTGCACATTTCCTCGTAAACAGCGGGCTCGTCAAGCGGTATTCCGGAAACGTCGAAGGACGGATTTTCTTTTTTTACAAGCTTTTCACAATCACTTATAACAGTAAGTGTACGAAGACCTAAAAACTCCATTTTTAAAAGACCCAACTGTTCAATTTCCGTCATGGTAAATTGTGTTACCGTTTGATCCCCGTTTTTGGCAAGCGGCACGTAGCTCGAAACTGCTTCTCTTGTAATAACTACACCCGCTGCATGGGTGGAGGCGTGCCTTGGCATACCCTCTACCTTTAAGGCTGTATCTAAAAGTGTTTTAATATCATGCTCGGACTCGTACATTCTTTTGAGCTCCGTATTCTTTTGCAGAGCCGTTTTTATATCCGGAAAATCTCTTGTAATTTGCTTTGCTACAACGTCACCTACGCTGTAAGGAAGCCCTAATGCTCGTGCTACGTCTCTTATAGCTGCCTTTGCCTGCAGGGTACCAAAGGTTACAATTTGCGCTACCTTGTCTGCCCCGTACTTATTTATAACGTAGTCAATAACCTCACCGCGGCGCTCGTAGCAAAAATCAATATCAATATCCGGCATGCTTACTCTTTCGGGATTTAAAAATCTTTCGAAGAGAAGCTTGTTTTTTATGGGGTCTATGCCTGTAATACCTAACGCAAATGCAGCAAGGCTGCCTGCCGCAGAGCCACGACCGGGACCTACAGGAATGCCGTTTTTAACTGCAAAAGAAATAAAATCGGCAACAATTAAGAAGTAATCATCAAAACCCATTTCGTGTATTACGGAAAGCTCGTACAAAAGGCGCTCCTCGTACTCTGCAGGAATAGTTCCAAAAAGCTCCTGCAAACCTTTGATGCACTGATTTTTCAAATACAGAGCGTGGTCGTTTTCAGGTATATTGAAAAGCGGTAATTTAGATACGCCGAATTCAAAATCGAAATTGCATTGCTGCGCAATAACCGCCGTGTTTATAATTGCCTCCTCACAAAATGAAAATGCCTCACGCATTTCCGCTTCGCTTTTTAAATAAAACTCATCATTCGCAAAGGAAAGTGCATTATCATCATTAACGGTTTTGTTTGTGCCGATTGCAATTAAAACTCTTTGAACGTCTGCATCTGATTTTTCTACGTAGTGAACGTCGTTTGTTGCGACTACGGGAATGTTTAACTTGCGGCTTATTTTAATAATGCCGTTTATAACCTCACGCTCTTCTACCATATCGTGATTCTGCATCTCTAAATAATAGTTGCCGTCACCAAAGGTGTTTTTATACCAAAGAGCTGTTTTTTCGGCATTTTCAAAGTCTCTTGCTAAAATATATTTTGCGACCTCACCAAAAAGGCAGCCCGAAAGCGCAATAAGCCCCTCGGAATATTGCTCTAATATTTCGTGGTCAACGCGGGGCTTTGTGTAAAAGCCCACAGTCCAGGCAGAGGAAACAAGCTTAATTAAATTTTTATAGCCGGTTTCATTTTTGCAAAGTAAAATCAAGTGGCTTCTATCGCTGTCTATGGCGTGATTTTTGTCAAAACGGGAACGGGGCGCGACATATACCTCGCACCCTATAATTGGTTTTATACCCTTTTCTTTTGCCTTTTTGTAAAATTCAACAGCACCAAACATAACGCCGTGGTCTGTTATTGCAAGGCTTTCCATACCAAGAGTCTTGGCTTGGTCAAGAATATCGTTTATTCTGCAAGCGCCGTCTAAAAGGCTGTACTCCGTATGTACGTGAAGATGTGTAAATCCTGCCATTTTTACTCCGTTCAAGCAATTTTTTGTTGTAATAATTATATATTAAAGCCACCCACGTTGTCAATTCTTATCGGCGCCGGGTTGTATTTTATTTTAATTATTAAATAAATGTTATTTTTCTAAAAAGTAATGACAAACAAGGAAATATATGTTATTATATTTCAGTATAATTTTTTATTAAAGACGGAGAAAGAAAAAATGAAAAAAAACTATAGCTTTATCAAAATAATTGCCGTTGTACTTTTGGTTGTTATAACCTGCTCTGGTTGCGGTCTTTTAAACATTGCAGGCACGCTTAACAATAACAACGTGCAGCCCACTAACCCACCTGCTAACGACGTAATTTACACAGACGTTTATTACCAGGATTACACTCAGTCTGCGGTTATTTCTGACCCGGACAGCACAACCACTGCACCCACAACAGCTAATACAACCACAGCTCCTGCGACAACCGCTGCACCCACACAAGGAGGCAACACTACTGTGCCTACCGAAACAACTACAATTAACACCTTTGAAGACGGCGATTACTTAGCAAATATTCAAGATGCACTTTTTGTTGAAAAGGATGAAAATACAGCAAGACAAATTCTTGTTGCAGCAGGCTTTGACTACGACCCTATTCAGGACGTTTACTTTACACAGTTAGATTCATGGCAAAGAAACTTTGGCTTTAACAGCGTTTACGACACTGCAGCGCCAATGGTTGGTATGCTTTATTCTACCGCAAAAATTTACTTTACATATGACGACAAGGATTGGATGATGGAAATCTGGAAGGGTCAGTACGGCATTACTGCGGGTGCTGAGATTGGCTTCTACAACAAGCCGACCGACCGTGTTATGAAGCACTTTGACTGTGTTACAGATGAAGAAATGCTTACTATGGCTTTCGATTTTTATAATATGGATGAGCTTGTATTTACAAGAGGTCCCGAAAAGCACTGGTGGCTTACAGGCTTTAAGTTCCTGCACGTAGGTGTACCTTCATTCATTGAGCTTGATATGACAATTGAATTCCCTAACAGAAAAATGGCAAATGCCTTTGAAAAAGGCTTAAAGGAAGAAGCTAAAAAACAAATCACCGACAAAATGACTTACACAAGAAGCGGTGATACCTTTAATATTGTGTGGTAAAGCTATGAATAAGCCTGTAAAATTTGCAATTATAGCAGACCCGCACTATTACTCGGAAAAACTAGGCAACTCCGGCAATGCTTATGAAATGCGAGCAAACTCCGACCAAAAAATGCTTGCACATTCAAAGAGCGTTATTCTGGCTGCTCTTGATGAAATAAAAAATTCGGATGCTGAATTTTTACTTATTGCCGGTGACCTTACAAACGAGGGTGAGCGTGTTTCTCATGAGGAGATGCGCGACGTGCTTTACGAATTTAAAAAGCATATGCCCGTTTACGTAATTACCGCTACTCACGACTGGTGCAGCAGCGGCAAGCCTAAGCGCTTTGAGGGTGACAGCTTTTTCACCGACGTTGAAACCCTTAAGCCGGAGGAATTAAGAGATTTTTACGAGGATTTCGGGCCAAACGAAGCACTTAGTGAATACTTTACTCATCAGCACAAAGCATCTTACGTTATAAGACCTGCTGAGGGTGTTACGATTTTTTGCTTGGATGACGACCAAGACGGTAACGGCGGCTCCGGTTATAGCGAAGAGCATTTTAACTGGATAAAAAAAGAGGTTGAAAACGCTAAAAAGCGTGGTGACGTATTTTTTGGTATGCAGCACCACCACGTTTTTCTTACAGAGCTTGACAGAACCATAAACGGCAAAGGCTCGGTTGAAAGAAAAGAAAAAATGTGCCGTGACTTTGCAGATATTGGTTTTTCTGTTATGTTTACAGGTCACTCGCATATGCACCATATAAGAAGGCTTGAAAACGAAAACGGAAACCATTTTTACGAGTTCAACGTTGCTTCAATTTGCGGATACCCTGCACCGATTGTTTACTGTACTGTTACAAATGAGGGTATAGACACCAAAACAGAGCTTTTGAAGCAATATGAATACAACGGTAAGACCTACAGCAATGATCACTTAAAAAACCACGCTACCTTCCTTTTTAAAAATGTTATTGATGCCGCAAAGCAAAACAGTAAGCTTGAATTTATTACTGTGCTTGTTGCAATAGGCGTTTCTGAAAAGACGGCAAAAAAGCTTTGGTTTTTCCTTGGCTGGTTAGTAAAAGCAATTGGCAATATGTCTGTTTACAAGGCGGCTAAAATCCTGAATTTTTTCACGTTCGGTAAGGCTGTACCCAAAGAGGCTGCAAAACAACTTAAAAACGTACAATTAACGGATATGATTTTTTCCGCTTTTCTTTCAATTTTAGACGGCTCAATTGAAAAGCACGACGTTAATTCACCATACTACAAGGTGTTCACCTCTGCGCTTTCCCTGCCGCTAAGAATAGTTAAGGCATTACGTATAAAAAATAAAAATATTTTAAGTATACTTACACACGTTAGTAATGCTTCGCACGAAATTATGACCGGCGGAGAAATTGATGCAAGTAAAGCAATTCTTTATTTTCAGAATGCTGCAGAAGAAGCCGTTGTTTGAAATTTATAATTAAAGGCTCAACAGGAATACAACCTGTTGAGCCTTTTTGTTTTAGAGCGCTTCTGCAATATCTAAAATAAGTCGTTCGGTTTTTTCCCAGCCTAAGCATGGGTCTGTAATTGATTTACCGTAAATATTTTCACCTATTTTTTGTGCACCGTCTTCAATGTAGCTTTCTATCATTAAGCCCTTAACAAGCTTCTTAATATCATTGTTATGCTTTATACTGTAAAGAATATCCTTTGAAATTCTGATTTGCTCAAGATATTTTTTACCCGAATTGGCGTGATTTACATCTATAATTGCCGAAGGATTTGTAAGACCCGAGGCGGCATACAAATCACTTAATTTCTGTAAATCCTCGTAGTGATAGTTTGAGATGGAATGGCCGTCTCTGTCTACAAAGCCACGCATAATTGCATGTGCGTAAGGGTTACCGTCACTTGTAACCTCCCAACCGCGATAAATAAATGTATGCTTATGCTGTGCAGCTGTAATTGCATTCATCATAATTGATAAATCACCGCTTGTAGGGTTTTTCATACCAACCGGCACCTCAAGACCGCTTGCAGCAAGTCTGTGCTGTTGGTTTTCAACGCTTCTTGCACCAATTGCAACGTACGAAAGAATGTCTGAAAGATAGCGGTAGTTGTCAGGGTAAAGCATTTCATCTGCGCAGGAAAAGCCGGTTTCCTTTAAAGCAGACATATGAATATCACGAATAGCTACAATGCCCTCGTACATATCGGGCTCGGCATCAGGGTTAGGCTGATGCACCATGCCCTTGTAGCCGTCACCCGTTGTTCTTGGCTTATTTGTGTAAATTCTAGGTACAATAAAAATTTTGTCCTGCACCTTATCCTGCACCTTGCGGAGTCTGTGTATGTAATCTAAAACTGCCTCCTTATAATCTGCAGAGCAAGGTCCGATTACAAGCAAAAACTTATCTGATTCACCCGAAAAAATCCTTTTGATTTCTTCATCATTTTTTGCTTTTTGTTCAGTCATTTCTTTTGTTAAAGGAAATCTTTCCTTCACCTCTTTAGGGATTGGTAATTTTCCTTTGAAATTCATACTCATTTTAAAACACTTCCATTTTTAAAGATCTTTATACCAAGTCGCTCGCAATCTTCAAAAAATAACGGGTAACTTTTATTAACACATTCTGCATTTTCTATTTTGCCGCCAAACACACTACACAATAAAGTAAGCGACATAGCAACTCTGTGGTCAGAATTACCGCAAAGAATTCCTTTTGGCGGTGACAGATGCGACTTTTTAATTATAATTTCATCCTCGGAAACTACAATATCTGCAGAGAATTTTGAAAGCTCTTTTTTCATAACCTCTCCGCGGTCGCTCTCTTTAATTTTCAAACGGCTTGTGCCCTTTAGCGTAGCTCCGTTCAAAAACGAAGCCAGGGTCATCAACACGGGCGCCAAGTCAGGACAATTCGAAATATCTAAAACAGGTGCCCCCTGCTTTAGCTTCTCAAAATATTCCTTATAAATTTTGTCACCCTGACTACTTTCAGAATTCAAGCCTAAAACCGTAACGTTACCGCCAAGCAAATTAAAGGCATCTAAAAAGGCTGCGTTTGACCAATCGCCCTCACAATAAATCTTTGCAGGCTCAAAGCTCTGATTACCTTTAATTACAAAGCTTCGGCTATTCGGTCTTTCAACCTCAACACCGAATTTATTTAAAATTTCTATAGTTAAATCTACGTAAGGGGCAGATTGTAGCTCCGTTGTTAACACAATTTCACTGTTTTCCTCTAAAAGCGGGAGGGTGAAAAGAAGCCCCGTTAAAAACTGACTGCTTACGTCTCCTCTGCACTCGTATCTGCCACCCGAAAGAGAGCCTGCAACAACAAGCTTTTCATCAGCCCTTTTTATAGAGCAATTTTTCTCGGGAAATAATTCCTCAAAAACAGTTTGCGGTCTTTCTAAAAGTCTTTTACTGCCGCTAAACTCCACGCTTTGTGCATACAGCAAGGAAACAGGAATTAAAAATCTGAGCGTGCTGCCGCTTTCGTTTGCAAAAAGATTTAAAAGCAGTTTATCCTTTTTAGGCAAGGCACCCTTAACCAAAACGCTGTTTTCTAAAAACGTGAATTCGACACCAAAGCCTTTAAGACACTCTATTGTTGCCGTAACGTCCTCTGACGCTTCAAAATTTTCGATTAAGGTTTCTCCGTTGCAGAGCGCTGCGCCTATCAGTGCGCGGTGCAAATAGCTTTTTGAAGGTCTTGCCCTTAACGTTCCCTGTGCCGTGCTTTTTGAAACTTCTAATACCATTCAGCGCACCTTCTCAAGCAGGGCATCAATTGCCTCTAAATAACCGTCTGTGCCGTGACCGGTGATAGTTTTAAACGCATATTCTCTGACGTAGCTTATTTGTCTGAAGGCTTCACGCTCTGAAACGTTAGAAATATGCACCTCTACAGTTGGAATACCTACAGCCTTTAAGGCATCTAAAATTGCAACGCTTGTGTGGGTGTAAGCCGCAGGATTTATTACAATGCCGTCAAAGTTTTTATACGCCTTCTGTATTTCGTCTACAATTTCACCCTCGTGATTTGACTGAAAGCATTTTACCTCAATCCAATTACCCTTAGCGTAGCTTTCAATTTTTTCTACTAAATTTATGTACGTCTCTCGTCCGTAAATTTCAGGCTCACGAACACCCAGCATATTTATATTGGGTCCGTTGATTACTAAAATTTTCACACTATCACCTTCAATATTTTGTTTACTACTTCCTCTACTGTACCGCTCGCATCTATTACAACGTCGACACAAGTCTTGTACAGCTCATATCTTTCATTGTAGCGTTTTTCTAAATCCGCCTTGTTGGAGGACAGCGGTCTGTCAGCCGTTGTTAAAAGCTTTTCTAAAGGTCTGTCTAAAAAGAAAATCTTGCCGTTTTCCTTTAAAAGCTCCACATTCTTTTCATTAAGAATTGCACCGCCGCCTGTTGAAATAATCGAAGAATTGTTTTTGGAAAGCGTAAAAATGGCTTCCGCCTCGCAAGCTCTGAAATACTGCTCGCCCTTGCTTTCAAAAATCTGAGGAATAGCTGTATTTTGCATTTCTTCTATCAGCTTATCACTATCGTAAAACGGTCTATTCAGCTTTTCTGCTAATGCATTGCCTACCGTTGTTTTGCCGCAGGACGGCATACCCACCAAAACAATATTTTCCTTAGAATTGAAAATTTTAAGGAACACATTTTCAATTGCTTCGGCTGTTATTTTAACGTCTATAAATTTTTCTACCGCGGCAGCAGCTTGTGCTACAAGCATATAAAGACCGCCGGTTGCATTTACGGCGCTGCTTTGAGCATCCGCTACGAGCTTTGTACGAAGCGGGTTGTAAACCGCATCTACAACGCCCGAAAGATTTTTAAACGATTTAACGTCCACCGGTGAAGCATAAATTTCGGGAAACATTCCTACCGGTGTTGTATTTATTATAACGTCAATTTCATCTGCAATGGTATAAAGCTCCTCGTAGGTAACAAAGCCTGCTCTGCTGTTTCTTGATACCTTATAAATTTTTTTCGCACCAAGAAAAGTCGCTACCGCATTTGCAGTTTTTGCCGTTCCGCCGCTGCCTAATATTGCAACGTTTTTCCCCTTTAACTTTATACCTGCTTTTTCTATAAGACTTTCCATACCGAAAAAATCCGTATTAAAGCCGTACAGCTTACCGCATTTATTGACTATTGTATTCACGGCGCCTATTTGCTTTGCTTCCTCTGAAACAAAATCAAGAAACGGAATAACCTTTTCCTTATAGGGAATAGTTACGTTAATTGCCTTGAATTCACGTTTTGTCAAAAAAGGCTCAACTTCATTTTCATTCAGCTCTTTAAGCTCATATTCATAATCTGCAAGGCCTGCATGAATCTCCTTTGAAAAGCTATGCTTGAGCTTTTCACCTATGCAACCATATTCCATTAAGCCTCACCGAGCCAATCCGTACCGAATTTTTGTGAAAGCAAATCACAGATGCTTATTGCCGTAATGCTGTCTACGACGACTCTTGCTCTGTGCACTATGCAAGGGTCGTGTCTTCCGTGAATTTCTGTTTTTACGTTTTCCTTTGTAACGAAATTTACGGTAGCCTGCTCCTTACTTATTGAAGGAGTCGGCTTTACTGCAGACCTGAAGAGAATCGGCATTCCGTTTGTTATGCCGCCGTTTATGCCGCCGTTGTTATTGGTTTTTGTTTTAATTGTGCCGTCCTCAACAAAAAAGGAGTCATTCATTTGACTTCCCGTCATAGCAGCACAATTAAAGCCACAGCCAAACTCAACGCCCTTTATGCCGGGAATTGAGAATAGCGCGTGAGAAAGTACACTCTCAACGGAATCGAACCATGGCTCACCTACACCTGCAGGGATACCTGTAACAATTGTTTCAAGCACGCCGCCTACACTATCTTTTTCGAGTGCGGTTGCCTCTATCTTTTTCTGCATTTCTTCACCCTTGGAGTCATCTAAAACAGCAAAGAGCTTATTGTTCAGCGCAGAAATATCGGCATCATAGTTATTAAAATCGGCATCCTCTACGCCTGCGCAGCTTTTTATGTGGGTTGCAATTTTTATACCCTTTTTACTTAACAAATCTATAGCAATTGCACCTGCTGCAACTAAGCCTGCGGTAACCCTGCCGCTGAAATGTCCGCCGCCGCGAAAATCCTCGAAGCCATTGTATTTTGAGTAGGCTGTGTAGTCGGCGTGACCCGGTCTTGCTACTCCGTAGGTGTAATCTTTCGACCTTGTATTTTCATTAGGAATAGTAATGCAAATTGGTGTGCCTGTGGTTTTACCGCTATAAACGCCGGACTGAATAGTAAACCTGTCTGCTTCTTTTCTCGGGGTAGAAATTTTACCGACAGACTTTCTTTGCTCGAGCTTACGGGCAATAAACTCTTCATCTACAGTAATACCTGCAGGCAAGCCATCTATTACCGCGCCGATTAAATTACCGTGGCTTTCACCGAATAACGTAACAGAAACGTTGTTACCAAAGGTATTTTTCATATTTCTTCCCCTTTCATAATTTTCTCTACTTGCTTTAATTCTAAAAGTTCAAATTTAAAATCACCGATTTTTTCGACAACAACCGCATTCACGCTGCCTGACTCGCATTTTTTGTCGTGCTGCAAAGCCTTGCAAGCGCCCTCAATATCAAAGCTGTATTCACAAGGTAAATTGTTTTTCAAAAGCAAATTTTTGATTCTCTTTTTTGCTTCACCCTTAGACATAAATACCATACCGAGAGAAACGCATTCTCCGTGGAAAAGCTCCTCAAGACCTGTTACCGTTTCAATGGCGTGACCTACAGTGTGGCCAAAATTAAGCACCCTGCGAAGCCCTGCTTCCTTTTCATCCTCTTCTACTACCCTCTTTTTTATAAGAATAGACTTTTCTATTACCTTATCTATAACCTCTTCTGCCTCGTTTTGCTCTAAGAGGGAAAATAGCTCGGAATCTAATGAGGCTGCCATTTTAATGCACTCTGCGAGTCCGTTGTTAAAATGTCTTTTTGGTAACGTGCTTAAAACCGTTGGGTCAATTATAACCGCTGTAGGCTGATAAAATGAGCCTACTAAATTTTTATAGCCTAAAAAATCTACGGCGGTTTTTCCGCCTATTGAAGAATCCACCTGAGAAAGCAAGGTGGTCGGGATATTATAAAACTTAATGCCGCGCATATAGGTAGCCGCAGTAAATCCTGCCAAATCACCTACAACACCGCCGCCAAGTGCAATAACGCAATCGTTACGGTCAAAGTTGTTTTTAGCAAGTGCTTCCAGCACCTTTAAATACGTATCAAAATTTTTACTCTTTTCACCCTGCGGAATGGTAAAAACAACGCTTCTTTCAAGCTGCGCTGAAAGAGTCTTTACGTACTCTGCAGGCACACCGCTATCTGTAACGATTAACGCTCTGCCCTTTACAGCTATAATGTCCTTAATTTCCTTTAATGCATTTCTTTTAAGCGTAATATTGTAGCTACCGCTTGTTGTATTAACATTTATAACCATTAGATTCTCATTTCTTTACTGAATTTTCCTACCATACGCACGTTTGTGCATACCGCTGACAGCTCGTTTATCAATTTTTCCTCTGCCTCTTTTGAAAGCTTTCCTTCGCCCTCTACAAAGAAATAATAATTCCAGATAACACCCTTTGATGGACGGCTTTTAAGAGTTTTAAGGTTGTAACCTGACTCACCGAAAACAGAAATCGCCTTACCGAGAGAGCCTGCCTCATCCTTAACAGTAAACAGTAAAATAAACTTGGTGTCACTGTCCGCCGGAAGCTCACGCTGTACTCTTGAAAACACTGCAAAACGGGTTGTGTTTTGGCTGTCATTATTAATTTTTCGGTCAAGAAGCTTAAGATTGTACTCCTCACCTGCTTCTGTACTGCAAACAACCGCCTGAGTTTTATCATTAAGCTCAAACACCTTTTTAGCTGCAACTGCAGTATTTACCTCTTCAATCGTTTCAAAGCCGTGCTCGTTTATATATTCCGCACACTGTCCGAGTGCCTGCTTATGGCTTATTACGGTTTTTATATCGTTAATGCCGGCATCCTTTGTGCCGAAGAGATTTTGCTCTACGGGTAAATCAAAAACACCGTTTATATATAAGGAGCCGAAATAGGTTAAATCCATAACCTGACCTACGTCACCCTCGTTGCTGTTTTCAATTGGTAAAACAGCACAGTCACATTCACCGTTTTCTACTGCCTTATATGCCGCTTTAAAGTTTTTACAAGCAACTCTTTCTGCATAAGGGAAAATTCTTTTAACGGCAATATCAGCAAATGCTCCTGCAACACCTGAAAAAGCAACCTTCATACCATCTAAAAGGCGTCTTTGGTATGCCTTTGAAAGCTCCATTGTATTATTCATAAAGCCTATGTAATACGTTTTAAGCTCTTCATTTTCGATATTTGCAAGCATTTTTTGCACTAAAGCCTTTTCTCTTTCTGCATCCTCAACAAGAAGCCCGTTTTTCTTTTTGTAAGCGGCAACCTGCTTTGCAGCATTCATTCTTTTTTCAAACAAGAGTGCCATTTGCTTATCGACTTCATCTATGACCCTTCTTGCCTGTTCTAATTCATTTATTTCGCTCATTTATTATATTCCTCGTAAAGCTTTTTGAATGCAGGTAACGAATTTTTAATTTGCTCAGGTGAAACACAGTAAGAAATTCTTACAAAGCCTGTAACACCGAAGTCGTCACTCGGCACCAATAACAATTCATATTTTTTTGCTGTTTCACAGAATTTGTTTGCATCCTCTTCAGGTGATTTTACAAACATATAAAAAGCACCGTCAGGCTTAATTACGGTATAACCGTATTCTGTTAATGCCTCGTAAAGCACCTTTCTGTTGCTTTCATAAATTGAAACGTCTGCTGTTTTATCAAGGCATTTTGCAATGGTATATTGCATAAGACTTGGCGCACAAACATAGCCTAATGCTCTGCCTGCACCGCACACAGCAGCGTAAACGTCGGCACAGTCCTTTAACTCAGGTGAAACAAAAATATAACCGATTCTTTCACCCGGTAACGAAAGTGCTTTACTGTATGAGTAGCAAACTATTGTGTTTTTATAATATTTTGGAATATAGGGAACCTCTTCACCTGTGAAAACAAGCTCTCTGTAAGGCTCGTCTGCAAGAAGGTAAATATCTGTATTGAATTCCTTTTGACAAGCATTTAAAAGCTCAGAAAGCTTTATAATATCCTTTTCGGGAATAATTACACCCGACGGATTATTTGGTGAGTTTACTATAATCGCCTTTGTTTTATTGGTTATTGCTTTTTGCAAGGCATCAAAATCAATTTGCAAATCCTCGGTTTTACAAGGAACAACCACTAATTTTGCGCCTGCCTGCTCTGCAAACACTCTGTACTCAGGGAAAAACGGAGCTAACACAACAACCTCATCACCCGAATTAACAAGTGCATTTAAGGAAATGGTAAGAGAAGCTGCCGCACCGCAGGTCATATAAATAAGGTTAGGCTCTGCCGCTACGTTAAACTTATTTTTTATGTAAGAAGCAATCTCTGTTCTTACGCCTATATCACCGGGGCCGGAGGTATATCCGTGAAGCACCTCTGCAGGAACGGTTTCCAAAAATTCTTTCATTATTTTTGTTACCTCTTCAGGTGCGGGAACACTCGGGTTACCCAAACTGAAATCGTAAACGTGTTCAGCGCCTATTTCTGCCTTTCTTTTTTTGCCGTACTCAAAAATCTCTCGAATAACCGAGCTTTTTTTGCCGAGACCCATCATTTTTTCTGAAATCATACTAATTTACTCCTAACAACAAGTTTAATTATAAAAATAAAAAAATCTGCACACCTACTACGAAAACATAGCAGAAATGCAGATTGACTATACTGACCAAAGAATAACACTCAGCACATAGACAATCCGCAGTTTATAAAGCTATAAAATCGAAAATAATTTTTGCGAATCATCTAAATTGCCTCCCATTACTTAAATTTAGCGGTTTACCACCGAACATTGGAATTATATACCTATCGGTTTTTTTTGTCAAGCGTTAATCAATAAATTGACTGAAAAAAATCTTTTGAACCAAAAGCTCATCATACTTTTGACTTACGCCTTCGGTACTACCTATTCTTAACGGTTCAACAATGTCACATATAGTTTCATACATTGGGGTAATTCCCATATTACCTATTACACCCTTTAAGGTGTGTGCATAATCAAATGCATCACCAATTCTACGCTCATTAATAGCTAAACCAAGCTCTGTAAACAGATTGTCATTGAGTAGCTCTTTGTAAAATTGTACATACAGCTCCTCGTCATCAAGAAAACGAGCCAATGCGCCCTCTACGTCACAATTCTGCTCCCTCAGCTTTTCAAATAATAACTCCCTCATTATAATTCCCCTATTTTTATTTTTCGTGCTTTTCTACAATTTCAGCAAAACCGTAAATAAGTGCTGAAACAAGTCTTGCGAAAACCACAAGAATTGCAACTACCGAAATAATCGGCACAGCAAGCAAGGCAATAATTTGAATACCAACAAAGTTTGCCGCAATTATTACGCCAACTACAACACCAATTACAATTAAAAACAAATTAACTATAAACACTGCAAGAGAAAGCTTTTTTAATGTAGAAGAGCAGTTTTTAAAAAATTTAAAATTCTCTGCCTCTTCCTTTAAGGTCATTTTTTCCTCTGTAGCAGCTTCTATTACTATTTTTTCTTCAGCCATAATAAAACCTCAATTCATAAAATTAATACCAATCGTCACCGTAAATATCTTCACCGATTTCTATGCCTGTACCATTTCCTCCGGGTTTATTTGTAACCTCAGGCTGAGGAACAATGATGTTGGGCTTTGTTGTGGTGTTAGGCACCTTGCTGCCCGTTGTTTCCGGGTCTCTTGAGATAGTTGAATTTGAGCTTGATGAGCCAAGAATATTTCCTGCAAGGTTTTCAGGTAAAGAATTCTTTGTATCCACCTTTTTAAGCTCGTTACCATTCCACTCGTAAACACCGTAACCCTCACTGTCTGTTGCTACGATTTGCTTTTTCTCGCTGTCTATTGCAATTGAGGTGAAAGCTGAAAGTGTTTCGTTATAAACGAATTCACCCTTTTGTGAATCGTAAATCCAACAGCAATAATTATAAACACCATTGTTCACGGCAATTGTAAGACAAAGGTCTTCATTTGAATCAAAGTTCATATCGCGGAACAAAACGTTGTTTTGCGCTAAGCCTAAAACGAAAGCCTCTGACTTGCTTTCCGGAATTTTAAGCTCCTGAACGAATACGTCATCCTTATAAATTTTTAAGCTTGTAGATGAAACCTCTGCAGAATAGCCGTATCTTATGCTGCTTTCTGTTGTAGTTGTGGTTTCTTTGTCATTGTTATCTGTTTTACAGCCTGCAAAGCAGAAAAGAACAATTGTTGCTACAATTAACAATGCAAGTAAGGAAATGATTTTTTTCATAATTTTTTACCCCTTTATTTTTACTATATTTTTACACCTGCTTCGCGCAAGGCTTTTTTTAACGATTCCGTGTCGGGTGCTTTGAAAACAAAGCCGCTCATACCGTAGCTTTTTGCACCCTCTATATTTTCCTTAAGGTCATCTATAAAAAAGCACTCCTCAGGCTTTAGTGAAAACTTATTGCAGAATGCTTCATATATAGCGCGGTCAGGCTTGAGCACTTTATAAAGTGCGGAAATAAAGAAGCCGTCAAAATATTTAAATGCGGGTACATTTATGTAGCGGTCAAAAAAACGAGGCGTTGCATTCGAAAGCAGATAAATAGGATACCCGTTTGCCTTAAGCTCTTTTATAAGCTCACAGGTTTCTTCGTACGGCGGCATATAATCGTAAAAATCGGTAACCATACGAGTAACCTTTTCGTGAACTGCTTCGGGAAGCTTTTCTAAAATACCGGGAAGCACCTCGTCAAAAGTATGAGTACCGGCATCCAGCGTTTTCCACACGCTGTTCTCTCCGAAAACGTGCTCATATATAGCGGCGTGGTACTGAGGCTCAAACTCGGCTTCTACGGTTTTTTTGAGATTAAACTCCAAAATAACACCGCCCATATCAAAAACGATATTTTTTATCATTTAACCACCCCAATATTAACCCATTATAAATTTATTATAACATTTTATTAAATTTTTTCAATATTTCTAATAAAAAAAGTCAAATTACTCTTTTAATATTTATTTTTTGTGTTATAATTTAAAGGTAATAATTTGTAAAGGATGATTTATATGGAAATCAAAATTTTCAAAACTGCAGAAGAAATCGGCGTTGAAGCTGCAAAAATCTTCACAGATGCAGTAAAAGCAAATCCTAATGCTGTTCTTGGTCTTGCAACAGGTGCTTCACCTATTCCGACATACCAGAACATTATTAAAACCTACAACAATGGCGGCATTTCTTTTAAGGGTGTAAAAACCTATAATCTTGACGAATACTGTGATTTACCTAAAAACGACAAAAACAGCTACTACACATTTATGCACGAGCAGCTTTTCAACTCACTTGATATTTTGGAAGAAAATGTTCACTTCCTTGACGGCAACGCTGCCGATACAGAAAAGGAATGTGCTCGTTATGACAGTGAAATAAACAATGCCGGCGGCATTGACGTTCAACTTTTAGGTATTGGTAACAACGCACACATTGGCTTTAACGAGCCTGCTGATAAATTCACTGTTGGCTCCTTTAAGGTTAAGCTTACAGACAGCACAATTAACGCTAACAAAATCTACTTTGACGAGGGTGCTATGCCACACTACGCACTTACAATGGGCATTGAGCAAATTATGAGAGCTAAAAAAATTGTTCTTATTGCAACCGGTGAAAAGAAAGCGGAAGCCATTAAAAATATGGTAGAGGGCGAAGTTACGCCTTTGGTGCCTGCTTCTGTTTTACAAAAGCATGATGACGTTGTTATTTTCCTTGATGAGGCTGCAGCTTCACTTTTAAAGAAATAATTTTTAATCACAAAAAAAGGTTTTGACAAAAAGTCAAAACCTTTTTTATTTTTGCTTTTTTGAAATCAATCGTAAAAATTGCCACCGTAAATTGAAGACTTGTTAAGCCTTGAAAATCTTTTTGAAACGCTACGTACCTTTCTCATATCCTCTTCTGCTTCACCTATGAGAGCATCAACGTCGTCCATATTTTCAATTTTATCAGTACCTGCAAGACCAATTGAAACCTTAAGGTCATAAGCCTTGAAATCCTGCAAGCCTAACTCTTCAAACTTTTTAGCAAAGGTTGTTCTTGTTATATCTGCAGCTGCTTCTGTTGGCCTTTGAGAAACAATAACAAATCTGTCAGTACCGATTCTGCAAAGGAAATCGTGAGTGCCTGAAACAACCTTTTTAAGCCTTGTAGCTGCTTCAACAACCGCCTCGTTACCTGCCTCACGGCCATAAGATCTTACTATTGAACGGTAACTATCAATATCAATAAACATAACGAAAAGCATCATTTGCGGCGGAAGCGTTTTACCAACTCTTTCAAGATATCTGTTAAGCTGCCATTTGTTGTTTGTAATGGTAAGCGGGTCTATAGAAATAAGTCTATTTTGTGATTCATTATAAACAATAAGAGCTGATATTACAAATGAGGTCGCAAGAATTTCGAAGCCGTAAATACAGAGTTGGAATAGACCACCTATAAGCGGAAGTATGGAGAAGGATGCGAGGTATAAAAACTCCGGTCTTTTTGTTAAGTTGATTTGTTTTTTTGAAGTTCTGAAGGTAGAAATCGAAGCATAAATTAAGTAAGCAAACAAAATGAAGAAGGGAACTGTGAAAAGCTCACCGCGAACGTATTTATTGCCATCTTCAATTTTAAAGTATGCGCCTGTAAAAATACTGAACAACGCCATAACCGAATTCAAAATTGCAGGCAGCATAAATATAAATTTTTTGTTTCTTTGCACTTCATTTTCGGGAGACATTCTGCACTCACAGTAGAAAACGTAGAACATACCGATTACAGGCAAAATCATATTATAAAAGAACGCTGAAATTCTGTTTATGAAAACCACGATTGGTGCAGTTGAGCACTCGCAGAACCATATAAGCGAGCTTACGAAGAGAAAAATTGCAATTGAAACAAGAGTATTGTCAAAATAAATTTTTTCAGACGTTTTCAAGGAAGTGTTCCTTCTGCTTATAATCAGAATAAGAAGGATTATTACACCCGTAATATTAGCAATTGAATAAAGTAAAGCTCTTTCTAAAGCATCTGGCAAAGCCGGTAAATATACCATACGTCTTCTCCTTTTCAAGAATATTCACAAATTTTTAATAATTATAACATATTCGTATTGCTTTTTCAATACGAATAATAAAAATAACCGAAGGAAAATACCTCGGTTATTTTATTTCTATCATATATATTTGTTCTTCGGTATCTGAGGCTTTCGCTGCAGTAAAAACAATTACCTTCCCCGAAACTTGCGCTTCAAAAAAGCAGGTGTTTTCAGCTTCATTAAACTCCCATTGCACGGAATTAAAATCCGTCACAGAAAAAAACTTGAATAACACAAGCGGGAAAAATTCCGGGGTAAGCATATCCACACTAACAGAGTGCTTTACGTCCCCGGTTTTTATTGTACAAATATCATTTACGAGCTCTACACTTACGTTTTCAAGTGTTTTGGGTACTTCATCAATAAACCTCATAGCAAAGCATCCGTAGGAATTGTAGGAAACTAAAATATTGTAAGTAAAATCCTTTGTAACAAGATGAATTCTTTGTTCCTTTGAAAAATCAACATTCTTAAAGCCTGCTGTCTTAAATTTATCGCCACTGCAAGAGGCAAATGAGCAAATGCAAAAAAGACAAGCAAGTAAAAATGACAGCTTTTTTAAGGGTTTCACTCACTTTCAATAATTGCTTTTATAATATAACCTATATTATCGGCACAGTCACTCGGCAAGGTTGAATACTCAGACATTTTGTTGCTTACAAGCTCAGCAGTAAGACCGTGAATATAAGCAGAAAGACACGCCGACTGATATAAATTTCCGTTTAAAGCAGGTGTAAAGCCCGCAATCATACCGGAAAGCAAATCTCCCGAGCCGCCCTTTGCAAGCCCTGTATTGCCTGTATTATTCATACAAACAAGAGCTGCATCTGACCTTGAAATAAGGGTTTTATGTCCCTTGAGTAATACATTTACATTATATTTCTTTGAAACAGCTAATATAACCTTTTCTCTGTTTTGTTCTATAAAATCAATATCTCTTTTAATTAAGCGGGACATTTCCGCAACGTGCGGAGTAAGCAATATTTTAGACCTTGCACAGCTTAACACGTCTACGTTATCGGCAAGAGCATTTATACCATCTGCATCTAATATTAAAGGTTTTTCGCACTTGAGCACAAGCTCGGAAGCAATTTCTTTAATATCATCGTTCAATCCGACACCACAGCCGAAAACAACAACGTCGCTTCTTTTAATAGCTTTAAAAAGAATAGGCAAGCATTCTACCGAAAGCTTACCGTTTTCAGAGGGCATTGGTAAAAACAGATTCTCAGTGAGTCTCGAAGCTAATGGTGTATAAATGCAATCGGGAAAAGCAAGTGTAACAAGACCTGCTCCGCACCTTAACGCCCCTTTAACCGCTAGCTCGCAGCAACCAATCATTGTTGCGCTGCCGGCAATAATTAAAACCCTGCCAAAATCTCTTTTAGTCCCATCTGCAGGTCTTACCGGTAATAATTCCTTTGCCTTGGAATAATCTAAAACGAAACGACGAGTTTCCAATTAACACACCACCTAAAAGCATATAACAATTGCTGTTGCAACAGAAGCTGTGTGAGTAATGCTTACGTCAAAATCGTAGTTGTTTTCTTTAACAATTGACAGTGCTTTACCGCTAAAGCTTAAATACGGCTTTCCGTTTTCAAAATGAAGCAAGGAAACCTCTGTTAAAGCAAAGCCTGCAATGCCCGTGCCTATTGCCTTTGAAAACGCCTCTTTTGCCGCAAAGGCAGCTGCAATATGATCGGGCTTATTGTTTTTTAAAGCAAACTCTTTTTGCTCCTCAGCCGAAAAAACACGGGAAAGAAACGCATCCTTTTTTAAAAGCTCCTCAATGCGCTTGATTTCAACTGTATCGATTCCTACGTTCATAAAAAGCTCCTGTTATACAATAGTTGTTGCAACCTAATAATTATTTTATCCAATTTATTGTATAACTATAAGTAGTGCTCGTCAATATACAAAATATACGAAAAACAATCAGCCGACTTGATTAAGCAAAAACTCGTATTGAGCTTCAACGTCGTTTTTTGATTTAAACTCAATTATGTTATTAACCTCTTTTTTAGCCCTTGCATTTCTGCTTGCATGGTATTCTTCAGAAACTATTCTTTTTGCGCGTTTAAGGAAGCGTATTAATTTTCTTTCAAATTCATTGATTTCGTTCTGATGAAAAAGGCAGTAAGTTACTGCTAAAACTGCGAGTGTTTCTAAAACAAATCTTAAAATTGTTGTACCTGTCATAAAAATTACCTCCTGAATATCGGGCGAACGCCTTGCGAACATTTGTTTATGTCATAATTATAGCATCTTTTCGACAATTGTCAACACAAATGTTCTAATTATTTTTGTTTATCTGTCCCTTGAATAGTACTTTTGGTGCGTTTTTTAGATAAAAACAGTCTTTTTTAGTAAAACTCGGTGTTTTTTTGTTCGTTTTTGTTCCCTCATTTGTTCGGTTACGTTCGATTTTAAGAATTGAATTTTTTTTGCAAAAAACTATTTATATTTTTATAATAATATAGTATAATACCCATATGTATGTATTAAAAACACAAAAGGAAGAAATACTATGTTTGTAGATAAAGCAAAAATTAAAATAATTGCAGGTAACGGCGGTAACGGTGCCGTTGCTTTTCATAGAGAAAAGTATGTATCTGCAGGCGGTCCCGACGGCGGTGACGGCGGCAAGGGCGGAAATATAGTTTTCCAGGTTGACGATAATCTTTCTACCCTTTCGGATTTCCGCTACAAAAGAAAATACAAGGCGCCTAACGGTGAGAATGGTCGCGGCGGACGTTGCAACGGAAAACGCGGTCAGGATTTAATAATTAAAGTCCCCAGAGGTACTGTAATAAGAGAAAACTCTACCGGCGCTGTTATGGCAGATATGAGTAAGGATGAAACCTTTATTGCTGCTAAGGGTGGTAACGGCGGATGGGGTAACCCACACTTTGCAACCCCCACAAGGCAGGTACCGCGCTTTGCAAAGGATGGTATGCCCGGTGAGGAATGGGATGTTACTCTTGAGCTTAAGCTTTTAGCAGACGTTGGTCTTATTGGCTTTCCTAACGTAGGTAAAAGCACGCTTATTTCTGTTGTAAGTGAGGCTAAGCCGATTATTGCAGACTATCACTTTACTACACTTATTCCTGTACCCGGAGTTGTAAGAATGGGTCCTGAAAGCAGCTTTGTTATTGCCGATATTCCCGGCATTATAGAAGGTGCTTCCGACGGAGTTGGCTTAGGCCACGAATTTTTAAGACACATTGAAAGATGCCGTGTGCTTGTACACGTTGTTGACGTTGCAGGCAGTGAGGGTAGAGACCCGTTTACGGATTTTGAAACAATAAACGAAGAGCTGAAAAAATACAACGAGGAATTAGCAAGCTACCCGCAAATTGTTGCCGGTAACAAAATTGACCTTGCTACGGATGAACAGCGTGAGGCCTTCAAAAAATATATATGCGACAAGGGCTACGAATATTTTGAAATATGCGCACCTATTTTAGAGGGCACACAAGAATTAATTAACGCTGTTGCAAAAAAACTGGCAACTCTTCCACCTATTAAAATTTATGAGCGTGAAGAAATTACGGTTGATGATATTTACAAAACAGCAAATAAACGTGATTTTAAAATCCGTGTTGAGGATGACGTTTATATTATTGAAGCTGAGTGGCTTGCAAAAATTCTTTCAAAAACAAATTTAGAGGACTACGAATCACTTCAGTATTTCCAAAATGCATTACAATCAAGCGGAATTATTTCTGCACTTATTGAAAAAGGTATTACAGAGGGTGATACCGTAAGCATTTACGATTTGGAGTTTGACTATGTGCCTTAACGAAAATGAATTTTTAAGCTCATCACTTTTCGCAGGAAAGCCGTTGACCAAAACCGAGGCAAAGCAATTCAGCCCTCTTACGCTTGCTTTTTTAGGTGATGCCGTTTACAGTCTGTTGGTCCGCGAAATGCTTGTAAAGGCAGCAAACCGACCAACCAATGCATTGCACAAGGAATCTATTAAGCTTGTAAATGCAAGCTGTCAGGCTGAAATGCTTAAAAGGCTTTTACCCGTGCTTACCGAGGACGAGGAGGCTGTTTTTAAGCGCGGCAGAAACGCGCACAGCTCACACGTTCCCAAAAACCAAAGTGATGCTGATTACAGATATGCAACCGGTCTTGAAGCTCTTTACGGCTACCTTTACTTAATTGGCGATTTTCCTCGAATTACGTACATATTTAATATAAGTACGGGTGAGGAATATTTTGGAAAAGAAAAAGTCGGCAAGTAAAATAAAAAAGCTTATAAACGACTATACAATAATTACTGCGGGCAGCATTATTTTTGCCTTAGGGATAGTTATGTTTACCGCGCCTAACAACATAGCGCCCGGTGGCGCCTCGGGTATTGGTACTATGATTAACTACCTTTTTAAAATACCTATTGGCGTTACCGTAATAATCGTTAACATTCCCCTTTTTGTATTATCGTTTAAAAAATTCGGTAAGAATTTTTTTGCAAAGTCACTTTATGCAACAATGCTTACTGCTGTGCTTATTGATACTTTTCCGCATATTTTAGAAAACCACTATATATACTCCCCCTTACTTGCGGCTATTTTTGGCGGCGTTTGTATCGGTATTGGCGTTGGAATTATTTTTCTGAGAGGCGGCACAACGGGTGGTGCTGATATTTTAGTAAAGCTTTTAAGGCAAAAGCACCCTCACCTTTCTATGGGTACACTTATTTTTTTGATTGATGCTGTTGTTGTGCTTTCTACGTTATTTGTTTACAGAAGCATTGAGGTGCTTTTATATTCGGTAATTTTATTTTTTGTGACCTCAAGGGCAGTAGATGCAATTATATTCGGTGCCGCAAGAAGTAAAATGCTTTTAATAATAACAACAAGCCCGAAAGAAATTTCTAAAAGGATTATAAACGAGGTTGAGCACGGCGTTACACTTTTACCTGCCTTTGGCGGTTACACAAACGAGGGTAAAACAATTATTCTTTCGGTTGTAAGACCTAACGAGGTAACTGAGATTACCGCTATAGTCAAAGAGCACGACAGTGACGCCTTCACTATAATTACAGATTCTAACGAGGTCTTAGGCTTCGGATTCTCAAAATAAATAAACGAAAGGAACAATAAATTTATGTCCCTTGTAAAAAAAGAAAACATTAGAAACTTTTCTATTATTGCCCATATTGACCACGGCAAATCTACACTTGCAGACAGATTACTTGAATTAACGGAATCTGTTGCAAAGAGAGATATGTCTGCACAGCTTCTTGACGATATGGACCTCGAAAAGGAAAGAGGAATCACAATTAAGGCACACGCCGTTAAGCTTGATTACAAAGCAAACGACGGCGAAACGTATCAGCTTAATTTAATTGACACACCCGGTCACGTTGACTTTAACTACGAGGTTTCACGTTCTCTTGCTGCTTGCGAGGGTGCTATTTTAATTATTGACTCAACACAGGGTATTGAGGCTCAAACGTTGGGTAATACATATTTAGCTCTCGACCACAACCTTGAATTAGTGCCTGTTATAAACAAAATAGACCTGCCCTCCGCTGACCCTGAAAGAGTCAGCCTTGAGGTTGAGGAAATTATTGGTCTTCCTTGCGAGGATGCTCCAAGAGTATCAGCTAAAACAGGTCAGAACGTTGAACAGGTTTTAGAAAAAATTGTTGAATGTATTCCTGCACCGCAGGGTGATGATGAGGCTCCGTTAAGAGCGCTCATTTTTGACTCTGTTTACGATAATTACAAGGGTGTTATTGTTTACACAAGAATTGTTGACGGTACAATTAAGCCGGGTGACACAATGCGAATGATGGCAACCGGTGCAGAATTTACAGTAGTGGAAACCGGTTATATGAGAGCGACCTCCTTACAGCCTACCGAAAAGCTTTGTGCGGGTGAGGTTGGTTATATTACAGCATCTATTAAAACAGTAAGTGACGCGCGTGTTGGTGATACCGTAACGCTTGCTACAAACCCTGCTAAGGAAGCCTTGCCGGGCTACAGACAAGCAACACCAATGGTTTACTGCGGTATTTACCCTGCAGACGGTGCCGACTACGAAAATCTTCACGAGGCACTTGAAAAATTACAGTTAAACGACGCAGCGCTTTCCTACGAGCCTGAAACCTCCGGCGCATTAGGCTTTGGCTTCAGATGCGGATTTTTAGGTCTTTTACACCTTGAGATTATTCAAGAAAGACTCGAAAGAGAATATAATTTAGACCTGGTTACAACTATTCCAAGCGTTGTTTACAAAATACATTTAACTAACGGTGACGTTATTGAAATTGATAACCCTACCCACTACCCTGACCCTGCAACAATAGATTTTTCTGAAGAGCCTGTTGCGGACGCTCACATTTTTTCACCACCTGAGTACGTTGGTGCTATTATGGATTTGTGTCAGGAAAGACGCGGCACATTTAAAAATATGGACTACATTTCATCTGACAGAGTTGAGTTGAAATACGATTTACCTCTTAATGAAATTATTTACGATTTCTTTGATGCGTTAAAATCAAGAACACGCGGCTATGCTTCACTTGACTACGAGATTTCTGAATACAGAAAATCAAATCTTGTAAAGCTTGACGTACTTCTTAACGGTAACTGTGTTGATGCACTTTCATTTATGGTACACTCTGACAAGGCGTATGGCAGAGCAAGAAAAATTGCCGAAAAGCCCAAGGATAACATTCCGAGACAAATGTTTGAAATACCTATTCAAATTGCTATTGCCGGTAAAGTTATTGCAAGAGAAACAGTTAAGGCAATGCGCAAGGACGTTCTTGCAAAATGCTACGGCGGTGTCATTACAAGAAAGAAAAAGCTTCTTGAAAAACAAAAAGAAGGTAAAAAGCGTATGCGCTCATTTGGTACTGTTGAGGTGCCTCAGGAGGCGTTTATGGCTATTCTTAAGCTTGATGAGGATTGATTCAGATTGCAACCTTCTTCACAATAACAAAAAAGACTTTATCATTTTGGCTTGTAAAAGCCTTAAATGATAAAGTCTTTTGTTTTTATCGTTAATGTCTAAGAGCTACTGAGCGTACTTTTCGAGTACAGCCTTAAGCTCATCAAGTCCGTCGCCTTTCTCGGAAGAAAATGGAATAATTGTAAGGTCTTCACCAAATTCCTTTAACTCTGTCTTAAGCCCTTCAACGCGTTCCTTGTACTGAGTTTTATTAAGCTTATCGCTCTTAGTTGCTGCAACAATAAAAGGAATTTCACACTCCTGCAAAAAACGCATCATTACGTAGTCGTCCTCAGACGGTTTGTGGCGCATATCCACAAGCTGAACAACAAGCTTTAAATTTCTTTGGTTTTGGAAATAGCCCTCCATCATTTCAGCCCAACGACGTTTTTCACCCTTGGCAACCTTTGCATAACCGTAGCCCGGTAAATCTACAATTCTCACATCCTCAGTTCTGAAAAAGTTGATTGTAATAGTTTTACCCGGCACAGAGGAAACACGCGCCAAATTTTTGCGGTTAAACAATTTATTCAGCATTGAAGATTTACCTACGTTTGACCTGCCTGCAAAAGCAATCTCCGTTACCGTTGATTCAGGGATTTGGGAAAGCGTACCAAAAGCCGCTTCAAATTCTACCTTATTAAAGTTCATAATGGCACTCCTTTCACGCTTAGCAGCAAACTGTTGTTGCTGCAGCTTCTTCTGTTTCCTGAATTTTAACAGCCGTTTTCTTTTCCTTTTTTGTTTTTTGAGGCTTAGTTAAGGCTAAATTTAAAACCTCGTCAAGTGTTGAAACTGCTATAAATTCAACGTTTTGCTTAACTACCTCATCCACCTTTTCTAAATCCGGAAGATTATCCTTAGGAATTAAAACGGTTTTCATTTTGTTTTTATAAGCAGCCATTGATTTTTCCTTTAAGCCGCCTATTGGTAAAACGTTACCCCTTAATGATATTTCACCCGTCATAGCAACATCCGGCTTTACTGCACGGTTTGTAAGTGCGGATACAAGTGCCGTTGTCATAGTAACGCCTGCAGAAGGACCATCCTTTGGCACAGCACCCTCGGGAGCGTGTATGTGAATATCCTTTGTTTTATAGAAATCGGTGTCAATACCCCATTCTGCAGCTCTGCTTCTTACAAAGCTTACGGCAATTTTTGCAGATTCCTTCATAACCTCACCTAAAGAGCCGGTAAGTTCAATTTTTCCCGTGCCCTCTAAAACAGAGGCTTCTATTTGCATAATTTCGCCGCCAACCTTAGTCCAGGCAAGACCGTTTACAGCGCCAACCATATTTTCCAACGAAAGGTCTGTATCCTTATATTTTCTTGCACCTAAAAGCTCCTCTAAGCTTTCAGGGGTAACCTTAATTTTACCCTCAAAGCCCTCTGCGAATTTAACAGCTGCTTTTCTTAAAACCTTTGTTATAACTCTTTCTAACGTTCTTACGCCTGCCTCTTTTGTGTAGCCGTCTATAATAAGGCGCAAGGCAGAATCCGTAATAGTGAACGATTTGCTTGGTATATTAAAGTTTTTAAGCTGTTTTGGCACAAGGTGCTTTTTAGCAATTCTGAATTTTTCCTCAGCTGTATAGCTGTAAAGCTCTATGATTTCCATTCGGTCGTAAAGCGGACCCGGGATAGCCGAGGCATCATTAGCGGTTGTAATAAACAAAACCTTGCTTAAATCGAATGGTACGTCTAAATAGTGGTCCTGGAAGGTGCTGTTCTGCTCACCGTCAAGCACCTCTAAAAGTGCTGAAGACGGGTCGCCCTTGTAATCACTGCCTAATTTGTCGATTTCATCAAGCAAAATAAGCGGATTGATAGAGCCTGCTTGCTCTATTGCAGAAATAATTCTACCCGGCATAGCACCAATATAAGTTCTTCTGTGACCGCGAATTTCTGCCTCGTCATGTACACCGCCGAGAGCAATTCGTGCATAGTTTTTATTCATTGCCTTTGCAAGAGATTTTGCAATAGAGGTTTTACCTACACCCGGTGGGCCTACAAGACAAAGAATTTGTGCATTAACGTTTGGTGAAAGCTTTTTAACGGCAATTAACTCTACTACCCTTTCCTTTACGTCGGTTAGGCCGTAGTGGTCCTTATCTAAAATTCTTCTTGCCTTTTCTAAGCTTAAGGAATCCTTTGTTTCGTTATGCCACGGAAGGGCTAAAACTCTGTCTAAATATGTACGGGCAACATTTGCCTCTGCACTGCTGCTTGAGAGCTTTAAAAGACGGTCACTTTCGTCAAGAAGCTTTTTCTTGTATTTTTCTTCTAATGGTAAAGCATTTATTTTAGCCTTATAATTTTCCGCTTCTTCCTCAGGTGTTTCCTCTTCATTAAGCTCCTGAGAAATAACCTTTAACTGTTCACGAAGGAAATAATCGCGCTGATTTTTATCCATTTTTTCGTGAACCTCGTTTTGAATGTTGAGCTGCAAAGCAAGGATTTCTGTTTCCTTAATTAAAATGCTGCAAAGCCTTTCAGCCCTTTTAAGCGGATTTAATTCAGACAAAAGTGCTTGCTTATCCTCAAATTCAAAATGAGTGTTGCTTACCATATAGTCAGCTAACGCGCCAACGTTGTCCTCAGTGTGAACGGTCATTTCTACGTCGGGTGAAATTCGGGGTAAAAGGTCAGCGTAATCATCAAACAAATCTCTTAAGGTTCTGACTAACGCTTCACCGTAGGCTGAATCCACCTTTCTGACGGGCTTTTCGAAAACCTCGGTTACAACTGCCTTTAAAATCGGTTTTGTTTTTATTGGTTCAGTAACGGTTGCTCTGTACTTTCCTTCCACAACAACTCTTAAAACATCTGTATTAGGAAGCTTTATAACCTGCTTAACCTCTGCTACCACACCAATTTTATTAAGGTCGTTAAAATCCGGATTTTCTATTTCTGCATCAGTTTGTGCAGAAAGGAAAATCTCACCGGTTGTATTTAAAGCAGCTCTTATGGCTGAAATTGATTTTTGTCTTCCCACGTCAAAATGCAACGTCATTTTAGGGAAAACCACCACACCCCTCATTGCAAGAACGGGAAGTGCGGTAGTAATTGCGTTTTTCTTTATCATAATTTTTCCTTTGTTTCTAATCTTTCTAAAACAGGCTCGGCTTTGCCGTCTACAACGTCTGCATTTATTTTAACAACAGCTACAGTATCGTCTGAAGGTACAGTGTACATAACGGGAACTAATATTTTTTCCATTAACGCACGAAGACCTCTTGCGCCCGTTTCCTTTTCAATGGTTAACTCAGCAACTCTTCTTACAGCGTCATCTGTAAACTCGAGCGTAACGTTATCCATTTTAAAGAGACTCTGATATTGCTTTAAAAGAGCATTCTTCGGCTCTGTAATTATGCTTACTAATGCATCTACGTCTAAATCCTTTAAAGAGGTTATAACGGGAATTCTGCCCACTAATTCCGGAATAAGACCGAATTTAACGAGGTCCTGTGTTACAACCTTGGACATTATATCCATTTTCTTTAAATCGGTTTTAGAACGAATTTCACTACCGAAACCGAGAACGTTTTTGCCAAGTCTTTCTTCAACTAATTTTTCAATACCTGCAAAAGCACCGCCGCAAATAAAGAGAATTTTCGAGGTATCTATAGGAATAAATTCCTGCTGCGGATGCTTTCTGCCACCTTGTGGCGGAACGTTAGCAACAGTACCCTCAATAATCTTTAAAAGTGCCTGTTGAACACCCTCACCGCTTACGTCGCGTGTGATAGAGGTATTCTCGCTTTTCCTTGTGATTTTATCTATTTCGTCTATATAAATAATACCCTTTTCTGCCTTTTCAATATCAAAATCTGCTGCTTGAATAAGTCTTAAAAGAATATTTTCAACGTCCTCACCAACGTAGCCTGCCTCTGTAAGTGTGGTTGCATCTGCAATAGCAAACGGAACGTTAAGAATTTTTGCAAGCGTTGAAGCAAGCAACGTTTTACCAACACCTGTAGGACCAAGCAGAAGCACGTTGCTTTTGCCTATTTCTACGTCATCCGGATTTTCGCAATACACACGCTTATAATGGTTATAAACCGCAACAGACAATACCTTTTTAGCATCCTCCTGACCAATTACGTATTCGTCAAGCTTTGCTTTTATTTCCATTGGCTTTGGAAGAGCTATTGCCTCGTCGTTTGCGCCTTCCTGCATTGCATTTTCGGCATCCTCGGGGCTTAAGCCCTCCATTATTTGCAAGCAGAGGTCAATACACTCGTCACAAATGTAAACACCGGGACCTGCAACAAGACGGCGCACCGCACCCTGCGGCTTACCGCAGAATGAGCAGTGTGCACTTTGTCTTGAATTGTTTTTATTATCATCTCGTGCCAAAAAGAGCACCTCCGAATATTTTAAAAAATGAGAAAATTATCTTTTGTCTATAATTTTATCTACAAGGCCATACTCAAGCGCATCTGCTGCTGTGAGCCAATTGTCACGCTCAGTATCAAGAGCAACCTGCTCAATCGGTTTGCCTGTGTTTTCTGCAAGGATTTTGTTTAATCTTTGCTTTGTTCTCTGAATGTGGTCAGCAGCAATAAGAATTTCTGTTGCCTGACCCTGTGCACCGCCTGATGGTTGGTGAATCATAACCTCTGCATTTGGAAGAATGTAGCGCTTTCCCTTTGCACCTGATGAAAGAAGAAATGCACCCATAGATGCAGCCATACCCATACAAATGGTTGAAACGTCTCATTTTATATATTGCATTGTAGCGTAAATAGCAAGACCTGCTGAAACACTACCGCCGGGGCTGTTAATGTAAAAGCTGATGTCCTTTTCAGGGTCCTGACCCTCAAGATAAAGGAGCTGAGCAACAATAACAGATGCTGTTGCATCATTAACCTCATCTGAAAGAACGATAATTCTGTCGTTTAAAAGTCTTGAATAGATGTCGTAAGAGCGTTCACCGCGATTGGTTTGTTCTATAACGTAAGGTATAAGTGCCATAATAAATTCCTCCCGAAACATAATTTATTTGTTTTTGAGTATTGGTTTTTTAAAGTAAATTATTCAATAAAAATAATCTTACTAAAACTCAACCGCCACAGCACTTTGCAGGACTGTGGCGGAAATAAACAGTATTATTCAGCCTTAGCTTCTTCTGTCTTTTTCTTAGAGGTTGTCTTTTTAGCAGCAGGTTTTTTCTCTGCAGCGTCTTTCTTTTCTGCTGTCTTCTTTGCAGCAGGCTTTTTCTCTGCAGTTTCTTTCTTTGCGGCTGTTTTCTTTGCAGCAGGTTTTTCCTCTGCAGCCTCAGCCTTTGGCTCTGCCTTTTTCTTTGCTGCGCCTGCTTTAGCGTTGTCTTTAACAACGTCCATAGCTTTTCTGCAACCAAGGTCAGCCTTAACATCCTCAACAGGCACGTACTTTTTAACCTCTTCAAGCTTCATGCCGTAAGAATCTGCATAAGTCTTGAGCTCTGTTTCAACGTCCTCGTCAGAGATTTCGATTTTTTCAAGCTCGATAATCTTTTCAAGAGCAAGACGAAGCTTAACTTGTTTTTCTGCGCCTTCCTTGTAATTAGCACGTAAGGTAGCAATATCCATACCGGTGTATTGCATGTACATATCAAGGCTCATGCCCTGCATCTGAAGTCTGTAGTTGTATTCGTTGATTTGATTGTCGATTTCTCTTTCAATCATAGCCTCAGGAATTTCTACTACTGTATTTTCAATGAGCTTTTCCATAATGCCGCTTTCGAATACACGGTCTGCTTCAGCTTCTTTTCTTGCTAAAATATCTTCCTCAAGGTGCTTTTCGTACTCTGCAACTGTGTCGAATTCACTAACGTCTTTAACGAATTCGTCGTCGTATACAGGAAGCTCCTTCTTCATGATTTTGTTAAGCTTTACTTTGAATACTGCCGGCTTGCCTGCAAGCTCTTCTGCGCCGTAAGCTTCAGGGAAGGTAACGTTCACGTCGAACTCGTCACCTGTTTTCTTGCCAACGATTTGGTCCTCGAAGCCATCAATAAATTGACCTGAGCCAAGCTCAAGGTTATGGTTTTCACCCTTGCCGCCTTCAAATGCTACGCCGTCCATAAAGCCTTCGAAATCAATAACTGCTGTGTCACCTTTTTTTGCTGCTCTGTCTTCAACAGTAACCATTTTAGCATCTCTTTCGAGTGCAGCGTTAACAGCATCCTTAACCTCTGCCTTTTTAACAGAAACCTTTTCCTTTTCTGCTGTAAGACCCTTGTATTTTTTAACCTCTGCTGAAGGCTTTACTACAACCTTAAGCTTTACTGTAAAGCCGTTTTCATCAAGAGAAGTGATTTCATCATCAAAAGGTGCAGCAACAGGAACAATGCCTGCTTCCTTTGCAGCTGCATCAAAAAGCTCAGGATACTCAGCATCAATTGCGTCGTACCAGAAAACCTCTTTACCGTAGTAGGTTTCAATAATGTGCTTTGGAGCCTTACCTTTACGGAAGCCCGGTACATTATATCTACCCTTGTTTTTGTTGTAAGCATTAGAAACTGCTTTTTTGAATTCTTCGCCCTCAAGCGCAATTTCAAGAGCGTAAACGTTTGTTTCTGCCTTTTCGCAAGACTTTAAACTCATTTTCTAACATCCTTTCTAACTGTAAACCATTAGTTAACTCGTAGATTATATCATAACTAATTGCTAATTTCTACTATTTTTTTCATTTTTTTGATATTTTTAAGAGAAATTTGCATTTTTTACTTTTTGAATGAACTTTTTAAAATTTTTCAATAATTTTAGGGCAAAAGTTCAATTTATCTGCCGAAACAAGTGAAAATTTTATTCCCTCGTATTCAAGGTTAGCATTCTCAGGTGCTACAAAGCCGTGTAAATGACCGAAATAGCAACGCTTAACGTCGTTTTCAAGCAGCACGTTAAGAATTTCGTCGCAGGTCTGAGTGGCGGAAATGGGTGGATAATGTAAAAAAGCAATTACCTCTCCGCCCAATTTTTTAGCCTCCTGAACAGATGCTTTGAGCCGACCTGCTTCACGAAGCAGCACCTTTTTGTCTGCCTCGCAGGTGTCGTCGTAAAACCAGCCGCGAGTACCGCAAACGGAAAAGTCACCGATTCTGTAAGCGTTATTGTGAAGAATTTTTATTGAGTTGAATTCATTTTCGGACAAAAACGAATTCATTTTCGTCATTGTATTCCACCAATAATCGTGATTACCCTTAAGAATGATTTTATTGCCGTTAAGGGTGTTTAAAAACTCGAAATCCTTTTTAGCATTTGCAAGTCCCATTGCCCAGGAAATATCCCCCGGGATAACGACTGTATCTTCATTTGTTACAATGCTGTTCCAGTTTTTTTCGAGCCTTACAACGTAGTCGTCCCAGCCTCTGAAAATATCCATTGGCTTATCGGTTGAAAATGACAGGTGCGGGTCACCGATTGCAAAAAGTGACATAATTAAATACCCAACATATCGAATACAACCTTAGCCATATCGTTTTTATCGGCTGTAAGGCTGAAACGAACCTGCTTGTTTTTAAGCTCAGATAATTGCGACGGAGCAGCTGTACATGTAAGCTTTTCCAATGCATCTACAGTGCTGAATTCATCAGGATATTCGGCGCCGCTTTCATCTACTGCAGAAAGCACCGCCTTAGAGAATTTGAATGGTGAAGCAGTAGAAGCAATAACTGTTGGAGTTGTGTCACCCGTTTCATTTACGTAGCTGTTACAAACGCTTATTGCAACCGCTGTGTGAGTATCTGAAAGATAGTTATATTTTTCAATGGTTTCTTTAATTGCCTCGCTTGTGCCCTCGTCGTCGCAGCTGCCTGCAGCAAAAAGCTCTTGCACCTTGCTTTTAACATCCTCAGAAACGGTGTATTTACCCGTTTTATTAAGTGCAGAGAACCACTCGTTAATTGTATCTGAATTTCTGCCGCTGAGGAGATATAAAAGTCTTTCTAAGTTGCTTGAAATGAGGATATCCATAGACGGAGAGTCTGTTGTGAAGAACTCACGGTTACGGTCGTAAGTGCCTGTTGCAATAAAGTCTGTAAGCACCTTATTTTTATTTGAAGCACAAATAAGCTTATTTACAGGAAGACCCATTTCCTTTGCAAAATATGCCGCTAAAATGTTGCCGAAGTTACCTGTTGGCACAACAACGTTAATTTTGTTACCGAACTCTACAGAGCCTTGGTTTACCATATCGCAATAAGCGGAGAAATAGTAAACTATTTGCGGTGCGAGACGACCCCAGTTAATAGAGTTAGCTGAAGAGAAAACAAGGTTGTTTTCTTCGAATTTCTTTAAAATTTCTTTATTAGTAAAGATTGACTTAACACCTGTTTGTGCATCATCAAAGTTACCGTGAATAGCGCAAACGCCAACGTTATTACCCTCCTGGGTTGTCATTTGAAGCTTTTGCATTGGGCTGACGCCGTCGTTAGGATAAAAAACCAATATTTTTGTACCCTCAACGTCCTTAAAACCTTCAAGTGCAGCCTTACCCGTATCACCTGAGGTAGCAACGAGAATTACGATTTCCTTATTCTCAAGGTTTTTCTTTGCAGAAACCGTTAAAAGATAAGGTAAAATTTGCAAAGCCATATCCTTGAAAGCGCAGGTAGGGCCCTTGAATAATTCAAGAATACTTACGTTGTCGTGAAGCTTTACAACGGGTGCTGTATAAGCAGAATCAAATTTGCCGTCCATATAAGCACCCTCTACACAGGAAGCTAATTCCTCTTGTGTAAAATCTGTAAGGTAAAGACCTAATATTTTCTTTGCTCTCTCCTTATAATCTACAGAGCAGAGTGCTTTAAGCTCATCAAGTGAAACGGCGGGAATCTCTGTTGGTATGTACAAGCCGCCGTCTTTTGAAATGCCGTCTGTAATTGCTTTAGAGGCAGTTACCTTAACACTATTATCTCTTGTTGACGTGTAAAACATTTTAACACTTCCTATTTTTTAATCATAATCCTAAATATTTTACAACAAAACTCTTTTAAAATCAAGTGTTATACCAATATTTAAGCTATTTTTTCTCCACACGCCAAAAAGTGAATTATTCTTTTAAAGGTTGTAGCAAGCGTAAGCTTTTTTATTTCCCGGGAAGCTAAAAGCGGAAGCTCAGCAATAGTTTTTCCCTCAAGAGTAAATTTTACCGTGCCTAAGCGCTGATTTTCCGTTACGGGCGCTTCTACGTTTTCTGCAAGCACCACCGTCTGCTCAAGCCTTTCTGCTTCCCCTTTTTTCAAAAGAAGGCTTGGGGCTTCTTTTAAGTAAGGCTTTACAAGCTTTGCTTCACCGCCTAAGACCTCCACGCTTGAAAAAGCACTTTCGTCTATATTCAGCTCAGCAAGTGAATAATTGGCAAAGCCAAAATTAAGCAAAGCCTTTGCCGTTTCAAAGCGTTCTGTGCTGTTAGCGCTGCCCATTATAACTGCTACAAGATGCAAGCCGTCTCGTTTAGCAGAGGCAGAAACAGAGCACCCCGCCTTGTTTGTTGTTCCCGTTTTAATTCCTGTTGTGCCATTGTAAAAACGAACAAGCTTGTTTGTATTTACCAGCTCGGTTTCACCGTTTCTTAAGGAATCCATCCAAACGGTTGTGTAATCCTCTATTAAATCGTGCTTCATAAGTGCTACAGACATAAGACCTATATCTCTTGCTGTGGTTAAGTGGGTATCGGTAGTATCATCTAAACCGGTGGCATTGTCAAAATGAGTGTTGGTCATACCGAGCTCCCTTGCTCTGACGTTCATTAAATCAACAAACGCCTCCTCACTGCCCGAAATATATTCACCCAAAAGTGTAGCGGCGTCGTTTGCGCTGCCTATTACCGTAGCCTTAAGCAGGTCGTTTACAGTCATTTCCTCACCGGGCTCAAGCCAGATTTGTGAGCCACCTTTTTTAGAGGCATTTTCAGAGCAGACAACTACGTCTGAAAGTGATATTTTGCCCTCGTTAATTGCCTCCATTACAAGCAGCATTGTCATAATTTTTGTAACAGATGCAGGAAACAGCTTTTCATCTGCATTATATTCTAACAGCACCTTGCCTGTTGTTACCTCCATTAAAATTGCCGATTTAGCTTTAATATCCACAGGCAGCTTTTGTTTGGACTTTTCCGCTTTTGCGGTTGCTGTTACATTAAAAACAGCCGCAGACTCTTCAAATTCCTTTGTTACGGTTTTTGCATTTGCGGTTATTATGAGCTGAAGCATTAAAACAGCTGATAAAAATAAAGAAACGTATTTTTTCATTTTTCTCACTCCTTCAAATAAGTTTATGAGTGATTTTTTGAAAAAATACGTTTCTCTTTCTGTAACGTTATCTCATAACAAGGCAATTCCAGCCGTTTTGCTCGTAGCGCTCTACAATGGTAAAGCCGTTACCTTCAAGACAAGCAATAACCTCATCTGCACGGGTATCTATAATTCCTGATGCTATAAACACACCGTCGGGCGCCATATATTTTCTGACGTTTGGTGCAAACATCATAATTACGTCTGCAACAATATTTGCTACTACTACCGAATATTTACCTTTAACGTTTTCATCAAGGTCGCCGCAAACAAACGTAAGCTCAGGCTCCTTAAAATCATTCATTAAGCCGTTTTCTTTTGCTGTTTTCACAGCAAGCGGGTCAATATCTACACCAAAGGCATTCTTTGCACCTAAAAGCAGCGAAGAAATTGCTAAAATGCCGCTGCCGCAGCCCATATCTAAAACAGTGTCCCCGTCTTTGATAATTTTATCTAACGTTTCAAGACAAAGGCGGGTTGTATCGTGTGCACCCGTACCAAAGGCGGCACCCGGCTCAATGTTCAAAACAACTCTGTTCTCTGCATCAAAATTGTCTTCCCAAACAGGTCTTACAAAAAGCCTTTTTCCGATTTTCAGCGGCTTAAAATATTTTTTCCAGTTATTAAGCCAATCCTCTTCCTTACAAGCACCTGTATCTATTGTGTATGGGATTTTTTCAGCATCAAGACGCGAGGACACAAATGAAAGTGCCTCCTGCGGATTGTCGTTTTCACCTATATAAATATGAATAATCGACTTAGTTCTGTCCTTTTTTAAAAGGTCCTCGTCAATTAAATCTATGTGGGCAATGTCCCACGCCTCTTGCTCTAACGTGCTGTAATCCTCAGTATAAATTCCGTAAGGCACCGCCATTACCGCAATGCTGCTTGCTCTTTCGGTATCTTCTGAATTAACCGAGATTTTTATTTCCTGCCATTCCATTTTATTCACCCAACAAATCTGCCTTAGGCTCAACTATTTTTCTACCATGATTAAACATTTTTCTGTTGTCAAGCATCCAAAGTCTGCCTGTAAACTCCCCTGCACTAACGCCCGCTACAGCTTCTGCCATTTCGTACATATTTGCATCAAACATATCTAACTGAGAAAGAATTTCTGCTTCAATAAACGACGGTCTTATAGCTGCACCGAATTCTAATTTGCCGTGGTGAGAAATGAGCATATGCTGAAGAAGCACCTTTTTCTCAGCAGGTATATTTAATTCGTCGCATTTTCTGCCGACCTCTTCACTACCCATTACAAGGTGACCTAAAAGCATACCCTCTACCGTGTGACCGTCCACAAGACCTGCGTTGTTCACCTTATATTCCTTAAGCTTTGCAATATCGTGAAGAATTGCGCCGGATATTAACAGCTCCTTATCTATTGACGGATAAATTGCAGAGACGCACTGGGCTAAACGAACAATTGAAAGCGTGTGATAAAGAAGCCCGCCATTCATTGCGTGGTGTAATTTTTCTGCCGCAGGGAAGAAAAGCAAATCCTCCTTATGCTCCTCTAAAATTGAGGCTACAACAGTTTTCAAATCTTCATCTGTAAAGCTGTTTACCAAAGCAGTAATAACACCATACATTTCCGCACCGCTGAAATCTGCAGATTTTACAAAGTCGGAAACGGCTACGTTGTCACCTGCAACTGAAGGTCTTATGCGTTGAACTATGAATTGGTCATTGCCGTTGTACTGCTGTAAGGTACCGCGTACCTTTACTACTGTATTTACCTCAGGCATTGGGGTTATTTCCTCTTTATAATCCCACATTTTTGCGTAAATTTCACTTTCCTTATCAGCAAGCAGCATATCTAAGTAGGTGCTGCCGTTTTTTGCGCTTTTTTTGTCACAGCTTTTAACAAGTGCAAAGCACTCTACTACACCCGGTTTGTCGCATTGTGTAAAATTCATAACTGTATCTCCTTATTTGTTAGTTATATCCTGCACTACCCTTGATGCAATTAAAATACCTGCAGAAACAGGAACAAAGGTTGATGAAGCAGGTGTTCTGTCGCCGTCTAAATTTTGTGGCTCTTCCTTTGAATAAACAACTGTTAAATGGTTTATACCTTTGCTTCGCAGCTCTCTGCGAATTACTCTTGCAAGCGGGCAAACACTTGTTTTGCTTATATCTGCAAGCTCAAGCATTTCCGGATGAATTTTATTACCCGTGCCCATTGAAGAAATAATTTTTACGTTAAGCTTTTTTGCTCTTTCTATAAGCTCGAGCTTTGCCGTTACGTTATCTATTGCATCTACTATATAGTCGTAGTCCTCAAGCTTAATTTCCTCTGCTGTTTCGGGCAGATAAAACAAATCGTATTTTTTAAGCTTAATATTCGGATTTATTTCAAGCAGACGCTTTTCGCAGGCATCTGTTTTTTTCATTCCGACGGTGCTTTCGGTTGCTATCAGCTGTCGGTTTACGTTGGTTATATCTACAACGTCCTTATCCACAAGACCTAACTCACCTACACCGCTTCGTGCAAGCGCCTCTGCAACGGCGCCGCCTACACCGCCCAAGCCGAAAACAATTACTCGGCTGTTATTTAATTTTTTCATATTTTCCGCACCGAAAATTCTTTCAGAGCGTGAAAATCTTTCCGACATTGTCTTCGCCTCTTTTTACTCTTTTTAATAATATATAAATTTATTATATATAAATCACTTGTTTTGTCAATAATAGTTTAGGGGCGACGCTTATGAACAAAAGAATTTTTTCTATTACCACTATTTTATTTTTAACATTTTCCTTACTGTGCTACAGAATTTATTTGTTGAGCGTACAGGGAATTCGCGCTGCAAGCACAGAGAACACGCAAAAAACGAACGTAATCGCTTTTACCAGAGGAAACGTGTATGACACAAATTTAAAGCCTTTAACCAATACGGCTGAAAAGCACGTAGCCTTAATTAAGCCGACTGCAAAAAGCTTTACAGAAATTAAAAGGCTGCAAAGCACCGAAATAGAAAAGGAATTGAAAAACGGGCATTTAGTTACTGCAATTGTGCCGAGTGTTGATTTTTTTGAAGCCTCAAACGACATTATAACGCTTACTACCTATGAAAGATACGACAGCAACACTCTTTCGCACATACTTGGCTATTGCAAGGGTAACGAGGGTATGTACGGAGTAGAAAAACACTACAACAGCCTGCTTAGTAAAACTAACGGAAGCCTCACTATTAAATATCACTGCGACGCCTTAGGCAGAGTACTTAACGGCGAAGCAATAGAAATACACAATGATAACTACAACAACAAATCGGGGCTTGTGCTTACCATTGACAAGGATATTCAAGCAATAGTTGAAAGAGCTCTGCTCAAGCACAAAGTAGAGGTTGGGTGCTCACTTGTTTTGGATGCAAAAACGAGCGAGGTTTTAGCGTGTGCCTCCATGCCGATTATAGAACGCGAAAACCTTAACGCTTCTTTAAAAAATGCAAGTTCTCCGTTTATAAACAGAGCATTTTCTGCATACCCCGTAGGCTCTGTTTTCAAGGCGGTTACCGCTGCGGCAGCTTTGGAAAACGGCTATTATAATTTTAATTACGAGTGCAACGGAAGCATTATAAAAAGCAGCAACACCTTTAATTGCAACAAGCTAAACGGACACGGACAATTAGATTTAAAGGGTGCTTTAACGTTTTCGTGTAATCCGTATTTTATAGATTTAAGCTGCCATTTAGGTGCAAAGAAGCTTTTAAGCGTTGCAGAGGCTTCAGGCTTTGGCAAGGCGTGCGATTTTGGTAACGGTTATATGACAGCGGCAGGCAATCTGCCGAAGGCGGAAGAGCTGAACAGCAATGCCGCTATTGGTAACTTCGGCTTTGGTCAAGGCTCGTTGCTCGCTACGCCCCTACAGGTTGCGAATTTTTACGCAATAATTGCAAACAACGGAATTTACAATGAGCCTACACTTATTAAAGGCTACGTTGACGAAAGCAATAAATTCACACGCGGAAGCAAAACAAACAGCGTAAGAGTTCTAAAGTCAGAAACCTGCGAAGCTTTAAAGAATTACTTGTTAAACGTTGTAAATGAGGGCACGGGTAAGCCCGCATTCACCTCGCTTTTTGACTCTTGCGGAAAAACCGCAACTGCACAAAGCGGTCAATACAACGAAAACGGCGTTGAAATAAAATACGCCTGGTACGTTGGCTTTTTCCCTTATGAGGACCCCAAATACGTAATTTGCATAATGAAGGAAAACGGAATTTCGGGCGGCAACGACTGTGCCCCTGCATTCAAGGAAATCGGAGAAAATATTTATATTTTAGAAAAAACAAGGAAATGAGAATATTATAAGTAGCTCTTCACCTTGCTTATAATTAAACCTCAACAAAAAAACCTATCATTTAAATCTGTACTAAGACTTGAATGATAGGTTGCTTTTATTTAGTTATTCGAATCCTAAGCTTCGATTTTAAGAACTCGTTCCGCACCGAGCATTACACCGATTTTTGCACTGTGGAAATTAAGTCCGCCCTGAAGCCAAACGGCAAAAGGCTCTCGCAATGGTGCATCTGCCGAAAGCTCTATGGAAGAGCCGTTCGTAAATGCACCTGCAGCCATAATAACCTCACTGTCGTACCCCGGCATTGCCCAAGGCTCCGGAACAACAAAGCTGTCTATTGCAGAGCCACTTTGCAAGCCCTGGCAAAAAGCAATAAGCTTTTCACTTTTTTGAAGCTTTATGCTTTGAATAATATCTGCTCGTACCTCGTTACACCTTGGTGAAACCTCGTAGCCCATCAATTCAAATAACGCTGCTGTAAACACCGCTGTTTTAAGAGCCTCTCCCGTTACGTGAGGAGCAACGAAAAGTCCCATAAAAATATCTCGGGTATTACCTAAGGTAGCACCCACCTCACGGCCTATTCCGGGGGTTGTCATTCTGTAAGAGCAAAGCTCAATTAAATCCTTTCTGCCTGCAATATAGCCACCGCTTTTTGCAATACCGCCACCGGGATTTTTTATTAAAGAGCCTGCAAATAAATCCACGCCTATTTCGCCCGGCATTACCTTTTCGGTAAATTCACCGTAGCAATTGTCAAGAATGGTGATTGATTTGCTGTTTTGCTTTGTAATATTTACAATTTTTTCAATCTCTGTTGAGGTTAACGTTGGTCTTAAGGAATAGCCTCTTGAGCGTTGAATATAAACAGCCTTATAGCTTTCGTTTTTCAGTTTTTCCTGCAGAGAGTTAAAATCTACCGTACCATCCTCTAATAAATCGAGCACCTCAAAGGAAACACCGAAATCCTTTAACGAGCCCATTCCCTCACCCGTAATACCAATTACGGAATGAATTGTATCGTAAGGCATACCCGTAGCGCAAAGCACCTTATCTCCCGGTCTTAACACACCAAAGAGCATTACGGCAAGGGTGTGTGTACCGCTTGCAAAGCTATGTCTTATTAAAGCATCCTCTGCACCGAAAATTTCTGCTGTAACCTCGTCTAAGACCTCGCGACCTCTGTCACCGTAGCCGTAGCCTGTTGAAGAGCCGAAATGAGCTTCACAAACACCATGATTTATGAATGCCTTTAAAACTCTTTGTTGGTTGTATTCAGTTATTTCATCTATAATTTCAAACTGCTCTCTTGCTAAAGAAATTGCTTTAGCTGAAAGCTCCTTTGTTTTTTCACTAAAATCAAAAAAACTCATTTTAAAGCTCCGTTTCCTGATATATACATCCTGTTTTTTCAAAGCCTATCTTTTCATAAAAGCTCTCCAAGGCCTTTTCGCACCACAAAAAGCATTGTGTTACGCCCGCCCTTTTAAGCTCCTCAATAAGCTTGTAAATCACTACTCTTGAATAGCCCTTATTTCTATGCTCGGTTAAGGTAAATACACCTGAAATTATTGCCGAGGAATTGAAAATCATTGGTGCCGACGCCATTGCCAAAGCCTCGCCGTTTTGCCTCAAGGCAACTGCCTTTGCATCATTTTTTGTAATTCTTTTTGAAAAATCGTAGTACCAATTTTCAAAATTTACACCTTTATCAAAATAAAGCAGGGAATGGATTTTCTTGTAATCGTTTACCGTGGCTTCGTTATTAAGCACTAAAAAATCCGCCGTACTCTCAAGCACTTTACTTTTCTTGAATTCAAAAAGAGAATATTCTTTTGCTGCAGCTTCATTTAAGGGAACATTTGAAATAATTGAGCTACAGCCCACAAAGCGTATAAACTCCTTTATTTCCTCACGGTCTGCCTCCGGCTTTAAAGCAATTGTAAAATTATTATCCACAGAAGACAGCAACGCTGTCATACTGCCATTTTCATTAAGCTGAAGCCAGGCGTTATCACTACCGCTTTTATACTTAAAGGCTATAAAAATGCGAGCTAAAAGCGGCGAATTAACGCCGCTTATTTCGCATTCATTTTGAATTTCTTTTATCATATTATATTTCGCAGCCGCCGTGGCTTCTTACTGAAAGAATATAGCAGGAATTTTCACCAAACACCTTTTTAACAGCGTCGGTATAGCTTGCTATTTCTGATTTTGGCAAGAACACCTGAATTGTACCTGCAAAGCCGCCTCCGTGCACTCTGTATGCTGCCTTGCCCTTAAGAAGTTCCTCAGTAAGGCAAAGTGCAAGTGCAACCGGTTGACTTTCGGGATTTTTAAGAGTAAAGCAGTTTTGATTGTACATATAAGAGGATTTACCGCTTTCGATAATTATTGATTTAAACTCATCAAAATCTTTTTTTGCCAAAGCTGAAGCAAGACGCTCAACACGGCTGTTTTCATTGTAAAAATGAATTGCTCTTTCGAGAGCTCTGTCGCCTGTTTTCTTTCTTATTTCACCCATATTGTCAAACACCTGCTGCGGCTCAACCTCTCTTAAAACAGCTTTACCGAAAAATTCTGCAACAGAGTTCATTTCTAATCTTATAGCTGCATAATCATCTGTTAAATCTGTGTGGTTTCCACCTGTGTCTACAATGCAAAGAGCGTGGTCAAATTCATCAAGGTTAAAATCGACCTTATTGATAACAGGATTTTTTGTATCCTTAAAATCAATTTGCACAAAGCCGCCGACTGAGCACGCAGTTTGGTCCATAAGACCGCAAGGCTTTTTAAAGTAAACGTTTTCAGCGTATTGAGAAATACAAGCAATTTCTACAGCGCTGATTTTACCATCATTGTATAAGTAATTGAGAATTGTGCCTATGAGCACCTCGTATGCTGCAGAGGAGGAAAGCCCTGAGCCTGAAAGCACCTCTGAGGTTACGCTTGCATTAAAGCCGCCGTAGCTGTAGCCGAGCTCTTTAAATCTTGCACAAATACCACGTATAAGCGCGCTTGACTTACCTGCTTCCTCATCCTTTATTTGCAAATCGCCTGCATCTACCGTAAGCGGAGAATATCCCTGAGAATTAACGTTGATTATTAAATCATCTCTTTTTTCAACCATTGCAACAGCATCAAGATTTATTGCTGCTGCTAAAACCTTACCGTTGTTATGGTCGGTATGGTTACCGCCTACCTCTGTTCTGCCGGGTGCAGAAAAGAAACGGACATCTTTATTGTCACCAAAATCCTTTTTGAAGCTTTCTGCAAGAGCTGAATACCTCTCCTGCTGTCTTTTGGCGTCTGTGCCATAGACTACCTCTAACCTTGCTAAAAAGTCTTGAGTGTTAATTTGTTGAATTTGCATTTTTAAGACTCCTTCTTTTTATTTTTATCTATATGATTTAATAACGTTCTTAAAACCAGAACTGAAATTCCACTTACAAGCAGCAGCACAATAATTGGTGCCATAAAGCTGACGGAGAACGGGTCTGTAATGTTAACACCTATTATACTCCAAATAAGTATTCTCGGCAAAAAGCCTAAAACAGAAAAGATACAAAAGCGCCAGTAATTCATCGAGGTAGCTCCGTAAATTCTGCTCACCGTGTTTATAGGAATAAACGGCACAAACCGAAGAATTACAAGCATCCACCAATTTCCCTTGCCGCCTAAGTCCATAAAATCGTAAACAACCTCGGACTTTACTAAAATTTTGTGCGCTCCGCCGCCGCCTAACTTTTTACCCCAGCCATATTTAACGGATACAAGAATAGCAAATCCGAATACGTTTATGAGTGCAGCTAAGGGAGCGGGAAAAACAAGACCCGAGCTTATAAATAAAACCGAAAGAGGGACAAACGGAATAAAGCCCTTTACTAAAAAAAGTGCTGTAACGGTTAAAAAAGCAAAAAGTTTATTAAGACTGCCGATAAAGGCTTCAAGCTTATTAAACCAATCCTCTATTTCGGTTATTTGAGATTGTATTTGCGGTAAAGTTACTATATAAGTTAAAAGCACGAGAAACAAAGCAACGGAAAAACAAGCAATGCTTACAATTTTTAAAACAAGCGAGCGTTTTTCCTCCTTCGTTCTTTTTTTAAATTTCTTCAAGCAATTACCTACCCATCTGAAACTAATCTATTTTATTTTATATTATTTTAGCAATTAGGTCAAGTATAATAACAAGAAATAACTACTATTGAAAAATATGTATTGTTTTGATATTATATTAAGGATAAATATATTTTAAGGGCTGACGTTATGGAAAACAAAATAAACGCCGTTATTCTTGACGGTTACACAGAAAACCCAGGGGATTTAAACTGGGACTATTTAGAGAGTGTTTTTAACCTTACTGTTTATGAAAGAACACCACAGGAATTAGTTGTTGAACGTGCAAAGGATGCTGAGGTTGTTATTGTAAACAAGGTTGCAATAACAAAAGAAATTTTAAAGGATTTGCCTAAGCTTAAATTTGTAGCTACCCTTGCAACGGGCTTTAATCAGCTTGATACCGTTGCTTTAAGAAAACGAGGTATTCCCGTTTCAAACATCCCCGCTTACTCAACAAACGCTGTTGCGCAAACGGTTTTTTCGTTTTTACTTGAATTCACAAACAGAATAGGTCATTACACCGAATCTGTAAAAAAGGGTGAATGGTCAGAATGCAAGGACTTTTGCTACTGGAATACTCCCCTCAACGAACTAAGCGGAAAAACTCTTGGAATTATAGGCTTTGGTAAAATAGGCAGAAGAGTTTCGGAAATTGCCTTAAGCTTTGATATGAACGTTTTGGTTTACACACCCTCCGGCAAAAAAGAGGCGGATGAAAGAGTTAAATTCGTTTCACTTGACGAGGTACAGAAAAACGCGGATTACATTTCCTTACACTGCCCGTTAACCGAAAGTACAAATCAGTTAGTGAACGCTGAATTCATTGAAAATATGAAGGACGGCGCTGCGCTCATTAACACAGCGCGCGGTGCTGTTATAGACGAAGCAGCCGTAAGCAAAGCACTTGAATGCGGAAAGCTTTCTTACTTTGGTGCAGACGTGCTTTCCTGCGAGCCGCCTAAAAAGGACAACCCGTTATTGAGTGCAAAAAACACGTTTTTAACACCGCACATTGCCTGGGCGGCTTATGAAACGAGACTAAGGCTTTTAGAAATTCTTAACAGCAACGTTAAAGCATTTTTAGAGGGAAACCCTATTAACGTGGTTAATATGTAAATTTACACAAAAAAGCAGTTTAAATTTTGGATTTTTTCGCATTTTGCTAAAACTTAACGAAAATAAGTTAAATTTATGTCAAAGTCCTTGCATTTATTCTGTTTTGTGGTAAAATATTTACTGTTGAAAAAATATTTTAATATATTTGGAGGTAATTCAAATGTCAGTTAAAGTTGCAATTAACGGTTTCGGTCGTATCGGCCGTCTCGCATTCCGTCA
>JAZOOH010000015.1:0-8802 GCA_045654905.1 Acutalibacteraceae bacterium | reverse complement strand
AAAAAAATCTCAAGGGTTTTTCTTTAATCGTTGTTTAATTTTCAAGGTTCGTTTGCACCCTCTTGAGCTCCCGCTCTCTCGAGTGCTTGCATATCATATCAAATTCATTTGCGTTTGTCAACACTTTTTTTCAAATTTTTTAAACTTTTTTATTTCATTGTTCAACGCTGCCGGGTGTGTCGGTAGGTGTCGAAAAAAGAAAACCCTTGTAGTTACAAGGGTTTTAAATATTTTCCTTCTGTTATAATACACTTTTTAAAGCTTTGTTACGTTGCTTTCTTCGTGCAAATACTCGTAATAATGCTCGAGATTATAGTTGTACACCTTCATATCAGGATAAAGTTCTTTCAAAGGTATTAAGACAAAATCCCTCTCGAACATTCTTGGGTGCGGTAAGGTAAGCTCTGCGGTTGTACTTTCGCTACCCTCATAAAGAAGTAAATCTAAATCTATTACTCTTGGTCCGTTTTTGATTTCACGGATTCTGCCTATACCTGCTTCAATACCAAGACACACTCCCAAAAGAGCGTTTGGTGAAAGTGCAGTTTCCACCTCAATAACCGTGTTATAAAAATTCTCCTGATTTACGTACCCCCATGGTGACGTTTCATAAATTGAGGCTCTTCTTAACACCTTCACGGATGGAATGTGGTTAAGCATTTCAACCGACATATCAATATATGCCATTCTGTCGCCGATATTACTCCCGATACCGATTACTGCTTTTCTCATTTTTATTATCCCCTTGTTTTTGTTATTTCTACCCCTACGTAGTTAAAGGTTGCATCTATTGGTGCTTGTGGTTTTTTAAGCAAAACTGTAACTGACCCAATTTTTCCATACGATTCAATAAGCGCTGCCGCTACCCTCTCTGCCGCGTGCTCAATCAAGTCGTTTTTTTCACTTAAAAAGACTTTTCTTACAGTATCAATCATTTCTGCATAATTTACTGTGTCGTTAAGGTCATCACTCTGACGCGCACTTGTTAAATCAAGCTCGGCAGTAATATCCATTACAAAAAGCTGCCCGTTTTTCTTTTCGAAATCCGCAACGCCGTGGTAGCCCTTTAGCTCAAGGTCTTTAATATAGATTTTATCCAGCCTGAAAACCACCCTTCTTAATGCATTCACAAACAGCCAGGGCATCACGACACGCCTCAACGTTGTGTGTCCTTATAACGTCTGCACCTAAAAATGCAGCAATGCTCTGTGCTGAAATTGTACCGTACAATCTTTCATTTACATCTTTATTTACAGCTTGTCCTATAACCCTTTTGTTGGAAACACCTACAAGAAGCGGCTTGAATTCCGCAAACTCATTCGTGCTTTTTAAAAGAGTCAGGTCGTCCTCCCTGCTTTTACCGAAGCCAATGCCGTAATCAAAGCACAATTGATTTTCATTTATGCCTAAGCCAAGTGCCTGCTGCTTCATAGAATTAAAAAATTCTAAAACACTTGCAACAACACCATTTTCATACTCAGCAACCTGCGAGGAGCTTTTGTTACCCGTGTGCATAAAAATCCAGCTTGCACCATATTGCTTTACGAGTAACGCCATATCATCCGAAAAGCATCCGCTTTCATCATTTATGATTACTGCCCCCTGCTCCAAGGCAAAACGAGCAACCTCGAAACGGAAGGTATCTACTGAAATCGGTATTTTTACGCTTTCCATAACAGCCGGCAAAACGTTTTTAAGACGCTCTAACTCCTCATCAAGAGAAGCAATTGCGTTGCCCGGCGCGGTTGAGCAGCCGCCTATATCTAAAATATCGGCACCCTCTGCTTCTATTTGCTTTGCACGATTTACGGCATCATCAACAAAAAAGCTTTTGCCCGAATCAAAAAAGGAATCCGGTGTTACGTTTAAAACACCCATTACAAGCGGGCGTTTTTTTGAAGCTATACTATCATATATAGAAAACATTATCTACCACCATTAAGAAGCGACATGATTTCTGCGCGTGTTTTAGCGTCACTTCTTACATATCCTCTTAACGCAGAGGTTTCTGTTTTTGCACCTGCAGCACGGACGCCGCGCATGGTCATACAAAGATGCTCTGCCTCGACAATTACTGCGACACTTTTTGCGTTTAATTGATTATATAAAAAGTCCGCTATTTCTGCTGTAAGTCTTTCCTGCACCTGCAAGCGTCTTGCATAAGTATTCACGATTCTTGCAAGCTTTGAAATTCCGATAATTTTGCCCTCGTTAGGAATATATGCAATATGAGCCTTACCAACAAACGGCAAAAGATGATGCTCGCACATTGAGTAAAGCGGAATATCCCTTACAATAACAAGCTCGTCATTACCCGGCTCGTTGAAAATTTTTAAATGCTTTTCAGGGCTTTCCTGTATACCGCTGAAAATCTCCTCATACATATTAGCAACTCTTTTTGGTGTCTCCCTTAAGCCCTCACGGTCCGGGTCCTCACCTATTGCCTCTAAAATATCTCTTATGGCTCTTTCTATTTTTTCTTTATCCATAAAAACTACTTCTTTCTATACTATTATATATAATGCAAAAAATCATTGACCGAAATAGAGACTAATTGTGTAAAGTTCTTCGTTCATACTATAATAAACTTGTGCACTTTCGCCGCTTGGTAAAACGCCTGTTATCTGATAACTTCTGTAAACTACTCCCTTGTTTAAAAACTCGTCTATTGCCCAGGAAAGTGTTTCCGGAGAATCGAACATAATTTCCGCTGAATTATAGCCACGGAATTTTGCTTTCAATATAATTGTTTCAAGGGAATCCTTGAGTGCCTCTGTGGATGTCTTTGTGAGGAAAGCACCTTCCTTTTTAAAGTAGTTGCTTTCTGTATCCGTACAAAGCGGAATTGATTGCTTAATGTTTGTATGACTTGTAAGTATTTGCGCCGTAGTTATATTGAAATACTCGTGCTTTAAAACGTTGTTAGCGCCCTTAGGGTCATCCCAGGTTACATCTACAAAGTAGCCCTTACCGTCTATAACAACAAAATTCCACATATGCCCAACGTAGGTAAGACCATCCTCGGTTGCTTCGCCTGTTACAATTCTGTTGTCGATATTTAACTGACTTAAAATGTACTGGAACGCACGTGAATAGCCCTCGCAGGAGGCATAGCCCTCTACAAGACAGCCGTACATATTATTTATATTCGGGTTTGCTGCCTCACTGTTATAGCTACAGTGATTTATAATATAATCGTGAACAAAAAGCTCCTGCTCGTACTGTGTGGGATATGCCATCGCCTGCTGTGCAACTGTCATAGCTATATTTTTAGCGTTAGCAAGCTTCATTGAATATTCTTCGTAGGTCATAGTATACTCGGGCACAAAATAAACCTTTTGACCCTCTCGCTGTAAGGTAACCTTAAGACCTAAACAGAATAAATCGGGATTATCTAAGGATATAGCCTGGAAAATGTTTAAAAGGTCACCATCCTCAAGAGGCGGTACTTCTATTTTTTCCGGCATATTATAAATGCTTTGCATTATTACGTTATATATATTTCTTTCATTTTGATTAAGCTCACCGTAGCAATAACGGTAATATCCGGTATTTTCACCCGACTGAATTTCCACATACTCAAAATCTGCAGGCTTTAAAACGTTTGAAAGAACTGTTAAAAGACTGGCGGTAACAGCAACAGCAGCTATAACCACTGCACCTATAATTAACGCTAATTTTATTTTTTTATTTTTCATTGGACTCTCCTTTTAGAGTGGGTAAAGTGTATCCACTCATATTTCGTTAAAATACTCGCAAATCCGTCAGGATTTACTGCGTTTTTGCCTTATCTGAGCGAAAAATACTGAATCACAAAATTCTTCGACCTTAAATAGATGAGGTTACGAGATATTTTGTTCGTATTTGATTGCAGACAGGCTGTCGCCTTTCAAAGGCAAATCGGGCAAAAGAGCCGTAACCTCGCCATTTAAGGCTGGTTCGGATACGCTTCACCCACTCTACTCTCACTCTAAGGCGTACAGGTCACCGCCCGTAACGGTTGCGGCTACGTACACCCTTAATTTTTCCTTGCTTGCGGTTGGAATAATAGAACCTGTTTTATCCTTTACGTTAATAAAATCCACTATTGTGATATCTGTTTCGCAATAGTTTATGATTTTAGTGAAAATAGCATCTGCATTTTCGTTGTTTTCATGGGTATAAAAAGCTGAAAATGCGGCTACGATTATATCTGCATTCTTCTCAGCTGCCTTTAAGCCTGAATACGTTGTTGAAACGTATTTCATATACTTAAAAGCCTTTTCGGGTGTAAGTGTGTTTTTTCCGCGCTTCAACTCGAGGAACATATCCTCTGTATCGTAAGCAACCTCCTCCTCTAAGAACACCTCTACGTTACCGAATACGTTGAACACAGATTTATAGGCATTTTCCGTAAGTATTACGTAACGGTCGATTTCTGTAAAAAGAACCTTTTCCGCTTCTGAAATAAAATATTCCCTTGTTTGCTTTATAAGTGCGGTTGCTAAGGTATGCTGCCCATCTGAAAGTATTTTGTTTGCATCTACCGGCACAACTCTTATGGTTTTCTCAAAAAGGTCTACGGAGATGAGATTTATAAATCTTACGGTTGCCTTATCCTCCGAGGTTACTGCAAGCAAAAATACTGCACTACCCTCGTATGTGACCGCTTCGGTTATTTCCTCGCTATCCGGCTTGGTTTCCGCCGGAAGGTCACTTTCAAAAATATTATTAAAATCATATTCTAAAGAACGCCACAGCAAAAAGGTTGACACTGAACCAAGTGCAATACAAAAGCACAAGAAAAGTACAACAAGCGTTCTTTTTCTTCTGGAATCGAACTTGTTTTTACGCCCTAAATCGAGCCCGTAACGAGCCATTTTTCACTCTCCCAATTTGTTACATAAATATACAGAATATATTATATTATGTTTTTACTTAAAATACAAGTTTTATTTACAAAAAATAAAGCTCTACCATTCAAGCCTGATGACGGCTGAGAATGGTAGAGTTAATTAACTTAATTTATGCTTTTATGGTATTACTTGCCTTAAAGGTACTCTTAAAGCTGCCGTTCAAGGCTTTTACGGTATATCTGTATTTAACACCCTTCATTACGTCGGTATCGGAAAGCTCTAAAGAAGAGCTTGTTGCGATTTTTGACCAGGAGGTCCACTTGCCGCCAACGTATTCCGAGCGGTAAACAGCATAGCTTTCTGCACCTACTGCCTCAGTCCAATTTACAGTAACACCGTTTTCCGTGCTTGTTGCTGCAACTGCAGGCTGAGAAAGATACATTAAACCGCTTACTGTTACGTAGCTGCTTCTGTAGCTGCCACTGACAGCTCTTACTGTGTAGCGGTAGGTTTTACCGCTTTCAACGTTTGCGTCCACGCAAGCAAAAAAAGTATTTGAGCAGGTGCCGAGATTTTTCCAGGCTGTCCACTTACCGTCTATGTGCTCTGCTCTGTAAACTGTATAATTTTTAGCACCATCAACCTTACTCCAGGTAACCTTTATACCTGCACCTGTATTTGCAAGTGAAACTGAAGGCTGCGTTAAATAAATTGATTTTGCACCGGTTTTATTATAGGTACTTGCTTTAGCATTGTACCTTGCTTTTACTGTGTAGCGATACTGTGTACCGGTTTTTACACTTCTGTCAACCCAACTGGTTTTGCCTGCTCCCGCGGTGCCGCGGTTAGACCAACCACTCCACTTTTGGGTTTTGGTGTTGTAGGTAGAGGAATACACGGTGTACCCCGTTGCATTTGCTGCCTTTGACCAGCTAACCTTAATGCCGTTTGCAGCATTTGACGCACTTACTGTAGGTGTAACGTTATACCTTAAGCCTACTGTTGCGGTGTAGCCGCTTCTTATTAAACCGTTTACCGCTCTTACAGTATAGCTGTAAAGTGTACCGAGAACTACGTCGCTATCGGTAAACGAGGTATCTGTACAATTTGTTTTAATGGTCTGCCAAGCTGAATATTTTTTTGTTGTATCGTTATACACTCTTTTATAAATTGTGTATGACACAGCATTTTCAACTGCATTCCACGTTACGTTTATGCCCTCTGCAGAGGTGCTTGTTTTTACTACCGGCTTTTCCAAAGTAGGAACAACCTCATATTTATAGGAAAACTTGTTGAGCTCACCTGTGAAGCCGTAACGGTCCATAGATGCAATCGCGTAATAACAGGTTTGACCGTTTACCACCTTTTTATCAATATACATTGTGTTTGAAGGAGCCTGAACTGCAACCTGCTGATACTCTTCACCAACAAGCTTGTAAACAACGTATCCCTCTACACCGCTTACCTGCTCCCAGGAGAACTTAACGCCGTTTTTCTCTGTAGTTATTTCCTTGAGTGCAGGTGGCGCAAAACGTTCTTTTTTAGGAATTTCTTCTGTGTACGTATCGCCGCACATTAAGCAAGTAAAGGTTTTTACACCTGTTTCTGTATACGTTGGGTTTTTGGTTATTGTGCCTGCATCATAGTTATGACCGAGTGCAGGTACCGGCTTAGTATAGCCCTCACCACAGGAAGCACAAACAAAGGTCTCTTCACCTTCTGCCGTACACGTTGGCTTTACTGTCACTGTACCTGAAGCACTGTTGTGACCAAGTGCTGAAACCTGCTCTGTGTAGGTATCACCGCATTCGCAGGTGAAGGTTTCAACACCTTCTGTTGTGCAGGTAGGTTTAATTGTTATCTGACTTGTGTAGGAGTGAACGTGAGGTATAAAAACCTCAAAGTCAAAGCCGTGTTCTGCAGCATACGCCTGAGCGGCAGAACCCTCTACAGCACAAATTACAAAATCGTCAATTTTTACGGTTGTTTCTTCCCAAGAACTGTATTTATACCCTAAAGCCTCGTTACCAATGTTGGTAACGCTTTCAGGAATTGTTACCTTAGTAAGAGCAGTACAATTAAAAAATGCCTGATTACCTATTCTTGTTATACCGTCCGGAATAGTTACAGCCGTGAGCGAAGCACAATCATAAAAAGCGTTTGATGCGATTCTTGTTACAGGTAAATCTTTATAGGTGTTTGGAATAACAAGCTCACCTGATGCACCCTTATTACAGGATTTAACCTGATACATAGTCCCTTCCTCGTTAATTTCAAAGGTCAGGTCTTCAACACCTGCTGCATTTACATTTAAGGGAGCCGAAATACAAATTCCTGCTACAAATGCAAATACGAGAACAAAACTTAAAAGTTTTCTCATTTTCAAGCCTCCATAGTACTTAAATACTACTATAAAAAATAATACATATTTAAATTTACTATAAATTTAGCAATTAGTCAATATTTAGCCTAAAATATGTTCCGTACCAAATTCCACGACAGCCTCACCCTTTAAGCCATCGCTTTCAAAAATAACAAGCTCGTTTTGTCCCTCTTTTAAAATTGAGCGCGGTACGTAAAGCGTTTTTTGAGGACCAATCTCCCAATAACGACCGATATTAAAGCCGTTTATAACAACAAATCCCTTTGTAAAATTGTCAAGCTTTAAGAACGTATCACACTTCTTATCCACGTTAAAAGCGCCTTTATAAAACGCAGATTTTTCATTGAATTTTTTATTTGAAAATTCGAGCTTTTCTAAATTATTCATAGGGAGCGGATACACACTCCAGTTAAAATGAATTCTGTCATCTATAAGACATCTGCCTGCAATTCCCTTTTTGCGCATCATTTTAGGTCCGAAGTTTGCCCTGCCCATATTCTCACAAAGAATAGTAAGAGTATCACCCGCATTTGCCGAAAACGTAGTTTTTAAGCTTTCGTTTATGTAAAGAATATCCACAAGCTTATCATTTACATAAATTTGCGCTCTGTCGCCAAGACTTTCAAAAATCAATTCAACATCATTATAATCACGTCTAAGCTCAGTCTGGTAGGCAATAAAGCCATAGCCTGTGCCATATTTTTCCATACATTTAGGAACGTTGGAAAAAATCGGTTCAGAAAGTTTATTTAAACTTTTGAAAAAACCGACACTTTCTGTAAGTCTGCATTTACCATAAGCACGTCTCTCGCGGTTTTGGGGTATTTCGGGTAATTCATAATCAACGTATTTTTTTATAACCTCACGCACCGCTAAATATTTAGGTGTAATATCACCGTTTTCCGAAAGAAGCGCGTCGTAATCGTAGCTTGTAACGTCAGGCGTAAAGGTTTCGTAATGATTTGCACCCGAAGTAAAACCGAAGTTTGTTCCGCCGATAAACATATACATATTAAGACTACCACGTGAAAGCATATCGTCAACAACCTTTGCATAATCCTCGGCAGAGGTTGTGTGATGCTTTTCGTCGCCCCACGCGTCAAACCAACCATTCCACATTTCCATACACATTTTTATGGAATCAGGATAAAGCTCATCATGTGCTTTTAAATTTTCTTCAACTCTACTACCGAAATTAAGAGTTGCAAGGCAACCCTCGATAGCACCATCAAGTAAGTCTTCCTTTGAAGTACCGTCAGATGTAAAAAGCGGAACATCTATGCCACGATTTATAAAACCGTTTTTCAAATAATTGAGATATTCCTTGTCATCACCGTAATACCCATATTCATTTTCGCACTGCACCATTATAACCGGTCCACCATTTGTGAAAAGATAGGGTTTGATTTCTGCACAAAGTCTGTCTAAATATTTATCAAAATAAGTTATATACTCTTTGTTCATACAACGGATTTCAATGTTTTCATCAGTCTGAATCCACCACGGTAAACCGCCGAACTCCCATTCTGAGCAGATATACGGACCAGGTCTTACAATGACCATTAAGTTGAGTTTATCCGCCGT
>JAZOOH010000014.1:0-12432 GCA_045654905.1 Acutalibacteraceae bacterium | reverse complement strand
AAAAGGTAGCATTACTACTGCTGAAATTCAGGAAATGTTTGGTGTTAGTTATGACTCTGCCAAAAGAGATTTAAGAATACTTGAAGAAAAAGGTCTTCTCAAAAGAACTCACGGTGGAGCTATTAAATTAAGACAGGTTGCGTTCAGCAAACCACCAAAAATGACCTGCAAAGACATTGGTGAAATTAAAGAAAACTACTTAGCAATTGCTAAAGCAGCGGTTTCTATGATAAAAAACAATGATGTAATTTTTATTACAAGTGCATCTGTTGGCTATCTTATGACTCAAAACTTACCTGCTGATATTAAGATTCGTGTTGTAACAAACTCAATTGTAATTGCTGAAGAGTTGAGAAAGAACGATAGTATTTCTGTAATTATGCTTGGCGGTGAAATGGATAACAAAGGCAACTGCTATGATGCAATTGCTATTGAAACAATCAAGCGTTTACGATTTGATAAATGCTTTTTGACATCAGCTTGTATCTCTGCAAGCTTTGGTTTATCAATACAGAAGAGTCAGGCAATCAGTTTCTGGAATGCAGTAATAGATAGTTCAAAACAAGCCATTGGTTTATATCCAACAGAAAAAATCGGCATGGATTCAATTGTAAGTATCTGTCCTGCAAATAGGCTTAACACTTTGATTACAGATTGGGATGCATCTGAAGAAGACTTATGCCAATTCGATGACCTTGGAATTGAAGTTGTTATAGTTGATAAAGAATAAATATTAAAGACAGAGAGCAGAGTAGAAAACCTCTGCTCTCTATTCTTATTCTACATCATACCTATAATTTGTGATTTGATATCCAACATCTGTTGATGCGAAATTGCCGTGACTTTTTGCGTAGTCTCCATGCTGTAAATCGTCGAATGGGATAGCTCCATTTTGGATAATATCGTTAGTTACCCAAGTGAAAATTGACCGATAAAGTTTATTATTTTCTTTCCCTTGAGCAAAACGAATACTACAACAATTATTCAATCTCAAACCGTGAACTTTATCAATACCACAACCGGCAACTGCTATAAGCTCATCGTTTTCAAACACACCATATTCAAGGTTGGTATCATCAAGATAATGTTGTTCATTGAGAAGATGTTCAATATAACTATCTCTTTTGCCGTTCGCCCATTTGGTTATAAACCCTTTATCTGTCGGACAAAGTTTTCTTATAAAAACACCTTCAGGCAATTCATTATTAATTTCATCGCCAATAAATAATGCTTGTGGTGTTACAGACAATTCAACATCAGTGATAATCTTTTCAATATGACATCTGACTATATGCTCATCAAGATTTGAATAAAATGTTTTTCGTCCGGTAAATCTTCTGAGCCAATCAGATAATAATTTGAAATCATCTGTCTGAATTTCAAGATAGTGTTTGCCATTTCCTGCATCACCAACCCCAATAAATCCTTTTTCAAAATCACCGTTAGGTGCTACGATTTTTAAGCCGCAGTATTTAATAGTGGTACAAAAGTATCCGTATCGTTTGAAATCTTTCTCAAGCAGATAATCAATTACTAAATGTTCGTCAACAATTTTAAAATCAGGGTTACTGTGTATAAAACGCTCCACAACTGATTTATCTGCAAGCTCACCTAAGTACATTATCTGATTTTTATTTTTGTTTCTGTATTCGCTTGGTGACATTTCATAGTTCTTCTTGAACGATTTAATAAATCCTTCGTGAGAATCATATCCGATTTCTAATGCAATATCTAAAATAGATTTATCTGTGCAGCGAAGAAGATACGTTGCCTTTTTCAAACGGATATAATTCACGTATGCCATAACAGTAAACCCTGTATGTGACAAGAATATTTTATTAAAATAATCAATAGAAAATCCTGCGTTTGTTGCTATATCACTTGCTGTTATTCCAGAGTTCAAAGCGTTATCTTTTGCATATTCAACAGCTTTTGCAATCAATAAATTGTTTTCCATGCTAACACTCCTATGTAGTTATTATAGTTGTAAACATCGACCTTTACAAGTTGATTATAGCTTCAACAAATATAATATTCTTGAACAAAAGCGTTTTATTGCTATAAGTCTGTTTTTTATTACACTATAACCAAAGATAAGACAAAATATATTTAACAACCTGATTTATTGCTTTTGAAAGAGCAATTAAGCCAGATTGTTTTATTTTTTTATCTAAAATTTCTATGGTTAGTGGTACTGTTTTTAAAGATTTTTGTTTGGTGGTAAGTAGAGGAATGAAAATATTTTTGAATATATACTTCCTGTTTTTACTAAAAAATGTCCGTTATAAAGTAGAGGGGTATAAAAAATATAGCGAACAAAAATCTGAAGCTAAGGAGGTGATTACAGCATTTATTAAAGGTATCAAAAACTTTTTTCCTATGCCGAATCTTATTTTTAGCCTGGGTTTAAGCGGTGCAGAAATGGCATTGTATATGTATCTGATGTACATAGAAGACAGAGAAAATCATACGTGCCACCCGAGTTTTAAAACCATAGGAAAGGCTTTGAAAATGAGCAAGGCAACGGTGAAGAAATATGTTGATTCATTAGTTGAGAAGCATATGATTGCTGTTGAGCAGACGAGTATCATAACTGAATCAGGGGTCAAGCGTAACGGAACATTACTCTATACAATACTGCCGATACAAAATGCGCTTGATTATTACAATGAACAACAAGCTGTTATTGCTCAGAATCAGAATAAAAATCCGTCCGATTTTTATTGCAGGAATAAGCACAGGGGTTGCTAACACCCCTTGTGCGGTTCACAACAGACGGCGATGCCGACTGTGTAAGGGATTTCAAGACTTAGAAAAAGTGGACTCCTGAAAACAGCCAATTGACTCCTCATTAAACAAAATATGGATAAATACCGATGCGTCAAGGTTTGTTAAAGGGTTCCTACTTTAGTTTGGAGGTGATATCGTTTTGAAATTCCAAAAATCAAATATTAACACTAATAAGATTTAGAGCGAAAGGAAAGTGATATGAAATCCGGGCGGTGGCATTATGTCACGCCGATTTGGTAAAATGAATACATCACCTTGTCCCTTTAATATAAATGAAAGGGCAGGTGAGAGGGATTGAGTAAGACTAAAATTGTTCGCTTGGAGCGAACAGAATTTACGTTAGATAACGAGGGTAAGAAAGTGTATGAAAAAGCAATGCTGGATGCCCTAAGAGAAAAAAGAAAGGCACTGGTCGATTTGTATCTCGACGAGTGCATAACAAAGGAAGCATTCAAGGAAAAGGCTCAGAGCATGGACAGAGAAATTGAGCGTCAGGAAGAAACCATAGGAGTGTTCTGTAAGTATAAATTCGAGAAAAAAGATCTGCGGACTGTGGTTGATGAATGTCTGAAATATGCTGAAGAGTTTATTGGAAGTAGTGAGGCATCCGATGAATTTATAAAAGCCATTCTTGAAGAAATGGTGATTTATAAAAACAAGGTGATTGAGGTAAAATTGAAATTGATACCTGAAAAGTGGATGTTTGCCATGGAATCAGCAAAAAAGTTGAAAAATCAAGAGAAAACTGACGATTTTTCCACTTGTGTCAGCGACGTACCTACATCTGATACAGGGTATGTACAAAGAAAAAAGGTGAAAAAACCAGTCAAAAACACCAAAATGGAACATTCAAAGAATGACATACCTATGTACATCTTCGGACAAGCAAAAAAGGAGAGGCACCTTGTTTTTGTTCGCTTTGTCCGTTCTGCATCTTTTTTTATAGCCCCTTGTTTTTTTCTTGACAAGGTGTATAAATTGTATTATATTTATTTATGTACTTTTTTAATTAAATCTTGAAAAACAAAGGGGGAAAAACAGATGGATTCCGGCAGTAGTTGCGGGCACGCGAGAAATAAAATCCGAAAATTTGGTGGTTTTAAAATAAATGCCGAAACGGCATCTGTTTTAGTAAATGCTGGCTGAAAAATTTTGTTTTTCGGTTTAGTATTATTTTGTTGATTTAACCACCGGGCAGAAGGCTCGGTTTTTTTATTTCTTAACCTATTAGAAATTTTGAAACGGAGGTTAAGACTATGGATAAGGATATTATCATAAAGTTATTTGAGAAAAAAGAGTATAAAACAATAAAAAGCATTTTCGATACTATGAATCCTGTTGATACAGCTACGCTTTTGCCTGAGTTTGATGAAAAAGAAATGGTGCTGCTTTTCAGGCTGATTCCCAAAGAAAATGCTGCAATGGTGTTTACCTATCTTGAGGCAGATGCACAGCAAATTCTTTTAGAGGCGTTTACCGACAAAGAGTTAAAGCACATTATGGATGAAATGTTCATAGACGACACGGTTGACGTTATTGAAGAAATGCCTGCAAACGTTGTCAGCAGAATGTTAAGCGCTGCGGGCGATAAACGCGAGAGCATAAATAAAATCCTTAACTATCCTGAGGATAGTGCGGGTAGCATTATGGCTCTTGAGTACATCACCTTTTTACCTACCATGACAATTGGTGATGCTCTTAAAAAAATCAAATCAATGGGTGCAAAATTTGAAACGGTTTATACCTGTTACGTTGTAGAAAAGCACAAGCTGTTAGGCATTATTTCTGCGAAGGAGCTTTTAACGCAGGATGACGACGTGGTGATTTCCGACGTAATGGAAACAAACATAATTACGGTTAACACCCACGCAGATAAGGAAGAGGTTGCTAATCTTCTTAACAAATACGACTTTCTTGCGTTGCCGGTTGTAGACGTTGAAAACTGTATGGTAGGTATTGTTACCATTGACGACGCTATGGACGTTATTCTTGAAGAGGCTGAAGAGGATATTCAGATGATGTCCGGTATTACACCTACCGACAAGCCGTTTTTAAAAACCTCTGTTTGGGAAATTTTCAGCACAAGAATTCCCTGGCTCGTAATTCTTATGGTTTCTTCAACCTTTACGGGGATTATTATTTCAGGCTTTGAAACTGCGCTTGAAAAGCTGGTTGTGCTTACTGCATTTATTCCTATGATTATGGGTACGGGCGGTAACTCCGGCAGCCAGGCATCTGTTACGGTTATTCGCGGACTTTCCTTAGGAGAGGTAGAAATTAAAGACGTATTAAAGGTGCTTTGGAAGGAAATACGTGTTTCAATTCTTTGTGGTGTTGTAATTGCAATTGCAACCTTCTTAAAGGTTTATTTTATAGATGGCTTTGTTATGGGCGCAGAAAGTGTTACTCCGTTAGTTTCTTTAGTAGTAGCATTGACTCTTTGCGTAACCGTTATAGTTGCAAAAATAGTGGGTTGCGTGTTGCCTATATTAGCAAAAAAGCTGGGCTTTGACCCTGCTGTTATGGCAAGCCCGTTTATTACTACGCTTGTAGATGCTATTTCGCTTTTAGTTTACTTTGGCATTGCAAAGGCATTCTTAAATATTTAAATGGAGTATATTTTATGGCTTTAAAATTCAAGGACGGAAAATTTACAATTCTTCAGGTAAGTGACGCGCAGGACTTACAGTACGTAAGAAAAACAATGATGAAAATGCTTGACAAGGCTTACGACAGAGTAAAGCCCGATTTAATTGTGCTTACGGGTGATAACGTTTTGGGCAACCATTTTCGTGATGCAAAGGTTTTAACACCGCTTTTTGTTAAAACCAAGGAAGCAGAATTCAAGGCAATGGAGGTTGCTTTGGAAAAGCTTTTGCGACCTATTGAGGACAGAAAAATTCCGTTTTCTATGATATACGGTAATCACGACGATATGAACGAGATTACAAAAAAAGAGCAGTCTGACATTTACAGACGTTACCCTCATTTTGTAGGTCTTGATAACGACGTGGAAATATTAAAGGATGAAACCTTCAATATTCCGATTTATTCACAGGACGGTAACGAGGTTAAGTTCAATTTATGGATGCTTGACAGCGCATGGAAAAATAAGGAAGAAGATAAATGCTATAGTGAGGTTAAGCCCGAGGCTATAGAATGGTACAAAAAGAAAAGTGCAGAATTAAAAGCACAAAACGGCGGAAAAGCAGTTCCGTCACTTATGTTCCAGCACATTCCGTTAGTAGAAATGTTAGACTTAATTGAAGAATGTGACAAGGACGACGAGGGTGCATTTTTTGGTCCCGACGGAAAGTTCTTTAAGGCAAAGCCTGAGGTAGACGGTGAAATCGGTGAATATATAAGCACGGTAACTCAAGGTAACGGTCAGTTAGAGGCTGTTAAGGAGTGCGGTGACGTAAAAGCAATTGTTTTCGGTCACGACCACCAAAACTGCTTTACTGCAACGCTTGACGGAATTAACATTGTGCAAACACCGTGCGCATCCTTCAGGTGCTACGGCAGACGCTCGCGCGGCGTAAGAGTTTTCACAATAGATGAAAAAACGGGAAACTACGAAACAGAGCATCTTAATTATAAGGATTTGTGCGGGGACAGCTTAAAGGCGGAGCTTGAATACATCTGGGATGCTGACGGTATGATTAAGGAGAAAATTCTTTTGTGCTGCGGCATAGGTCTTATTACGACAACAATAAAGCACGTTTTCAGAAAGAATAAGTAAAATACATAGGAGAAAGAGAAATGGCAAAAATAAATGTTATTTCACACAGAGGCGCAAATTTGGTTGCACCGCAAAACACGCTTGTGGCTTTTAAAAAATCCTTTGAAATAGGCTGCGACGGCGTTGAAACGGATATTCATTTAACAAAGGACGGCGTGCCTGTTTTGTGCCACAATTTCACCATAGACGAAACCTCTGACGGTGAGGGTGCCATTAAAAATATGACCTTAGAGGAGCTTTTACAGTTCGATTTCGGCTCCTACAAAGGTGAGGAGTTTGCGGGTACAAAAATTCCGCTTTTAGAGGATTTTATTGTGCTTTGTAAGGAAAATAACGTTGAGGTGCTCAACATTGAATTGAAAAGTGAGGTCCCGGGAGAAGCACCTATTGAGTTTCCGAGGGTAACAATTGAGCTTGCAAAAAAACACGGTATGTTTGAAAAGCTGCTCATATCCTCGTTTGACCCTGCAATTTTAGTTGTATGTAAAAAAATTGACCCTGAATGTAAAACAGGCCTGCTTTACGCGCCAGATAAAAAGCTCGGCAGAAGAATTATGCTTAAGCCGTTTAAATTTGCAAAGGAAATTAAGGCAGATGCGCTTCATCCTTACAGCGCGCTTGTTACAAAGGAATACGTAAAAAAAGCTCGTAAGGAGGGTCTTATGGTAAATCCGTGGACGGTAAACAAGGAAAAGGAAATTAAAAGAATGATTTCCTGCGGCGTCAGCGGAATAATTACAGATGACCCGGGCTTGTGTAACAAGCTTTTAGAAAATTCTTGATTTTAAAAAAGTACTATTGAAAGCTCAATAGTACTTTTTTGTTTAGAGTGAGCGTGTTCGAACCAGATATGGTTTAATACAGTCACATTTCCCCGTAACATCGTTAAAACTCTTGAAATACGGCAGTATTACAAGACAAAAAAATACAAAAGGTGCGTGAAATCGGACATTTAAGGCATATTTGGTTCGAATACACTCACTCTAGAGTGGGCAAAGTGTATCCGAATCAGATTTTGGGATAGTCTTTTCCCCACATATTTTGTTTAAATACTCGCAAATCCAAAAGGATTTGCTGCGTTTTTGCCTCATCTGTGTGAAAAACACTTATCCACAAAATTCTTCGACCTTAAATGAGTGAGATTTCGAGATGTTTTGTTCGTATTCGACTGCAGAAAGGCTGGCGCCTTTCAAGGGCAAATCGGACAAAATAGCCGAAATATTGCCATTTAAGGCTGTTTCGGATACGCTTTGCCCACTCTAAGGGATAGGTAAAGGTTATGACAACGTTTGAAAAAATATATGAGGTAGTAAAAACAATTCCCAAGGGTAGAGTAACAACCTATGGGCAGGTGGCAATTATGGCAGGCAACCCGCGCTGGTCAAGGGTTGTAGGTTATGCACTGCACAAAAATCCCGAGCCGGGCGTGATTCCGTGCCACAGAGTTGTAACAAGAAACGGTGAGGTTGCAAAAAGCTTTGCTTTTGGCGGCGAGGGAGTACAGCGTGAGCTGTTGGAAAAAGAGGGAATTGTTTTTGAAAAGGACGGAACAATTGACCTTAAAAAATACGGTTGGTTTGGTTGAATTAAAAAGAAAAGTATGCTAAGATTTTAACAGCGCTAAAAAAGAAAGAAGGCAAAAATATGAAGCTTCGTGCACCGTCAATTCCGCTTATTACCATAGACCCGTATTTTTCAGTGTGGTCAAGAGATGAAAAAATCAATTTTTATGAAACAGAGCATTGGACAAATAAGCCGAACAATATAATTGGTACGGTTTTTGTTGATGATAAGGAATATTTATTTTTAGGCTATGACAGAGACGTTATAAAGCTAGACCAAAAATCAATTGATATAGATGCGTTTTCCACTACCGTTGCAATGGAAAACGACGTTATTGACGTGAATTTAAAATTCACCTCACCGGTGCTTGTAAACGACCTTGAGCTTTTAACAAGACCGGTGTCATACTTGGCAATAGATTACAAAATAAAGGACGGCAAAAAGCATAGCGTTAAATTTGACGTGCGCGTGAGTGACGAGCTGTGCCTTAATGAAGCAGGACAAAACGACGTTATAAGGGAAGAGGTAGCGTGCGAGGGTCTTGTTGGTATGAAAATGGGTAACGTAGAGCAAAAGCCGCTTCACAAAAGCGGAGATGACATTCGCATTGACTGGGGCTACGTTTATCTTTTTACAAACGGAAAAAATGTAGCCACAAAAACAAGCAGCAGACACGACAAGGAGTTTATTCACGTTACTTGTGAGGCAGAGGAAAACGAAAGCACGCTCTTCCTTTTTGCTTATGATGATATTGAAAGCATAGAATATTTTAAAAAGCCGTTAAAATCTTACTGGAACAGAAACGGCAAAACCATACTCGAGGCGGCAGCGGAAGCCGCTGCAGATTACAGTGCTACCCTAAAGCGCTGTGAGGAGTTTTCTTCAGAATTATATTCCGACGCTGTAAATGCGGGCGGTGAAAAATATGCCGAGCTTCTTTTGCTTGCTTACCGTCAGGTTATGGCAGCGCACAAGTTGGTGTTGGATGAAAATGGTGAAATTCTTTACGTATCTAAGGAATGTAACTCTAACGGTTGCGCCGTTACGGTAGACGTAAGCTACCCGTCAACACCGCTTTATCTTTTATATAATCCCGAATTAGTAAAGGGTATGATGCGCCCGATTTACAAATATGCAAGCAGTAAGGAATGGAGCTTCGATTTTGCTCCCCACGACGTGGGACAGTATCCGTTAGTAAACGGCCAGGTCTACGGCGGAAACAAATTGATTTACCAAATGCCCGTTGAAGAGTGCGGCAATATGCTTGTTATGGAAACAAACGTAGCTCTTGCAACAAAATCTACAGCCTTTGCAGAGAGTCATATTGAAATTCTCGAAAAATGGTGCAAATATTTAATTGAATTTGGTGCTGACCCAGGAAATCAGCTTTGCACGGACGATTTTGCAGGTCACTTGGAGCACAACTGCAACCTTTCGTTAAAAGCAATTATGGGTCTTCGCGGTATGGCAATTATTATGGAAATGTCCGGCAAAAAGGAAAAGGCAGAATTTTACAAGGTACAAGCAGAAAAAATGGCAGAGGGCTGGCTTAGTACAGCGGTAGCAGAAAACGGTGAAAGCCTTTTGGCATTTGACAGACCGGGTACTTTTTCTATGAAATATAATATGGTCTGGGACAAGGTGTGGGAAACAGGTCTTTTCTCGCAGGAGTTTATGGACAACGAGCTTAAAAACAATAAAAAGTATTTTAATAAATACGGAATGCCTCTTGACTCAAGAGCAGATTACACAAAGAGTGACTGGCTTGTGTGGGTTGCCTCTATGGCAAGTGACAGGGCTGTGTTTGAGGAGTTTGTGAGTCCGCTTTGGTGCGCATACAACGATTCTACAACACGTGTTGCGTTAAGTGACTGGTACGACACAAAATCAGGCAATATGGTTTCCTTCAGACATCGCACCGTGCAGGGCGGTCTGTTTATGAAAATTTTAATGGAGCGTAAATTTTAATGGAAGAAAACAAGCAAGCAGCCGAGGTAACGGGAGAGGTACCGCACAAGCGCAGAAAGCGCTATTCGGGTACACACCCTAAAAAATTCAGTGAAAAATACAAGGAGCTTAATCCCGAAAAATACAAGGATGACGTGGCGCATATTATAGCACGCGGCGCTACCCCTGCGGGAATGCACATTTCTATAATGGTGCAGGAAATACTAGACTTTCTTGAAATTAAGCCGGGGCAAATAGGGCTTGATGCTACTCTTGGCTATGGCGGTCACACAAGCGCAATGCTTGAAAGGTTAGAGGGCAAGGGACATATTTTTGCTCTTGACGTTGACCCCATAGAATCAGAAAAAACAAAAAAACGCCTTCTCGAAAAAGGCTTCGGGGAAGACATTTTAACGGTAAGACTGCAAAATTTTAAGGATATTGATAAGGTTTCAGAGGAAACCGGACACAAGTTCGATTTTATTCTTGCTGATTTAGGCGTAAGCTCAATGCAAATAGATAACCCCGAAAGAGGCTTTTCCTATAAGGTGGACGGTCCGTTAGATTTAAGGCTTAATCCGCAAAAGGGCGTAAGCGGGGCAGAAAGGCTTAAGCAGCTGACAAGAGCGGAAATTGAGGGTATGCTTGTTGAAAATGCAGACGAGCCCTATGCCGAAAAAATAGCGTCGGCAATTTGCAGGTGGAAAAGTCAGGGCAGACCAATAGAGACCACAACAGATTTAAGAAAATGCATAACCGAAGCCCTTTCGTTTTTACCCAAAAACGAGCAAAAGGAAGCAGTTAAAAAATCGTGTCAGCGTACGTTTCAGGCAATAAGAATTGACATAAACAGTGAATTTGAGGTGCTTTACGAGTTTTTAGAAAAGCTTCCCTCGGTTTTAGCACCGGGCGGCAGAGTTGCGGTTTTAACCTTCCACTCAGGTGAGGACAGGTTAGTGAAAAAAGCCTTTAAGGAATATCACCGTCAAGGCGTTTTCTCTGACGTTGCACGCGACGTTATAAGACCAAGTGCAGAAGAGTGCTTTAAAAACAGCCGCGCAAAATCCACCAAAATGCGGTGGGCGGTAAAGTGAATTCAGAATTAAGAATTGAGAATTGTGGAAACGCTTCGCGTTTGAATTTTAATTATAAGTGAATAAAAATAAATACATCCTATCATTTTTAGTTTTTTGCAAACTTTAAATGATAGGATGTTTTTTATTATATGAATATTTTTATATTGCCGACCGCAGGTCCCAAAATTCTCAATTCTCAATTTTGCGAAGCAAGTCGCATTATGCGTTATAAAAAAGCACCCTGCTCTCGCAGAGTGCTTTTTGTTATTTTACGCTTTGTCCTTTGAGCCGAAGAGCTCGATTTTTTCACGAACTGTTGCTTTGATAGCTTCTGCACCCGGAGCAAGAAGCTTTCTTGGGTCAAAGCCCTTACCTTCAAGGTCCTTGCCTGCTTCAATGTATTTTCTTGTTGCTTCCTGGAAAGCAAGCTGACACTCTGTGTTAACGTTGATTTTTGAAACACCGAGAGAAATTGCTTTTTGAATCATTTCTGCAGGGATACCTGTACCACCGTGAAGAACGAGTGGCATTGTGCCTGTTTTCTCCTGAACTGCTGCAAGAGTTTCAAATGAAAGACCTGCCCAGTTTTCAGGATATTTACCGTGAATGTTACCAATACCTGCAGCAAGCATTGTTACGCCTAAGTCAGCAATCATTTTGCATTCCTCTGGGTCTGCGCATTCGCCTGCGCCAACAACGCCGTCTTCCTCGCCGCCGATTGAGCCAACCTCTGCTTCAATTGAAAGACCTTTTTCTTCGCAGATAGCAACTAATTCCTTTGTTTTTGCAATGTTTTCATCAATCGGGTAATGAGAACCGTCAAACATAATTGATGAGAAGCCTGCTTCAATACAAGCCTTTGCGCCTTCGTATGAGCCGTGGTCAAGGTGAAGAGCAACAGGAACAGTAATTCCTAATTCATCTATCATACCGTTAACCATACCAACAACTGTTTTGTAACCGCACATATATTTACCTGCACCCTCAGAAACACCGAGAATAACAGGAGAATTCATTTCCTGTGCAGTAAGAAGAATAGATTTTGTCCACTCAAGGTTGTTGATGTTGAATTGACCAACAGCGTAGTGGCCAGCCTTTGCTTTTGTAAGCATTTCTTTTGCATTTACTAATGGCATTTTTAACACTCCAATTTTAAAATATTATTATATGTAATCGCAAAGCGATATTATATATTCAGTGATTATGGACTAGATTTTATTTGGGTCAAAGTCTAAAATAAGCTCATTTTTTTCAGGAACTAACTGTGTAAGCTTTACTCCGGCAGCCTCGAGCATTCTTTTAGAAGCCCTTGTT
>JAZOOH010000013.1:0-16912 GCA_045654905.1 Acutalibacteraceae bacterium | reverse complement strand
ACAGCCTTGCTGCACCTAAATTGAGCAAAAATCCCTCGAAATCTCCTCGCCTTGAGGTCGGAGATTTTAAAAAGTGCGAATTTTTGGTCAATCAAGGCACAAAACGCAGTTAATCCTTTCGGATTAACGAGTATTTTAACGAAGAGTGAGCAAAATATCCGCCTTTTTAAAACAGGTTCGGATTATTCTTGTCACCTTAAATTTACAGGATATAAATTATAATATCTCTGCGACCCCAGTTAACACACTCCTGCTCGGTATCCATATAAAGGTCAACCGTCCAGTCTGTGTTGTGTATAAAGCTGCCGGTATCCGCCGCTATGCAATAGCCGTACACGCGCTTACCATCAGCAGAAACAATATACATTTCCGTACCATAGGGAATTTCATTAGGGTCAACTGCAATATAACCTGTTCTTGCCTTTTCACCGGTAGAGGTAATTCCGCCCGGTATGCAATAAGCCGTTGCCTTTGCATTTATAGCCTTTTTGTAGCTTGTTGGAACTCCGTTTGCGCCAATGTTAACGTAAGACGGAACTGCAAGGTCACTTATAGGTGTTGAGGATGGTGTCGTAGAAGGCTTAATGTTTGCCTTGGTACCAACCTCAAGAACCTTGTCAACAGGTCTTGTTAAAATCTTTGTTTCTTTAATTACAGAGCTTATAAGGGTGTCGCCAATGTAGCTTTCCTTATAAGTTATTTCTCTCACACCGTTTTTACCCTCTACCTTGACGCGGGTTTTACCTGCTGCAAGGTCATCAGTATAAACGTATTTTGTGGTGTAAGAAAGATTTTCCTTAACAACGTAGGTTTTGGTCTTAACCTTAATAACCTCAATTTCTATTCCGTTCATAAGCGGTGTGTCTGCACTCGGCTTTGTAACGTCATCCTTGCTTATATTAAGGTTTACCTTGCTTATAGCGTCGCCTACTGTTTTGCCCGATACAGTTTTCTCATAAACCGCACCGTCAATTTTAATTTTAATGTCGTACGCACCGTAAATTTCAATTTCCATACCCTCGGAAAGCGGGTCTTCAAGTGAATAGTTTACAGATGCACCCTCAGGAAGATTTATTTCGGCTGCTTTAATGGCATCCTCTACCGTTCCTGAAGCAAATACTGCGTAAACTGCTCCGTCATAGTTTGTAATAGAAACGCTTACGCCTCTATAAATTGTGATTACAGAACCATCAACACCCGCATTGAACTCACTAAGGTCCAATTTGTCACCGTACGCCGCGTTAAATAACACGTCCTCATTTTCAAGGATTTTTTCCGCATCGGTTTCAGAGGTTGAAAGGCTTATAACCTTTTCGCCGTCCTTTATTACTAATTCGTAAGGCTTAGACGGTTTAGCGAATGCAGTAACTGATACGAAAAATAATACAACCACCATAAGAAGCGCAAGCTTTCTGTTTGGTGAAGGTACTGCTACTCCGCCGTTTTTTATGAATGTCATGGTATAAATTCTCCTTAAACAAGTAATTTCCGCTTATTCATATATAGAAATTACCGTTGTTAGATATTCTTGTTCAGGGTTACAGCTGAATTTTCAAAGCAAAAACTCAGCCCATAAACAAGAGCAAAAATATCGTTTTATCCTATGGCAAGGTGTATTATACCCATTTTTTTGGTATTGTCAAATAATTAAAACCTTTGCATTTTGTTTATATTGCACAAAGCAAATGTCGTAAATCGACCTTTTCATACCCTTTATTGTTTTTTATGCAACACTTGTCGTATATTTTTTGACGGCTTTTTGTAAATAATTGCAAAAATTACAATTTGTAACTTTTTGAAATCAAAATGTTGTGTAATTTTTGTTTTTTTATTGACATAGCCACAAATTAAGGCAATAATATTATTGTACGCAACACTACATAGTAAAATTACAACACAAGGGATGCACTATGAAAATTGAAATACCTGAAAAAATAAATGAAATCATAACAACCTTTCAGCATAAGGGCTACGAGGCTTATTGCGTCGGCGGAAGCATCCGCGACAGCATAATGGGTACAGCTATAGGCGACTGGGATATTACCACCTCCGCTTTACCCGAGGAAACAAAGGATATTTTTAAGGATGAAAGAATAATTGAAACAGGCATTAAGCACGGCACTGTTTCCATAATAAAGGACCACGAGGCAATTGAGGTAACAACCTTCAGAATAGACGGCGACTACGAGGACAACCGCCACCCTGCAGCCGTAAGCTTTACAAGAAGCCTTGCCGAGGATTTAAAAAGGCGTGATTTTACGGTTAATGCGCTTGCCTATTCTCACAGCACAGGTCTTATAGATTTATATAACGGCATAGCCGATATTGAGAACAAAATAATAAGAACCGTAGGCAATGCCGAGCAACGCTTTAACGAGGACGGGCTTCGCATTATGCGAGCATTACGCTTTGCCTCTACGTTGAATTTTACTATTGAGGAAGAAACAGCAAGGGCTATTCACAAGCAAAAGGAGCTTTTAAAAAATATTTCGGCGGAAAGAATATCCGCTGAGCTTGTAAAACTGCTTTCGGGCAGCAACGTCTTTAAGGTTTTAACGGAATTCTCCGACGTTTTTGCAATTATCATTCCTGAAATCGGTGACTGCATTGGCTTTAAGCAATTCGGCAAAAAACACGCTTACGACGTTTGGACTCACATTTGCCACACTGTAAGCACCATTCCCAATGACCGAGTGTTAAGACTCACTATGCTGCTTCACGATTTAGGAAAAATTCCTACACACAAAATCAACGAAAACGGTGACAGCACCTTTAAGGACCATGCAAAAGTCGGCGGTGAAATGGCTAAGAAAATTTTAACACGCCTTCGTTTTGACAAAAAGACAATAAACCGAGTTTCGTTTTTAGTAAGTCAACACGATTTTGAGCCGCCCGAAACACGGCTTGAATTAAAGAAAAAATTAAGGCTTTTAACCCCTGAGGACGTGCGCACCCTGCTCATCATAAAAAAAAGTGACCGCGGTGCTTTAGCCGAAGCCTTCAGAGATATAAGCAAAGAAACCGCAAAAACCTTAGAGTGGCTCCTGGAAATAGAAAAAAACAACGAGTGCGTCACAATAGCCCAGCTAAAAATAAACGGTAATGACTTAGCCAAAGCAGGCTTTAAAAACGAGCAAATAGGTCAAAAATTAGAGGAGCTTTTAGACGCTGTAACAGAAGAAAAAGTGCAAAACAACAGGCAGGCTCTTTTGGATTTTTTAAGTTGACATTGCTATTATAATGGTATAAAATATAAACACTTATTTATAATAATGGCATATTATGTGCCGCAAAACTTGAGAAAAAGGGTGAAATTATGCGTAATTCATATCCGCTTAACTTTGAATGGAAATACTCACCGGAATTTTCAGAGGAAATGACAAAAGCAAAGTTTAACGACAAGGCTTTTGAAACGGTAGATATTCCACACGCTAATAAAGAAATTCCTTTTAACTATTTTGATGAAAAATGCTATCAGTTTGTAAGCTGCTACCGCAAGCATTTTGATTTACCAAAAAAAGAAAACAAAAAGTACATCCTTCATTTTGAAGGTGCCGCAGTTTATTCCAAGGTATATCTTAATGATGAATTTTTAGGTGAATACAAGGGTGCTTACAACCGTTTTTCTTTTGATATAACAGACGTTGTTACCAAGAAAAACAACGTTTTAGTTGTTGAATTAGACTCAACTGAAAGACCTGAAATCCCACCCTTCGGTAACGTTGTAGACTATTTGGTTTACGGCGGTATTTACCGTGAGGTCTGGATTGAAGAGGTTTCCACAGTTTATATTAAGGACGTATTTGTAAGAACACAAAACGTTCTCCAGCCTAAAAAGGTGCTTAACATAGACGTTACCTTCTCAGAAAGCACTGAGGGCACACTCAAATTCCGTCTTGAGAAGGATGGAAAAACAATCGGTGAAAAAGAGTGCTTTGCCAAAGGCTCCGTAATAAATGCAAAATGGGCTGTTGAGGACGTATTGCTCTGGGATATTAACAACCCCGAGCTTTATAATCTTTACGTTTCCTTTAACGAGCAGGATGAGTACCGTGTACGCTTTGGCTTCAGAGAGGTACGCTTCAGAAGAGATGGCTTCTTCCTTAACGGCAAAAAAATTAAAATCCGCGGACTTAACCGCCACCAAAGCTACCCTTACGTTGGCTATGCTATGCCTGAAAACGTACAAAAGGCAGATGCTGACTTACTCAAATACAAATTAGGTGTTAACTTAGTGAGAACCTCTCACTACCCTAACAGCATTCATTTCCTTGACCGTTGCGACGAAATCGGACTTTTGGTTTTCACAGAAATGCCGAGCTGGCAATTCTTAGGTGAAGGCGAATGGCGCGAAATCTGTCTTGATAACGTTAAGAGAATGGTTATCCGTGACAGAAACCACCCTTCAGTAATTCTTTGGGGTGTTCGTGTAAACGAGGGCCTTGACTGCGACGAATTTTATGCACAAACAAACGAAATGGCTCGTTCTCTTGACGATACCCGCCAAACCGGCGGTGTAAGAAACATCCCGAGAAGCCATTTACTCGAGGACGTTTACACCTACAACGACTTTTCACATTCAGGTGGCGCAATTCACCTTTTACCGCCTGCTATTGTTACAGGCTTTTCTGCTCCTTACTTAGTTACAGAGCACAATGGTCACATGTTCCCGACAAAATCCTTTGACCGTGAGGCTTTAAGAACAGAGCACGCCTTAAGACACACAAGGGTTCTTGACACAGCCTACGGCAACAACAGAATAAGCGGTGCTATTGGCTGGTGTATGGCTGACTACAACACCCACAAGGACTTTGGCAGCGGCGATAAAATCTGCTACCACGGCGTTACCGATATGTTCCGCGTACCAAAACTCGGTGCCGCAGTTTACCGTTCACAACAAGAGCACGAGCCTTATTTAGAGGTTACCTCTGCTATGGATATCGGTGAGCATCCGGGCGGTGTTATAGGTAAGGTATACATTTACTCTAACTGTGACTACGTAAAGCTTTACAAAAACGGCAAATACACAAGCACGGTTTACCCTGAACAGTCACCATTTAAAAATCTTCCGCACCCTCCTGTTATTGCAAGTGACTTTATTGGTGATGCATTAACAGAGGTTGACAACTTAGACCCGACAACTGCTTCTATTTTAAAGCCCGCGCTTGTTGCAGCACAAATGGAGCAATTCAAAATGCCGCCACACAATTTCTTAAGAGCAGGCGCTGCTATGATTACCGGCAGACTTTCCTTCAACAGAATGTTTGACCTTGTTACAAAGTACATTGGCGGTTGGGGTGAAGAACAAATAACCTACCGCTTTGAAGGCTACAAGGATGGCGAATGCGTTGCTACTGTTATAAGAACAGCTGTTGAATCACTTCATTTAGAGGTTAACGCAGACTCTTACACCTTAAAGCAAGGCGATACCTACGACGCTACAAGAATTGAGCTTGTAGTAAAAGACCAAAACGGCAACAGAGTGCCGTTTGTTGACAGTTCTGTAAAAGTTACTGTTGATGGCCCTGCTACCGTTATAGGCCCGCAGGAATTCCCGCTTGTAGGCGGTGACAGAGCCTTCTGGGTAAGAACAACCGACAAAAAAGGTAAGATTAAAATTACAATTAATGCAACAGGAATCGAAACGAAAACAATCGAATTAGTTTCTGAATAATTAAATACTCTCTATAAGATAGGAATGAAACGCACAATGGAAAAAAAGCCTTACTATATTACAACTGCTATTGCTTACACATCAAGAAAGCCTCATATAGGCAACTCTTACGAAATCGTTTTAGCTGATGCTCTTGCAAGATTTAAGCGAATGCAGGGTTATGATGTATTTTTCCAGACCGGTACTGACGAGCACGGTCAGAAAATTGAAGAATATGCAGCAGAAGCCGGTATTTCTCCAAAAGAATACGTTGACAAGGTTGCAGGTGAAATTAAGGACGTTTGCGACTGTCTTAACACAACCTATGACAAATTCATAAGAACAACCGACGAGGACCACGAAAAATCAGTACAGAAAATCTTTGAAAAGCTTTACAATCAAGGTGATGTTTACAAAAGTGAATATGAGGGCTGGTACTGTGTACCTTGCGAAAGCTTCTTTACAGACTCTCAATTAGTTGACAGTAAATGCCCTGACTGCGGCAGAGAGGTAAGAAAAGAAAAAGAAGAAGCATATTTCTTCAAAATGAGTAAATATCAGAAGCAATTAGAAGAATACATCGAGCAGAATCCGGACTTCATTTACCCTGAAAGCCGTAAAAAGGAAATGATAAATAACTTTATTAAGCCCGGTCTTCAGGATTTATGTATTTCTCGTTCAACCTTTAAATGGGGTATTCCATTCCCTAACGACCCAAAACACGTTATTTACGTTTGGGTAGACGCACTTCTCAATTATATTACAGGTCTTGGCTACAACCCTGGTAATCAGCCTGAAATGTACAAAAAATACTGGCCTGCTGACGTGCACGTTATTGGTAAGGATATTCTTCGTTTCCACACCATTTACTGGCCGATTATGCTTATGGCACTCGGTGAGCCTTTACCGAAGCAGGTTTTTGGTCACCCTTGGCTCCTTTCCGGTGAGGATAAGATGTCAAAGTCACGCGGCAACGTAATTTATGCCGACGACCTTTGCAACCGCTTTGGTGTAGATGCCGTGCGTTACTATCTTCTTTCAGAAATGCCACACGCACAAGATGGCTCAATCACTTATAGTACAATTATTGAGCGCTTCAATTCAGACCTTGCAAACACCTTAGGCAACCTTGTTAACCGTACAATTGCTATGAACACCAAGTATTTTGACGGTGTAATTCAGTCCCCTGTTTGCGAAGAAGAATTAGACAACGAATTAAAAGAAATGGCTCTTTCTGTTCTTCCTGAGGTTACAAAGCTTCTTGATACCTACAGAGTAAGTGACGCCCTTTCAAAAATATTTGAGCTTGCAAAGCGTTGCAATAAATATATTGACGAAACAATGCCTTGGGCTCTTGCTAAAGACGAAGACAAAAAAGCCCGTCTTGGTACAGTTCTTTACAATTTACTTGAAAGTATTCGTTTCATTGCAGTTTTATTAAAACCATTTATGCCTGCAACAAGTGATGCTATATTCTCTCAAATCAATTGTAATATTGATGATTTAGAGTCACTCGAAGGCTTTGGTAAATTAGCAGCAGGTGGTAAAGTAGGTGAAGCAACACCGCTTTTCTCCCGTCTTGATATGGAAAAGACATTAGCAGAAATTGAGGCTTCTCTTCCAAAGGCAGAAGAAGAGGAAGAAGAAAAAACAATTATAGGTCTTAAGGAAATAGAATTTGACGACTTTGCAAAGGTTGAGCTTCGCGTTGTAAAAATTGTAGATTGCGAGCCGATTAAAAAGGCTAAAAAGCTTTTAAAGCTTACACTTGATGACGGCACAAAGGAGCCGAGAACAGTAGCCTCAGGCATAGCACAATGGTACAAGCCCGAAGACCTTATAGGCAAAAGCGTTGTTATTGTTGCAAACCTTAAGCCTCGAACACTTTGCGGTGTTGAAAGCAAGGGTATGATTTTAGCAGGTGAAATCAGTGAGGATGACGTAAAGGTACTTTTCGTTGACGGTATGCCTGCAGGAACAATGTTGGGTTAATTATGGATTTCATTTTTGATACTCACGCACATTATAACGATAAAGCATTTAATGAAGACAGAGCTGATTTGCTCGACTCCTTTCCGGAGTCGGGCATTTTGGGTGTAATTAACTGCGGCACAAATATTGAGGAATCGAAAAAATCAATTCTGCTTGCTGAAAAATATGATTTTATGTATTGCGCTGTCGGCTTTCACCCTGAGGATATAAGCACAGCAAATGAAAATTATTTAAGTGAAATAAAAGAGCTTGCAATGCACGAAAAGTGTGTTGCAATAGGTGAAATAGGGCTCGATTATTACTGGGTAAAGGATAATAAGGAGGAACAAAAGCGTTTTTTCACAGAGCAGCTTGCCTTAGCAAATGAATTAAGCCTGCCCGTTATTATTCATTCAAGGGAGGCTCACGCCGACACCTTAGAGGCTTTAAAAAAACACAATCCAAAGGGTGTGCTTCACTGCTTTTCGGGCAGCGTAGAGGTTATGAATGAGGCGTTAAAGCTCGGCTTGTACATTGGACTCGGCGGAGCTGTTACCTTTAAAAACGCAAGAGTCCCCTTAGAGGTAGCAAAAAGCGTACCGCTTGAAAGGCTCCTTTTGGAAACCGACTGCCCCTATATGACCCCCGTCCCCTTCAGAGGCAAAAGAAACCAAAGCACTTATATTTCTTACGTAGCAGAAAAAATAGCAGAGGTGAAAAGCCTTACCAAGGAAGAAATTCTCACCGCTGCTAATAATAACGCCCGTAAGCTTTTTTGTGTTAAATAATTTTTTTGAGCATTTCCCCTGCTTCATCCTTTTCAATTATTTGTAAATTCCCGTAATATCCGTACATATCTTCAATTTTTTGCAAAAACTCACGCGATGCACCGTAGTTAACTATTACTATGGTGCTTTTTTTATGTATTCCCGAAAAGTCAAGAAATTCTCTAAGATTTTCAATTCTCATAAAAATATCTTCTTTTTCCTCAAAAACAGGTAATACTAAAGTAAACCGTTCTTCCTTAAACGTAATAAACTTAAAAATCAAGCACCTTAAAACACTTAAAATTCCTATTATTGACAAAATAAGCATTGAAGCTTCTGCAACCATAAAGCCACCCCCCTATACTGCATATTATTCATTACTGTCAATTTGGTGATTTGTATTGAAAATTAAATGACTTTGTGGTAGAATAATTATGTATTTATTTCAAATTACTTTTCGGAGGGTATTATGGAAAGATTATTAACAAGATGGGGCAAGACTTTAGATAAAAACTGCCCCCTTAACGATTACCCAAGACCGCAATTCAAGCGCGACAGTTTTATTAATTTAAACGGCGTGTGGAATTACGCTATTTATGGCGAAAATAAAAAATTCAGCGGCTTTCAGGGTGAAATCGTTGTACCTTTTAGTCCGGAATCCATTTTAAGCGGTGTTGAAAAGCCGGTACTCCCTACTGATACGCTTTATTACCAGAAGCTTTTCAATTTTACAAAAACAAAATCAAAAGTCCTTTTACACTTTGGCGCGGTAGATTACAAATGTACCGTTACCTTAAACGGCACCGTTGTCGGTGAGCACACCGGCGGCTACCTTCCTTTTACCTTTGACGTTACCGCTTTAATTTTAAACGGCGAAAACGACTTAAGAGTTGCCGTTACAGACCCTACGGATACAGGCTCTCAGGCTCGCGGTAAGCAAACCTTTAACCGCGGAGGTATTTGGTACACGCCACAATCCGGCATTTGGCAAACAGTTTGGCTTGAGGAGATTCCTTACGATTATATAACCTCAATTAAGCTTACTCCTAATATTGATGCAGACGAGCTTAACATTGAGGTTAACTACTCAAACGAAACAATCCCCGAAATTGGCGTAATGGTAATGGATAAGGACAGCTTAAAGGCTGCCGCGAAGCTTATAAACGGTAAAGGTACAATTAAGCTTTCAGATTACGAGCTTTGGTCTCCGGAAAACCCTTATCTTTACGATATTAAATTTGCCGCAGGTGAAGACAGAGTAGACAGCTACTTTGCCATGAGAAAATTCGGCACGGGTGTAGATGCAGACGGCACACCGCGCTTTACACTTAATAACAAGCCGTATTTCTTTAACGGTCTTCTTGACCAGGGCTACTGGTCAGACGGTCTTTACACAGCACCATCTGACGAGGCTTTGATTTACGATATTCAAACAATGAAGGATTTAGGCTTTAACACGTTAAGAAAGCACATTAAAATTGAGCCTCTTCGTTGGTATTACCACTGCGACAGACTCGGCATGATTGTTTGGCAGGATATGGTTAACGGCGGCGGAAAATATAATTTCCTTGCTATTGGTACGTTCCCATTCCTCGGTATGCTTTTCAACAATAAAAAAGTAGGCAGGGTAACCGACGGCAAAAAGAATTATGCCTTCTACTCAAGAACAGATGCTTCAGGCAGAGAAGAATATTTTAAAGATTCAGCTGAAATGATAGAGCATCTTTACAACGTTCCTTCTCTTGCACTTTGGACTCCGTTCAACGAGGCATGGGGTCAGTTCGACTCTGTTAAGGCTTGTGAATTTTACAGACAAAAGGACCCTACAAGACTCATTGACCATGCAAGCGGCTGGGTAGACCACGGAGCAGGTGACGTTAACAGCTTCCACATTTACTTCACTCCGTTTATGTTCCCTAAATACGACAAAAATGATTCAAGACCAATAGGTCTTACAGAATTCGGCGGCTACTCAATGAGATTTGCAGGCCACACCTACAACAAGGAAAAATTCTTCGGCTACAGAAAATATTACACTCAGGAAAAATTTGATGCAGCTATAAAGCACCTTTACGAGGACAGAATTTATAAATGCATGAAGGAAAAAGGTCTTTCTGCAATTATTTATACAGAGGTAAGCGACGTAGAGGATGAATTAAACGGTCTTCTTACCTACGACCGCGAGGTTGTTAAGGTTTCACCCGATATGATGAAGGCTGCAAACGAAAAGTTAAAATTATAATAAAAATAATAAAATGCACAAGGTTGCTTGTGTAACAAGCAACCTTGTCTATACCTAATACTTCTTCACTTTTCACTATTACTTCTTACTTAAACCACGGGGGCGTAGCTCAGCTGGGAGAGCGATGCACTCAAAGTTGAACCCCGCCACATAATTTCATAAATAAAAACTTGACGAACCCTCATATGGGGGTATAGCTCAGCTGGGAGAGCGCTTGAATGGCATTCAAGAGGTCAGCGGTTCGATCCCGCTTATCTCCACCACCGGTTCGTCAAGTTTTATTTTTTTACCCGCTCAAATTGAGTGGGTATTTTTTGTATCTATTCATATTGGCAAGACGCATGAGTTATATTGTCCTTTTAGAATAGTTGTGCTATAATATAAAAAACTAGGTTTGGAGGAAGGCTATATGTCTGATTTTTTAGATGATGTTACCGGTGTTGAAACAACCACTTCTTTTGACGAAAATGCTTATGAACAAATAAATTCCGAAACACTTTTTGAGGATGAAGAGCTCTTCTACTCTGCGGAATACTGTATAAATCATTGCGCGTTCCATAAAACATGTTATGCCAACCACAGTATTTGTATTAAACAGATAATTAATGAAATTTTGAAAACTCTTTCTCCACGTGAAATGAATGTTATTAAATTGGCGTGTGGATATAACGGGGTGAAAATGACGTCGGAAGACATCGCTGCCAAATATTCACGCACTCCTGAAAGAATCGAACAAATAAAAGCAAAAGCTTTCCGTAAACTGCGCCACCCTTCTCGTAGCAAAAAATTGAAACCTTTTATCTATGATGTCTTTACCGTCTCAGAAAATGATTTTTACGCATCTCTGTTGTCCGGGATTTTTGGAATCAATCCATCCGAATTACCAGATGTACGGTTAGGCATTGACTTTGATGTTATACATAGTGGAGAAATGTCGCAAAAAAGTCCAAGTGAAATCAAGACGGAATTAGAATGTCCTATTGAAAAAATTGAAGTTCTTAATCCATATTTAGACAAAGTTTCTATTTTGAACATAACCTCTCTAAACCATCTTCTACATACATCTCGAGTAGATCTTTTGCTAAAAGCATTTAATTTAGACGATGTCTCTTTTTTTGATATGGTTAACTGTGTAAACAAAAAGGGGTATCGATTTAAAGATGCTTTTTTAAACTCTGTTATCGAAGATTTATTTACTGAAAAATTAATTCCGCTGGTCATTGATGAGAGCGTTCTCTCACAGTCCTTATTAGATCTCCCACTCAATATTGTTTTAAAACTGATGGATTTAAATATTGGCACAATTGAAGATTTAATAAACCAAATACAAGGATTAAAAGCATCAAAAAAAATCAGCAATGATGAAATCGTTAGAATTGAGCAATTTTTAAAAGATAAAAAAGTGATTTTTGAAATCAGCGATACTTCTGTTGAGTATTTGAGCAAAGAAAAAACAGAAATATTTATTAAACAGTTAATAGATTGGATGATAAGAAATCGTCATTCAATTTTTACATTAATTGAACGGTTAAAACCCAATGATTGTGCCCCTCTTGAAAATCTCGAATATATTTTCAAACAGTATCCCGAGTTTTTTGAGTCCATACTTGTTAATGTGAAACGTGATATAGACTATGAGGCTACAATAGAGGAGCTAGATCTCAGCGTACGTGCTTTCAATTGTTTGAAATGTGCAGGTGTTGATACAGTGGCAGACCTTGTTGAACTGTCTGAAGATGATCTTCGTGCACGAAATAGAAATATTGGTTATAAAGTAATAAAAGAAATACAAGATACATTGTTAAGGCATGGCGTATATTTCAAAGAGGATAGCACGAAAGCGCGCTTTGATAGTAATTTCCTTCCCGTGTTTGGGAAAGAGCATATTTATATGAGATTAGAAAACCAGGGAATATTCAACAGCATACCTGTTGATTCTATTTGTGCTATCATCAGGGATGAAGAAGCGGGCAAAACCACTTTGTTTGGTGTAACTGATGAAGCTGTTGTAGAATACTGGTATTATGATGTTGCAGATGATTGGGTAATAGCTAAGTCTGAGATAGAAACATTCTGCAAGGAAATTATGGAAGGTTCTCAATGGGATAGCATCCCATTGAACTCGCAAAAAAGACTTTTAGTTAAGAACCCAATTTTCAATGCTTTTTTTGAGAAACTTGGCGATTTTCTAGAAGAAGGCCTTTGCTATTTTCTTCAAAGGAATATGGAGTCGTTAAACCAATTATCCATAGATAAAACTTTTAGACGTGCGCATTAAAGTTGATTTTTTGCAGGTCAGCCGAGCAGAGCAGTTACGCTCTGCTCGGTTATTTTATGATACCTTATCTGAAACTGCCATAAATTGCTAAGATTTAAAATCAATCTTCGGCTTATACCTTCTGAAAAAACTTTTTAATTCCGCCACACAATTTCTCCGTTTATAATTGTAGCTTTAACACAAGAGTTTATTTCCAAAGGATTGCCCTCAAAAATAACAATATCTGCATCCTTGCCTTCTTTTAGACTGCCTAATCTGTGATCAACTCTGCATATGTGTGCCGCATCAATGGTAATTGCACGAAGTGCCGCTGTTTCGCCAAGGCCTTCTTTTGCCGCAATACCTGCACATAAAGGCAAATACTGTATTCTTGAAACAGGGTGGTCGGTGGTTATTGCGACCTTAACTCCTGCATTATGGAGAATACCTACGGTTTTAAAATCCGACTGACTGACTTCGTCTTTATTGCGTGATGCAAGAGATGGACCCACAATGGCAGGGAACTCACTTCTTGCAATTTCCCCTGCAATCAGATGCCCCTCTGTACAGTGGTCTATTGTAAGTTCCAGGTCAAATTCCTTGGCAATTCTTATTGCAGTGAAAATGTCGTCAGTTCGATGCGCGTGAGCCTTAAGTGGAATTTTCTTTTCAAAAAGATCTTTGTAGCATTCCAAGGTAAAATCTTTGTCGCCTGATTGTTTCTGTGAAAAATATTGCTTTGCACGGAAAAGTTCTTCTCTTATAAGCGAAGCAATTCCCATACGGCTCGACGGCATATTTCCGTTAAGACCGTAACAGTTCATAGGATTTTCTCCAAAAGCAATTTTGATTGCGGCAGGGGCAAGTACGACCATATCGTCAATACATCTGCCATGGGTTTTTATAAATGCAAATTGTCCACCAATAGCATTGGAGCTTCCGGGACCTACCATAACACCGGTAATACCGGCAGCAATAGCATTATGGAAAGCGCTGTCCATAGGATTAATACTGTCTATTCCTCTTATAAAAGGGGTTATCGGGTTGGTATTCTCATTACTTGTATCATTTTGTGATGAAATTTTATCCTCCGCAATTCCGATATGACTGTGTGCATCAATAAATCCGGGATAAATATTCAGATTTTCGGCGTCAAAAATTTCTGTCCCCTCTGTCGGAACAATCTTTTTTTTGATTTTTACAATTTTTCCTTTGTCTATCAGAATATCAGCTCGTAATGGTGCATCAGTTTCCATTGTATGCAAAAGACCGTTTATAATCAAAAGCATATTTTTTCTCCCTTCAGTTTTTTATATATATGAATAGTTTGTCGCTAATGAGGTAAACTATCCTTGTAAAATATTCAGGAGGTGAGAATATGAACAACAAAAACAACCAAAACAACAAAAACAACCAAAACAACAATAATAACAACGATAACAACAAAAACAACCAAAACAACCAAAACAACAACAATAACAATCAAAACAACCAAAATAATCAGAATAGTCAGAAGAACCAGAACAAATAACAAAAGTAACTTTTGTTTTTCACTGATTCGGATATTTGTTTTTGCCTGCTAAATATTAATTTGTTCAGCCATTTTAATTTTAAGCAAACAAAAACTAAATATGTGTGCTGCTAACGTTTTATTTATAGGTTGAATATTTGCGTTAAGACAATATAATCCGAACCTTTTTCTTTAGAAACGGGTACGGATTTGTTGTTTTTACTAAGAAATGGTTATCTAAGCAACGGTTGTTGCATCTTATGTGTATTGCAAAAAAACTCAGGTTTGCTGAAAATATCAGTGAACCTGAGTTTAATTTTTAGTATTTATCCAATTGCAATTTTGAAACAAATCGGCAAGTCGCTGTTGAATTCACCTTTGAGATTTATTTTAAGTGCTTCCTCATCTCTTGTGAATTCAATTTTCTCTCCGCTTCCTAAAAGCTCAATGTTTTCAATTAAGTAGTCGTGAGGGATATGTTTTTTTAGAGTTTTGATTTTCACGTTTTTTGACGGACGCATCTGGAAAGCGTAAAGATAACCGTTTTTATATGTAAATCTGAAATCCTCGCTTGTAAATGCTTTTTCGTCTCCGTCTTTGAAAAACCCTTCTTCGGCATTGACTTCACCTTCACCAAACTGTTTCCAGTAAGTTGTACCGTAAATACCTTCGCCGTTAATTCTGAGCCATTCCCCCATATCAAGAAGAACCTGTGTTTCTTCATCTGTGATTGTGCCGTCAGATTTCGGGCCGATATTTATAAGCAGATTGCCATTTTTGGAAACTATATCCACAAGGTCACATATAACCTGACGTGAAGACTTATATTCGTTGTCTGCTCTATAACCCCAAGAGCATTTACCTATTGCGGTATCCGTCTGCCAATAAATCGGAGATATGCCCGTCAATGCACCTCTTTCAATGTCAAATGTGGCAACGTTGGGAGGAAACGCCTCGTGCTTGTAGTTGATTGTAACTTCCTTACCCCATTCTTCGGCACGGTTATAGTAATATGCTGCAAGTTTTTTAAGATAAGGTTTGAAAGAATGGTTATGAATCCACCAATCAAAATAGAGAACTGACGGTTGGTATTTATCAATCAATTCACAAGTGCGTACAAGCCAGTCTTCAAGCCATTCTTTACTCGCACCTTTTGAATATGTATCTGCGGTTGTTATGTGTATTATTTCAGGGGCAAATTCTTCACAATAAACGGCAGGACCATAAAAATCAGCATATTTTTCATCGTTTACGTCGCTGTCATAAAGTCTGCCCGGATTCATAAAGAAATAGTGTTCTGCACGGTGCGTTGATGCACAAAGGATAAGCCCCTGTTTTTCGCATTCTGATTTGAGTTCACCCATAACGTCTCTTAGTGGTCCCATTTTTGTTGAATTCCAGCGGTTGAATTCGGTATCATACATTGCAAAACCATCGTGATGCTCGGCAACAGGCATAACGTATTTAATACCCGCTTTTTTGAAAAGTGAAATCCATTCTGACGCATCGAATTTTTCTGCTTTGAACATGGGGATAAAATCTTTATATCCAAAAACACTCTGGACACCGTAGGTCTTTTGATGGTGTTGGAAATCACGTGTATTACGGTCATACATACCGCGGGAATACCATTCGCAGCCGAATGCAGGTACAGAGTAAATTCCCCAATGAATGAATACCCCTAATTTGTCGTGCATATACCAATCAGGTACTTTGTGGTGAGCAAGTGATGCCCAGTCCGCCTTGTGTTTTCCGCTTTCATTTACTTCATCGATTAAATTCAAATATTCCGCTGTTGTCATTTTCATATTCTCCGGTACTTGTAGATTTTAATTTATGGTAACATACAAATAAGAAAAAATCAATAAAATCAGAGAGCGCTTGAACAGCAGTCAATAGGTCATGGGTTCAATCCCCACTGTTAAATCGTAATCATTATGATTGCGGATTTTTTATACCCGAAATTCTGAATACCTGTATACTTACTTTATATTATTGAAATTTTATCTTTCGTCTGTTATACTGATACCGTAAAGTGCAGCAGGGGAGTGCATTCGTTCTGCAACCCCCGAAAGGAGACTAAACAATGCAAAAAAATGAGCTGCTTCGCAGCAAAAAGCTTTATTTATTCGATATGGACGGAACCTTGTATCTCGGCAGTCAGCTCTACGATTTTACGCTGGAGCTGCTCGGTACTCTGAAGGATACGGGCCGCAGATATCTTTTTATGACTAACAATTCATCTAAAAGCGTGGATGATTATGTCAAAAAGCTTGCGTCACTCGGTATTTCAGCGTGCAGAGATGATTTTATGACGTCATCTCAGGCGACCGCCTACTATCTCCATAAGCACCACGAGGGCAAAAAGCTCTACGTCTGCGGAACTCAGTCACTTAAGGACGAGCTGAGTGGAGAGGGCTTTACGGTCACAACGGATGTTAACGAAACTGAATGTATTGTAATGGGATTTGATACGGAGCTTACCTTTCAGAAGCTTCACGATGTCAGCTAT
>JAZOOH010000012.1:0-15328 GCA_045654905.1 Acutalibacteraceae bacterium | reverse complement strand
TTCCTTGCACAACCAACTGTAAAAATTGCAAATAATGCAAGCGGTATTAAGGTTTCCTGGAACAAAATTACGGGTGCAACAGGATACACAATTTACCGCTCAGAGCTTTCAAACGGTGCCTGGACATCTTGGAAGAATATGAGCACAATAAAAAATGGTGCAACAGTTTCATGGGTAGACAAATCTGCAAGTAGCGGGAAAACCTATCGCTACACAGTAAGAGCGGTAAACGGTAGTACCTTAAGCACCTACAAGGCTTCAAACAGCGTTATTTATTTAGCACAACCAAAGGTAAGCTTTGCAAATGCAGCTAACGGAATGAAGGTTTCGTGGGGTGCTGTACCGGGTGCAACGGGCTACAAGGTTTACAGCTCAACCTACAATACATCAACTAAAAAGTGGAGCAGCTGGACAGCACGCGGCACAGTAACGGCTACCTCTTGGACAGATACGACTGCAAAGAGCGGTACGTACTACAAGTACACGGTAAAAGCAATTAACGGCTCATATTCAAGCACCTATATGGCAACAAGCGGTTTAATTCGTCTTGCTCAGCCAACTGTAAAGGTGGCTGCTGATTCAAACGGCGTAAAGGTCACCTGGAACAAAATTGCAGGTGCAAAAAATTACGTTGTTTACAGAGCGGAGCTTAAAAATGGTACTTGGTCAGGCTGGAGCAACAAAGGTACTCTTGCAAACACAAAGCTTTCTTGGGTAGATAAGTCTGTTGTAAAAGATGCAACTTACCGTTATACAGTAAGAGCTATAAATAATAAAGCGGGTAGTAGTTATGCTGCTTCAAATAGTGTTGTTGCAGCAGCTACAACAACAGCAACAATTACATCAAGTAATGCAAAAACACAATTCACACCAATACTTGCTCAGTATTACAGCTTAACTGAAGGCAGACATGATGCATACTTAGCAGATTACACAAACTATAAAAGTTTGTTGAGTGAAAGCTGGTATCAGCAAAATGACCCGTATCGTGGTACAAGTCATTTGTACAAATTTAAGAGCGTAAAGAGTGAAACAGAGCTGAGAAACTCTTATAAAAATTACATTTCTGCAAGCCTTGTTGATAATATGCCAATGGGTAAATTAGTTAATCTTAACGGTAATTTCTATTTAGCTTATAACAACGCCGTTGGTATGGGTACTTATGACGTAAACTCAATTAAATTCAAAGGCGAGGCAAACGGTGGCTATTTAGTAAGTGCTGATTATTATAACTCAGGTGGAGTGTATTGTCAGACAGATGTATTCCTTGTTAAAAATGTAAACGGAAAACTGATTTTAGATTCCTTCTACGATACTGTTTACGACCACGACTACGACTATGTTAGCCCAAGCTACAGTTCAATATTAGATTATTGTAAATAATACAAAAAACATCCTATCGCTTTTTGCGATAGGATGTTTTACTTTTAATATAATTCGTCAAGTATTTCAATTGCGTGGGCAATACAGCCGTTGTTGTTAGAGCGTGTTACGTGCGTTGCAACCGCAAGCGCTTCCTTTGAGCCGTTTTCGGGGACAAAGCCCGCATTTGCAGCTATAAGCATTTCAACGTCATTATAGCCGTCACCTGCAGCGTAAGTGTCTTTTTTACTGCACCCAAGACTTTCTGCAAGCTTTAAAAGTCCTGCGCCCTTATCAACGCCTTTTTTCATAATTTCTATGTAATCGCCGTCATTCCTTAAAAAGTTTACCTCAGGGTAGTTTTCAAGAAAATCCTGTATTTCTTTTGAAAATTCATTCGCTAAAATCATAACCTTTGTCCAAGGTCTCGGTGCATCAGTAACGTGCTTTACTTGCTCAAACGGAATGCTTTGACTTGTAAAATGTCTTTTGGATTTTTCGTTTATGTTAATTGAGCATACCTTATCAAAATTATAAAGCTCAAATGCTACGGTAGGGTATTTGGCTAAAACAGCCTCAAAAGCCTTTATACCTTCATCACCAATAGCCTCGTTGAAAATTATTTTGTTTTTTTCATAATCGTAAGACATAGCGCCGTTGCCTAAAAGCACGGGTGCGTTTATATATTCGGGGTCATAAAGGTGAAAGCCTTGGTGGATTCTACCGGTACAAACTGTAAAATAACCGCCCTCACTAATAAAATATTTGATTTTTTCAATGACGTCAGGGGTTATAATTCCCTCGTCGTTTTTTAAAGTGCCGTCAAAATCACTTGCGAGAAGCACGTTTTTAAATTTCATAACAATCACCAAAGGGATTTTAGCAAATTATATAATAATTTTCAACAGCTTTTGGTTATTTTCTATTAAAATAAGTGTAAAAAATCTTGATATTAACAAATGACAGTGTTATAATTTTATAGTATTTTAAGCAATATTTCATTGTGTGAAGGTGAATAAATTTGAAAAGCAGAGAAGATATAAGAAACGTTGCCATTATAGCTCACGTTGACCACGGTAAAACAACGCTTGTTGACCAGCTTTTGCACCAAAGCGGTATTTTCCGTTCAAACGAGCAGGTAGATGAAAGAGTTATGGACTCAAACGACCTTGAAAAAGAGCGTGGCATAACAATTCTTTCCAAAAACACAGGCATTCACTATAAGGATGTAAAAATCAATATTGTGGACACCCCCGGTCACGCCGACTTTGGCGGTGAGGTTGAGCGCATTATGATGATGGTTGACGGTGTGCTTTTGCTTGTAGATGCCTTTGAGGGCTGTATGCCTCAAACACGTTTCGTTCTTAAAAAGGCGCTTGCATTAGGCAAAAAGGCAATTGTTGTTATAAATAAAATTGACCGTCCGGGCGCAAGACCTGAAGAGGTAATAGACGAGGTTCTCGATTTATTTATAGACTTAGGCGCAACAGAGGAGCAAATTGAATTCCCGGTAGTTTTTGCTTCCGGCAGAGATGGCTACGCTTCTCTCGATATGTCTGCACGTGAGGGTGATATGAGACCTCTTTTAGACGCTATTTTAGAGCATATAGATGCACCTGTGGGTGATGTTGACGGTCCGTTACAAATCCTTTTCTCAAGTCTTGATTATGATGATTATCTCGGCAGAATTGGCGTAGGTCGTGTTGAGCGCGGCAGCGTAAAAGCAGGACAAACCGTTTCTATTTGTAAGCAGGACGGCTCTCACCAAAATGTTAAAATTGTAAAGCTTTATCAGTTCGACGGGCTTAAAAGGGTAGAGGTAGAAAGTGCAAAAATGGGTGACCTTATTGCCGTTTCGGGTATTACAGAGCTTAATATAGGTGAAACAGCCTGCGACCCCGAGCACCTTGACCCGCTTCCGTTTGTTAAAATAGATGAGCCGACTATCTCTATGAATTTTATGGTAAACGACAGCCCCTTCGCAGGTAAGGAGGGTAAGTTTGTTACCTCAAGAAATATTCGTGCAAGACTCTTTAAAGAGGTTGAAACAAACGTTAGTATGCGCGTTGAGGAAACAGAAACAACAGATTCCTTCAAGGTTTCAGGTCGTGGTGAGCTGCATTTGTCTATTCTTATTGAAACAATGCGCCGTCAGGGCTACGAATTCCAGGTTTCTCGTCCGCAGGTTATTTATAAAAATGACGAAGCAGGCAATCTTTTAGAGCCAATGGAGCTTCTCATTGTAGAGGTGCCTGAAAGCTACGTGGGCGCCGTTATGGAAAAAATCGGCTCACGTAAAGGCGAGCTTGAAAATATGGACGTGCGCGAGGGCGGCTCAACCCACATAGAGTTTAAAATTCCTGCGCGTGGACTTATTGGCTACCGTTCAGAATTTATGACGGATACAAACGGTAACGGTATTATGAACAACCTCTTCTTAGGCTACGAGCCGTATAAGGGTGATATTCAAATGCGTGAGCGTGGCTCAATCGTTGTTCACGAAACAGGCGAAAGCACCGGCTACGGACTTTTCAACACACAAGACCGCGGTAGACTTTTCATAGGCCCGGGTGTTCCCGTTTACGAGGGTATGATTGTTGGTGAGTGCGCAAAGAACGAAGATATTGTTTGTAACGTTTGCAAGAAAAAGCAAATGACAAATACACGTGCTTCCGGTAGTGATGATGCGCTTCGTTTAGTGCCGCACACCGTATTAAGCCTTGAGCAGTCCATGGAATTTATAGGTGATGATGAGTTAGTGGAAATCACACCCGAAAGCATCCGCTTAAGAAAAAAGATTCTTTCAAAGGAATTAAGAATGAAGCAGATGTTCAAAAATAAATAAAATCAACGAAAACAGGCACCCTCCGCAAGGAAGGTGCCTCTATTTTATGCGTTTTCAACGAGTGTAATCAACATGGTTTCCTAAAAACAAAATTTGTATACGAATTGTTGACAAAATGTTAAATTGGTGTTAAGATTAAACTATTGATTGTCGAATTATGTTGGAATTTGTAAAAAATCAACTTTAAACAAATATCAAAATTAGTTGTGTAAAATTACTTTACTTGGTTGTGTAGAATTTTTTAAAATTCTTGGTGTTTATAACCCCTTGAAAAGGGGAAAATATAGGAGGTTTTTTTATGGTTGAACTTATTGGTTTAATTGCAGGCTCTGCTGCAACAAATGCACAGAAAAAGCAAGCACTGGTAAATGCAAAGAAAGGTAAAAGCAAAGAGCAGTGTGATGCCATCGAGTTTTTTGCAGAAGAATTGGGCGGAACAGGTTGTGGATGTTTAGGTGGTCGTAATCGTGTGATTACAATGGAAGAGTACCAAAAACGCGTTGCTAACTATTGCAATAACCTTAATTTAAAGACAAAAGCAATGGCGAAAATAGGGTTGGATGAGAGCGAAATATCAGAGATTCCACCTATATGCTTAAGCTCATATGTTTTTGATGATAGTGTTTATGTTAAAGTTGAGAATGGCGTTGCAGTATCTTCTCAATATTGTGTTTCATGGATTTTCTTCAGCTCAACACAGATGTATACATACAGCTTCATTTTTGATATGACTAGCGATAATACTTGGGAATTAACCAATGATTTCTTCTATCAAGATATTACTTGTTTTACAACAGAAAGTAAGGTCGTTGAAAAAATTGTTTCAGAAATGGGTAAGGGCTGCTTAAAATCCAAGGAGTCAGTATTCAAACAAAATTATGTTGTAGATACATTGAAAATCGTTGTTCCTAATTCAACTTATAGTGTAACAATGAGAGATGCTGGTGCCCAGGCTTCAAGTATCCAGGCGGCTAAAGCAATGTTAAGAGAAAGAAAATTTATAAAATAAAATGAACTTTGACGGCAACGCATTTTGTGTTGCCGTTTGTGCGATTATGGATAATTTTGATTATGAGTATGATTTTGGTGGGGCACCGGTTGTGTATTCGGACTTACCCCCACCACCAAAGAATCCTTTGAACAGACCGGATATCAATTACAAGAAGTTTATTATTTCTATTGTTGCCTTTATTGTTGTGGTTGTAGCTTCGCTTTTTTTAGCTAAGAATTTTTTGAGTAAATTCATTGTTGAGCTGTTGGGTCTAACCTCGGCGCAAAGTGATTTGCTTGTAGTAGCCTTTTTTTCAATTGTTTATATAAGCATAGTATTAAAAAGAGGTTTGATTTGGTTAGTACATGTTTATCAGCATTACGCTCCGGATGAGGTAAGATTAAAGTGTGTTTTTGAACCTAGTTGTTCAGAATATATGATTCTTTCTATAAAAAAGCATGGTGCGATTTTTGGTGTAATCAAAGGTATTAGTAGGCTATTAAGATGCCACCCACCTAATGGAGGGTGCGATTTACCTTGAGTTTAAGTAAACTGCATAGGAGTTTTCTTAAACTTTTAGCAAGAAAATTGCTTTGGGTAAAGCAACTGATTTGAAAATCAAAAACACGCTTTAAAACTTTAGAGTGAGCTGTTTTCTTCCGATAGTAATTCTTTAGTTAGAATTAATCAAAGAATCAATAAGTGTGCATGCGTATTAATTTATGCGTTGTATTAAAACGGAATTGAGAATGTTGTTGAGTTTCATATCAGGATTAATGACCCTAACGAAAAAAAATAGGATATTTATAAAATATAGTAATTGAAATAAAAGGGGGATTTTTAGTGTATAAAGTTTGTACAAATTGCGGATTTATGTACGACGATTCTTTAGGATGTTGTCCAGGATGTCAAAATAATGATGCGAATACAACTGAAAACTCGAAACCAGAAACACCAATTCAGGAGTTAAATAACACTAACAATACCGCATTTGCTTCTGGTAATGTTTCTGAAACGAAAACCTATTCTAAACCTGCTTTTTCATTTAACTGGAAAAAAATAGCAATATTTGCTATACTTTTAGCGGTTTTAGTTGGTGGAGGAGCTTTGATTTTTATTGCTATTGGACGAAACCAATCGTACGATGGTAATAATGTTTATTATGATGAGAATAACGCTTATAATGAAAATGACAGCTATTACGAATTACAGGATTTTTATGTTTACTTTAACCCGAACAATGGAGGTTCTCAAGATAGCGTGTATATGAATAGCGCAGGACTTGTACCAGAACCAAACGAACCTGTTCGGAATGGTTATGAATTCGATGGCTGGTATACTGATGAATATTTTAATGAGGAATGGTGTTTCGACTCAGATGAAGCATATGAAACATTAACACTTTATGCAAAATGGGTTGAAGATGAATCGAATGAAAAATTGGTGTTGGCTGTTGATGGTCTTCGTTTGCGTAGTAGACCAAGTATGAACGGAAGTCAGATTGGGTTAATTCCTAATGGCACTAAAATAACAATAACCGAAATAAAAAATGGTTGGGCGTATACAAGTTACAAAGGTGTAGAAGGCTGGTGTTCATGTGATTTCTTGTATAATCCCGCTGATTACGAAAATCAAGCCTTGTTCAGAGCATATGTAAAAAACAGGAATGGCATTAATTTATATAGTGAATCAAGCACTAGTTCAAGTGTTGAAAAACAGGGAATTAAGTATAGGTCGTATGTTCAGGTTTACGAAGTTGATGACGATTGGTCATACGTTTATTACAATGGCGATTACGGTTGGTGTTTATCAAAAGATATCGATGATATCGAATAGAGTACCTATCGATGAATTAAGTTAGTGTGAAAAATTTTCGATTGAATATTTATGTAAAGCAAATATAAGTGGATTTATAGTGCTAAACATAGTTTTAATATAAAAAGTAAAAAAGGTGATGTGTTATGTTAAATGTTTCTAAAATAAGAAGATTAAGCTTGTTAGGATGGACAGTGTTATCAGTTGCACAGATGCTTCTCTTATTTTTTAGTAGAAGTTCGGTACCTTCACGGAGTTCCCCTTTATCATTTTTGTTTGGAAACACAGGAAGCGGCTTGATGTGGGGTGACAGAGGCGGTTTCTTTTATATAATTGCACTTTTGTCCCTTATTGAGATTATTTGTGTTTTAGTAGCAGCAGGTTGTTATTTTGTGGATTTTTTATCAGAGAGAAAAACTATTGATTTATTTACGTCAATATCTCTTGTTTTTTCATTCGGTGGGATTCTCACGGCTATTATGTTTTTCCTTAGAGCAAGAAAGGTGAATTCTCGCATTGCTTTTTTAGGCTTGATTGCTTTGGGTGTATCTGTATTATCCATTTTCGTAGCTGGGCTTTTCTCATATATAATGTATGAAATAGGAATTTATGGCGGCGTAGTTTATTTTATTATTATTTTCTTTATAAATCTGATTACAGTTGTTGTGCCTAAGGCATATTTCTTACTCGAAGATATATCAGAAGGTTGATTTATAGCAAGATTGCGAATTTTAATCCTAATAAAGGAGGTTTATAAATGTATAAAATTTGTCCGAACTGTGGCTTTATGTATGATGACGTTTCAAGTGTTTGCCCGTCCTGTCAGAGTAATAATGCGGGGGAAGTAAGTGCAACACAGGAACAGAATACAAACAATCAACCTTATTCTCATAAAAACGAAAAAAAGAAAAAAGATAAAAATGTGATTTCAAAAAAACTAGTTATTACTATTTCCGCAGCAGTTGCTGCTCTTGTAGTGTTTTTTGTTGCAGGATTTGCTATTTATTTAGGTATGGAAGCTAAAAGTCAGGAAGAGTATAACGCGTATTTTTCAGATGAAGACTTTAACGAATTTGATGAAACAGATGATTTTTTAGAAAATAATGATACGATTGCGATAGAAAATATTGAGTTTATAGATTATGAAACTAATTCAATTTTATCAGATATATATGATAGCGGTGAACTTAATAAATATGGACCTCGGAATGTTATAGATTTTTCTGATTCTACTTGCTGGGCCGAAGGTGAAAGTGGTTTTGGTCAAGGATGTTTCATTAAATTATATTGCGATGAGGTTGCTGTAAGTGAAATTTATATTACAAATGGTTATTGTAAATCAAAAGAGATTTTTTATAAAAACAACAGGGTTAAAGAAATGAAAATCTCATTTAGTGACGGTACTGAAAAGAATGTAGTGTTAAGCAGTGAGTACGGGGAACACCCTGATCATATTGTTTTAGATAAACCTATTGAAACAACATATATAAAATTTGAAATTGTTTCTGTGTACGAAGGTAGCGCATATGATGATACTTGCATATCAGAAATTGCGGTTTCTGGATATCGCCAGAATGAATAAATGCTGAAGAAATCTGGAGTACGATGAAAAGATCGATCTGCTTATATCAAGTAAAAAAGTAAAGATATTTGATTGTGAACAGATAATTATATTTAGTCATAATTTTGAAAGAGGTTTTTATATGTTTAAAGTTTGCGAAAAATGCGGGTTTATGTATGATTCTGATACGGGTGGGTGCCCACAGTGTGGTAAGGATACAGAAACCGTTTTATCAGAAAATGCAGTTGTTTCTGGTACAAACAATGAGGTTGAGACAGGTGCACCAATTATAAGTAGTGTAAATGAAGAGTATAAACCGGCTTATAAAGAGGTTGAAGGTCCTTTAGCCAACGTCTCTATGAACGATATTAATGAAAAAATCGAAAAAGATATAAAACCTTTCATTAAAGAAAAAATTATTGAACCAGTAAAGGCACACAAGAAATTAGCATTAGGTATATCCGGGGGTGTTTTAGGTGCTGTTATTGCTTTGATAATTGTATTAAGTGTTGTTCTTAATGCACCTGTAAAGGTAGATGTTGAAAGTTTCGTTTCATCAACCGTTTATATAAATGTTGATAAAGAGGAGTATATTGAAAACTATAATGGCGATGATGAGTATTACTACTACGATCCTTTAGATGATTATTATTACGAGGATGGTGTTTATTACTGTAAAGATGAATTTGAGGATTATTCTTCTTTGTTTAATAATATGCAGGTTGGTGCCGGCTTGGTAGTTAATGGCTATAATGGCGCAGCTTACGTTGAAGAGGAAAATCTGTATAATATTATCGATTGGTTTGATTTGCGTCTAGAGATTAATGATAAACTGAGCAAAAGGAAAAAATTCGGCGGCTCACATCTTATATTTGAAGATATATACTCAACGGAATCATTATACATCTCTTTGGCCGAGGAGTCGAAAGAACTGAACGGAAAATTAAAAAATGGTGACGTTATAAAAATTGAATACTTCTTGGTTCAAACAAAAGGTGGAATAAAGTGTCCAAGCTTCGAAGGGTCAATAAGTTATGTAATTGAAGGTTTAGAAGATGTTAGTTTCTTAGACCCTTTCAAGTATGTTACGTTTGAACAAAGTGGCGCGAATTCAGATGGTGTAGCTAGACTTAGTGTGCCAAAAGATTTAGATTTAGAAATTCCTGATGCAAAAGGCTTTAGGGTAACATATTACGCAGATGACATGATTGCGTTGGAGCAAAATGAATATATCATTGGAAAAATCAGGTTTTATTTTGAAAACAGTAATGATGTGTATTCAAATAGTTTTTCTAATGGTGATACTGTAACAATGTACTGTTCATCAATTGATAATTTAACTGAGGACTATGATATTTATATTAATTCATATTCTAAGGATTATAAATTCAATTCTTTAGGTGAATATATTACAAAAGATACTAAGATTACAGATAAAGATTTAACTGCGTTTAAAACGCATGCGCAAAAATATATAAATGAAAAATTTTCATCATACAGTAGTTATTCGAATTTTAAATTCAACTCTGTTTACGTTGCAGATCCAAAGGATTTAACTATTTCAAATGATTTTAATAATGAGTTATGTGTAATTTATACTTACACATATACCTCGGGTGGTTGGTTTACTCCTACAACAAAAGAAACAAGATATTTATACGTTTCATATGAGGATTTAATCGCGAATAAAAATGGCGCTATCACCCAGACCCCGGAGGATTATTATGATTATTTTGAATCTGGCTATGAGAGTATTTCTGAACTGTTAGAGGATGCTTATGACAGTTCGTGCAATGTTTCAAAAATACAATAAAATTTATACTTAGCAGAATCTTATGAGAAACCAATGATTTGAAAATAGTTTAATTGGTACTACAACAAGATTGTTAATATAATGCAGAAGTCCCCGTAGAAAAAGTAGTTTTACTACAATTTCTGCGGGGCTGATATTAAAAATAAAAGCAGGGGATTTATATTCACTATCTTTGTATATAAATAATAGCGTGTTGTCTTGTGATAAGCTTTTTTGCAATGTTTCACCTGAGTTTGGTCTATCGTACGCTTGAAAAAATGAGTTTGAATTGACGGGAAAAGGTGATTAAAATGTATTTATAGTTATCACTTTTTTACCTTTGATTCATTTGACAAATTTTGACAATTGATTGACAAATTCGACAACACTATGTATAATTATACTATAATTTTAAGTCTTCTGCGTTTATCAAATAAGCGAATTTCTGAAACTTATGAAGGCAAAGTATTTGCCTAAAAATCTGCAAAAATCAGTGGAATCGAGGTCCTTAACGGGCGTCTCCGTTGCAATGAGAACGAAGAGCGGGCCACTTCATGGAAACGTACCTGGCATTATTTGGTTTTCAAGGCAGAACTATAATGCAGTGAAAAAGAAAATGTTGTGAAATATATCTGGGCTCAAAAATTATTTTTTTATAACAAAAAAGATGAGTTATATGAAAATTGGAGACCTTTTCACTATAAAAATATCAAGTCTTAATTAAAGGTTGAAGGAGAATAAAAATGTCACATCAAGTTGTTGAAATTAATTGTCCCGGATGCAATGCAAGAGTATCTACCGCACAAAAAGAATGTGAATGGTGCCATAGTCCGATTATAATATCAACGTTTAACAGTGTTTATTCAATGCCAATGCCTGAAGTAAACAAGTTTGCAGGAGTTTACAGAAAAGCACTTGCAGAAAATCCAGATAATCAAGAATTAAACAATTCAGTGGCTATGTGCTATTTGAAACTGAAATTGTATGACAAGGCTTTACCGGCTTTTGAAAAAGCTATAGAAAACAACTTTGATAATTCTGAAACGTTCTTCTATGCAGCGGTATGTCTTTTGCAAGGAAAAAAAGCTTTTTTGCACCAAAGACCAACTATAGATAAAATTTTAGAATACATAAATGCAGCTCTTATGATTGAGCCTAGAGGTATATATTATTATTTCCTTGCTTATGTAAAATATGACTATTTTTCAAGAAAATTCCTGCAGATTTCTCCTTCGTATCAAGAGGAATTATCAATGGCGATAAATATGGGGCTGTCAGAATATGATGTTGAACAATTGTATGGAACGTTGTGCATTCCTCGTCCTGATTGCTTATAAATTATGCATTTGAGTCACAAAGAAATGTGTAGGTAAAAACTAAAAAAGTAGAATAAAGTTGTTGAAGATTTTCGTGAATATGAAAAGCACTCAAGTGAAATTTTATTGTCCTATGTTTAATTAATATGGATGAAAAAAACGAGAATGTAATTTAATTCTTTTATGGACGTTTTCCTTCAGCAAGCAGAGCGACTGAAATTGCTCGCGGATTAAGTGACCGGAAATTTGAGGTTGTGTCAAATAAATTCTGCATGGTTGTTCCGAGTGACAAATTCTATGTTTCAATGGATTGCTGATTCCAAATCAATTATCTAAGCTATGAGGCCGAAACTTAGAGAACAGAAAATGTAACTTTGCATAGAACTCTGTTTTGTGGCAACAGGGTTCTATTTTGTTTAGGTAATTTTTATAAGTGCAAGAAATCCCCGCTTTGTTAATGACATCGTTATTACTGCGAAAATTCAGTTCATAAATGCGTTACAAAAAAAGATACTGTTATAGGCACCACAGAGCTGTTCAGAAGACTATTAAAGTGTCAGTCACATGGTGGGTATTCTTAATTAAATCAATCGAGATTATATAAGGGGGCTTGTATATGCCGTTAAACTTCATATCTGCCGAGAGCTTAACCAATGGAGAAATAATAGCTCTTGATGCTCTTGAGATTACGTCAATACCGCATATTTCCATTATTGATGATAGAGGAAATGCAATAATAGAGATTGTAGAAAAATATAAAAATGAAATGGCAAGTATGCTTGGTGAAGTATATCAAGTATACAAGTCAATGAGCTATGCTAACGGTTATTCAAAAGATATTTCTCTTGAAATTCTTTGGATGACTCAACCAGTTAAAAATCAACCATATAATGCACAGATTCGATTGTTTGTCGTAGTTAGAGCGATAGATAATGATGTCAATTCTGCAACACAATCAGTTGAATCTTTAATCAAACTATGTCAGTCGACACTTTCGTTACAGAAATATGAAATTCAGGAGATTGAGTATTCTGCTCTTGCTGAAAGTGTTTTACATATAAATGATACAAATATAAAAGCTATTGTCAAAGAAGAGAAATTGGAAAACTTACAAAACCAACTCCTTCCTCTTTGTTATTCCTATGACAGAATACCTATTTCAAATAATGATCTTAGCAGGCTGGTTAATGTTTTAATTGACTATCCCAATTGTGCTGTTTCTATGCAGTTAATTCCTACGTCTCTTGAGATGGGTGAAACTGCAGAAATTGATAGAATAACGCAAGCGTTGGATACACTAAGTAAGGGTGTTATGGATCAAGGAATAGGAAATATCAGCTTTGCTTTGGCAGAAAAACACGCTGATGTTTACAAATATTATTCTGAGAATAAAACGTCGCCGTTATTTGCATTTAACGTATTGATTTACGGTGATAACACAGCTATATCTAATGTTGCTAGTCGTGTTTTTGGCCAGCTTACAAGTGGCGTTAACACGACTGCCAACTTACGGTTGATTAATCTTGACAAAACTGAAGTTGGAAAGGACAACAACTTTTATCCGTTGCCTTGGGCAGTAAACGAGATATTAGTTGGCAAAGAAAGAAAGAATGAAATTTGGACTTCGGGGCAGTTTTCCAATGCTCTTTATAGATTGCCTTATGTTATAACGGCAGAAGAAGCATCGGAGTTTTTTAGATTGCCTATCGGTAGTGACCGTATTACTGCAGGCTTGAAAATCAATGAATCGGGCAAAGGTAATAAGAATTATTCGTCAAATATCATCAACGCAGGAGATATTACCGTTGGTAAATTACGTTCATCCACAAATGGTGATACTGTCGGTTTTTCTCTTAAAGATTTGGCAAAGCATATGCTTGTTGTGGGAACTCCCGGTTCAGGTAAAACAACTTTTTCAGTAAGCCTTTTAGATAGGTTGTGGAAAACTCATAAGATTCCGTTCTTAGTAATTGAACCTGCCAAAAATGAGTACAGAGCTTTGGTGCAAAGCATACCGGAACTTCAGGTGTTTACACCAGGTAAGAATTTTATTTCACCGTTTGTATTTAACCCATTTGTGCCGCCTAAAAATGTAAGGTTAGAAACCTACAAATCAACTTTAAAAACAGCATTCGCAGCCGCGGTATCTATGTCCACGCCACTCGACAAAATCTTTGAGGAATCAATTAATAATTGTTATTCCGATTTTAGATGGCTCGATACCTACACTGTTGAAGATAAAGGCAAAATATTTAATATTTCAGACTTTATTAAGTGTTTCCAACAAACTTTTGATGAAATTGGATATACAGGAGATGCCAGAAATATCGGTCGAGCAGGTGTAGTAAGGCTTAATAGCCTTGTGAATTTATTTGATAATTATTTTTCAATTCCGATTGAAGATATTTTGAAAAAACCGACCATTATCGAATTGGCTGCTATCGAAAACAGCGACCAAAAGGCACTAATTATAGCTTTGCTGTTATTGTCAGTCCTTGCATATGTGAATTCTAACTACATTGGTGAAGGTGGCTTGAAAAATGTAATTCTTTTGGAAGAGGCACATGTTCTTCTCGATGCTGACACTAATGCAGGACAAGGAGATGCTAATCCGAGTGCCATTGCGCAAGGTCTTGTAAAAAGAATGTTAGCTGAAATCCGTTCCTACGGAGTTGGTTTGGTTATTGCTGATCAATCACCTCGTAAAGTCTCAACAGATGTTGTGGCTTTAACGGATATGAAGGTGGTATTTCGTCTTGTTGAAAGTGTCGATAAACAAATTATAGCTGATAGCACTAGTATGACTGATACTCAGGTTCAACGAATGGCAAAACTTAAACCCGGTGAAGCTTTCTTGTTTTTCAATAAATTAGAAGAGCCTGAAGAAGTAATCACTCCGGATTACCGCTTAGAAAACAACATTAGCATTACATTGTCAGATGAAGGAATTAGAACTTTATCAACGTATTGGGATGATAAGGCTGATAAGTTAAGGCCGTATCCTGAATGTCAATGTGTTGCTTGTTGTTCAGAAACTTGCGATTATGCAAGACGAGTTCTTGCGAGAGAAGTTGCTCGACGCCTCTTCGTGAAAAATTTCAAAGCAGATACAAATGAGTTTGAAGCAGTTACTAAAGTGTTTGGTAAAATTAGCAAGTTGATTCAAGCTGAGTTGAACGATGAGGAATTTACACCAGAACTTTTATCGTGTGTCAAGGTTCATCTTTGGAGAAAAATCATTTATGGAACTAAGATTCATATTAAAGACGCTCAAATAAAAAACTCTTTAAAAAAATAACAAACTATAAATACAGGAGATTAAACTATGGATGAGGATTTAGATACAAGTGTTGACACATCTGATATAGACACATCTGATATAGACACATCTGACGTTGTTGATGATGTGACTGAGGATATACCCGAAGATATACTCGATGACGAGCCCGAGTCAATAGATGATGACTTATCTGAGGATATACCCGAAGATATACTCGATGACGAACCCGAGTCAATAGAGGATGACTTATCTGAGGATATACCCGAAGATATACTCGATGACGAGCCCGAGTCAATAGATGATGACTTATCTGAGGATATACCCGAAGATATACTCGATGACGAGCCCGAGTCAATAGATGATGAC